>NZ_CP113060.1:1736112-2412225 GCF_026625725.1 Pseudomonas sp. SL4(2022)
ACCTGTTCAAGGCTCTGGTCAAGGACATGGCGAGCAATCGCGAGCAAGGCGTAGAGATCGATCTCTGCGTGGTTGGCAGCAAGGGTGCGGCGTTCTTCCGCAACTTTGGTGGCAACATCGTTGCTGCGATCAGCCACCTGGGCGAAGAACCGTCGATCAATGATCTGATCGGTAGCGTCAAGGTTATGCTCGATGCCTACCTCGATGGTCGCATCGATCGTTTGTCCGTGGTCTCGAACAAGTTCATCAATACCATGACGCAAAAGCCGACAGTGGAGCAGTTGATTCCGCTGGTGGCTGATCCGGATCAGGATCTCAAGCATCACTGGGATTACCTGTACGAACCCGACGCCAAGGAGCTGCTCGACGGCTTGATGGTGCGTTACGTGGAGTCGCAGGTGTACCAGGCGGTGGTCGAGAACAATGCGGCTGAACAAGCGGCCCGGATGATCGCGATGAAGAACGCCACCGATAACGCTGGCGATCTGATCAAAGACCTGCAGTTGGTTTACAACAAGGCACGTCAGGCAGCGATCACCCAGGAAATTTCGGAAATCGTCGGCGGCGCTGCCGCGGTTTAAGCACGGTTCAAATATTCAGAGGAACCAAAGATGAGTAGCGGACGTATCGTTCAAATCATCGGCGCCGTTATCGACGTGGAATTCCCGCGTGATCAAGTGCCGAGTGTTTATGAAGCGCTGAAAGTAGACGGCGCCGAAACCACCCTGGAAGTTCAGCAGCAGCTGGGCGACGGTGTGGTACGTACCATTGCGATGGGTTCGACCGAAGGCCTCAAGCGTGGCCTGAGCGTCGGCAGCACTGGCGCAGGTATCCAGGTACCGGTTGGGGTGAAAACCCTGGGCCGTATCATGGACGTGCTGGGCAACCCGATCGACGAAGCCGGCCCGATTGGCGAAGAAGAGCGTTGGGGCATTCACCGTGCCGCACCGACCTACGCCGAGCAAGCTGGCTCCAACGAGCTGCTGGAAACCGGCATCAAGGTTATCGACCTGGTTTGCCCGTTCGCCAAGGGCGGTAAAGTGGGTCTGTTCGGTGGTGCCGGTGTAGGCAAAACCGTAAACATGATGGAACTGATCCGTAACATCGCCATCGAGCACAGCGGTTATTCCGTGTTCGCCGGTGTGGGTGAGCGTACTCGTGAGGGTAACGACTTCTACCACGAGATGAAGGACTCCAACGTTCTCGACAAGGTAGCCCTGGTTTACGGTCAGATGAACGAGCCACCAGGCAACCGTCTGCGCGTAGCCCTGACCGGCCTGACCATGGCCGAGAAGTTCCGTGATGAAGGCCGTGATGTTCTGTTCTTCGTGGACAACATCTACCGTTACACCCTGGCCGGTACCGAAGTATCCGCACTGCTGGGCCGTATGCCTTCCGCGGTGGGTTACCAGCCGACCCTGGCCGAAGAAATGGGCGTTCTGCAAGAACGTATTACTTCGACCAAGACCGGTTCGATCACCTCGATCCAGGCCGTATACGTACCTGCGGACGACCTGACCGACCCAAGCCCGGCGACCACCTTCGCCCACTTGGACGCTACCGTTGTACTGTCCCGTGACATCGCTTCCCTGGGTATCTACCCAGCGGTCGATCCACTCGACTCGACGTCGCGCCAGCTGGACCCGATGGTTATCGGCCAGGATCACTACGACACCGCTCGTGGCGTGCAGTACGTTCTGCAGCGTTACAAAGAGCTGAAGGACATCATTGCGATTCTGGGTATGGACGAACTGTCCGAAGCAGACAAGCAACTGGTATCCCGTGCTCGTAAGATCCAGCGCTTCCTGTCCCAGCCGTTCTTCGTGGCCGAAGTCTTCACCGGTTCGCCAGGCAAGTACGTTTCCTTGAAGGACACCATTGCCGGCTTCAGCGGCATTCTGAAAGGTGACTACGATCATCTGCCAGAGCAGGCGTTCTACATGGTTGGCAGCATCGAAGAAGCTGTTGAGAAAGCGAAGAAACTGTAATCACCCGTGCGCCCGGCAACGGGCGCTTACGGTCTGTTTATCCGCGTAGTAGTGGCTAAGCAGATCGATACGTGAGGTTAGACATGGCTATGACAGTCCATTGCGACATCGTCAGCGCAGAAGGCGAGATCTTCTCCGGTCTGGTCGAGATGGTAATTGCGCACGGTAACCTGGGTGATATCGGTATCGCTCCAGGCCACGCGCCGCTGATCACCGACCTCAAACCGGGTCCGATTCGTCTGGTCAAACAGGGTGGCGAAGCCGAGGTGTTCTACATCTCCGGCGGCTTCCTCGAAGTTCAGCCGAGTGTGGTGAAAGTTCTCGCCGATACCGTGCAGCGTGCTGCCGATATCGATGAAGCTGCTGCTCAGGAAGCCCTTCGGGCTGCCGAGAAAGCCTTGAATGAGAAAGGCGCGGAGTTCGACTACGGCTCCGCTGCTGCTCACCTGGCCGAGGTCGCAGCTCAGCTGCGTACCGTTCAGCAGTTGCGCAAGAAGTTCGGCGGTTAATTCCGGCGCTTCATCGCAAACGAGTAAAAGGGTAGCCTTGGCTACCCTTTTTCTTTGCCTGCTGTTTTTACCTTTTCAGTGGGTCGGGCTAGGGATTTAGCCCGCCTTCGTCTGCCTGGAATCCGCTCTTATGTCACTCGATATCGTTATCCTCGCCGCCGGCCAAGGCACCCGTATGCGTTCGGCTTTGCCGAAAGTCCTGCACCCTATTGCCGGTAAACCCATGCTCGGGCATGTGATAGACACCGCCCGCCTGCTGAAACCGCAAGGCATTCATGTGGTCATCGGCCATGGCGCGGAACGGGTGCGCGAGCGACTGGCGGCGGATGATCTGAATTTCGTGCTGCAGAGCGAGCAGCTGGGCACCGGCCATGCGGTAGCCCAGGCGCTGCCGGCATTGAGCGCTGAGCGTGTGCTGATTCTCTACGGCGATGTGCCGCTGATCGAAGTGGAAACCCTGCAGCGTCTGCTGCAACAGGTCAGCGAGCAGCAGCTTGGATTGTTGACGGTCAATCTGAACGACCCGACTGGCTACGGCCGCATCGTGCGCGATGAGCACGGCGTGGTAAAGGCCATCGTCGAGCACAAGGACGCCAGCACCGAGCAGCGCCTGATCCGTGAAGGTAACACCGGCATCCTCGCCGTACCGGGGGAAAAACTGGGCGACTGGCTCGGTCGTCTGTCCAACAGCAACGCCCAGGGTGAGTACTACCTCACCGACGTGATCGCCATGGCCGTAGCCGATGGCCTGGTGGTCGCCACCGAGCAAGCGGCCGACGAGATGGAAGTGCTGGGTGCCAACGACCGTATCCAGCTTTCGCAGTTGGAGGGTCATTACCAGCAACGCTTCGCCAACCGTCTGATGGCGCAAGGCGTTACCCTGATCGATCCGTTCCGCTTCGATGTGCGGGGTGAAGTCAGCGTCGGCCGCGACATCACCATCGATATCAACGTAATCCTCGAAGGCAAGGTGGTGATTGAGGACGACGTACAGATCGGTCCCAACTGCGTGATCAAGAACTCGATTCTGCGCAAAGGCGCCATCGTCAAAGCCAACAGCCACCTGGAAGGCGCAGAAGTGGGTGAGGGTGCCGATTGTGGGCCGTTCGCGCGTCTGCGTCCGGGTTCGGTGCTGGGCGCTAAAGCCCATGTGGGTAACTTCGTCGAACTGAAGAACGCCAAGCTGGGTGAGGGCGCCAAGGCTGGCCACCTGAGCTACCTGGGCGACGCCGAAATCGGCGCGCGGACCAATATCGGTGCCGGCACCATCACCTGCAATTACGATGGCGCCAACAAGTTCAAGACCGTACTCGGTGAGGACGTGTTTATCGGTTCCAACAGCGCTTTGGTTGCTCCGGTGACGTTGGGTGATCGCGCCACCACCGGCGCCGGCTCGGTGATTACCGGCGATGTGCCGGATAACACCCTGGCCGTCGGCCGCGCCAAGCAGCGCAATATCGAAGGCTGGAAGCGTCCGACCAAGAAGACCTGATGGAGTTGGCAAGGATGCCGTTACGTAAACGCTGGATAATACCGACGCTGTTTCTGATCTGGGCCTTGCTGCCTGAGTGGCCGCAGATTCCGGTGCAAGGCGCCAGTCCCCGGGACTGGAATCCGCGCACTTTCTGGTTTGAACCCTGGGGCCGCTCCGGCGTGCACAAGGGCATCGACATCTTCGCCAAACGCGGCACGCCGGTGCGCGCCAGCAGTTATGGGGTGGTGCTGTTTCGCGGTGAGATCGCGCAGGGTGGCAAGGTGGTGGTCGCCCTCGGGCCGAAATGGCGCATTCATTATTACGCCCATCTGCAAACCATCGACGCCTACCCAGGCCAGCCGTTACTGGCGGGCAGTCAGCTGGGCACGGTTGGCGATACGGGGAACGCTCAGGGTAAACCGGCGCATTTGCATTACTCGATTGTCAGCCTGCTGCCGTTGCCTTGGCGGGCAGACGAGTCGACCCAAGGCTGGAAAAAGATGTTCTATCTGGACCCCAACCAGCTCCTGCAGACACGCTGAATTGGCCTGGCTGTAGCTGCCAGATGTCGATTCGCGCTTGACGAAAAAGCTTCATTAGGTTTTGATTCGCGCCAATATCTTTCGAATCGAAACTTATTATGTCGAAACGCAACACTCCGCAACGCCGTCACACTATTCTTGCCCTGCTCGCCGAGCAAGGCGAGGTGAGTGTTGACGAGTTGTCGAAAGCGTTCGCCACCTCGGAAGTGACCATTCGCAAAGACCTTGCTGCCCTGGAAAAAAGCGGCTTGCTGCTGCGTCGTTACGGCGGTGCTGTGCCCATGCCGCAGGAGCTGATCAGCGATATCCAGCCGATCTCCCAGTACAAGCAGGCCATTGCCCGTGCAGGGGTGGCGCGCATTCGCGAACATGCGCGGATCATCATCGACAGCGGCACCACCACTGCAGCGATGATCCCGCAACTCGGCCACAAGCCCGGCCTGGTGGTGATGACCAACTCGCTCAACGTGGCCCGCGCCATCAGCGAACTGGAGCATGAGCCGGTGCTGTTGATGACCGGAGGGACCTGGGACCCGCATTCTGAGTCGTTCCAGGGCCAGACCGCCGAGCAAGTGCTGCGTTCTTATGACTTCGACCAGCTGTTTATTGGCGCCGATGGCATCGACCTGAACCGTGGCACCACTACCTTCAATGAATTGCTCGGCCTGAGCCGGGTGATGGCGGACGTGGCCCGTGAAGTGGTGGTGATGGTCGAAAGCGACAAGATCGGTCGCAAGATCCCTAATCTGGAGCTGCCCTGGAGCAGCATCCACACCCTGATAACCGACGAGCGCCTCAGCCCCGAGGCCCGTGAACAATTGAGTGCACGCGGGATCAAGCTGATCTGCGCTGCGCTAGACGCCTGAGTTAAGGAGAGACATATGTGTGGCATCGTAGGTGCAATCGCGGAACGCAATATCACCGCCGTGCTGGTTGAAGGCCTCAAGCGCCTGGAATACCGCGGCTATGACAGTGCCGGTGTGGCGCTGCTGACTGAGCAGGGCAGCCTTGACCGCCGCCGCCGCGTGGGCAAGGTCAGCGAGCTGGAAAGCGCGCTGAGTGCAGAACCACTGGCCGGCCGTCTGGGTATCGCGCACACCCGCTGGGCGACCCATGGCGCACCGAGCGAGCGCAATGCCCACCCGCACTTCTCCGGCCATGATCTGGCCGTGGTGCACAACGGCATTATTGAAAATCACGAAGAACTGCGCACTGAACTCAAGGGCCTGGGCTATGTGTTCAGCTCCGATACCGACACTGAGGTGATCGTCCACCTGCTCGATCACATCCTCAAAACGCAAGCTGATCTGACTAACGCACTGAAACAGGCGGTCAAGCAACTGCACGGTGCCTACGGCCTGGCGGTGATCAGCGCGAAGCAGCCGGACCGCCTGCTCGCCGCTCGCAGCGGCAGCCCGCTGGTGATCGGTCTGGGCCTGGGTGAGAACTTCCTCGCGTCCGACCAGCTGGCTCTGCGTCAGGTCACCGACCGTTTCATGTACCTGGAAGAAGGTGATATCGCCGAAATCCAGCGCGACAGCGTGCAGATCTGGGATGTATCCGGCCAGCCGGTGGTACGCGAAAGTGTGCAGTACCACGAAGGTGCCGAGGCCGCCGACAAGGGCGAGTACCGCCACTTTATGCTCAAGGAGATCCACGAGCAGCCCAAGGTTGTGCAACGCACCCTGGAAGGCCGTCTGGGTTCTGACCACGTACTGGTTCAGGCCTTCGGTCCGCAGGCCGCCGAGCTGTTCGCCAAGGTGCGCAACGTGCAGATCGTCGCCTGCGGCACCAGTTACCACGCCGGTATGGTCGCCCGTTACTGGCTGGAAGGCCTGGCTGGCATCCCTTGCCAGATCGAAGTGGCCAGCGAGTTCCGCTACCGCAAGGTGGTGGTACAGCCGGATACCCTGTTTGTCAGCATTTCCCAGTCCGGTGAAACCGCCGACACCCTGGCCGCGCTGCGCAACGCCAAGGAGCATGCGCCTGGCCAGGGCGGCTACCTGGCCAGCCTGGCGATTTGCAACGTAGGCATCAGCTCCCTGGTGCGTGAATCCGACCTGACCCTGCTGACCCAGGCCGGCCCGGAAATTGGCGTGGCTTCGACCAAGGCCTTCACCACCCAGCTGGTCGCACTGATGCTGCTGACCCTGTCCCTCGGCCAGGTGCGTGGCACCCTGGATAAGGCCCTGGAAGCTGAACTGGTCGAAGAACTGCGCCGTCTGCCAACTCGCCTGGGTGAAGCCTTGGCGATGGACAGCGTGGTGGAGAAAGTCTCCGAATTGTTCGCCGAGAAGCACCATAGCCTGTTCCTCGGCCGTGGCGCGCAGTACCCGGTGGCGATGGAAGGCGCGCTCAAACTCAAGGAAATTTCCTATATCCACGCCGAAGCCTACCCGGCTGGCGAGCTCAAGCACGGCCCGCTGGCGTTGGTGGACAGCGACATGCCGGTGGTCACCGTGGCGCCGAACAACGAGCTGCTGGAAAAGCTCAAATCCAACCTGCAGGAAGTGCGCGCCCGCGGCGGCGAGCTGGTGGTGTTTGCTGACGAGCAGGCCGGCATGAGCAATGGCGAGGGCACCCATGTGGTGAACATGCCGCATATCCACGACGCCCTGGCGCCGATCCTCTACACCATTCCGCTGCAGCTGCTGTCCTACTACGTCGCCGTGCTCAAGGGCACCGACGTCGACCAGCCGCGCAACCTGGCCAAGAGCGTAACGGTTGAGTAAGCAGGAGCCAGCCGATGCGGCGTGAAGATCTAAAGAGCAAGCAGGCTCAAGGCGTGCTCTTTGATACCCATATCATCGCCAACCCGGCCAATACCCGGGAATGGATCGTGCTGTTGAAGAAAGGCGCAGGCACCAGCTTCTTTCTGGTCGATGACCAGGAGCAGGTGGAGTCCTTCGCCGATCTCAATGGGTTGATCGAGGAACTGCGTTTACTGGGGATCAAAGCTGCGGAGATTCATCTCTAGCAGCCTGTTAATCGTCTGCCGACCTGAACAGGTGCCGATGCTCAGCGTTATAAAGCGCTGAGTCGGCAAACTGTTCGGCATGCAGCACGCGGCCGACGAGGATCAGCGCCGTGCGGCGAAAGCCCTTGGCGCGCACCTGTTCCACGATGGTGGCGAGGGTGCCGCTGACCCAATCCTGATCCGGCCAGCTGGCGCGATGCACCACGGCAATCGGGCAATCCGCGCCGTAATGCGGCAGCAGCTCAGTGACGATCTTGCTCAGGTGCACCACGCCCAGGTGGATGGCCATGGTCGCGCCGTGGCGCGCCAGGTCGCCCAGCGCCTCGCCCTCGGGCATGTTCGACTTGCTCGCGTAGCGGGTGAGAATCAGCGTCTGCGACACCTCGGGCAGGGTCAGTTCGCTTTCCAGCAGGGCAGCACAGGCGGCCGTGGCCGTCACCCCTGGGATGATCTCGAAGGCGATGCCCAGCCGGCGCAGGTGGCGGATCTGCTCACCAATCGCGCCATACAGCGACGGGTCGCCGGAATGCACGCGGGCCACATCCTGGCCTTTGTCATCGGCCTGGCGGATCAGCTCGATGATTTCATCCAGATGCAGCTCGGCGGTGTTGATCACCTGTTCGGCGCTATGGCCCTGTAGTACCGCCTCGGGCACCAGCGAACCGGCATAGAGAATCACCGGGCAGCTGCGCAGCAGGCGTTGGCCTTTGACGGTGATCAGCTCGGGGTCGCCGGGGCCGGCGCCGATAAAGTAGACGGTCATGACAGATCCTTGGGTGCACTCGACGCCAGCGCGCAGGTGGCGCTGGCGTTGCGGGTTCTTTCGCCGAGCAGACGCGCCGGTTGGCCGCTCAGGTGTTCAGCCAGGGCCAGGGCGCAGGGTTCGGCGACGGCCGGGCTGCCGGTGGCGACCAGGGTCAGCGGCGAGCCTTGCACACCCTGCTGATAGGGTTGCAGTTCTTCGGCACTAAAGCAGCTCAACTGCAAACCGAGGCGCTGAGCCAGTGCCAGCAGGCCCGGCTCGCTCTGTTTGTGCGTGATGCTGGCCAGCCCCGCCAGGTTATCCACAGTCAGGCCATGCGCCTGCAGGCTGTGCAGCAGCAGGTTGAGTAAGTCCTCCACATTGCAGCCACTGCGGCAGCCCAACCCGGCGACCACCTGAACGGCGGCAGCGGGGCGAGTATGGGCAGGGCTGGACATCATCAAGGCGACTCGGTGTGTGCGGCGGCGTAGCTCAACATGGCGGCCGGCACCGGTCAACCGCGATTGACCGGCCGCCATGGCCTGCGTAGCCTTGTCGCGTTCGAGGTTCTTCGTGGGCATGCCCATGAAGCTAAGAGGGAACAAGGTTGATGCCTTGGCTGCCCCCGCAACTGTAAACGGTCCAAAGCCCTTCGATACACCACTGCCGTATGGCGGGAAGGTGAAGGGTCGCGCAATGCGCAGACCGTGAGCCAGGAGACCTGCCTCGTCACGTTTTCGACAACCGGGCGGGGTGATCCGGTGGTGTTGGCTGACGCCCCGTGGCTGTCATGTCTGTGCCACCTCCTGCTCGTCTTTCTTTCGACGTCACGCAGGACTCGCCATGCAAACCCTCGCCAAACTCCCCGTCACCATCGTTACCGGCTTTCTCGGCGCCGGCAAAACCACCCTGCTGCGGCATATGCTCGGCCATGCCGACGGGCGGCGTATCGCGGTGATCGTCAACGAGTTTGGCGAGCTGGGCATCGACGGCGAAATCCTCAAGCAGTGCTCCATCGGTTGCAGCGAAGAAGAAGCCAACGGGCGCATCTTCGAACTGGCCAACGGCTGCCTGTGCTGCACCGTGCAGGAAGAGTTCTTCCCGGTGATGCGCGAGCTGGTGGCACGTCGCGGCGAGCTCGACCATATCCTGATTGAAACGTCGGGTTTGGCCCTGCCCAAGCCACTGGTACAGGCCTTTAACTGGCCGGAAATCCGCAACGCCTGCACGGTGGATGCGGTGATCACCGTGGTCGACAGCCCGGCCGTGGCCGCAGGCACCTTCGCCGCCTTCCCCGATCAGGTCGATGCGCAGCGCAAGCTCGACCCCAATCTGGACCACGAATCGCCGCTGCACGAGCTATTCGCCGACCAACTGGCCAGCGCCGACCTGGTGATACTCAACAAGGCCGACCTGCTCGACGCCGCCGCCCTGGCGGCGGTGCGCGCGGAAGTGGCGGAAGAGCTGCCGCCCGCAGTGAAAATCATCGAAGCCCATGGCGGTGAGCTGCCGCTGGACGTGCTGCTGGGGCTGAACTGCGAGACCGAGCTGCATATCGAGGGCCGCAAGACCCACCATGACCTGGAAGGCCATGAAGACCACGATCACGACGAGTTCGCCTCGTTCCACGTGGAACTGCCTGAAGCCGAGGAAACGCGTTTGCTGCAAGCGCTGAAGGAGGCGGTCAGCAAACACGGCATCCTGCGCATCAAGGGTTTTGCGGCGATTCCCGGCAAGCCGATGCGCCTGCTGCTGCAAGGCGTCGGCCAGCGTTTCGATAAACACTTCGACCGCGCCTGGCAGGCCAATGAGCCGCGCATCACCCGCCTGGTGGTGATTGGCCAGACCCTGGATCAGGCCGCCATCGAAGCTGAGCTGCAAGCAGCGCTGGCCTAAATAGGTGGGAGGGGCTTTAGCCGCGACTAGGCCCGACCCCACCCACAAGAAGAGCGATCATGCATCTATTGCGCACCCAACCCGGCAGCCAGCTGCCGGTCGACAGCATTGCCGACCTCGGCCAGACCCCGGCCGAGCTGGTGATTCTGTGCACCGGCGATTCGCAGTTGTCGCTGTTGGCGGAGGTGGCGCGGCAGTTGCCGGCGGATTACCCGAGCCTGCGCCTGGCCAGTCCGGCGCAGCTGAGCAATCACGCCTCGGTGGACTTCTACGTCGAGCAGGTGTTGCAGCACGCCAAGGTCATCCTGATTTCCGTGCACGGCGGCGTCAGTTACTGGCGCTACGGCATCGAGCGCTTGGTCGAACTGGCCGAGCGCGGCGCGCAGGTCATCATGGTGCCGGGTTGCGACAACCCTGATCCAGAACTGATGGCGTTGAGTAGCGTGCCGCTGGCGGAGGCCGAGCGGCTCTGGCAGTTCCTGCGCCAGGGCGGTGCGGCCAATGCCCAGCAGCTGTTCAACTGCATCGCCAGCCACTGGTTGCAGCGTGACTACCCCTGGGGCGAACCGCAGCCGCTGCCGCGCGTGGGCCTGTATCACCCGCAGCTGAGCACCCCGAGCCTGGTCGATTGGCAAGCCCATTGGCAGGTCGGTGCGCCGGTGGCGGCGCTGCTGTTCTACCGCACCCAGGTGCAGGCGGCGAATACCGGGTTTATCGATGTGTTCTGCCAGCGCTTGCAGGCCCAGGGCCTTAATCCGCTGCCGATTGCCGTGGCCAGCCTCAAGGAAGCCGCCTGCCTGGCTCAGGTCGAGGACTGGCTGGACGAAGCCGATGCCCGTCTGATTATCAACACCACCGCCTTCGCCCTGTCTAACCCGGAAGCGCCGAGCGCACGACCTTTCCGCCGTGATATTCCGGTGCTGCAAGCCATTTGCGCGCTGGATAACCATGAGCAGTGGCAAGCCAATGCTCAAGGCTTGGGTTCGCGTGACTTGGCCATGCATATCGTGTTGCCCGAGCTGGACGGCCGCCTGATCACCCAGCCGATCAGCTTCAAGGGCCTGGCCTGGCGCAGTGAGCGCAGCCAGAGCGATGTGGTTTGTTACCAGCCGCATTTACCGGGGATGGATTTTGTCGCCGAACTGGCGCGCAACTGGGTCGCCCTGGCGCACAAACACAACGCCGACAAGCGCATCGCCCTGGTGCTGGCCAACTACCCGACCCGCGATGGGCGCATCGGCAATGGTGTTGGCCTGGATACCCCGGCGGCGGCGCTGAATATCCTCAAGGCGCTGCAACAGCAGGGCTACCCGGTTGCAGGGTTGCCCGACAGCGGTACCGCGCTGATCCACCAGTTGCTCGGCGGTGTGACCAATGAGTTGGACAGCCTCGACGCGCGGCCCTGCGCCCAGAGCCTCGCGCTGGATGAGTACCTGGCGTTCTTCCACAGTCTGCCGCAAGCCAACCAGCAGGCGGTGCGCGAGCGTTGGGGCGAGCCGCAGCAGGACCCGATGTTCCGCAGCGGGCGGCTGATGATCGCCGGCCTGCGTTTCGGCCTGACCTTTGTCGGCATCCAACCGGCCCGTGGTTATCAGCTGGATGCGGCGGCGGTATATCACGACCCCGATCTGGTGCCGCCCCATGGCTATCTGGCGTTCTACTGCTGGCTGCGAAAGGCCTTTGCCGCCGATGCAGTGATCCACGTCGGCAAGCACGGCAATCTGGAATGGCTGCCGGGCAAGAGCGTCGGGCTGTCTGAGGAGTGCTGGCCGAGCGCGATTCTCGGCCCGCTGCCGAATATCTACCCGTTTATCGTCAACGATCCGGGCGAGGGCGCCCAGGCCAAGCGCCGTACTCAGGCGGTGATCATCGATCACCTGATGCCGCCGCTGACTCGCGCGGAAAGCTACGGCCCGCTGCGCGATCTGGAGCGCCTGGCCGACGAGTACTACGAAGCCAGCCAACTCGACCTGCGTCGCGCCGCCGAATTGCGCGGCGAGATTCTGCTCAAGGTGCGCGAGGCCAGCCTCGACCGCGAGCTGGGCCTGCAACTCAATGAAGACCCCAACAGCTGGCTGCCGCAGCTCGACGCCTACCTGTGCGATTTAAAGGAATCGCAGATCCGCGATGGCCTGCATGTGTTTGGCGAATCACCGGCCGGTACCCTGCGCCGCGACACCTTGCTGGCCCTGCTGCGCATTCCCCGTGGCGACGGCCAGGGCGCCAACGCCAGCCTGCTGCGCGCCCTGGCCCGCGATCTGGAGCTGGGTTTCGATCCTCTCGACTGCGACATGGCTGCACCTTGGCTGGGGCCGCGCCCGGCGATGTTGCAGGGCCTGAGCGATGACAGCTGGCGCAGCGCCGGAGATGCCCGTGAACGCTTGGAGCTGCTGGCCTTGCAGTTGATTAGCGCGGCGGATTTTGAACCCGTTGGTGCGGAAAGCACCCAGGTGTTGCAACGCCTGCGTGAACAGATCGCACCGCTGCTGGATGCCTGCGGTCCGGCCGAAATGCACGGCCTGTTATCGGCGCTAAACGGGCGCTTTGTCCCCGCCGGGCCGAGTGGCGCGCCGAGTCGCGGCCGCCTGGATGTGCTGCCCACCGGGCGCAATTTCTACAGCGTCGATGTGCGCAACCTGCCGACGCCGACCGCCTGGCGTATCGGCGTGCAGGCGGCGGACCGGCTGCTGGAGCGGCATCTGCAGGACCACGGCGACCACCTGCGTCAGCTCGGTCTGTCGATGTGGGGCACGGCGACCATGCGCACTGGCGGCGACGATATGGCCCAGGCTCTGGCGCTGATGGGCGTGCGCCCGGTGTGGCAGGCCGGCAGCCAGCGCGTTGAGCGTTTCGAGGTGCTGCCGCTGGCGCAACTCGGCCGCCCACGGGTGGACGTGACCCTGCGCGTGTCCGGCTTCTTCCGCGATGCCTTTAGCAACCTGATTCGTCTGTTCGATGACGCGGTGCAGGCGGTGGTGGATCTCGATGAGCCGGAAGACATGAACCCGCTGTCGGCGCGGGTCTGGCGCGAATCCCTGACCCTGCAGGACAGCGGCCTGGATGAGGCCGAGGCGCGCCAGCAAGCCGGCTGGCGAGTGTTCGGCTCCAAACCGGGGGCCTATGGTGCGGGCGTGCAGAACGCCATCGAAGAGCGCCTGTGGCAAACCCGCGAGGACCTGGCCGAGGTCTACCTGAACTGGGGCGGCTACGCCTACGGCACCCATAGCGAAGGCACCCCGGCGCGCGCGCAGTTCGCCGAGCGCCTGGAACAGATGCAGGCGGTGCTGCACAACCAGGACAACCGCGAGCACGACATCCTCGATTCCAACGACTACTACCAGTTCCAGGGCGGCATGCTCGCGGCGGTGGAAACCCTGCGCGGCGCTAAGGTGGCCAGCTATCACGGCGACAACAGCCAGCCGGATACGCCGCGCATCCGCACCCTGAAGGAAGAACTCAACCGCGTGGTGCGCGCCCGTGCGGCCAACCCCAAGTGGATCGACGGCATGAAGCGCCACGGCTACAAGGGCGCGTTCGAGCTGGCGGCGACCATCGACTATTTGTTCGCCTTCGACGCCACCAGCGAGCTGGTCGACGACCACCAGTACGCACTGCTCACCGATGCCTATTTGCTCGACAAAGACACCCGCGACTTTATCCAGCAGCACAACCCCGGCGCCCTGCAGGACATCCTCGAACGCCTACTCGAAGCCCAGCAGCGCGGCCTCTGGCAAGATCCCGGCGAGTACCGCGAAGCGTTGGAAAACCTGCTGATTGATAGCGAAGAATCCTAGAGAGCCTGCCATGACCGATAGCCACTTCCCCCTCGCTGCCGTGGTCGCCGCCGATGACCTGAAACTGGCGCTGTGCCTGGCGGCTATCGACCCGGCGATTGGCGGCGTGCTGATCGAAGGCCCGCGCGGCATGGCCAAATCGACCTTGGCCCGTGGCCTGGCCGATCTGCTCGCCAGCGGCACCTTTGTCACCCTGCCACTGGGCGCGAGCGAAGAGCGCATCGTCGGCACCCTCGATCTGGACGCCGCCCTGGGTGAGGGGCGCGCACAGTTTTCTCCCGGCCTGCTGGCCAAGGCCAATGGCGGCGTTTTGTACGTCGATGAGGTCAATCTGCTGCCCGATCATCTGGTCGACCTGCTTCTGGATGCCGCCGCCAGCGGGGTCAACCATATCGAGCGCGACGGTATTTCCCATCGGCATGCCGCGCGTTTTGTGCTGATCGGCACCATGAACGCGGAAGAGGGCGAGTTGCGCCCGCAGTTGCTCGATCGCTTCGGCCTTAACCTGGCCCTGGACGCCCAGCCGCAACCGGCCCAGCGCGCCGAGATCGTCCGTCGCCGCCTGGCCTTCGATGCCGACCCGCAGGCCTTTCTGCAGCGCTGGCAAACCCAGCAGGACGCGCTGCGTGAACGCTGCCAGAACGCCCGTGCGCGGCTGGCGGCTATTCCCCTGGATGACTCCGCCCTTGAGCAGATCAGCCAGCGCTGCTTCGCCGCCGCCGTCGATGGCCTGCGCGCCGATCTGGTCTGGTTGCGCGCGGCCCGTGCCCATGCCGCCTGGCGCGGTGCGCAACACATTGAATCGGTGGATATCGATGTGGTGGAAGACTTCGTTCTGCGTCATCGTCGCCGCCACAATCCGCCGCCTGCCGCGCAACCCCCGCAGCCGCAACCCGACAACAGCGCCGCCAGTGAGCAGCCACAAGCGCCGCAAGGTGAGGGCCAGTGGGGCGAATTGCCCGCTCAGGTGCAGAGCCTCGGCGTCCGGCGTGAACCGCCGCGCTGGACAAAAAAGCCCTAGGCATCCGCCCGCGCACAGCCCCAGACGCGGATGCCCGGGCCGCTCCCGGCACACTCGGCAATGGTCGCAACGGTGCCAGTCGCAGTGGTGCGTCAGGGCGTATCGATTGGCCGGTGAGCCTGCTTAACGGTCGCCCGCGTACTCGACAGGATCTCGTGTTGCGCCCGCGCAGCGCCAAGCCTGCGGAGCTGTGGCTGGTGATCGTCGACGCCTCGGCCTCGACCCGCCGGCATGGCGCGCTGAGCAAAGCCAAAGGCCTGCTCAGTGAGGTGTTCGAGCAGGCCCGCCGGCAACGGGCGCGCCTGGCTGTGCTGCACGCCACCGGCCGCCAGGCGCAATGGCTCTGGCAAGGGCAGAAAGCCTCCCAAGCTTTGCAAGATTGGCTCGCCGAGCTGGGCGCGGGCGGCGGCACGCCGCTGTTTGCTGCTTTGCAGCAGGCTGCCGACTGGCAGGCGCGGCGGCAGCGCCTGCACCCGGCTGAGCGTCAGCGTTTATTGATCATTACCGATGGCCGCCTGCTCGATTGGCCGACGTTAACCCCGAGCGCCTGCCCGGCGCTGCTGGTGGATATCGAAAGCGCGCCGATCCGCCTCGGCCGCGCGCGTCAGCTGGCGGATGAGCTGGGCGCCGACTACCGACATATTGATTCGCTGCCGCTGTTAGCCGGCAGCCTGGAGACCGCTTTATGAAAACCCTGTTGATCATCGGCATCGGTGCCGGCGACCCGGACTACCTGACCGTGCAGGCGATCAACGCCCTTAACCGCACGGACGTGTTCTTCCTGATGGACAAGGGCAGCGCCAAAGACAGCTTGATCGGCCTGCGCAAGACCATCTGCGAGCGCTTTATCCAGGGCCGCGATTACCGCTTTGTCAGCGCCGATTGCCCGGAGCGGGTGCGCGATGTGCCGGACTATCGCGGCAGCGTGGTCGACCTCAATCAGGACAAACAGCAGGTGTTCGAAGGCATGATTCGCGAGCAGATGCGCGATGGCGAAACCGGCGCTTTTCTGGTCTGGGGCGACCCGGCGCTGTACGACAGCACCCTGCGTATCGTCGAACAGATCGTGGCCAACAGCAGCGAACAAATTGCGTACGAAGTGATCCCTGGCATCACCAGCCTGCAAGCCCTGGCGGCCAAGCATAAGGTTTGCTTTAACAGCATCGGCCAGGCCTTCCAGATCACCCCGGCGCGCCGCCTGGCCGAAGACGGCTTTCCGGATGGGCTGGACAGCGTGCTGGTGATGCTCGACGCCCAGGACACCTACCAACGCTTTGTCGAGCAAGCCATGCACATCTACTGGGGTGCCTATATAGGCACTCCGGACGAAGTGCTGATCGCCGGCCCGCTGAGTGAGGTCGCCGACACCATCCGCACCCGCCGCGCCGAACTGCGCGAACAGCACGGGTGGATTATGGATAGTTATTTGCTGCGCAAACTGGAAAAGGAGGGGCCTTGAGGTGCAGGGTGGACAAGCAAGTGTCCACCCTGCAGTGTGAATCAATTATTTTGTGGCTTTCTGCGTGTCTCCCGCAGTTACCACAACCGGTATGCTCGAATAGGTTCCTGCACGCCATGTCTTCAGCGTGATAGATGAACCAATAGCCGCCTTGACGACTTGAATCCGGAAATCCTCGGAGTCGGCAACAGGCTGGTCGCCGACAGCAATCACGATGTCCCAGGGCAACATTCCCGCTTGCTGGGCTGGACTGCCTGGCAGAGTGGAGACAACCACTACTCCACTTGTTGGATAGGATCTAAGCTGCGCCAGCTGCGGGTCGACGGTACTAATACTCATGCCAATTTTGCCCCATGGGAAATTGGCGCGCTGGCAGCCTTTGTCAAACCATGCCTGGTTGGCTAATGCTTTGCGGGTTGTTCCGACCTGCTTCCAAACGGGATCCCCGCTTGTCTCATAGGCATGAGCATCTGTAAGCGACACTTCAATGTACTCGCATGACTTGTGGCGATAGCGCTCAGGAGTCTCCAGGGTCAGCGTCTTGGTTCCGTTCATGGCCAAAGCATCGGGCGATGAGGATGCTACGGTGGGCGCAGGGCTTGATGCTGCGGCTGAAGCTGGAGCGATCGTTTCTCCATCGGGGCCCATAACCGCAGAGGCTACATAGGCTCCCGCCGCCATCTCGGCAACTGGCGCTAACATCCCGACATCGGCACCCATCATGGAGGCAGCAAGGGCTGCACCCCCCACCGCGTTATCGCCGGCGCAGCCAGCCAAGCCCATGAAAGACGCGGCGATGGCAAGACCAGCACTGTATTTAATAACGCCACTCATGCATCGATACTCCCTGTTAGTCACGTGAACTCGTTCAGCGTAATGGTATAGCGCCTCAACTTTGCGCTGTCAGCCCCCAACGCGGGTGCGGCTCAACCCATCCTACGTTCTGGTCGCCGGGCCGCTAAGCGAGGTCGCCGAGATTATCCGCAGCCGCCGTGCGGAGCTGCGTGAGCAGCATGGATGGATTATGGATAGCTAGTTATTGCGTAAGGGGTAATGGCGGGCACTTGATGGGTAAGCAAAGCGTTGCCCACCAGCAGATCTCCAAGCTACTTGCTGAGCGCTGGTGCGTCCTCTCCACGGGTCGGGCGCAGGGTCGGTGTGTCGTCCGCCAGCAACGTGCGCGCCGCCGGATCGGTGGCCAGCAGGCTGTATTGGTGCAGGCTGAGGAAACGTCCGTTTTTGTACTCCACATCCCGCAGAGTTCCCTCAAGTACAAAGCCAAGCCGCTCCAGCAAGCGGCCGCTGGCGGGGTTTTCTGGCTCGACATCGGCGTGGATGCGGTGCACGTCGAGGGTGCCCAAGGCAAAGCGCAGGATGGTGGGCAGGCAGTCTTGCATCAGCCCCCGCCCCCAGTACTCCGGCATCAGCCAGTAGCCGATGTCCAGGCAGCGGTCGGTGTAGGAACCTTCATTGAAGCCACAGGCGCCCACTAGCTCATCTCTCCCCGGCAAGGCGATGCCCCACCAGATGCCCCGGCGCTCTTCCAGCAACGCGTCGTACCAACGCATCTGCTCGTCTGTCGCTTCGAGGCTGTCGTAAGACACTCCGTAGTGGGCAATCACCTGCGGGTGGGATAGCCCAGTGAAAATCGCATTGACGTCACGGCGCTGAATCCGCCGCAGCGTGCAGCGGGGCAGGCAGAATTCGGGAAACTCGTCAGGAAGGTACTTCATGGTCCGACTCATAGGACTAGATCAGTGCCAGTATGCTCGCAGCAAAGGGTACAGGAGCACAGGGACAGCTAGGCGGGGGTTGGGTGGTACAGAGACGAACAAAGTGGGACAAGGAATAAAGTGGCACAGATTTATTTACCGCTGTCAGGCGGCTGCTGGGCGTTTTCCGCCCAGCGCTTGAGTCTCGTAGGATGGGTTGAGCGCAGCGATACCCATGCTGCTGCAAGCCCATCATTTATGAACCGTAAAAACCCTGATGGGTATCGCACGCTCAACCCGTCCTACGTTTGTTACGTCTGTGGGTAGCTGCGCGGCGTATACACCCACTCCCCACCCTCGGCACGGGGGAAGCGGCAGGTTTGGCTGGAACCGATAATCACCAGGGTGCGCATATCAACCATCTCTGGCGTCAGTTCGCCCAGGGTGAGGGTGCGCAGGGTTTCGCCGGGGCGGCCGATGTCGCGGCCCAGTACCACCAAGGTTTCCGGGGTGCGCTGCTGGCGGACGATATCCAGCGCGCTGCCGAGCTGCCAGGGGCGGGCTTTGGAGATGGGGTTGTAGAAGGCCATCACCAGGTCGGCGGCGGCGGCGTGGGCCAGGCGTTTTTCGATAATCGCCCAGGGCTTGAGGTTGTCCGACAGGGAGATCAGGCAGAAGTCGTGGCCCAGCGGCGCGCCGGCTTTGGCGGCGGTGGCCAGCGCAGCGGAAACGCCGGGGAACACCTGTAGGTCGACCCGCTGCCATTCGGCGTCGGTCGATTCATGCAGGGCTTCCAGCACGGCGGCGGCCATGGCGAAGACGCCGGGGTCGCCGGACGACACCATCACCACGCGCCGGCCGCTGGCGGCCAGTGCAAAGGCATGGCGGGCGCGCTGCATTTCTTCGCGGTTATCGGTGCAATGGCGCACCTGCTCCGGGCGCAGCGGGCCGGCCATCTTGATATAGGTTTCGTAGCCGAGCAGGTCCTGCGCCTCATCCAGCGCCTGGCGCGCAGCGGGCACCATAAATTCGGCGGCGCCGGGGCCGAGGCCGATCACCGTCAGGCGGCCACGGGGGCGGCCGAGTTGGCTGGCATCGATGGGTGCTGCGGCCAGCAGCAGGCGCAGGTTGGCGTGCTGACTGTGCAGCGGCGGCAGTTGCTGCGCGTCGTCGATAAAACGCAGCGGCAAGTTGAGCTGTGCGGCGGCGGCGTGCAGGCCGGCGTTGGCCATCAACTCTGGTGCGGCCAGCAGACAGGCCAGGCTTTGCGCGGCCAGGTTGCTGGCTTGTAGCGCCTGTTGCAGTTCGCTGAGTAAGTCGGCGCTGGCGCGGTCGATCCATACGGCGACCTGCTGCGGGTGGATCAGCAGTTCATCGGCATTCGCCGCTCGACTGTGCGGGCTGATATGGATCACCCGTGCGGCGTCGTCAGTCACCGGCAGCTTGGCCTGGATCAGCCAGGGCGCGTCACCTTCGATACGCACGGCCTGGCCGCCGAGCAGGTCGCTGACAAAGCCTTTGCCTTGCTCAAGATCGGCCAACACATAGCCAGCGGGCGGCTCGAGCAGGCAGGTGCCAAAACGCAGTTCGCCGCTGGTGGTGATCGCCGCGCTGACCTGCAGGTGCGCGGCCAACTCACGCGCCATGCGGTTGACCCCGCCCAAGCCGCCAAGCAGCGGCACCACGGCGCTGCCATCTTCGGCCACGGCCAGCACCGGCGGCTCGCGGTCTTTCTCGCCGAGCACAGCGGCCAAACTGCGAATCACGATGCCGGCGGCGCACAGCACGATCAGCGGCGTGCCGGTGCGGTAGAGCGCACGCAGGTTATCGCCGAAATCCTCATAGGTGCGCTCAACGTCTGTCACTCGGCTGCCCTGGCCGTGGATCTCAGCCTGCGGATACCGCGCCTGGATGCGCCGCGCGCAGGGCAGAGCAGAGGGGCCGAGGATGATGATGGCGGGAGCGGCGGTCATAAGGTGTTCCAGGCTACGGTGAGTGGGCTGTGCGATGGCGCTTTTGTGGGCGTGGCCGGGGGGCGATCCGCTTTAGCCGCGATGGCCACAGCATGTCGCGGCTAAAGCCCCTCCCACGGGTTGTTTGCAGTTTGCTAACCGCGCCATTTCTCGCCGGGGATGACGATCATTGAGAAGTAGGGCGAGGACATCGGCTCCACTTCGTCCAGCGGCACGATGCGCTGGTTGCCCATGGTCGCGCGTTCGACGTAGTGGGCGCGCTGGTCGATGCCCAGCTCCTGCAGCACACGGCGGACTTTCTCGAAATTGCGCCCGAGCTTCATGATCACGGCGGCTTCGGCGCTGTGCAGGCGCTGCTTGAGTTCGTCTTCGGGGAGCACGCCGGAGAGCACGTTTAACGATTGGTTGCGGTACACCAGCGGGGTGCCGAGCACCGAGGCGCAGCCGAGCATGGAGCACACGCCGGGCACCACTTCGACGTCGTACTGGCCGGCCAAACGGTCGTGCAGGTACATGTAGGAGCCGTAGAAAAACGGGTCGCCTTCGCAGATCACCGCCACATCCTGGCCGGCGTCGAGTCGGGCGGCGATCTGCACCGCGCAGGTGTCGTAGAAGTCGCTGATCACATCTTCATAGCTGAGCGGCGCGGCGAGTTTTTCCGTAGTCACCGGGTAGACCAGCGGCAGGCGCTGCTGGGCGTCTGTCAGGTGCTGCTCGATGATGCCGAAGGCATTGCCGCCCTGGCCTTTGTTGGCTTTAGCCTTGGCCACGAAGTAGCCAACCACCGCCGCCGATTGCAGCAGGCGCAGGGCCTTGAGGGTGATCAGCTCGGGGTCGCCGGGGCCGACGCCGAGCCCCAGCAGGCGGCCTTTTTGTACCGTCATCACTCCACCTCCGTGGCCAGGGCGTTGACCGCCGCCACCGCCATGGCGCTACCGCCGCGCCGGCCGCGCACGGTCACATAGGGCACGCCACGGCTGTCGGCAGCCAGGGCGTCTTTGGATTCCGCCGCGCCGATAAAGCCCACCGGCATGCCGATGATCAGCGCCGGTTTCGGTGCGCCGGCGTCGAGCATTTCCAGCAGGTAGAACAGCGCGGTGGGCGCATTGCCGATCACCACCACGCTGCCTTCCAGGTGCTCGCGCCAGTGCTCAAGTGCCGCTGCCGAGCGGGTGTTGCCCAGCTCGCGGGCGAGGGACGGAACATCGGCCTCATGCAGCGTGCAGATCACCGGATTGGCGGCAGACAGGCGTGAGCGGGTGATGCCTTCGGCGACCATCCGCGCATCGCAGAGAATCGCCGCCCCATTGGCCAGCGCGGCGCGGCCGGCAGCGCTAGCGCCGGGGGAGAAGCGCAGGTCTTGCACCACATCGACCATGCCGCAGGCGTGGATAACCCGCACCGCGAGCTTTTCCAGATCGGCCGGAATAGCGCTGAGATCAGCCTCGGCGCGGATGGTGGCGAAGGACTGGCGGTAGATTTCCTGGCCGTCGCGGATGTACTCAAGCATCACTGTTTCCTGTTGCGCAGTGGGCGGCGAACCAGTCGCCGGCCTCGTCAATAGTCATGGCGCTGGCCAGCAGCTGACCGAAACCGGCCGCTTCAGGCGTGCGTTGATAAAGCTGGTAATGCCCGGCGCTGCTGGCCAGCAAGGTAAAGGGCGCGGTGTGCGCGGCGGCGCAGGAGCGTGGGCAGGCACTGAGATGCACCTGCGGCCGCGCTGTGCTGGCGCGCAGGTGTTCGGCCAGGCGCAGGGCATCGGCCTTGCTGTCGCTCAGGCCCTTGGCGCAGGCGGCTGAGCCGGTGCAGGCGATCAGATTGCTAAGTGGTTCCTGCGCATCGATCAGCAGGCCGAGTTCGGCCAGTGTGTGCAGCAGGTTGTCTGCCGAGTGCTCGGGGATATTCGGCAGCAACAGACCCTGCCAGGGCGTCAGGCGCAGGCTGGCATCGCCATATTGCTCGGCCAGATCGGCCAGGGCTTTGAGTTGTGTGGCGTCGATTCGGCCCAGACGTGAAGCGGCGGCAACCATGCAAAGGGCGTTTTGCTGCTGTGGATAAATGCCCATCGGCGCGCGTGGGCTGACTGGTTTGTGTTGCCAATCGGTCGGTGGCGCCTGAACGGTAAAGGGCAGGCGCGTTTGCAGCTGTTGCAGCAGTTGGTGGGCGGGAATCACGCTGAGCAGCTGGCGCATCCGGCTGTGTTCGCTGCCAGCCAGATCGAGGAACAGCCTGAGCAGCTGTTCCACCAACGGCACGGCTTGCTCAACGTTGACCACGCCCAGCGGCTGATCACCTGGGCAACCCGCCAGGCCAAAGGCCAAGCGAGCTGACTTACCGGGCAGGGCGCTTAGCCAGATATCGTGGGGGTGTTTGAGCATGGCCAGGGCTTCGCCGCCGTCCAGCTGAATAGCGAACTTGGCCGACAGCCCATGCAGCGCCGGGGTGGTTTGCAGCAGCTCAAGCAGCGCGGCGGCCAGCGGGCGGGTGTCGAGCAAGGCCTGCGGATCGATGCCGGCGGCAGGGCTGAGCAGCAGATTGCGCACATCGTCGGCGGCCGGATTGCTCGGGCCGAGGCCGGCAGCCAGCAGGCGCTCGATCAGCTCGGCTTGCTGGCCGGGCAATACGCCACGAATCTGCAGATTGCTGCGGTTGGTCAGCTCCAGCACACCGCTGGCGCAGCGCTCGGCGGCTTCGGCGATGGCGCGTGCCTGTTGGCTGCTGAGTACGCCGCCGGCCAGCTTGACCCGGCAGATGCCGCCGTCCAGCGCCGGAACGATACGCAGCAGGCCGGGGCACGCCGATCCCGGTTTATCGGGGCGTGGGGCCGGTATCTCGACAGTGGTGGCAAGGTCGCGCAACAAGTTCACCAGCAACAACGAACCTGTCTACGATCTGCTGCGCGTCGGCCCTACTGCGTTAAAACCAGGCTCGGAATGCTCATGTACAGCTCGTACATTCCGCTTCCTCGCCTGTTTTTGCCTTGTAGGTCTCTAGCTCGCTAGATCGAAAACAGGTTCTACGACGCGGCGACCGAACCAGCGAAATCCGCCCACAGGGGATTTCATGGCATCGGTACACCCCGCCCGATGTTGGCACTCGCGACTCGCGTCGTCGGCAGGTCTCCTGGCTGACAGGTCATCATCTGGCGCGGCCTTCCCAGTTTCCCAGTGGCACAGTGGCGGCAGACTCGCTGTTTACAGTTGCGGGGGCAGCTCGGTCACGATCAGCGGATCGTTCCGGATTCCCTCTTAGGCCCCTCGCACCATGGCGGTGGGCACCGACGAAGGCTGTATTATGCCCGCTTTGTTTGATGCGCTGACACCCTAGCTTGTCGGGCGGGGGCAGAGGAGTGGGTATGACGGCCTGGTTAACCCTGGTGGGCATTGGTGAAGACGGTTACGCCGGGCTGGGTGAGGCAGCGCGCCAGGCGCTGGGCGAGGCGCAGTGGATTGTCGGCAGCCCACGCCAGCTGGCGCTGCTGCCCAGCGATCTGCCAGGGCAGCACGAGCGCTGGCCCAGCCCCTTTAGCCTGGAGCCGGTAATGGCGCGGCGCGGGATGCCGGTGTGCGTGCTGGCCAGCGGTGACCCACTGTTCTATGGCGTGGGTGCGAGCCTGGCGCGGCAGCTGCCGGCGGATGAATTGCGGGTGTTCTCTGCGCCCTCATCCGTCTCACTGGCTGCTGCTCGCCTGGGTTGGCCACTGCAGGACGTGACGGTGCTGTCGCTGGTGGCGCGGCCGTTGGCGGCGCTGCAGGCGCAGATTTTCCCCGGCGCGCGGCTGCTGCTGTTGAGCAATGACGGCGAGAGCCCGGCGGCGGTGGCCGAGTTGCTGCGTGAACGCGGTTTTGGCCCCAGCCGGCTGACCGTGCTGGAGCATCTGGGCGGCGATCAGGAGCGTCGCATCGACGGCCTGGCCAGTGATTGGACCGCGCCGCACGTCGCTGACCTCAATCTGCTGGCAATCGACTGTGTGGCGGGCGCCTGTGCGCGTTTGCTGCCGCTCACGCCAGGTTTGCCGGACGATGCTTATCAGCACGACGGCCAGCTGACCAAACGCGATGTGCGCGCTATCACCCTGGCGCGCCTGGCGCCGCAACCTGGTGAGCTGCTCTGGGATGTCGGCGCCGGCTGCGGCTCCATCGGCATTGAGTGGATGCGCGCGCACCCCAGCTGCCGGGCGCTGGCCATCGAGGCTGACGCCAGTCGTCAGGCGCATATCCAGCACAACCGCGATGCCCTCGGCGTGCCCAGCTTGCAATTGGTGGCCGGCCGCGCGCCCGAAGCCTTGGCCGGATTGGCCGCGCCGGATGCGATCTTTATTGGTGGCGGGGTGACCATCCCTGGCGTGCTCGAGCAGTGCTGGGCCAGCCTCAAGCCGGGTGGGTGTTTGCTGGCCAATGCCGTGACCCTGCAAAGCGAAGCGGCGCTGGTGGCCTGGCGCGAGCAGGTGGGCGGCGAGCTGACGCGCATCAGCGTGGCCCAGGCGCAGCCGCTGGGCGGCTTCGACACCTGGCGCAGCGCCTTGCCGATCACCCTGCTGGTGGTGCGCAAGCCGTGAGCCCGCGCATCCTCCTGCTTGGCGGCACCACCGAGGCCTTGCGTCTGGCGCGCCGCCTTGACCCTGAAAGCATCTACAGCCTGGCCGGGCTGGGCCGGGTGCCGGATGATTTGCCCTGTCAGGTGCGTGTTGGCGGCTTTGGCGGGGCGGAAGGATTGGCGGCGTTTATCCGCCTGCGGGGCATCGAACTGCTGCTCGACCTGACCCACCCCTATGCCGCGCAGATCAGCGGCAATGCCGCCCGCGCCGCCGAGCTGAGCGGGATTGCCTGCTGGGCGCTGCGCCGCCCCGGCTGGCAGGCCGGCGAGGGTGATGATTGGCGCGAAGTGGACGACTGGGCCGGGCTGGTTGCGGCGCTGCAAAGCTTTCAGCACCCGCTGTTTACCCTCGGTCGCGAGCCGCTGGAACACCTGCATGAGATTCCCCCGCATCAGCACTGGACCGTGCGCTGCCTGACGGCCCAGCAAGGCGTGCCGCGTGCGGAGATTATCGGCGCGCGCGGGCCGTTTGCGCTGGATGAGGAGCGTGCGTTATTTGCTCGTTTAGGCACCGATGTGCTGATCAGCAAGAACAGCGGCAGCCAGTCCACCGAGCCGAAACTGCAGGTGGCGCGGGAGTTGGGTTTGCCGGTATTGCTGCTGCGTCGGCCCGAGTTGCCAGCGGTGGATCGCGAGTTTGTCAGCCTTGAAGCGCTGGCCGAGGCGCTGTCGTAGGATGGGTTAGCGCTGCCAATCGACGGTCAGGCGGACAGCGACTGAGTCCTGCGCAGCGCGTCACCCATCGAATAGCGGCTGAGTCTGCCACGGTGGGTTTCGGCGCATCGGGCAATGCAGCTGGCTCACGACCTGTTCTATGCGCCTAACCACCCTACGGGGCGGCTGGGTTGCCCAACGGAAAACAGCGCCTGTTAGACTGCCGCCCCGCTTTGGAGGCCGCCATGACCACGCCCGTTTCCCCTTACGCCCGCATTCTGTTTGTCGGCCCCGACCTGGCCGAGGGCTCGTTTGCCGAGCTGCTGCGCCGCCGTCTGGTTGAGCTACGCGGGGAAGCGGCGCTGGCCGATATCGTCGATACCAGCGCGGGCTATGCGTCGCTTTGGCAGCGCGTGGCCGAGGCTGAGCGGCCGTTGCTGGTGATCGACCTGGAGCCGCAAAGCAGCAGCCCGCACCTCGATTGGCTGCGCAGCGAACTGTGCCAGCAGGCCAACCCTGAGCAGCTGTTTGTCGCCAGCGCCATTGGCCAGGCTGAAGGCCTGCCGGTGGAGGCTGCCTGCGCGCTGATCGAGCGTCCCGAGCTGCACCTGCCCTGTGTGGGGGTGGCCGCCGTGCCGGGGCATCACGCCTGGTCGCAGATTCCGCCGCACGCGCAGCGCCTGCTGCTGTGCAACGGCCCGCGCTGCACCCGGCGCGGTGCGCTGGACCTGTGGAAAAACCTGCGCCAACGGCTCAAGGCCGCCGGCAAACTGGAGTGCGAGGGCGGGGTGCATATCACCCGTACGCAGTGCCAGTTCCCCTGCGATCTGGGCCCGACCGCCAGTCTCTATCCGGCCGGTGAGTGGTTCCGCGTGCGCGATGAAGCCGAGCTGATCCGCCTGGTCGATGAGCGCCTGGTGGCCGGCCGCGCCGTGCCCGAGCTGCGCATTGATAAGGGCTGAGAAGACTGCTGTAGAGCCATTCGGCAACAGCTAAAAACTTGACGCGGATCGGCCTGAATGGTCATATCCGCGCCGTTTCAGGTGTCTCACGCCGCCGCGCGTGAGGTTAAACGGGAAGTCGGTGCGCCCTTTGGGCCAGTCCGACGCTGCCCCCGCAACGGTAAGCGAGCGACGTCATCACGATGCCACTGTGCAGTTTCTGCATGGGAAGGCGATGGCTTCATGACCCTCGTAAGCCCGGAGACCGGCCTGATTCTTAGGGATGTTGTGCGCTGCCCGTGATGCAGCGGCAACTCCCAACTGTTTGGCAACCCGCGGTGGGCGGGCGTTGACGCCGATCGTGGGTGCCTGTGCGCCCGTGTTTTGCTGTTGCGCGTTTCCATCGGGATTGCCGTGCCTATCCCTTTTGCGATGGAAGCATCATGGCGCGCTATCCCCTGTCTCAACTCTCTGTTTCCCTTGCCCTGTGCCTGGCCGGTACGGCTGTGGCGGGCGAGCCCCCGGTCAATTTGCCGGCCACGACCGTTCAGGCCAAGGCTGCTGCGGAGGGCGAAAGCGATCTGCATACGCCCACCAGCAGCGGTTCGCGCCTGGGCCTGAGCGCCCTGCAAACCCCGGCCAGCACCAGCAGCCTGAGCGGCGCGCAGGTGCGCGGGCGTAACAACCTCAGCGTGCAGGACGCGGTCACCCGCACCCCTGGCATCAGCAGCATCGGCAGCCCTGGCAATGGCGGCACCGCGCTGTCGGCGCGTGGCTTTACCGGGCACAGTGCGACCATGCAGCTGTATGACGGCACCCGTCAGTATGTCGGGGCCGGCACCGTGACCTTCCCGGTCGACACCTGGTCGGTGGCGCGCGTTGACGTGCTACGCGGCCCGGCCTCGGTGCTCTACGGTGAAGGCGCGACCGGCGCGGTGATCAACGTGGTGCCGAAAAAGCCGTTCAGCGGCGCCATCAGCAACCAGCTGCGCCTCGGCTACGGCAGCGACGACCGCCGCCAGGCTGCGCTGGACAGCGGCGGCTCGCTGAGCGATGCACTGAGCTACCGCCTCAACCTCAATCAGCTGGCCAGCAACGGTTGGGTCGATGACGGTGAGTCGCAGAGCCAGGCGCTGAGCGCCGCCTTGCGTTGGGATGCCAGCGATGCGCTGAGCTTTACCCTGTCTCATGATCACGGCGATCAGGACCCGCAGCGCTACCTGGGCACGCCGCTGGTCGCCGGCCAGTACCGCGAGCGCCTGCGCGAGCGTAATTACAACGTTGATAACGCCGAGGTTCGCTACAACGACCAGATCACCCGACTGGTCAGTGACTGGCGCATCAACGATGCCCTGAGCGCCAGCAACCAGCTCTACTACATCAAGACCCAGCGTTACTGGCGTAATGCCGAGTCCTATCGCTGGCAGCCGGGTGATCAGGTCAAGCGCAGCGATTTCTACGAGATCAAGCACACCCAGGAGCAGGTCGGCGACCGCCAGACCTTCACCCTGGAGCACGCCCTGTTCGGCCTGGAGAGCCGCAGCGTGGTGGGCGTGGATTACAACCGCATCCACTTCGCCCGCCAGCACGACTTTGCCAGCAGCTTCACGGACAGCGTGCCGCTCGCCGGCAGCGGTGGCGGTCAGTACCAGAGCACCGATCCGCTGGGGTATGGGCCGCGCGAACGCAACCTGGCGCGGCAGTTCTCGCTGTTCGCCGAGAACCGCACTCAGCTGACCGAACGCCTGTCGCTGGTCAGCGGTGTGCGCCGCGATCAGCTGCATATCCAGCGCGACAACCTGCTGAACGACAGCAGCGCCGACCGCAGCCTGACGGGCGACAACTGGCGTGCCGGGTTGGTCTTCGAGGTCACGCCCGAGCTGTCGCTGTACGGCCAGTACGCCACCAGCACCGAAGGCGTGAGCAACCTGCTGACGCTCAATCCGACGCAGCAGCAGTTCGACCTGAGCGAGGCCAAGCAGACCGAAATCGGCCTTAAGCAGGCGTTCTGGAATGGCCAGGGCGAATGGACGTTGGCCGCTTACCACATCGTCAAGGAGAAGCTGCTCAGCCGCGCCACCCCGACCGCGCCGACCGAACAAATCGGCCAGCAGTCTTCCGACGGCCTGGAAGCCACCCTGGAGCTGGCGCTGGGCCAGGGTTGGCAGGTCTCGGCCAACGCCGCGTGGGTGCGTGCCGAGTACGACGACTTCACGGAGGCCGGGGGTGACCGCAGCGGTAATCGGCCGACCAACGTGCCACGGCGCACCGCCAACCTGTGGCTGAGCAAGGCGCTGAGTGAGCAGGTGGATGCCGGGGTCGGCGCACGTTATGTCGATGCGCGCTACGCCGACACGGCGAACAGCGTGACGCTGCCGAGCTACACCGTGGTCGATGCCACTGTCGGCTGGCAGGTGCAGGCGGATGTGCGTCTGGGCCTGGAGTTGAACAACCTGTTCGACCGCCAGTACGCCACCAGCGGCAGCAGCGATGGCCAGCAGTGGTACCTGGGCGCACCGCGTTCGTTGTTCGTCACTGCCGATTACCGTTTCTGATGGCGCGCTTGCAGATCAGCGAGCTGGCCTGGTCGCCCAACGGTGAGCAGGCCTTGCTCGACGGCATCGAGCTGGCGGTGGGCGACGGTCAGCTGGTCGGCCTGCTCGGCCCCAATGGCAGCGGCAAGACCAGCCTGCTGCGCTGCGCCTACCGCTTTCAGCGGCCCGATCAAGGCTCGGTGGAGCTGGACGGCGAAGCGCTGTGGAGCCGCTCGCCGCGCTGGTGCGCGCAGCGGGTGGCGGTGGTGTTGCAGGAGTTTCCCCAGGACTTCGGCCTCACCGTGGCCGAAGTCGCCGCCATGGGCCGCACGCCGCACAAGGGCCTGTTCGATGGTGATGATCAGGCCGATCACGCTCTGGTCGAGCAGGCCCTGGCGCGGGTCGGTTTGACTGAGCACAAGTGCCAGGCCTTCGCTCATCTCTCCGGCGGCGAGAAGCAGCGCGTGCTACTGGCCCGCGCCCTGGTGCAGCAGCCGACGCTGCTGATCCTCGACGAGCCGACCAACCACCTTGATCCGCGTTATCAGCTGGAACTGTTGCGGCTGATCAAAACCCTCGGCCTGGCAACCCTGGCCAGCTTCCACGACCTCAATTTGGCGGCGGCCTTCTGCGACCGCCTGTATGTGCTCGACCACGGCCGCGTGGTGGCCAGCGGCACTCCAACCGAAGTGCTGACGCAAGCGCTGCTGGCCGAGGTGTATGGCGTGCAGGCGCTGGTCGACCGTCATCCCCTCGCGGGGCACCCGCGTATTACCTGGATCAATCCATGAAGCGTTTTCTGCCTTACGCCTTGTGCCTGCCGTTGCTGGGCGCGACCCTGCCCGCCCAGGCGGTTACCGTCACCAGCTGCGACCGTCAGCTGACCATCGAGCAGCCGCCGCAGCGCGCCGTCAGTCAGGACATCAACCTGACCGGCATGCTGCTGGCCCTCGGGCTGAAATCGCGGATGGTCGGCTACAGCGGCATCAGCGCCTGGAAAACCCCCAACCCCACGCTGATGGCGCAGCTGGCCGATTTGCCCGAGCTCGCGGCGCGGCACCCGTCACTGGAAAACCTGCTCAACGCCGAGGCGGATTTCTTCTTCGCCGGCTGGAACTACGGCATGCGCGTCGGCGGTGAAGTCACCCCGGCCAGCCTGGCGCGGTTCGGCATTCCGGTGTACGAGCTGAGCGAGTCCTGCGCTCATGTCATGCCACGCCGGGTAGCCAGCCTGGAGGATGTCTACACCGACCTGCACAACCTCGGCCGCATCTTTGCCGTAGAGCCGCGCGCCGAGGCGCTGGTGCTGGGCATGCAGCAACGGGTGGCGGCGGTGCGTGCCCGCCTGGCCGACAGCGGTCCGGCGCCACGGGTATTTCTCTACGACAGCGGCGAGGAAAGCCCGTTTACCGCCGGCCGTTTGGCCATGCCCCAGGCTTTGATCGAGGCGGCGGGGGGGCGCAATGTGATGGACGGGCTGGCCGCGAGCTGGGTGCGCGTCGGCTGGGAAGCGGTAATCAGCAGCGACCCCGAGGTGATTCTGATCGTCGATTACGGCGAGCGCAGCGCGGCGCAGAAGCGTGATTTCCTCCTACAGCATCCGGCCTTGCAGGGGCTGACGGCGATCCGTGAACAGCGCTTTGTGGTGCTGCCGTACCTGGCGGTGACACCGAGCCTGGAAAACGCCGCCGCCATCGAAACCCTGGCCGCGGCGCTGCACCCGCAGGCCTTTGCCCGATGATTCGCAGCCCGCACGCTTACCGTTTGTTGCTGCTGGTGCTGGCCTTGGCGCTGGGCCTGTCCTGCGCGGCGTCATTGGGCTTTGGCGCCGCGCCAGTGCCCTTGCCGCGTGTGCTGGAGATTTTGGGTCAGCGCCTGTTCGACCTGCAGCCGGCGCAGGCGGTGAGCAGCGCTCAGGACAGCATCGTCTGGCTGATCCGTGCGCCACGGGTGGTGCTCGGTGCGCTGGTGGGGGCCGGGCTGGCGCTGGTCGGCACGGCGCTGCAGGCGGTGACGCGCAACCCGCTGGCCGATCCACATCTGCTTGGGGTCAGTTCCGGTGCGGCGTTCGGTGCGGTGATTGTGGTGCTGTACCTGGGGGAATTTATCGGCCTGCTCAGCCTGCCGCTGGCGGCCTTTGTCGGCGCGCTGGTGAGCATGCTGCTGGTGCTGGCGATTGCCAGTCGCGGTGGCCGGTTGGAGAGCGACCGCCTGCTGCTGGCCGGGGTGGCGGTGTCGTTTGTGATGATGGCGGCAAGCAACCTGCTGCTGTTTCTCGGTGATCACCATGCCGCCAGTTCGGTGATCTTCTGGATGCTCGGCGGCCTTGGTCTGGCGCGCTGGGAACTGCTCTGGCTGCCGGCGTTGTGCTTGATGCTGGCCTTGCTGCTGTTGCTCGGTCTGGCGCGGGCGCTGAATGCGCTGATGGCCGGTGAACACAGCGCGGTCAGCCTGGGGCTGGAACCGCGCCGGGTGCGTTTGCTGGTGTTTGTCTGCGCTTCGCTGCTGACCGGGGTGCTGGTGTCGCTGAGCGGTGCCATCGGTTTCGTCGGGCTGATCCTGCCGCATGTCGCGCGCTTTCTGGTGGGCGCTGAGCATCGTCGCCTGCTGCCGGTCAGTGCGCTGCTTGGCGCGCTGTTTCTGGTCTGGGTGGATGTCGCCGCGCGCACCCTGCTGGCCCCGCAGGACCTGCCCATTGGCATCGCCACGGCGGCGATTGGCGGGGTGTTTTTCGTGCTTTTACTGCGTCGGCGCTGAGCCTGGGTGGACAGGCTGCGCCTTGTCCACCTTAGCCATGTCATCGCCCAAGCGTCTCAGGCGGCCGCTGTGTTCTGCACCTTGATCCCGTAGAACAGGCAATACAGCACCGGCAGCACCACCAGGGTCAGCAGGGTGGCGAAGCCCAGGCCGAACATGATCACCACGGCCATGCTCTGGAAGAAGGCATCGGCGAGCAGCGGGCTCATGCCCAGAATGGTGGTCAGGGCGGCCATGGACACCGGGCGCACGCGGCTGATGGAGGCTTCTTCAACCGCTTGCAGGGCATCCTTGCCGCTGGCCAGTTGCAGCTGGATTTCATCGACCAGGACAATGCCGTTCTTCACCAGCATGCCGCTTAGGCTGAGCAGGCCCAACAAGGCCATAAAGCCAAAGGGAATGCCGGTGATTAAAAAGCCCAGGGTCACGCCGATCATCGCCAAGGGCACCGTCAGCCAGATCACCGTGGCGCGCTTGAACGAGTCAAACAGCAAAATGGTGATCATAAACATCGCCAGAAAGCCCAGCGGCAGGCTGCCAAACACCGCACCTTGAGCGTCGCGGGAGCTTTCGTATTCGCCACCCCATTCCAGGCTGTAGCCTTCCGGCAGGGGAATGGCTTCGATCTCCGGACGGATGCGGCCGAACAGTTGAGCGGCAGTTTCGCCACTGAGCAGCGCTGGGTCGGCTTGTACCGTGAGCGTGCGTTTGCGGTTCAAACGCATGATCAGCGGGTCTTCCCATTCGGTGGTAAAGCCCAGCAGCACCTGCTCAATCGGCAGGTAACCGCCGCTGGTGTTGCTCCACACTTGCAGGTCGTTGAGGCTGTCGGCATTCAGGCGCTCGTTATCCGGTGTGCGCGCGATGATCGGCAACAGCTGCGTGCCTTCGCGGTACAGGCCCACATTCATGCCCGAGAAGCTCATGCGCAGCAGGTCATCCAGCTCGCTTTTATCCACCCCCAGCTCGCGTGCGCGGGCCTCGGCAAATTGCGGACGGATCAGCTTGGTGCGCTCGTGCCAGTCGTGCGTAACGGCGTTGGCGACCGGGTCTTGGCGTATGCGGCGGATGGCTTCACTGCCCAGCTGGCGCAGCACCTCGGGGTCGGGGCCGCTGAAGCGCGCTTCGATCTTGCTGTCGTTGCCGGGGCCAAGCATCAGTTGCTTGAACTTGGGTTTGATCTGCGGGTATTGCTCAGCCACATGCTGTTCAAGCTGGTTGATCAGCGGTTCGATGCGCGCCAGCTCATCGGTACGTACCAGCAACTGGGCATAGTTGGGGTATTGCTTCTGCGGTGCGTAGGTGAGGATAAAGCGCAGCGCGCCCTGGCCGATGGTGCTGCTGACGGCGGTCACACCTTCCTGCTCCAACACATGCTGGTCCAACTCGGCCACCAATTGCTCGGTGTAGCGGATGTCCGTGCCTTGCGGCAGCCACAGGTCGATAAAGAACATCGGCGTGTTGGACGGCGGGAAGAAGCTCTGCCGTACGCTGCCGAAACCGGCAATGGCCACCACCAGCAGCACGCTCAGCAGGCCCAGCGTCAGGCGACGGTGGTGCAGGGCGACGTCGAGCAGGGCGCGGTAGGCGCTGAAAATCACCCCGCCGTAAGGGTCGCCCTGGCTCTGGCCGGTCAGTGTCTGGTTGTCACGGAAGAACAGGCTGGCGAAGAACGGCGTCAGGGTGATGGCCGTGACCCAGCTGAGCAGCAGGGAAATCATCAGCACCTGGAACAGCGACAGGCAGAACTCACCCGTGGAGTCATCGGACAGGCCGATGGGGGCGAAGGCGATGATCGCAATCAGGGTGGCCCCGAGCAGCGGCAGGTTGGTCTGTTTGACGATGGCTCGTGCCGCTTGCAGCGTGGTTTGCCCGCGTTGACGGCCAACCAGAATGCCCTCGACCACGACAATGGCGTTGTCCACCAGCATGCCGAGGGCGATCACCAACGCGCCGAGGGAGATGCGTTGCAGTTCAATCCCCAGCAGGCGCATAAAGATAAAGCTGCCGAGCACGGTAAGGGCCAGGATCAGGCCGATCAGCAGGCCGCTGCGCATGCCCATGAATATCAGCAGCACGACAATCACGATGACCACAGAGGCGATGAAGTTGATCACGAAGCCCTGCACCGACGACTCAACCTCGGCGGCCTGATCGTAAAACACCTGCAGCTGCATGCCGGCCGGGCGCTGGTTGTCCAACTCGGCCAGGCGCGCATTCACTGCCGCACCGACATCGACCACGTTGACTTTGGGCGCAAAGGAAACCCCCAGAGTCAGTGCGTCCTGGCCATTCATGCGGTACAGGTTGCCCGGGGTTTCACTGAAGCCACGGCTGACTTGGGCAATGTCGCCCAGGGTGACCTGCTGTGAGCTGCCGGGGTCGCTGATGATCAGCCGTTCCAGCTCGCGCACATCCTGAAATTCTCCGGTGGGGTGCAGGCGGATAGATTCACTACCGACCAGAATCCGCCCGGCATTGGACACCACGTTTTGCTGGCTCAATACCTGCGCCAGGCGCTGCGGTGCGATGCCCAGTGCACTCATCTTGCTGCGGGAGATTTCCACCTGCACCTGTTCCTGGCGCGCACCAGCCAGTGTCACCTTACCCACACCCGGCAGCAGCACCAGTTCACGCCGCAGGTAGTCGGCAAAGTCACGCAACTCCTGGGCGCTGTAGCCCTTGCCGGTGACCAGCAGGAAGAAGCCGAAGACATCACTGAAATCGTCGCGTACCTGCGGTGGGTTGACTCCCGGTGGCAGGCTGGGTTGCAGGTCGTTGATCTTGCGCCGCAGCTCATCCCAGATTTGGGGGATTTCTTCAGCTTTGGTCTGGCTGTGCAATTCCAGGCTGATTTGTGAGAGCCCGGCGCTGGAGATCGAGGTGATTTTTTTGATCGAGGGCAGCTGCTGGATGGCGTTTTCCAGCGGGTAGCTGACTTCCTCTTCCACCTGCTGCGGCGAGGCGCCGGGGTAGCTGGTGATGACCATGGCGTTTTTCAGGGTGAAGGAAGGGTCTTCCAGACGGCCGATGCCGACAAAGGCCATCAAACCGCCAATGCCCAAGACCAGCGTGACCAACCAGCTGGTGACCCGACGCTGGATAAAATAACCGGCGATATCCATTTACAGTCCCCGCTCGCGTACCCAGGGACGAACCGCCTGGCCTTCTTCCAGCTCAGCGCCGCCAACGGCAACAATCTGCTCACCGGGCGTCAACCCGCTCAACACTTCGATGCCATTACGGGTCAGCTGACCGACCTCCACGGCCCGCGCGCTAAGGCGCAGCCCCGCCTTGGTGTCATTCACCACCCATACCTGCTTGGCGGTCGCTGGCCCGTTGTCGGCACTGAACACCGCCTCGACAGGAACCAAAATACGGGTATCGGGGTTGCGCACAATTTGCGCGAAGTCGACTTTAACGGTGGCGCTCATGCCCGGCAGCAGGTTGAGTTCCGGCGGGCGGGGGATCGACAGGGTGACCTGATAGGTCAGGGTTTTCGGGTCCGGCTGGGTGCTGTGTTCTTTGTACACCGCCGCAAACTCACGGCCTGGCAGGCTGTCGAGGGTCACGCTGGGGTGGTAATCGGGATTCTCTTCGCGGCTACGCAGGTTGGTCAGCAGGTTTTCCGGCAACTGAAACAGTACATCCAGCATGTCGCCGCTCTGCAGCTTGGCGATGGGCTGTTTGGCCTGCACCACCTGGTGGTTATCCACATAGGTGCTGGCCACCACGCCATCAAAGGGCGCGAGGATTTGCGTGTAGTCCTGCTCTTGCCGCGCCAGGTTGAGCGCTGCCCGCGCCGAATCCAGGGTGGCTTTGCGCTGATCGTACTCGGCGCGCGAAATCATCTGCCGCTCATAGAGTTTGGCGATGCGCTGGAACTGCGCATTGGCCAGATCATAGCTGGCCTGACGGTCACGCATGCGCAGGCGCTGGTCGGTGTCTTCGATGCTGGCGATCAGCTGGCCGCGTTTCACCTGCTGGCCTTGCAGCACGTTGAGGGTCTTTAACTGCCCGGCGATGCGGAACGACAGTTCGGCCTCGTTGGTGGCTTTTAGCCGAGCCGGAAATTCACGCAGGCGCTGGCCGGCGGGGTCGTCCACGGTGAACAGTTTGACCAGGCGCGGTGCCGGCTCTTGAGGTGGGCTGGGCTGATCACAGGCAGTCAGCAACAGGCTGGCAGGCAAGCACAGCAGAAGCAGAGGGCGAAGACTCAAGATGGCTATCCCTAACGTCAGTGGTGAATATCGGGGGTGGGCTTCAGCCCAGTCGGCGCAGTTTAGGTGTATCTCGTGTAGGTCACCATGCGCATGATCAATGCCAGGCATGTGCAGCTCAGCAGTGCTCCAGCACGTCGATAAAGCAGGCCTCTTAAATTTTTTTCAGCGCTGCTGTAACGCCTGTTCGTCTCGTTGCTCTAGTTGAATGCCGGCACGCAAAACCCCTTTCGTCCGGCTCACCCAGATCACCCGAGGATACGCACATGACCATGAAATCCACCGCTGCTACTGGTGCCGCCATTGCCTTCGCTGCTGCTGCCCTGTTCGCCGGCATGTCCGGCACTGTCGTTGCGGCTGAAGAAGCCAAGGTGCACTGCTATGGCGTCACGTCCTGCAAAGGCCAGAATGACTGCAAGACCGCCGAGAACGGCTGCAAAGGCCAGGCGGTCTGCAAGGGCCACGGCTTCAAGGCCATGACCCAGGCCGAGTGCGATGCGGCAGGCGGTACTGTCGGCGAGTAAGTGAGCCGGGGCGGCCGCCGTGCGGTTGCCTCGCATCACCTGGCAAGGAGTCAGCGATGAATGCTCAACACGGCAATCTGGGTTTCGGCCTGGGCCTGCGCAGCACCTATTACCAAGCCATTCTCGAACAGCAGCCGGCCATCGACTGGTTCGAGATTGTCTCGGAAAATTACCTGGTAGCGGGCGGCAAGGCCCTCTACTTTCTCGATGCCATCGGCGAGCAGTACCCCCTGGTGATGCATGGTGTGTCGCTGTCGATTGGCGGCCCGCATGAGCTGGACCGCGACTACCTGCGTCGGCTCAAACACCTGGCCGCGCGGGTACAGCCGGCGTGGATCTCCGATCACCTGTGCTGGAGCCGGGGCAATGCTCACCAGCTGCACGACCTGCTGCCGCTGCCTTATACCGAGGAGAGCCTGCAGCATGTGGCCGCGCGGGTGCGCCAGGTGCAGGACGTGATCGAGCGGCCGCTGGTGCTGGAAAACGTCTCCAGCTACCTGCGCTGCGCCGATGATCAGTTCAGCGAATGGCAGTTCCTCGCTGCACTCAGCGAATTGAGCGGCTGCGAGCTGTTGCTGGACGTCAACAACGTCTACGTCAGCGCACGCAATCATGGCTTTGATGCCTGGACCTTTATCAGCAGCCTGCCCAAGCAGCGCATCCGTCAGCTGCACCTGGCCGGCCACAGCGATTACGGCAGCTACCTGATCGACACCCATGATCAGCCAGTCAGCGATCCGGTCTGGCAGCTTTATCAACGCACCCTGCAGCACCTCGGGCCGGTGTCCACGCTGCTGGAGCGCGACGATCATTTTCCCGATCTGGATGTGCTACTCGACGAGCTGAATAGCGCACGCCGGTTTGCCGCCGAAGCGCTGCAAGGTACAGCGCAATGCGCCTGAGTGACTGGCAGGCGCAGGTACAGGCCTACCTGCTCAACCCCGCTGCCCAGCCCAACCCGGCGCTGCAGGCCAGCTTGCTGGGCAGCGCGGCGCTGAGTGCCGAACAGGGCCTGGCGATTTACCACAACGCCTACCGTGCGCGCCTACTGGAAGCCTTGCGCGGTGACTATCCGGCGGTGCATGGCTGGCTCGGTGATGAGGAATTCGATGCCCTGGCCCTGGCCTATCTCGGCGCGCATCCCTCGCAGCATTTCAGCCTGCGCTGGCTCGGCGCGCAGCTGGCGGACTTTATCGACGGCTACCTGATTCCCGCACAGGCCGCGCCGCTCAGCGAACTGGCGCGGTTGGAATGGGCCTTTACCCTGGCCTTTGATGCGCCAGATGGCCAGCCCCTGAGCCTGACGCAGATGGCCGAGCTGCCGGCTGAAGACTGGCCGACCCTGCAGGTGCGTTTGTTACCGAGCGTGCAGTGGCTGGCGTGCCGGCATAACTGCCTGGCGATCTGGCGTGCGTGCAAGGAGCCGGGTGACTTCCCTGGCAGCCAGCCACTGGTTGCGACTGAGACCTGTGTGGTCTGGCGTGATCAGCTGATCACCCGCTACCGCAGCCTGGTGGCCGATGAAGCGGCGGCATTGCAGGGCATGGTCGTGCACGGCTGGAGCTTCGCTGAGCTGTGCGGCGAGCTGGCGCACCTCGGTGAGCAGGCACCGGCGCAGGCGGTGAGCTGGTTGCGCCAGTGGCTAACGGACGGGCTGTTGCAGCGGGCGGATCACGCCCAGCCGTGATGATCTCTGCCCTGTCGGCACATACCCGGACAGGGCATTTTCCTTCAATACCCTGCGCCGTGTGCCTGTCAGCCTGGCCTCTCCTTGGGTTGTGCTGACAGGTGTGTGATGAATACGTTGTTTTACTCCATGGCGGGTTTTGCCCTCGCGGCTTCGATCTCTCCCGGCCCGGTCAATCTCCTGGCCCTCAGCGCCGGCGCGAGCCATGGGCTGCGTAGCAGCATGCGCCATGTCACCGGGGCGACATTCGGCTTTACCGCGTTGTTGCTGGCCATGGGCCTGGGCTTGCAGCAGCTGTTGCAGCAGTGGCCGGCGTTGACGCACGGGGTGGCTTGGTTTGGCGTCGCCTTTTTGCTGTACATGGCCTACGGCCTGGCCCGGGCTGACGGGCAGCTCAGTGGCAACGCCGCGCAGCAGCGCCCGTCGCTATTCAAGGGCGCGCTGATGCAGTGGCTCAACCCCAAGGCCTGGCTGGCCTCGATGGCAGGCATGGGCGCCTATGCGGCGGATGGTGATCTGTGGCGGGTGGGGCAGTTCGCGGCGCTGTATTTCGTGATCTGTTATCTGTCGATCAGTTGCTGGGCGCTGGCCGGGGTTTACCTGCGCCAGTACCTGGAGAATCCGCTGTACCTGCGCCGGTTCAATCGCGGCCTGGCCTTGCTGCTGGTGCTCTCGGCGGTTTATCTGCTGGTCTGATCAGGCGCGGCGGTATTGCCCGGGGGTGGCGGCGAGCAGTTGTTTGAAGGTGCGCTGCAAGTGCGCCTGGTCGGCAAAGCCGGCGTCCAGCGCCACCTCGGCAATCGACTCGCCGCGTTTCAGCCCGGCCTGGGCCACTTGCACGCGGCAGTTGAGCAGGTAGGCATGTGGGGTCATGCCGTAGTGCTGGCGGAAACTGCGAATCAGGTACGAGGGCGACAGCTCGGCGGCGCTGCAGATGGCGTCCAGCTTGAGCGTCTGGGTGCAGTGCGCGCGGATAAATTCCGCGGCCAGGCGGATGCGCGGGTTGTCCTCGCGGATGGGTGCCGGCGCGGGTGCCAGGCGCTGTTGCAGGGTGCTGAAATAGTCGATCAGGGCGCACTCTTTGCGCAGCTGATCGACCGCCGTGGCGTTGAGCAGGTCGTACAACTGGTTGAGGCCGTTGAACAGCTCAGGGTCGCGGCTGAGGATGGCGGAGAAGGGCTGCAGGTGCCGGTTGTGGCCGAACCCCAGCTGGTGTTGCAGCTCGCCCAGCCAGGCGCTGTCGATGTAGAACATGCGATACGACCAGGGCTGCCCATCCACGGGGTTGCAGGCATGCACGTCACCTGGGTTCATCAGCACCAGCGTGCCGGCCGTGACCTGCTCGCGCGCCTTTTCATTGAAGTAGGTGCTGCGGCCCCGGGTGATGGTGCCAATCGAAAAGCACTCATGGGAGTGTTTGGCGTAGCACAACAGACGGCCATCGAGGGCTTCACGCGTTTCCACAAAGGGCAGCGCCGGGTCGCGCCAGAAGCGTGGGGTGGTGGCTTGTTGTTCACTGCTCATCATGCGTCCCTGACGTAATCGTCGTGTAGCCAGCGGTGACTATAGCGGCCGCTGGCGCTGGTTCAAACAGTCGAGCCGCTGCGCTCTGCATGGCGCGGTGCTTTGTCTTACCATGCCGGCTCCGCCTTGTTGCGAGCCGCGCATGTCTGCCTTTCTGCTGCGTTACCGCGTTGCCCTGATCGTCCTGCTGATTCTGCTCGGCCTGCTGGCGAGCATCTGGCTGGCCGGGCGCTATGCCGAGCAGCGCGCCTGGCAGGAGCGCAGCCTGGAGGCGCGCGGGCAGTTGCAGCTGTATGCGCAGGCGATCCACACCCTGGTCGAACGCTTCCGCTCGGTGCCCGAGGTGCTCGCGCTGGACAGCGATATCAAGTCGCTGCTGCGTGCGCCGGATGACAGCTTGCTGCGCAGCACACTCAATGAGCGGTTGGAGCAGCTCAACAGCGCCGCCGGTTCCAATGTGCTGTACCTGCTCAACGCGAAAGGCGACACCCTGGTGGCCAGTAACTGGCGTGACTGGAGCAGTTTTGTCGGCAACAACTACGCCTTCCGCCCGTATTTTCAGGATGCCGTGCGCCAGTCCTCCGGGCGTTATTTTGCGGTGGGGGTGACCACCGGCATCCCCGGCTATTTTCTCTCCCATGCGGTGCGCGACGACGACGGCACGGTGCTCGGCGTGCTGGTGGTCAAGCTGGAGCTGGAGGCGCTGCAGCGCGAATGGGCCAGCCAGCCCGGCGTGCTGCTGGTGGCCGATAGCTACTCGGTGGTGATCCTCAGCAATCGCCCGGCCTGGCGTTTTCTTGCCCTCGACAGCTTGAGCGAGCAGGCCCGCGCCGAGCTGGTGGAGGTGCGCAAATACGCCGAACAGGCGCTACAACCGCTGGCCAGCACGCTGCGCCGGCAGATCGACAGCGACAGCCAGTGGCGGCGGGTCGAAGGCCCGGATGGCCCGCGTGATTACCTCTGGCAACGCCAGGCCTTGGGCAATGAAGGCTGGACCCTGCACCTGCTGCACGAGCCGGAAACCCTGGTCGACAGCGTGCGCAGCTACCGCCTGGCCGCCGCCGGGGTGTGGATGACCCTGGTGTTTCTGCTGCTCTACCTGGCCCAGCGGCGCAAGACTCAGCGTCTGCAGGCTGGTATTCGTGAGCGCCTGGAACGTGAGGTGGCGCTGCGCACCGCCGAGTTGCGCGAGGCTCAGGAAGGCCTGGTGCATGCGGCGAAGATGGCCGCGCTGGGGCAGATGTCGGCGGCCATGGCCCATGAAATCAACCAACCGCTGACGGCCATGCAGATGCAACTGGGCAGCCTGCGCCTGTTGCTCGACAGCGGTCGGCAAGACGATGTGCGCAAAGGGCTGCAACGTATCGACGCGCTGCTGCAACGTATTGCCGGGCTCACCGGGCACCTGAAAACCTTCGCCCGCAAAAGCCCGGCAGGCCTGAGCGAGCGGCTGCGTTTGAACGATGTGCTGGAGCAGGCGCTGCAATTGCTGGCCCCGCGATTGCGCAGTGAACAGGTGCAGCTGTATCGCGAGATCGACTCACAGGTGCCGGTGCTGGGTGATGCCATTCGCCTGGAGCAGGTGCTGCTTAATCTGCTCAACAACGCCCTGGATGCCATGGCGGACAGCACCGTGCGGCAGTTGCAGATCCGCATCGAGCGCCAGGGCGAATACGTGGTGCTGAGCATTGCCGACAGCGGTGGTGGAATCGCTACCGATGCGCTGGATCATGTGTTCGAGCCGTTCTTCACCACCAAGCCGGTGGGCGCCGGATTGGGCTTGGGGTTGGCGGTGTCCTACGGCATCGTCCGTGAGCTGGGTGGCAGTCTGGAGGCGGCCAATGGCGAGCAGGGCGCGGTGTTTACCCTGCGTTTGCCGGCAGCGCCGAATGCGTAGTGCGGGTTATTTCCCGGATTTTATCCGGGCTACACTGCCCGCCGATTTAAAGAGGGGGAGGTGATATGACCGGGCACGTAATAGTCGTCGACGATGAAGCGGCCATCCGCGAGGCGGTGCAGCAGTGGCTGGAACTGTCCGGTTTCAGCGTGCACAGTTGCACCACGGCGCAGGCCGCGTTGGCGCTGGTCGACCGTGACTACCCCGGCATCCTCATCAGCGATGTGCGCATGCCCGGCACCGATGGCCTGCAGCTGCTCGACAGCGTGCTGGAGCGCGACCGCGATCTGCCGGTGATTCTGATCACCGGGCACGGCGATGTGCCGATGGCGGTGCAGGCGCTGCGCCAGGGCGCTTATGACTTTATCGAAAAGCCCTTTACCCCCGAACGCCTGCTCGACAGCGTGCGCCGCGCGCTGGACAAGCGCCGCCTGGTTTGTGAGAACCGTCAGCTGCGCCAGCAGTTCGCCCGCAAGGACCATATCGAGGCGCAGCTGCTCGGCGTCTCCAGGCCGATGGAAACCCTGCGCCGGCAGATCCTCGAACTGGCCGGCACCTCGGTGAATATCCTTCTGCGCGGCGACACCGGCAGCGGCAAGGAGCGGGTTGCCCGTTGTCTGCATGATTTCAGCAACCGCGCCGGCAAGCCGTTTGTCGCGCTGAACTGCGCGGCGATTCCCGAGCACCTGTTCGAGAGTGAGCTGTTCGGCCATGAAAGCGGCGCCTTTACCGGCGCCCAGGGCAAGCGTATCGGCCGTATCGAACATGCCGACGGCGGCACGCTGTTTCTCGACGAGGTGGAAAGCCTGCCGTTGGCCCAGCAGGTCAAATTGCTGCGTGTGCTGCAGGAGAAAACCCTGGAGCGCCTGGGTTCCAACCGCAGCATTCAGGTCGATTTGCGGGTGATCAGCGCGGTCAAGCCGGACCTGCTCGATGAGGTCAAGGCCGGGCGTTTCCGTGAAGACCTCTACTACCGGCTGAACGTCGCCACGTTACGCATTCCGCCACTGCGCGAACGCCGCGAGGACATTGCGCTGCTGTTCGAGCACTTTGCTCAGCAAGCAGCGCAACGCCATGGGCGCGACAGGCCTGTGCTGACGCCTCAGCAGTTGACTCAACTGCTGAGGCACGACTGGCCGGGCAACGTGCGCGAGCTGATCAACGCCGCTGAACGGCACGCATTGGGCTTGAGTGGTGGCGTCGAGGCTGGCGAGGGGCTGCCCGTGCAATCGCTGGCGGAGCAGATGGAAGCCTTCGAAGCGCAATGCCTGCACCGCGCACTGCAGCATTGCCAGGGCCACATCACCGAGGTCATGGCGTTGCTGCAGTTGCCACGCCGCACCCTCAACGAAAAGATGCAGCGCCATGGTCTGCTGCGCAGTAGCTATCGGCCGGTCAGCAGCAGAGACGAGGATTAACAGTCCGTTGCCTGTAGCCCGAACCTAGGGTGGATGACGCTTCACCCATCGACCACCTGCCAGGGTGGATGAAAACAGACCGCTATTCACCCTACGAAGTCGCATCTTCCGGTGGAAAATCGGCGGAATTTCGCTTGTCTGGATTATTTCAGCAGCGAATTTCCGCTGGTTAAACCCCGCATGTGGTTTGTAACAGTCAGCGTAAAGGCTCTAGCACGGGCTTTTCTCTCGCTGGCACGGCACCTGCTACAGCCCTTGTCAGCCAGGCACTCGATTGCCTGGCAGCCCATAAGAAAGACAAGAGGTTATCCCCATGCACTGCCCAGCCCTATCCGCGCGTTCGTCGCGCCGTCCCGCTCTTGTACGCAACGCTTATCCGTGCGTGAGCCTCGGCTCCTTTCTGCTTGCTCGTTAGCCATGCGTACCGCGCCATGTCGGCGCACGGCGTGGCGTCAGCCTGTGCATAAAGCCATAACAACGACGGAGATTCTTCCATGCGAATGACCAAACGCTTCAGCCTGTTTGCGGCGGCCGCCGCCTTGACCGCGAGCACAGCGGTACTTGCCGCGCCGACCTTTATCAACGTGCTCACCGGTGGCACCAGCGGTGTGTATTACCCCATCGGCGTGGCCCTGTCTCAGCTGTACAGCAACGGCATCGACGGCGCGAAAACCTCGGTGCAAGCCACCAAGGCCTCGGTGGAAAACCTCAACCTGCTTGAAGCCGGTCGTGGCGAGTTGGCGTTTGCTTTGGGGGATTCGGTCACTGATGCCTGGAATGGCGTGGAAGACGCCGGCTTCAAAGCACCGCTGAAAAAGCTGCGGGCGATTGCCGGCACCTACCCGAACTATATCCAGATCGTTGCCAGCAAGGAGTCCGGCATCACCACCCTGGCTGACTTGAAGGGCAAGCGCATCTCCGTTGGCGCGCCGAAATCCGGCACCGAGCTGAATGCTCGCGCCATCTTCAAGGCCGCTGGCCTGAGCTATGAAGACATGGGCAAGGTCGAGTTTCTGCCGTACGCCGAGTCGGTCGAGCTGATCAAGAACCGTCAGCTGGATGCCACACTGCAGTCCTCTGGCCTGGGCATGGCGGCGATTCGCGACCTGGCCGCGACCCTGCCGATCACCTTCGTCGCCATCCCGGCCGAGGTTACCGCGAAGATCGACAACGCCGCCTACCTGGCCACAGCGATTCCAGCCGGCACCTATGACGGTCAGGACAGTGATGTAGCGACCGTGGCCATCACCAACCTTCTGGTCAGCCATGACGGCGTGTCCGATGAAGTGGCCTACCAGATGACCAAGCTGATGTTCGACAACCTCGAACGCCTGGGCAACGCCCACTCGGCGGCCAAGGACATCAAGCTGGAAGGCGCCGCCAAGGGCCTGCCAATTCCGCTGCATCCGGGTGCCGAGCGCTTCTACAAGGAAGCGGGTGCGCTGTAAGGCTGTTGAAGGGTTAACCCTGTAGGTTGGCGCTGTGCGCAGCGCCAACCGCTCCCGAACATGAGCGAGAGCTGCGAATAGAACCGGCGTACGCGCCACGGCAGGTTTTGTTGGCGACTCTTGTGCTGGCAACGTTGTAGTGAGGGCATCTGCTCCATGAGTGACCACAATCAAGGCCTTGCCGCCAACCCAGGCGATTGGCCGAAAGCGCTGTTCTATGTCGCGCTGCTGTTCTCCATCTTCCAGATCATCACCGCGGCCTTCCACCCGGTATCCAGCCAGATTCTGCGTGCGGTGCATGTGGGCTTTCTGCTGTTGGTGGTGTTTCTCTGTTTTCCCGCCCGTGGCAAAGAGCAGCCCTGGCAGCCGCTGGCTTGGCTACTGGGCCTGGCCGGCATGGCCACGGCGTTTTACCAGTGGTATTTCGAAGCCGACCTGATTCAACGTTCCGGTGACCTGACCCAAAGCGACATGGTGGTTGGCCTGCTGCTGATCGTCCTGGTGTTCGAAGCCGCACGGCGGGTAATGGGCATTGCCTTGCCAATCATCTGCGCGCTGTTTCTGGCCTACGGCCTGTTCGGCCAGTACCTGCCGGGCGATTTGATGCACCGTGGCTACGCCATTGATCAGCTGGTCAACCAGCTGGCCTTCGGCACCGAGGGGCTGTACGGCACGCCGACCTATGTATCAGCCACCTACATCTTCCTGTTTATCCTGTTCGGCGCGTTTCTCGAACAGGCTGGGATGATCAAGCTGTTCACCGACTTCGCCATGGGCCTGTTCGGCCATAAGCTCGGCGGCCCGGCCAAGGTCTCGGTGGTGTCGTCGGCGCTGATGGGCACCATTACCGGTTCGGGCGTGGCCAACGTGGTCACCACGGGCCAGTTCACCATCCCGTTGATGAAGCGCTTCGGCTACAAGCCGGCGTTTGCCGGGGGCGTGGAAGCCACTGCGTCGATGGGCAGCCAGATCATGCCGCCGATCATGGGCGCGGTGGCCTTTATCATGGCCGAGACGATCAACGTGCCGTTCTTCGAGGTGGCCAAGGCCGCGCTGATTCCGGCATTGCTGTACTTCGGCTCGGTGTTCTGGATGGTCCATCTGGAAGCCAAGCGCGCCAACCTGCAGGGCCTGCCGAAAGACCAGTGCCCGAACCCCTGGACGGCGGTGAAGGAGCGCTGGTACCTGCTGATCCCGCTGTTCATCCTGATCTACCTGCTGTTCTCCGGGCGCACGCCGCTGTTCTCCGGCATGGTTGGCCTGGCGCTGACCGCCATCGTCATCCTCGGTTCGGCGATCATCCTGCGGGTGTCGTCCAAGGCCATGCGTTTTGCCTTCTGGATTGCTCTGGGCGTGCTCTGCGCCGGTTTCTTCCAGCTCGGCATCGGTGTGGTGTTTGGCGTCGTTGCGCTGCTGGTGGCGGTGTGCTGGTTTATCAAAGGTGGCCGCGACACCCTGGTGATCTGCCTGCACGCGCTGGTGGAAGGTGCACGGCATGCGGTGCCGGTGGGCATTGCCTGCGCCCTGGTGGGGGTGATTATCGGTGTGGTCTCGCTGACCGGGGTGGCCTCGACCTTTGCCGGTTACATCCTCGCCATCGGTCAGGACAACCTGTTCCTTTCGCTGGTGTTGACCATGCTCACCTGCCTGGTGTTGGGCATGGGCATCCCGACCATTCCCAACTACATCATCACCAGTTCGATTGCCGCGCCGGCGCTGCTGGAGTTGGGCGTGCCGCTGATCGTGTCACACATGTTCGTGTTCTATTTCGGCATCATGGCCGACCTCACGCCGCCGGTGGCGCTGGCCTGCTTCGCCGCCGCACCGATTGCCAAGGAGAGCGGCCTGAAGATCAGCCTGTGGGCCGTGCGGATTGCCGTGGCCGGGTTCGTGGTGCCGTTTATGGCAGTGTACGAGCCGGCGCTGATGCTGCAAGGTGATAGCCTGCTGGCCACCCTGTATGTGGTGCTCAAGGCATTTATCGCCATCGGCCTCTGGGGGGCGGCATTTACCGGCTACCTGCAGGCCAAATTGAGTTGGTGGGAACGTGCGTTGGCCTTCGGCGCCGGTGTCAGTCTGATTCTGGCCACGCCGATGAGTGACGAGATCGGCTTCGCCCTGGGGGCGCTGTTTATCGCCCAGCATCTCTGGCGTGCTCGTCGCGCTCAGCTGGCCATGGCGTGATTGGCCTGTGCCTGGGTTTGGCAGGCGCGGTGTGGGCAGAAGTGCCCACGCCCAGCTTTACCCTGGCCTGGACCCACACCATTGAGAAAATTCGTTGGGAAGAGGATTACCGCGTGACGCCTGAGGGGTTGCTCCTTGGCGAGGCGCGGGTCAAGGGTTCCGGTGCCGGTATGGAAATTCCAGACGGCGCCGAACTGCGCGAGGGCAGCTGGCATTACCAGCGTCAGCTACCCCCCTTGCAACCACTGCGTGTGGGGCGAACCCCCGAGGCAGGGGATTATCAACTGTGTTTCAACCAGCGTTGCCACTCGATGAGTGAATGGCTCGGCCCGCCACAAGCGACCCAGCCGGCGTTGGAACTCTGGAGCTGTGAGCAACGCTCCCCGGCCGCTGCGGCCGGCCCGGACGGCGCATAAGGCACCGTCTGCTCCCAAGGCCACAAGCCCTGGCGTATAAAGAGGAGAACCCCCATTTGGCCATGCCTGTGGGGGTTTTGTTCATGTGTAGGTTGGTGTTGAGCGCAGCGAAGCCCAACAGTGGTGGCTGGACGTGTTGGGCTTGGTCGCTGCGCTCCTCTGGCTACGCGCCCCGCCCCAACCTACCTTGCTTTGTCGTTACACTCCTAAACGGAACACCCCGTCCCAACCTTGCTAATTCGCCCCCCCAAGCAGGATGTTATGAGCACCATCACCTATTACCTGGACATGCAGCACCCCGAGCAGATCCGCGCCAAGCTGCTGCCGGCCGAGCTGAGCGTGGTGGAATGCCAACTCAAGCAGTTTCAGCTCAACCGCTTTCTCTACCAGCTGGTCGGCGAGCCCTGGCAGTGGACCGACAAACTCAGCTGGACCGACGCGCAGTGGCGCGAACTGATCGAGCAGCCTCATCACCGCACCTGGGTGGCCTATCACCAGGGCGCCATCGCCGGTTACTACGAGCTGCTGCGCGATGCCGACGGGGCGGTGGAGATTCTCTATTTCGGCCTGGCTGAGGCCTTCTTCGGTCAGGGCTTTGGTGGCCCGCTGCTGACTCACGCCCTGCAATCCGCCTGGGCCTGGCCGGGCACCCAAAAGGTCTGGGTGCATACCTGCAGCCTGGATCACCCCAGCGCGCTGGCCAACTACCGGGCGCGTGGAATGGCTGTGTATCGCGAAGAGTCGGCTTAAGTCCTCAGCGGTTTTGCAGGGGATCGCTGATACCGTGGCGGTCTTTCAGGGCTTGGACCAAGGTGGTCTGGCTGGTGAGGAACGTGTCGAATTGCTCAATGACCTGTGGGTGTTTGATGCTCGACAACAGGTAGTGGTCGTCCTGATATGCCAGCGTGCGGTCAAATACCAGGGAGCCTTGCTCCGGAGTGTTGTGCAGTCGGTGGTTCACGACTTGCGGGTTGAGGTACACGCCATCCACCCGGCCATTGAGTGCCATAGCCACCAGTGAGTCGATCTGGTTGGCCTGAATCAGCAAAATCCGTCCGGTTTTGATGTCGTCCAGGTACGGCCATGGGGTAAACCCGCGCTGTGTGCCTAGGCGCTTCAGGCTGTCCCTTCCGGCACCCAGGCGCTGTGGTTTGACCAGTACACCATCAATCGAGGGGGCGGTTGCCTGACTGAAATACACCTGATGTGCCTGCTTGAGGTCGGCATTCCAGCGTGGGTGGTCGGGGTACTTGAAGTCCACCTTGCCGTTGAGAAACTCGCTGAGCAAGCGCCGTACCGGCAGCGGCTGATAAACAAAAACATAGCCCTGGTGCGCGGCAAAGGCATCCAGCAACTCACGGCCATAGCCCTGATACTGGCCGTTCTGCACATCGGAATAGGGCATATAGGGTTGCAACTCAACCCCAATGGTGAAGGTCTCGGCCCTCGCCTGGGCTGACAGCGTAAACAACAGGCAGGCGAAAAAAGGCAGCAAACCTCTCATGGTGTGTATCTCGTCAGTGACGTTGGGGCATGGCCTTAACCATAGCTAAAGGCCATGCCCAGTGTTAGTTACGCAGGCGACTTATCTGACTTACTGAGCAGGTAATCCCTTACGGCTGCAGCCTGGTTCAGGTCGCCCCCGTCAGTAATGGGTGGAGATTAGTCGCCAAAACGTTGAAAAGCGCATTTTGCTTAACGCTAATGAACGATTTTCTAACTCATAATTGCTTAACCGATACAGGGCTTTGCCAGCTTAAATGCCTTCGAGTAAGCACTATTCGGCCTATACACCGTTGCGCGCAGGCCGCTGAATGTAAGCGGGCGATTCAAGGAGTGGTGATGCAGGACACAGGATTCGCGTGGCTGTTGGCTTTGCTGGCCCTGGCCGCGCTGGCGATTTATTACTACAACCGCCTGGTGTTCAACCGGGCGCGAGTGGCCATGGCCTGGAGCGGTATTGATGTGCAGCTCAAGCGCCGTGCCAGCCTGATACCGGCGTTGGTCGAATGTGTGCGGCACTATATGCGCCACGAGCAGGGCACGTTGCAGGCGCTGGTGCAGGAGCGTGCGCGTGCAGAGCAGCTGAGCGAGTCACCACCGGGCGAGCGCGCTACGGTGGAAACGCAGATGGCGACGCACCTGTATCAGGTTCTGGTTCTGGCCGAAGACTATCCGGCGCTCAAGGCCGATGGTCAGTTCATTGATTTGCACCAGGCCCTGGTTGACGTCGAAGACCATATCCAGATGGCGCGGCGTTACTACAACGGCGCGGTGCGCGAGCTGAATGTGCTGGTTGAGTCGGTGCCGAGCAATCTGCTGGCCCGGGCGTTTAACTTTACTCAGGCTGAATACTTCAGTCTGGCTGACCCGCGCGACGCCCAGTCGCCCAAACTGGAGTTCTGATATGCATGGATTGCTGCGCAGCCTGCTGTTGAGTGCTTGGCTGCTGCCGTTATGGGCCCCTGCTGCCGAGATTATCGAAGACTTTGCCGTGACCCTGCAGGTGCAGCCGGATGCCAGCCTGCTGGTGACTGAGCGCATTACCGTGCAGGCCGAAGGGGAACAGATCAAACGCGGTATCTACCGTGATCTGCCGGTCACCTACAGCTTGCCCCTCGGGCTGCTGCAGAGCAGTCCGATCACCATGCTTGCGATCAGTCGCAATGGCCAGCCGGAGCGTGCGCGGGTCGAGCAGAACGGCAGTTGGGTGCGCTATTACCTGGGCTCGGCTGACCAGCTGTTGCAGCCGGGGCGCTACCAGTACGAGTTGCGTTATCGGGTTGAGCGCCAGCTGTTGCACCACCTCAATACCGATGAGCTGTATTGGAACGTCACCGGCAATCAGTGGGTTTTTCCGATTCTCCAGGCCTCGGTCGAGGTCAAGCTGCCGCCGGGTGCGCGGATGGGTGATGTGGCCGCTTATACCGGGGCTGGCGGTGAGCAGGGCAAGGCCTATGAGGTGCTCGAACAGCGTGACGACACCCTGCGTCTGGCCACCACCCAAGCCTTGCCGGCCTACCACGGCCTGACGGTGGCCGTGGATTGGCCAGCCGGCCTGGTGGCGCGGCCGGGTGTAATGCAGCGCCTGGGTTCGGTGTTGCTGGATAACCTTGGCCTGTGCCTGGGCGCGCTGCTGCTGGTCGGCCTGGTGATTTTTTATCTGCTGGCCTGGGATCGGGTCGGCCGTGACCCTGAAAAAGGTCTGATCATTCCACTGTTCGAAGCTCCGGAAGGCATGCGCGCGGTGCAGGCCGGCTACCTCTGGCATCGCGGCTTCAAAGGGGCTTATCAGGATGCGCGGGCGTTCAGTGTGTGGCTCACCGACATGGCCATCCGCAAGCACCTGCACCTCGAAGACAAGCCGCACGGTGGCGGTTTTACCCTGGCACGTGGCACGGGTGAACGGGCTGACTTCAGTGAGGGTGATCGCGACCTGCGCAAGCGCCTATTTCCGGCCAACAAGGAAGGTATCGCCCTGGAGATTGGCAGCGACTACGAGCCGCGCCTGGCCGATGCTGTGGTTGGGCTGAAAACCCAGCTGCAAACCCAGGGCAAGGCCTGGTTCAGTCATAACCGTGGCATCTGGACCTGGGGCCTGGTGTGGGCGGTGGTTGGCTGCCTGGTGATGGTGCTGACCGGCGCGCGTAACGAGGACGATGTGGCTGTCGGCCTGGCCGGTGTGGTGTTCACCCTGGGCTTTGGCGTGCCGTCGCTGTTTGTGCTGTACATGGCCTGGAATCAGCCCAGTTTGGGCAAGCAAATCGGCCTGGGTCTGGCGGGGTTGATGTTTGTCTGGGCAGTGCCGATTGGCTTGTGGATGCTCAGTGATGCGGCGTCGGTGCCGGCCTTGCTGCTGCTCTGCGTGTATGTGCTGGTGGTGGTGCTGTTCTATTACCTGCTGCCGGCGCCATCGGTTGAAGGGCGGCGTTTGCTCGATCAGCTGGAAGGCTATCGCGACTACCTGCAGCTGGCGGAACGCGAGGCACTGGCCCTGGCCGGCAATGCCCCGGCGATGAGCATTGCGCTGTACGAGAAGCACCTGCCTTACGCCATGGCCCTGGGCGTGGAGGACAAGTGGAGCGCGCGTTTCAGTGAGGCGCTGGCCAACGGCCTGATCGACCCGGCGCAGCGTGACTATCAACCCGACTGGTACCACAGCCGCAGCACTTTCAGTACACCGCTGGCCATGAGCAGTGCGCTGGCTGCCGGCCTTAGCAGCGCCACGGCACTGGCGTCGTCACCGCCCTCGAGCAGTTCGTCTGACGGTGGCGGCTCATCCGGTGGCGGTTCCTCGGGCGGCGGCGGGGGTGGTGGAGGCGGCGGTGGTTGGTAAAGCGCTTGTGTAGGAGGGGCTTTTGGCTCGGGCATCCCACAGTGGGGTGGTGAATGCCGCAAGCCGGCCGGGAGCCGGCGCGGCGCTACCTCCTGCATCCATGCAGTCGTAGCCTCGCTTAACAGAAGTCGCGGCTAAAGCCCCTCCCACACATCATGATCCCAGCAAGGCTAAGGCTTGCGGGTTTCCTGCAACTTGGCCAATAAGGCTTCGCCTTTGGCTTTTTGCTCGGCTTCGCTGAGGGGCGGGTTATCCAGCAGGCTGTCGAGTTGATCAATCAGTTCGCTCTGCCGGCTGATGCGGGCATCGATCTTTTCCAGTTTGCGCTGGTTGTGCCAGCTCCACACTGCGAGGGCGCAGGCGGCCAGCACCACGGCGGTCAGCACGATAATCGTCAGGGTGTTCATCGCGGCTCCAGAATTTTGCCCATCAGCATGCGCGGCAACATAACAGCGCCGCGCGTCAGCGTCTGTGCCTGTTGCACAGAAAAGCTTCGGTCAACTAAGAGGCTTGGGTCCTTTTGTGTTCAAGAGCTGGTTAGGGCTGTGTGCGGCGTTGTCGCTGCAACAGGCGGCCATCGGGCAGCACGCTGCAGTAGCGCCCAGGTGCTTGGGCGAAGGCGACGGCCATCAAGGCCGTGCCCCAGTTGCCGCAGAAGCTCTGGCGCCGCCACTGGCCATCGGAGATTGGCCAGAGGCGGGTGTTGCCCTCCGGGTGGCCTGTCAGCAACGCGTGCCCTCTGCGGCTAACGCGCGTCGAACAGTTGCCCAAAAGGTGCGTGGGTAACTTAGCAGGTGCGAGTGGCTGTTGCTGAGCGATTAAAGACGCTCTGGCCGTGGCGTGAAGCCTTGTTGCAGGCCAGAGCGTGCGTCATCGCACTGAGGGCGTATCGGTTTAGTGATGCATATGTGGCATGGCCAGCAGAATGAAGGCCGCAATTTTGCCCAGCATGACACTGCTGTAGAGCCAGATGGGCATGCAGGCCAGGGCCCAGACCGCCAAGCGTTGGGTGCCGCTGCTGCCTGTGGCCCAAAACGCCGTCCGTTGCCAGCTCAGTTGCAGGCTCCAGAGAATGCCCAGCCAAGGCAGTAAACCGACAACCTTAAGCCAAGTATCACCGCGTTCGGCAAACGGCCCAACGTGCCAGGCCAGCCCCAGCAGTGCCGCACTTTCATTGACCAGACCTGGGCCGTATTTGCTGGCAAACATGGTGACCGCATGGGGGATCAGCCCGAGTATGGCCATGGGCGCTAGCGCATAGGCCAGGTCCAGCGCCAAGGCGCGTGGCGATTGCTGCACCCGTTTGGCGGCACTGCGGTAGCCCAGTGCGGCCAGCGGTACGGTAATGGCTATTGCCAGCAGCAGGGCCAGCAAGCCGGACAGCCGCCAGGTTTCGGTGCTGATCTGCAAGGTCTGGTGCAGCCAGGCACCCGCGATATTCCAGGGCAGGCTGTCGCGCAAGCCGGTGTGTTGCAGGCCATGCAGAAACTGGATGCCGACACCGGCTATCGCCAGAATCAGGATGATCACCCAGTAGTCATGCGGATCAGCCCGTTTGATCGGCTGGCCCAGACTTTTGCCGGGCCGCATCCAGTGCAGTTCGGCGCTGTCACAGGCCTGCACGCAATCGAGGCACAGGGTGCAGTTGTCCATGTTGTTGCGTTCCTCGAAGCGGAACGGCGAGAGGTGGTAGTGGCAGGCCGTGGCGCATTCGAAGGTGGTGCAACGGCTGCAGTCGCTCTGTTCAGTGCGGATGCTCAGCCCCCCGGCCTTGCCGTGACTGGCCAGCACCCGGCCCAGCGGGCAGATGTGCTTGCAGTACGCCATATCGGCAAAAAAGAAAAAACAGCCGGCGGCAAACAGGGTAAACAGCAGGAAGTACCAGGCCGTGGCTTGCGTCGAGGCGCTGAGTAAGCCAGGTGCGGCAAAGGCAATAACCCAGTAGCCGAAAAAGATCAGGCTGAAGCTGATCCAGGCGCCGCGCAGGGCCTTGGGGAAGCGCTTCTTCAAGCCAAAACGCTGCAGCCACTTGCCCATTGCGCCGTGCGGACAAATTGCACAAAACGCGGGCCCCACTGTCGGGGTGAGTACACAGGTCAGCAGGGGCCAGAAGATCCCCCAGAACAGCAGGACCGTCAGGCCGTCTTTGCGGTCTTCACTGAAAATGCCCAGGCCGATGGCCAGCACCAGAATGCTGACACTGACAACCTGCAGGCTGCCCATCAACCAGGGGTGCCGGAGCATGCGCCCGATAAGGGGTAATTGCGTGAGGTTAAGGCTGTTACGGCGCGCGTTGGGCTGGCCGGAACGGGCAATGATTTGTTCGTTCATCATCAGGCTCCTCACCTGCCGGCCACGGCTGACCGGCAGGTGTTGCTGGCTTAGAAGTCGATACGGCTGCCGACATAGAAATAGCGTGTGTCGGGGTCATTACGACCACCGCCGGTTCCGGCGTTGTTATTGACGTAGTTATCCGGGTCACGTTGGTCGAACAGGTTGTCGACACCGGCAAACAGTTCCAACTGTTCGGTCAGCGCATGGCTGATATTCAGGTCCACCAGCGTCTGGCGGGTGTCGTAGGCTTCGCAGCTCACCCGGCAGCCGCTCTCGCGTGACAGGTAGTCGCCGACATGCCGTGCCCGTGCGGTGAGGCTCCAGTAGTCCAGTGTGTAGGTGCTTTCCAACCGATAGGTGCGGCGTGCGCGACCTTCCAGGCGCTGGTCGGTGTTGGCATCCATGGCATCCAGCCATTCGTAGCCGGCGCGCAGGCGCAGGTTTTCGCTGGCCTGCCAGTCGGCATTGAGCTCCAGGCCTCGGATACGCGCCTTGTCGACGTTCATATACTCGGAGAAGTTGCGGAAACGACCGCCGCCAATGGGCTGACTGCGCACCACGCGCGACATGATCAAATCATCGATATCGCTCTGATGGAGTACTGCCTCCAGATCCAGCGCGCCGAGTGTGCGACCCACGGCCAGTTCCCAGGACTGCGATTGCTCAGGTTGCAGGTTGGGGTTGCCGTTGATCACACTGGTGCCGCCGCCTCGGGTAAAGCTGGCGTATTGCTCCAGCAGGCTGGGCGCGCGAAAGCCCTCGCCATAGCCCAGGCGGGCCCGCCAGTCGCCGTCACGCCAGCCCAGGCTGACCTTGGGTGTCAGGGCGCTGTCGAAATCGTCAAAGTGGTCGTAACGCGCCCCGGCGACCAATGTCCACTGATCGTTGATCTGCCACTCATCCTGTAACAGGGCAAACGCGTTATCGCGAGCGGCGCTCTGGGCGTTGATGGTCACATCCAGTTCATCACGGTTGTAGCCGCCACCCAGGGTCACCTTGTGCGTGTCCAGTACCGGCAGGCTGTACAGCGCATCGCTTTGGTACTGCTTGTACCGCGTGGTTTCACGCAGGGTTTCCGGGAAGCTGCGGTTGGTAGCACCGCTGCTGCGCCCGGCACTGCTGCGCAGTTTCAGTTCGCCGGGGCCGATCAGGCGTTGGTAGTCCAGGCCGTAAAACGTTCGGCGTTCGTCTTCGAAGTTGCTGTAGTCCAGCGTATCGAACACCGGCGGGCCACCACCGGGGCGACGAATCAAGGCTTGGGCGGCGCGGTCATTGTCGCGATCAAAAATCTCCACCGCCCAGCCCAGCGACTGCACGTCATCGGGTGTCCAGCGACCGCGGTAGGCCGCGGACAGGTTGATCAATCGGCCGCTGTCATCCTCGGTGGAGTCTTCGTGACGCAGGGCGTTGCGGTGTTCCTGCTCAAGGGTCAGCGAGTGCCCTAAGGTGCCATCGCCGAATCGGGCATTGATGCCGCTTTGCAGGGTTTCGCGGCCTTCGCGTGCCGCACCAGTGGTCACTTGGGCGCTGACGCCAGGGTCTTCGCCCGGTTGCCGGGTGATGATATTGATCACCCCGCCCAAGGCATCCGAGCCATAGAGGGACGACATCGGGCCGCGCACGATCTCGATGCGCTCGATATCAAAGGTGCTGATCTGGTTGGGGTTGTTGCTGCTGTAGTTGTTGGTGCGGCGCTGCCCGTTGATCAGGATCAGGCTTTGGTTGCTGTTGAAGCCGCGGATGGACAGCGCACCTGTGGCGCCGGCGTTGTTGGCTTGCACACCGGTCGCCGACTTCAGCACTTCGGTCACGCTGTGTGCGGAGTGCTGGTTGAGTTCATGGCGATCAATCACCTGCACAGAGGCCTGTACATCTTTGATCGGTTGCGGAGTGCCGGTGGCGGTGACCACCATGTCTTGCAGTTGCAGCGATTGTGCGTGAAGTGCGGATGCACCGGCGCAAGCGACTACCGCCAACGCCAGGGTCGAAATACGGTACATAGAGATAATCCTGAATGCATGAAAGTACCCGGCAAACGAGTGCCGGGTGATGAGCATGGGTATCAGGCGTAGAGCGGAGGGGCGCGGTTGGGGGGGGCCAGCAGGAAGGGCGGATACCAGCGCAGCACTTGTGCTTCGAGCAACACGGGCGTTGCCATACGCGCAGGTGCAGGCGGCAGGTAGACCAGCACCGGCAGGCTGCTGGCCTGGGTTGAGCACTGCGCGCAAGGGCTGTGTGCAGGCGGTTCTTGATCGTCAATGGCGACCAACTGAGTACCCTGCGAGGTGCACAGCAGCATGAAGTCAGTGGTCATGATCAGCGGTGCGCTCCATACCAACAGCGTGGCGCGCAGCAACATGCCCGCGAGGGCAATGGCCAGCAACCAGTCTGTTGTGGAGCGCGTAAGCCGCATCAATGGATTACCTGTAGGTGGGCGGGGAGCATTCTAGTTGTTTTGCCGGCCGCCTTGGGTGACACATCGCCGCAGCGCGCTGCCGTCCGACTTAGCATAGGTCAGGATTGCGTGCCGGCAGGCCGCGCAGCAGCTGCTTAAACAGTTCTAGGTTATGCCACTCCTGCTGGATGCGCTCAGAGAAGACCACCACCGGCAGGCTGATCCAGTGTTCGGAAAAGCGCTGGCAGCTGGCGATATAGTCGGCATCGGTTTTCCCAGTTTTGCGCTGGGTGTGTCAGCGCCACACTGCGAAGGCGCAGGCCGCTAGCACAACGGCGGTCAGCACGATAATCGTCAGGGTGTTCATCGCTGCTCCAGCGTTTTGCCCATCAGCCATCGCGGCAACATAACAGTGCCGCGTGCCACCGTCTGTGCCTGCTGCACAGAAAAGCCCTGGCGGGCAAAAAACGCTTGGGCCACCAGGCTGGCCTCGGTAAACAGCTCTTGCACACCCGCCGCGCGCAAGCGTTGCTCGGCAGTGGCATACAGGGCGCTGGCAACACCCTGACGGGCATGACTGGGCGCGCAGTACAGCAGGTCGATATGCCCATCCAGGCTAAAGCCGATAAAACCAGCGATTGCCTGGCCATCGTCGGCAATCAGCAGCTCAAGTGAAGCGAAACGTGTTTGCCAGGCCGACAAGTCCGCAACCTCGGGCGCCCAGGCCTGACGCTGCGCGGCGTTGTAGTGCTGGGTGGTCAACTGATTGACCGATGCCTGAAACAACGCGACCAATGCTGTCAGGTCATCGGCGTGATAGGTGCGCAGGCGCAGGGACGGTTGCATGGGGAGTGTCGTGCGGAGGATGTGCAGCGATTGTCCGTCGCAGCGGCATGCGGCTCAAGGGCTCGATGCATCGTCCGGGCCCTTTCCGTTGGGTGAATCAGTCAGCGTGCTGAGCGGGCATGCGCGCCTCGGTGCGCAGCCGTTCGACCAGTTCAGCCAGCGTCAGGCTGCCAAGGTTGTCGCCGGCGCGGCTGCGCAGGGTGACGCGGCCTTCGGCTTTTTCCTGTTCGCCGATGACCAGCAGGTAGGGCACTTTCTGCAGGGTGGCTTCGCGGATCTTGTAGCCGATTTTCTCGTTACGCAGGTCGGCTACCGCGCGCAGGCCGGCGCGCTTGAGGGCGGCGAGTACCTGGCGGGCGTAGTCGTTTTGCCCTTCGGAGATGGTCAGCACGGCGGCCTGTTGCGGCGCCAGCCACAGCGGAAACAGACCGCTGTATTGCTCGATGAGAATGCCGGTGAAGCGCTCCAGTGAGCCGAACAATGCACGGTGCAGCATCACCGGGCGTTCGCGTTCGCCCTGTTCGTTGATGTAGCTGATGTCGAAGCGCTCAGGCAGGTTGAGGTCCACCTGCAGGGTGCCGCACTGCCAGTCGCGGCCGATCGCGTCGCGCAGCACGAACTCCAGTTTCGGCCCGTAGAACGCGCCTTCGCCGGGGTTGAGCTGGTAGTCGATATTCATCCGTTGCAGCGCGCCGGACAGTGCGCCTTCCAGTTGATCCCAGGTTTGGTCGCTGCCGATGCGGTTGGCCGGGCGGGTGGAGAGTTTCACCGCCACCTCGTTAAAGCCGAAGTCGCGGTAGATGGCGAACACCAGGGCGATGGTGTCGGCGCATTCCTGTTCCATCTGCGCGGCGGTGCAGAATATGTGCGCGTCGTCCTGGGTGAAGTGGCGCACGCGCAGCAGGCCGTGCAGCGCGCCGGACGGCTCGTAGCGGTGCACCTTGCCGAATTCGGCCATGCGCAGCGGCAGGTCGCGGTAGCTCTTCAGGCCGCGGGCGTAGAGCGCCACCGCGCCGGGGCAGTTCATCGGCTTGAGGGCGAACACGCGCTCGTCTTCGGTGCTGGTGGTGAACATGGCCTCGCGGTAGTTGAACCAGTGCCCGGAGGTTTCCCACAGGCTGCGGTCCATCACGTCGGGGGTGTTGACCTCGACATAGCCGGCGGCGTCCTGCTGCTGGCGCATGTAGTTGATCAGTTGCTGGAACAGCGTCCAGCCTTTGGGGTGCCAGAACACCGAGCCCGGGGCGCAGTCGTCGAAGTGGAACAGATCAAGCTGAGCACCGAGCTTGCGGTGGTCGCGCTTGCCGGCTTCCTCCAGACGCGTGAGGTAGGCCTTGAGTTCTTTCGGCGTGGCCCAGCAGGTGCCGTAGATGCGTTGCAGCGCGGCATTCTTGGCGTCGCCGCGCCAGTAGGCACCGGCCACTTTGGTCAGTTTGAAGGCTTGCAGCAGGCCGGTGCGCGGGATGTGCGGGCCACGGCAAAGGTCCTCGAAGTCGCCCTGGCGGTACAGCGACAGCACCTCGCCCTCGGCAATATCGCGGATCAGCTCGGCCTTGTAGTGCTCGCCCTGCGCCTCGAAATGGGCGATGGCTTCAGCACGTGGCAGCTCGCGGCGGCTGACCGGTAGATCGGCGGCGGCCAGCTCGGTCATGCGCGCTTCGATGCGTTCGAGATCGTCCGGGGTAAAGGGCCGCTCGAAGGCAAAGTCGTAGAAAAAACCGTCTTCGATCACCGGGCCGATGGTCACCTGAGCGCTCGGGTACAGCTGCTTCACTGCCATGGCCAGCAGGTGCGCGCAGGAGTGGCGCAGCAGCTCCAGGCCCTCGGGGTCGCGCGCGGTGATCAGGCTGAGCTGGGCGTCGTTGTCAATCAAGGCGCTGGTATCCACCAGGCGGCCATCCAGGCGGCCGGCCAGGGCGGCCTTGGCCAGGCCGGGGCCGATATCGGCGGCGACGTCGGCCACGCTCAGAGGTTGGGCGTAATGACGTAGGCTGCCGTCGGGCAGGGTGATGCTGGGCATATCGGTTCTCTAATCAGGGTCGGTTAAAGGGGGCGATTCGTAGGGTGGGTCGGGCCGCGCAGGTTAGCGGCGCAAAGGTGCAGCCATGGAGGCCATCATGTAGTCCGTGCGCCGCGTAACCCACCATCGGCCAACACCGGGAGATCGCCCGGTGGGTTACGCGGCGCGCCGTGCTAGTGGTGTCTGCACGTTTGGAGTTTGGCGCCGCTAACCCACCCTACAGTTGTTATTGGCGCTGGTAGCGCAGCGGCAAGCCCTCGCAGTCGTCCTGCACCTGACCGTTGTGCCAGGCCAGTTGGCCGGAAACGATGGTGGTGCGCACGGCATGGCGGAAGGCGCGGCCCTGGAAGGGTGTCCAGCCGCAGTGCGCGAGCGTGGGGTCGGCTTCGACCGGGCGCGGTTCGGCCAGGCGCTCGATTAGGGTCAGGTCGGCCCAGTAGCCTTCGCGCAGGTAGCCGCGCTGCTCGATGGCAAAGCGCTGCGCGACGGCATGGCTGGTTTTCTCGACCAAGGTGGTCAGAGGCAGCAGGCCGTCGGCCACCAGTTCCAGCAGCGAGGGCAGGGCGTGTTGCACCAGTGGCAGGCCGGACGGGGCTTGCAGGTAGGGCCGCTGCTTTTCTTCCAGGGTGTGCGGGGCGTGGTCGGTGCCGATGATGTCCAACCGGCCGCACAGCAGGGCCTGACGCAGGGCATCTCGGTCGGCTTGGGTTTTGATCGCCGGGTTGCATTTGATCAGGTGGCCGAGCGCCGCGTAGTCGCGGTCATCGAAGTACAGGTGGTGCGCGCAGACCTCGGCGGTGATCTGCTTGCCGGCCAGCGGGCCGGGTTGGAACAGGCTCAGTTCGCGGGCCGTGGTGATGTGCAGCACGTGCAACTGGGTGTCAAAGCGCTGCGCCAGGCTGACGGCGAGGCTGGAGGATTGGTAGCAGGCCTCGGCATCGCGGATCAGCGGATGCTGCTCGGCGGGAATCTGCTCGCCGTACTGCGCCTGCCACTGCTGTTCGCGTTCGCGGATGCGCGGCGTGTGTTCGCAGTGGGTGAGGATGATGGTCGGGCAATCGCGGAACAGCCGTTCCAGCGAGGGCAGGTCATCCACCAGCATGTTGCCGGTGCTGGCACCCATAAAGACTTTCACCGCTGCCACGCGGTTGGGGTCGAGCGCGGCGACGATGTCGAGGTTCTCGTGGCTGACGCCAAAGTGGAAGCCGAAGTTGGTTTTCGAGCAGTTGGCGGCGCGCCGCTCTTTGGCTTCCAGCGCCTCTAGGTTAAGGGTCGGCGGGTTGGTGTTGGGCATGTCCATGACGCTGGTGATGCCGCCGGCCACCGCCGCCCGCGATTCCGTGGCGAAGCTGCCCTTGTGCGGCGCACCGGGGTCACGGAAGTGCACCTGATCGTCGATCATCCCCGGCAGCAGAAACTGCCCGGCGGCGTCGATCTCAACCTTGGCATTCACGCCGGTCAGGCTGCTGGCGATGGTCTCGATGCGGCCGTGGCGCACCAGCAGGTCGGCCTCGTATTCGCGGCCTTCGTTGATCAGGCGTGCGTTGCGGATCAGCAGGTCAGTCATGGCGATGCTCCTCGTGACAGGGATGAGTGGGCGGCACCGGGTCGTAGCCGCCCGGATGCCAGGGGTGACAGCGCAACAAGCGGCGCAGGGATAGCCAACTGCCGCGCAGCGCGCCATGGCGTTCCAGCGCTTCGACGGCGTAGTGCGAGCAGCTGGGGTGGAAGCGACAGCGCGGCCCGAGCAACGGGCTGATCAGGTATTGATACAACCGCACCAGGCCCAGCAGCAGGCGTTTCATTGCGGCACGCTGATCACGCTCACCCGCGCGTCGCGGATGGCGTTGTAAAAGCAGTTGGGTCGGCCGGTGTGGCAGGCTGGGCCTTGTTGCTCAACGAGCAGCAGCACGGCGTCGCCGTCACAGTCCAGCCGCGCCTCGATCAGCCGTTGCCGGTGGCCACTGGTTTCGCCCTTGCGCCACAACTGCTGGCGTGAGCGCGACCAGTAACAGACCTGGCCGCTGGCGAGGGTTTCTTCCAGCGCGGCGCGGTTCATCCAGGCCAGCATCAGCACCTCGCCGCTGTCATGTTGCTGGGCGATAGCGGCGATCAGGCCGTCAGTATTCCATGGGATGGCCTCCAGCACGGCGGCCAGCGGGCGGCTGTCGCCCAGCCCGGCCTGTTCCAGCTCAAGCCATAGGCTCATGGCTTGAGCGCGGCCAGCAGGGTGTCGAGGTTGTATTTGAACATGCCCAGGTAAGTGCTGGCCGGCCCCTCGCTGGCCAGTGCGTCGGAGTACAGCGTGCCGCCGACTGTGGCCCCGGCCTCGCTGGCGATTTGCTGGATCAGGCGCGGGTCGCGGATGTTTTCAACAAACACGGCTTTTACCCCGTCAGCGCGAATCTGCCGGATTAGCGCGGCCACGTCGGCAGCGGACGGTTCATCAGCCGTGCTCAAGCCCTGCGGCGCGACAAATTTCAGGCCGTAGGCCTGACCCAAATAGGCGAAGGCGTCATGGCTGGTGATGATGGTGCGCTGCGCTGGCGGCAGTTGGCCCAGGCCGGTTTTGGCCTCGGCCAGCAGGCTGCGGATTTGTGCCAGGTAGGCATCACGCCCGGCGCTGTAATGCGCGGCGTTGGCCGGGTCGGCCTGGATCAGCGCCTTGGCAATGTTGTGCACGTAAATTTCGGCGTTGGCCAGGTTCTGCCAGGCATGCGGATCGGCGACCTGCTGGCCGTCTTCATCAAGCATCAATGGCAGCACGCCGCTGCTGGCATCCAGACGTGTGCCGGGCGCTTCGCTGCTGTCGATCAAGCGCGTCAGCCAGGGTTCAAAGCCCAGGCCGTTGGCGATGATCAGGTCGGCGGCGAATACGGCCTTGGCATCCTCAGCGCTGGGTTGGTAGACATGCGCGTCAGCATCCGCACCCACCAGATTGCGAACTTCGAGCTTATCTCCGGCAATTTGCTGGGTAATGTCGGCCAAAATGCTAAAGCTGGTGACAACCTTGAGCTTCTCTTCCGCGTGCGTGAACAGGGCAGCACTTAAGGTCAGCAGGGCAATCAGGATGCGCATAGGGATTCCTCAATAAGCGGGCGATAAGCGGGGTTGGCGGCGCAGCAGGCCATTTAGCGGGCCAAATACGACGGAGCCGATGTAAGCCAGACCGGCGAGTAGGACGATGCACGGGCCGCTGGGCAGGTTGGTGTAGTAGGAGAGCAGCAGACCAAGCCAGACGCAGGTTGCGCCGGTCAGGGCGGCGAGCAGCAACATGCGCGGCAGGCGGCGGCTCCAGAAGCGTGCGGCGGCAGCCGGTAACATCATCAAACCGACGACCATCAGCGCGCCGATGGCCTGAAAACCGACCATTAAATTGAGCACCACCAAGCCCAGAAACAGCCCGTAAGCCAGCGGCCCGAAGCGGCTGACGCCGCCGAGAAACAGCGGGTCGAGGCTGTCCATCAGCAGCCAACGGTATATCAGGGCGAGCAGCAACAAGCTGCCGATGGACACCAGTAGCATGCCGTTCAGGGTGGGCGGATCCACGGCCAGCACCGAGCCGAACAGCAGGTGCAGCAGGTCGAGCTTGTTCCCGGCCAGGCCCAGCAGCAACACGCCGCTGGCCAGCGAAATCGGGTAAATGGCGGCCAGGCTGGCGTCTTCACGCAGGCCGGTACGCCGCGTCACCCAAGCGGCGATTCCGGCCATGCCAAGGCCGGCGACCAGCCCGCCAAGCGTCAAGGCCGGCAGGCTCAGGCCGAACAGCCAGAAGCCCAGCGCCGCGCCGGGCAAGATGCCGTGGGCAATCGCATCGCCCATCAGGCTCAAGCGCCGCAACACCAGAAACACCCCCAGTGGCGCGGCACTGATCGCCAGCGCCACGCCGCCCAGCAACGCGCGGCGCATAAAGGCGAATTCGATAAAGGGCGTCCACAGCAGTTCCAGACTCACGCCACATGCTCCAGTGGCGAGCGTTGGCCCATCAGCTCGCGAATCGGCGCGAAGATGCAGCCGCTGCGCGACACCAGCAGGGCGTTGTCCAGGTGCTGGCTCATATGGCTCAGTGAATGGCTTACGACCATTTGCGTGCGGCCCTCTGCCTGCCAGCGGGCGATGTGCTGCCAGAGCAGGGCCAGGCCGTGTTCATCTAACGCGGCCTCTGGCTCGTCGAGCAACAGCACCTGCGCATCGGTCAGGCTCAGGCGTGCGAGCAGGGCGCGCTGCAATTCACCGCCGGACAACGCGTGCAGGCTGTGTTGGTTTAACTCGCTCAGGCCCCAGTCGGCCAAAGCCTGCTCCAACCGCGCCTGACGTTGCGGGCGACTCAGGCGGCTGCGCCATAAACCGGCGCTGACCAGCTCCTGCAGGGTGATCGGGAATTGCCGGTCCAGTGCCTGCTGCTGCACCAGATAGGCCACGCCACCCAGGCGCGGCACGGCCAGTTCGACCTGCCCGCGCGAGGGCTGAACGATGCCGGCGATGACCTTGAGCAGGCTGCTTTTGCCACAGCCATTGCTGCCGATTACCCCGGTCAGGCTGGCACGGGTCAGGTGCAGATTAAGCGGCGGAGTCAGCGGTTGACCCGCAGGGCCCCATTGCAGGTTGTGGCAGTGGATCATGCCGGGCTCCAGTTCCAACGGCTGACGGCAACCGCATCGTGGGCGTGCAGGCTTTCCGCGTGTACCACGCGCAAGTGAAAGGCGCTGAAGGCCGGTTGTTCGCGCAGGGCGCTGTGCAGGCGGCGGGCAGCGTCTTCGCAGAACATCAGGTTTTGCCCGTTGGCCAGGGCGAAGGCTTGTTCATCGGCGCGCTTTACCGCCGTCTGTACGGCGGTGCCGAGGGCCTGTTCGGCGGCGTCGATCAGCTCCACCAGCGGCAGCTGCGTGCTGTCGGTCTGCAAGCGCACCTGCAAGGTGGCGTAGCTGCGCTGGCTGTGTGGCGTGGCGACGATGCCGTGAGGTGAGCCGAGCCATGCCAGCACTTGTTCATGGCTGATCGGCTGGTTGGCGAAGTCGTGAGCGAACTGCTGCTGAATCAACTGGCGGGCCAGCGCGGCTGAGCAGGGGCATGTCGAGGAATAGGCCACCTGCACCTGTAGTTCCACGTGAAACCCCCATGAATCCTGGTGTGCGCGCACTTCGAAGGGGTAGGACTTCCATCCGGACAATGGGCTGACCAGCGCCGGACGACTCAACAAGGCATCGCCTTTGAGGGTCACGTTGGCTTCTTGCGACAGGCCTTCGTGGCTGTGCAAAAAATTATTGAGCAACTGTTGCAGCACGGCCGGGGTCAGGGGTTGCGCTTCCAACGCATGCAGCGCCAAGTACAACCGCGACATATGAATGCCACGGGCGCTGCCGTCATCCAGGCTGACGCCAGCGCTGGCACGGGCATTGATGCGCTGGTCGGCCAGCCACACAGGCAGGGCAATGTCGCCCATGCCCACCCAGTCCAGGCGCTGTGCATGGTGGCTGGCCTGGCTGGCGATATCCGGCAGGGTGAGTGCATTCATCAGAAAATCCGAGGTGGTGGCGGGTGATAAATGTTATGTTATAACAATTGAGGCCGCATACCAGTGAATTCGCATCATGAGCACGACCCTGATTAGCCAAGAACAACTGCTGGCCCAGCCGGCCGATGACTACATGAACGACGCGCAGCAGCGGTTCTTCCGCGCATTGCTGTTGCAGCAGCGCAGCGAGTTGCAGGCACGGATTGCCGACGAATTTGAAGGGTTGTGCGAGCGGGAAACCAGCAGCGACCCGGCCGACATCGGCAGCGCTGAGGAGCAGCGGCAATGGCAACTGCGCCTGCTGGAGCGCGAAAAAAAGCTGCTCGACAAGATCGACGAGGCCCTCGCCCGCCTGGCACGTGGCGAGTACGGCTGGTGCCGGGAAACCGGCGAGCCCATCGGCCTTAAACGCCTGTTGCTGCGCCCCACCGCCAGCCTGTGCATCGAAGCCAAAGAGCGCGAAGAACAGCGCGAAAAACACCAGCGTGACCGTGACTGAATGAGGACGACACCCATGACCCCAGAACGCCTACCTGTAACCGTGCTGTCCGGCTTTCTTGGTGCCGGTAAAAGCACCCTGCTCAACGCCATCCTGAAAAACCGTCAGGGTTTGAAAGTGGCGGTGATCGTCAACGATATGAGCGAAATCAACATCGATGGCAGCGAAGTTCAGCGCGATGTCAGCCTGAACCGTGCCGAAGAAAAGCTCGTGGAAATGAGCAACGGCTGCATCTGCTGCACCCTGCGCGAAGACCTGCTGGAAGAAGTCGGCCGCCTGGCCCGTGATGGCCGGTTCGACTATTTGTTGATCGAGTCCACCGGGATCAGCGAGCCGCTGCCGGTGGCCGAGACGTTCACCTTCCGCGGCGAAGACGGCCAGAGCCTGGCCGATCTGGCCCGCCTGGACACCATGGTCACCGTGGTCGACGGGGTGAATTTCCTGCGCGATTTCCACGAGGCCGAGAGCCTGGCCAGCCGGGGCGAAACCCTCGGCGAGGACGACGAGCGCTCGATCACCGACCTGCTGATCGAGCAGGTGGAATTCGCCGATGTGCTGCTGATCAGCAAGATCGACCTGATCAGCAGCCACGAGCGCGAAGAGCTGATGGCCATCCTCAAGGGGCTCAACACCCACGCCGAGATCATCCCCATGGCCATGGGCGCGGTGCCGCTTAACACAATCCTCAACACCGGCCGTTTCAATTTCGAGCGTGCGGCCCAAGCGCCGGGCTGGCTCAAAGAGCTGCGCGGTGAGCACATTCCGGAAACCGAGGAATACGGCATCGCCTCCACGGCGTACCGCGCGCGGCGGCCGTTCCACCCGGAGCGCTTCTTCACCTTCATCAACCGCGAGTGGACCAACGGCCGCCTGCTGCGCAGCAAGGGCTTCTTCTGGTTGGCCAGCAAGTACCAGGAAGCCGGCAGCTGGTCGCAGGCCGGCGGCCTGATGCGCCATGGGTTTGCCGGGCGCTGGTGGCGGTTTGTGCCCAAGGCGCAGTGGCCGACCGACGACGAAGGGCTGCAGGCAATCATGAAAAACTGGCAAGCGCAGAGTGGCGATTGCCGCCAGGAACTGGTGTTCATCGGGCAGAACATCAACTTTGCGCAACTGACCGCCGAGCTGGACGCCTGCCTGCTGAGCGACGCCGAAATGGCCCAGGGCGTGGACGCCTGGTCGGCGCTGCCGGACCCGTTCGGCCCTTGGCACGAGGAGGCCGCCTGATGCTTGCGCCGGTTTTGCGTCAACCTGTGCAGCAGATCGCCAGCGAGCAGATTGATGTGTTTGGCGAGGTGCTGCGTGATCACATCAACCTGGCGCTTTGGCAACGTCAGTTGCCCGCGCAGATCAGCGATTTCGCCAACGCCCTGTTGGTTCAGGGCGAGCCGTTGGGGCAATCCATCGTGCTGGAATTGGCCAGCCCGGAGAGCGAGCCCAACCTGAGCGGCCTGGTCGATGCCTACAGCGATCTGCCGGGGCAGACGGCCTTTTTGCAGGACGTCAGCTGGCTGGTCAGCGCCTTTGCCTGCCTGTTCGACGCCAAACGCATCGGCCTGCGCCTGCGTATTCTCGACAAGGCCATGTGCCCGCGTTTTCACGTTGATCACGTGCCGGTGCGGCTGATTACCAGCTACGCCGGGGTCGGCAGCGAGTGGCTGGAGGAAGGCGTGATGGCGCGCCGCCGCTTGGGCGACCCCGCCGCTGAGCCCAGCGATCCGGCCCTGATCCAGCGCGCTGAGACCGGGCATGTGCTGTTGGCCAAGGGCGAGAAATGGATCGGCAACGAGGGTGGCGGGTTGATTCACCGCTCGCCGCAACCGCCTGCCGGTGAGCGGCGGTTACTGTTGACCCTGGATTGGCTGGTCTGAATGTAGGCAAAAAAATAGGCTGCGGTTAAAGCAGCCCGAAGCACCAGAAGAACCTGCCGGCGCGTGATCCGGCAGGAGGGGTGAGGTACCCACAGCCACTAGAACACAGGCCGGGTTACGCCTTGATGACGGTGCTTGTCAGGCATGGCTGTCGAGACACGCTAGTGTGTTGTGTCTTGTGGGAGGGGCTTTAGCCGCGACGGTATGGCTTAACCGGGGTTTGACAGCCGTCTAGTACGCCATCCACACGCCTTTGCTCTGCTTCTCGCAGAACGGCTTGAGGTAAGCCGTATCGCTGGCAATGCCGTAATAGTGCACATCCTGCTTATACGGTGTACCACCGACGGTGGCATTGCGGCACACGCCAAAGGCGCCGGTGGGGCATTGCTCGACAAACTCCACCTCGACCTTCTGCCCCTGCAACTGCGGTTGGCAGAAGCCGGTGCGGAACAGGGTGGGCGGGATGCTGCGGTTCTGCTGACACACCTTCACATCCAGACGCTCGGCCTGACTGTGCACCACGCAGGCTTCACCCCAGGCCAGGCCGGACACCAGATACAAGCCAAGCAGTAGAGCGCCACGCATCGTTAGAAGCCTCGATAAAAGGACAATGACCAAAAACAGGCGAACCTTGCAGGCGCAGGTTAATGGCATGTCAAAAATGGGCTGCAAACTCTAGCACGCAGCTTTTATTCAGTCTGCGCCATGCTCGGGGTTCTCTCCTGGCAGGCAAACCCGCACCATAGGCCCATGCTGAAGAATATCCCTACCCATGTGATTGCCGGGCCGCTCGGTGCCGGTAAAACCAGCCTGATCCGTCATCTGCTGGCGCAGCGCCCGGCGCATGAACGCTGGGCCGTGCTGATCAATGAGTTTGGCCTGATCGGTCTGGACGCCGCCTTGTTAACCACCTATGACGACGGCATCGCCTTGGGTGAAGTGGCGGGCGGCTGTGTGTGCTGCGTGAACGGCGTGCCGTTTCAGGTGGGTCTCAGTCGCCTGCTGCGTCAGGCCAAACCGCATCGCCTGCTGATCGAACCGTCTGGCCTCGGTCATCCGCTGCAATTGCTGCAACAACTGCAGGCTGCGCCCTGGGCGGGTGTGTTGGCGGTGCAGGAGCCGTTACTGGTGCTGGATGCTCAGGCCCTTGCTGCGGGTGAAGCGCTGCCCGATAGCCAGCAGGCGACGCTTAACCGCGCCGGTTTGTTACTGCTGAACAAGGCCGAAGGGCTGGATGAAGCAACCAGGGCGCGCATTCAGGCGCAACTGGGCGAAAGACCGCTGTATTGGACAGAACAGGGCGCGCTGCCGCTGGCACAATTGCCCGGTTTTGCCGCGCAGGCCACAGAAGGCGACAGTGCACTGAGCCTGCCCAACACTGCTGCGCCCTTAGCGCAACTGTGGCGCAGCGTGAGTGAGCCAATCTGCCAGATTCAGCAACAGGCCGAAGGCTGGAGCATTGGCTGGCGCTGGCACCCCAGCCAGCACTTTGCGCCGGTGCAGGTGCAGCAATGGCTGAGCAGCTTGCCCTGGCGTCGCGCCAAGCTGGTGCTTTACACCAACGCCGGCTGGCAGTCCGCCAATGCCCTCAACGGCCAGCCGCTGCAGTGGCAACCCAGCGAATGGCGCAAGGACTCGCGGCTGGAGCTGATCTTCAGCGACGCGCAGGACGTGCCCGCCTTGCAGGCTGGGCTGGCTGCCTGTGTATCAGCGCCAGAGCATTTCGGCCAGGCTGCCGAACAGCAGAATCAGCACGGCCAGGGCGCTGATACGCAAAGCCAGGGGTGAGGTGAGCCACTGCAGCACCTGCTGTTTGGGGGCTTCGCGCAGTGCTTGCCACTCGGGCTTGAATACCGGGTCGATGCGCAGGGCAAATAGCCTGTCGCGGTACAGCAGGTGCCGAGCCCTGCTCATCTGACTGTAAAGCGGCAGACGAATAGCAAAGTGCTGTTCGTTGTCAGCGGCGCGTCCCATAGCCAGTACATGGCAGTCGATGCCGGCGCTGCTGAGTTGTGCTTGCAGGTGCTCGATAAAGCCTGCGTGGCTGGATTCCAGTAAAACAAACACCCTGACGTCCTCCCTGATAGTTCTGCGGCCAGCATGCCGGAGTCAGATAGGACTGACGAGTCCTATGGCGATGCGGATAACGCCCATCAACAAGATCATGCAAGGCATGCCCATGCACCTTCAACCCTGGTCCCACGACAGCAGCGCCGGTTTTACCCTGCGCGGCTGGCATACGCCGCCTTCGGGCAAGCCCGTGCTGCATTTTCTGCATGGCAACGGCTATTGCGGGCGGGTTTAAACACCGCTGCTGGCGCTGTTGGCCGAGGATTTTGACCTCTGGCTGTGCGATGTGCAGGGACATGGTGAGAGTGATCATGGTGGGCGCTTCCACGGCTGGAACCGCAGCGCCGAGTTGGCAGTTGAAGCGTTTACCGCCGGTCGTGGGTGCTTTGCCGCTGCCCCGGCCTATGCGCTGGGTCACAGTTTTGGTGGGGTACTGACGAGCTTGATCCTGGCGCGTCATCCGGCGTTATTCCAGCGTGCGGTTTTGCTCGATCCGGTGTTGTTCAGCCCGGCAATGATCGGCGTGATGGCGTTGTCCGAGGTGGTGGGATTAAGCCGGCGCAGCACCCTGGCCAGCAAGGCGCTCAAGCGCCGCAGCAGTTGGCCGGACCGCGCCGCTGCGCATACCGCGCTGCAGGGGCATGGGATGTTTCGGGGCTGGAGCGAAGAAGCATTTACCGCCTATATCCAGCATGCCTTGAAAGACAGCGACAAGGGCGCCGAACTGCGCTGCCGGCCGAGCCGCGAAGCAGACATCTTCAGCTCTTTTCCCAAGCGTCTATGGCCGTCGCTGGCCAGGGTGACGACGCCTACCCAGGTGCTTTATGGGCAGCGCAGTTACCCCTTTGTCGCCAAGTCGGTGGCGCGCTGGTGTGCCAGTAATGCCCAGGTCAGCGCTCATGTGGTGCCAGGCGGGCACTGCTTTATGCAGGAGCATCCGGCCGACAGCGCCGCACGGGTGGCGCACTTTCTGTTGCAGCGCGACTAAGCCCGATGAGCAGCCGCGAGGATCTCTGGCTGGCGCTCTCCGAGCTGTGGCTGGACACTGAACTGGACCAGCCCGCGCTCCGATCTATCGCCACGCGGCTGCGCGCCAGTGGTTTGAGCCTGGCTGAATTGCAGCAGATCTACGCGTATGAGGTGGCGCCGCAGGTCTGGCTTAACCACTGGGCCGTCGCCGGGGTGTGGGAGGGGTTCGAGCCGCAATGGCTGTTTGCGGGTTGCCGGCGCAATCAGTTGGGCGGGCGTTGGCATCGGTTGAAATGCCGCGTGTTGTGCCGGCCGATGACCCACGGCTGCCGCGCCGAATGGCAGCAGATCTTGGCCTTTCTGGCTGATCGGGATTTTAACTAGTCGGCCTTAATGCGGCGTGCTGTTATCCGAATCCTGACGCTGACTGCGCCACTGCTGCATCTCAATCACCTGAGCGCTGGGTGCCGGCGGTTCACGGAAAGGGTGCGGCGCCAGTTCGATACGCCCCAGCTGTTTGCCAAACAGGGTGATGCTGCCGACATGCCGCTGCTCGCCGGTGACGGTGAATTCGAAGCCATACACCCGCGCCAGGCGCTTGCGCCCGCGTGCATCGGGTAACAGGGCGAGCCGTCGCAGGGCGACATTCTCATCCAGCAATTCGATGTCGGATTTGGCGCAATGTTGTTTCACCAACCCCAGTGCGTGCTCACGCAGACCATGGGCATGCCACAGCCAGGCGCACGCGGTGGCGAACAGCATCAGCAGAAATACATCGAAGAGGTCGATCATGGCGGCTCCGGCGGCAGGAGGCTGAGCTTAACAGAGCCTGCCGTTCGCTTACGCATCCAAGCAGATACGGTTTCGCCCCTGCGCTTTGGCGTTGTACAGCTGGGTGTCCGCGCGTTGCAGCAGCTGTTGCAGGCTGTCGCCGGGACGGGCGCAGGTCAGGCCGATGCTGACGGTGATGTGCAGCGGGCCCTGGACAGTGGCGAGGGGCTGCGTGTGCAGGGCATTGCGTAGCCGTTCCAGGCGCTGTTGCGCAGCGTTGAGGTCGCTGTCGGGCAGGAGAATAACGAATTCTTCACCGCCGAAGCGGGCGAACAGGTCGGTGCTGCGCGCCTGCTGCTGGCACAGTTCGCTGAACGCCATCAGCACCTGATCGCCGACGGCATGGCCGTACTGGTCGTTGACCCGTTTGAAGTGATCGAGGTCGAGCATCGCCAAGCACAGCGGGGTGCCTTGGCGTTGATTACGGCTCAGCTCGTGTTCGGCACGTTGCTGGAAGGCGCGGCGGTTCAGGGCGCTGGTCAGCGGGTCGGTGGTGGCGAGTTGGCGCAGCTGTTCTTCCAGGGCCTTGCGCTGACTGACATCGCGGATCTCGGCGACCTGCTGCTGCGCTTCGGCCAGGCGCGCGATGCTCAGCTCGGCGGCGAATGGCTGGCCGTCAGCGCGTTGTGCGAGCAGGTCATGGGAGCGGCCATCGGCCTGTTGCAGCAGTTCGCTAAGCGTCTGTTGGCTGCTGCTGTCGAAGAGTCGGGACAGCGGTTGGCCGAGCAGCTGTTCGCGGGTTTGCGCAAACAGCTGTTCCAGCTTGGGGTTGCTGTCGATGATGCGTCCGCCGTCGAGCACCATCACCCCGGCGTTGCTCACGCTCATCAGGCGTTCGAAGCGCTCGACGTTGGCAGCCGCCTGCTGGGCGTTGTGCTGGCTGTCGGCGAGGATGCGGCGCATGGTCAGCAGCACCAGGCCGACCAGGGCCACAAGCCACAGGGGAATGCCGAAGTTGTAGGGCAGCAGGTAGCTCACCGAGCGTGTGACATCCTCGTGGACGATGCCTTGCAGGCCATCGTGCAGGCCAATCACGCCGCGCACCAAGGTGACCAGGGCATAACCCAGCAAGGCGATGGCGACAAACCGGCAGACGCCGCGCAGTTCCACCTCGCTGGGCGCACGCCACAGCGCCCAGCAGGCTTGCAGGGGCAGCAGGCCGCCAATGGCGGCGTACAGCGCGATGAGGTATTCCGAGTTGATGGGGCTGCGCCACCAGTGCCAGCTCAGGACCAGGCTCATCAACCCGGCGCTGGCGGGGACGGTCCACCAAGGCAGCGGCAGGCCGAGAAAGCGAAACACGCCGAGCAGGATGATCGCCTCGCCGGCCAGTTGCAGGGCGTTGCCGAGAATATTCAGCAGTTTGCTGCCACTGGCCATAAAACCCATGAACAGCAGGATGCCGATGATCAGGGTCCAGCTGCCCAGCATCCACAAACCGGGGCCCCGGTAGGGGCGGGAGAAATACCAGAGCCCGCTGCAGGCAATGGCGCTCGCCAGCATCAGGTTCAGGCCCAGCAGCATGGGGGAAAAATACAGGCTTTCCATGGCCTTACTCGGTGTTATGCGCTGGGCGCGATTGTGCCGGGGGCGTGGGTGGATGTTTGCTCGCTCAGTTTTTTTCTTCGTTCAGCGCCTGGTAGCGCTGCTGCAGTTCTTGGCGGATCTGCCGGCGTTGCAGAGCCTGGCGCTGGCGGCGTTGGGCGTCGCTGGTGGTCGGTTCGAGCGCGGGTACGACGGCCGGTTTGCCCTGTTCATCGACGGCCACCATGGTGAAAAAGCAGCTGTTGGTATGGCGCACCGAACGTTCGCGAATATTTTCCGTGATCACTTTGATGCCGACCTCCATTGACGTGCGCCCGGCGTAATTGACCGAAGCCAGAAAGGTCACCAGCTCACCGACATGAATGGGCTCGCGAAAGATCACCTGATCCACCGACAACGTGACCACATAGCGTCCGGCAAAACGGCTGGCACAGGCATAGGCGACTTCATCAAGGTATTTGAGCAGGGTGCCGCCATGCACGTTGCCGGAGAAGTTGGCCATGTCCGGAGTCATCAGAACAGTCATCGTCAGTTGTGCGGTTCCAGGTTCCATGAAGCGGCTCTGTGCGAAGTAATGGTGCAACCCTATCAGGTGCTGAGTGCTCTAGCCTGAGGATCAGGGCAGATTGAACCGTTGTTGCAGTTGTTTCAGCTGGGGGGCTTGCTCTGTCAGGAAGCGATCAAAGTCCTTGATCAGCTCCGGGTGTTGGTAACTGCTCAGATGAAAGTGTGTGGTGATCTGGGGCAGCTGCGGGTCTTGCTGGATCGACGCCGGTGGAATGTCGAGCAGCTGCATGTGGTGCTCGACCACCTTCGGGTTGGCATACAGGGCATCCAGCCGGCCCCGCTCAAGCATGCGGATCATGCTCTGAATGTCCTGCACCTCGATCAGTTCGATGGCGTACTTGGGCAGTTGCGTCTGCCAGGCTTCGGCAGTGAAGCCGCGCACAATGCCAATCCGTTTGATCGCCTGCAGCCCCTGACCCAGGTGCTCGCGGCGTACCAGGGTGGCATCAACGATCTCGACGACCGCCTGGCTGTAGTACAGCGGTTGTCCATCGCGGGCCTGGCGTGACCAGGCAGGGTTATCGGGAAACAGCAGATCAAGGCTATGTTCGCCCAGCATGTTGCGGTATAGGCGATTGACCGGTTGCGGGCGCAGCTCCAGTTGCAGCCCCTGATGCTTGGCAAAGGCCTGCAGCAATGCGATGCAGTAGCCTTCGAATGCCTGGCCCTCTACGGCTTTGAAGTAGGGGTAGTAGTCGTGTTTTTCCAGCCCCACGCGCAGGGGGGCGGCGGTAATGAGGGCGCTGTACAGCCAGCAGGCCAGGATAATGCAGAGGCGCATGAGCCACTCCAGGGTGCTCAGGGTCTGTACAGCGTAGCTGGTGCTGCTTCAACCGTCAGGCGTGGGTCAGGTACCAGCGCCAGTCCTGCTCACCGACTTCGCCCATAAACTGGCGGAATTCGGCCCACTTGATCGCCAGGAACACCGTGAGGAAGTCCTCGCCCAAGGCTTCCTTGGCCCAGGCGGAGTTCTCCAGCGCGCGCAGGGCGGTCAGCCAGTCGGTTGGCAGGGTTTCGCGGGCCTGCTCGTAGCCGTTGCCGATGATTTCTTCGCCCGGATCGATCTGGTTGTTGATGCCGTGATGAATACCGGCCAGGATCGCCGCCGCCGCGAGATAGGGGTTGGCATCGGCGCCGCAGATGCGGTGCTCGACATGCCGGCTCTTGGCCGGGCCGCCCGGTACGCGGAACGACACGGTGCGGTTGTTCACGCCCCAGCTCTTGGCCAGCGGCGCGTAGCTGTTGGCCTGGAAGCGGCGGAACGAGTTGGCGTTGGGGCAGAAGATCGCCAGTGCATCATTCAGCGTGGCCATCATGCCGCCGATGGCGTGCTTGAGCAGCGGTGTGCCGTGCGGGTCTTCGGATGCCATCAGGTTGTTGCCGTTTTCATCCGCCAGGCTGACATGCATGTGCATGCCGCTGCCGGCCAAGTCGCCAAACGGCTTGGCCATAAAGCAGGCCTGCAGCCCGTGTTTGTTGGCCACGCCCTTGACCAGACGCTTGTAGCGCACGCCTTCATCAATGGCCTGCAGCGCGTCGAAGCGGTGCTCCAGGGTCAGTTCGACCTGGCCGGGTGCGTACTCAGAAATCGCCGTACGCACGGGCAAGCCCTGTACTTCACAGGCGGCGTAGAGGTCATCGAGGAACGGCTGCAACTGCTCCAATTCATAGACGCCGTACACCTGCGGCGCTTGCGGGCGCACGCCATTGGTTTGCAGCGCCGGTTGCGGACGGCCGTTGGCGTCGCGCTGTTTATCCAGCAGGTAGAACTCCAGCTCCACCGCCATCACCGGGTGGTAACCGTCGGCCTTGAGCCGGTCGATGGCGCGTACCAGTACATGGCGTGGGTCGGCCGGGGCAGCGGGCATGCCCTGAGTCGGGTGCATGCTCACCTGCAGCTGCCCGGTGGGCGTGGCGCGCCAGGGTTGCAGGGTCAGGCTGCCGGGCAGCGGGTAGGTCCAGCAGTCGGCGTCGGCGACTTCCCAGACCAGGCCGCTTTCTTCCACGTCCTCGCCCTGGATGGTCAGCGCCAGGATCGAGCTGGGCAGCGGCCGGCCGTTCTCGTAGATGGCCAGCAGCTCGTCGCGGTGCAGCAGCTTGCCGCGTGGGATGCCGTTGGCGTCGATCAGCATCAACTCGATGCTGCGCACTTCGGGGTGATTGGCGAGGAAATCACGGGCTTCCTGGGGGTTGGCGAATTGCATGGCGGCGGTCTCTGTAGGGTGGATGACGCTTTATCCATCCACCGTGGGAATCGGTTATCGGTGCGGCCTGCCGGTGGATGAAAAGAGCGTCATCCACCCTACGAAGTAGGCGGTCTTACTCGCGTGCACCGGGGATGGCCAGCAGCTCGGTCAGGGCCTGGTCGAGCATGGCGATCAGTTTGTCCACATCATCAGCCGATGTGCTCGGGCAGCACAGGGTCATGTTGTGGAACGGGGTGATCAGGATGCCGCGGTTGATCAGGTACAGGTGCAGGGCCATCTGCAGTTCGTCGTGGAATGCCGCTTCGGCTTCGGCGCCGGTCTTCGGTGACACCGGGCAGAACTGGAACTCACTGCGCGCGCCCAGCTCGGTCACCGACCACTTGAGGTCGTGCTTGCTGATCAGGCTGCGGAAGCCATCGGCCAGACGCTTGGCCAGCGGCAGCATGTGCGCGTAGGCGGCGGGTGTCATCACCTGTTCCAGGTTGGCGCGCATGCAATGCATGGCCAGGGCGTTGGCCGACAGCGTGGTGCCCATGCCGCTGTGACCGTGGCCATGGCTGCCTTCGCTGGCACGTTTGCGCGCAGCGGTCATGGCCTCGGCCATCGCCGCGCTGCAGCCGAAGATGCCGCACGGCACGCCGCCGGCAATCGGCTTGCCGACCACGAAGAAGTCCGGGTCGAGGTCCCATAATTTAGTGCAGCCACCCATATCGGTGGAGATGGTGTGGGTCTCGTCGATGATCAGCAGCGCGCCGTATTGTTGCGTCAGCTCGCGGCACTTTTGCATAAAGCCCGGCTCGGGCAGGACCATGCCGATGTTGGTCATCGCCGGCTCGCAGAGCAGGGCGCAGACGTCGCCTTTCGCCAGCGCCGCTTCCAGCGCCGCCACGTCATTGAACGGGATCGAGCGGCTGTACTCAGTCAGGTCGTAGGCCTGGCCGACCAGGCCGGAGCGCGGCACGGTTTCGCCGTCGATGCAGCGCACCATCACATCGTCCACCGTGCCGTGGTAGCAGCCATCGAACACCAGCAGGGTTTTGCGTTGGGTGATCGCACGGGCCCAGCGCAGCACGTAGCGGTTCGAATCCGTGGCGGTGGCGGTGACCTGCCAGAACGGCAGGCCGAAGCGTGCGGCCAGCAGTTCGCCGCAGACCACGGCGTCTTCGCCCGGCAGCATGGTGGTCAGGCCGTTGTTGCCCTGTTCGGCGATGGCCTTGGCGATCGGGTCCGGGGAGTGGCCGAACATGGTGCCGGTGTCGCCCAGACAGAAATCGATGTACTCATGACCGTCCACGTCATAGAAGCGCGCGCCCTTGGCCCGCTCGACAAACAGCGGCACCGGGGTCGACCAGTCGGCCATCCAGTGCATTGGCACGCCGCCGTAAAGCGAGTGACGCGCACGCTCGGCCAGGGCCACGGATTTCGGGTTGCGCGCGATAAAGCGCTCACGCTCACGCTGGGCGAAGGTTTCTACGGCGGATGGGTGGATACCACTGGCAGTCATGTTGAACACCTCGTTCGAATATCTGCACATGCTATTTTGTGATCACAGAAAACTCAAGCATTGGTTTGATTCGGCTTTATTGCTAGATTAACGCCATATTTGTGATCACAGGATGTTATGGAATGGTCTTCCAACAGCACGTTGCGTTAATCAGTGGCGCAGGCAGTGAGTCGGGTATCGGTCTGGCCATCGCCCGCCGCTTGGGTCAGCAAGGTGCGCGCGTGCTGCTCACCGCCAGCAGCGCCCGCGTTGAACAGCGTGCCGCTGAGCTGTGTGCCGAAGGTATTGAAGCACGCGGCCGCGCTGCTGACCTCACCGATGAGCAGCAGGTCGGTGAATTACTCGCCTGGGCGCAGGCGCAGTGGGGCCAGATCGACATTCTGGTGAACAACGCCGGCATGGCCATGCAAGGCAGCCCCGAGCCGTTTGCCGAGCTGGCGGACATGGACCTGGCGACCTGGAATCTGTCCATCGCGCGTAACCTCGGCACGGCATTCTTGCTCACCCGCGCCGTGCTGCCGGGCATGCGCACACGCGGCTATGGCCGTATCGTCAATATCAGCTCAACCACCGGCACCCGTGGCAGCAACCCCGGTGAATCCGCCTACAGCGCGGCCAAGGCCGGTATGCTTGGCCTGTCCATGGGGCTGGCGCTGGAGGTAGCCAAGCAGGGCATTACGGTTAACAGCGTGGCGCCGGGGTGGATCGCCACCGGTTCCAGCACCGAAGAAGAACGCCACGCGGCTGCTTACACGCCGATGCGTCGCGCCGGGCGACCGGAAGAAGTCGCTGCTGCCGTCGCCTTTCTCGCCTCGCCTGAGGCCAGCTATATCACCGGCGAGGTGCTGGTTGTGGATGGCGGTAACTGCCTGATTGAGAACAAGGCCCCGTGAGCGCCTCTGCGTCGGTCAGGCGTTGTTGCAGGGATACTTGAAAATGCTCATTGACTGCAGTCAACTCCGCTTTTCAAGCACCCCTGCGCCTAGCCAGCCTCTAGCAGAGCCACTCAGACCATTTTCTAAACATCGGAGAACTTCATGCACAACTGCTCGCTGACCCTCGCCCAACTCCCCGCGCCGCCGGTACAAGGACGCCGCTGAACCATGGCCGATAATCTGCAGGAACACCTTTACCAACGTATTCGTGAAGGCATGCTGGTTGGCCGCTTTCAGCCCGGCGAGCGCCTGAAAATCCGTGACCTGGCCGCCGAGTGGGGCACCAGCCCGATGCCGGTGCGGGCCGCGCTGCAGCGGTTGGTTGCCGAGGGCGCGCTGGAGGGCGAGCCACAGCGCTCGGTGCGCGTGCCGCCGATGACTCGCGAACGCTATGAGCATATCTTTCAGGTTCGCCTGGGCCTTGAAGGTTTGGCCGTGGAGTTGGCCACTCCGCGTCTGACGCCTGCCGATTTGGCCGAACTGCGTGGTTGCGTGGCGCGTATGGACCAGGCTATCGAGCAGCGCCATATCCATGCCTATCTGGATGCCAACAGCCAGTTTCATCTGCGCCTCTACAGCGCCTGCGGTAACCCGGTGCTCCTGCGCAGCATTGAATCGCTGTGGCTGCAGGTCGGCCCCTTCTTCAACCGTCTGTTTACCGGTGCAGATTTATCGCTGCGCTTGAACGATTTTCACGAAGATGCCTTTACCGCTATCGAAGCCGGCGATGCCAAGGCCGCACGTCAGGCGATGGAGCAGGATCTCCTATATTTCGCGCGTTTTCTCCTCAATTTGCTCGATCTTGAGCAGGGTCAGCGTTGACTGGATGCTGAAGCGCGGGCAATACGGTAGCCGACAACTGAAAGCAACGAAGACGAAACCCAGGAGTCGGTCTGGCACTGGGTGCGCGCCGGCTGGCTGGAAAGCCACGAATTTTTCACGATCGACAATACGGCCCTGCGGCGTTAACACGACGCAGGGCCGCAGTCGCTTCAAGGCAGATAAATCCGAAGGCGATGTACTTGTCGTCCCAAACAGCTTTTTAAGGGGCATTAAAGAGCGGTAACGGGTGGATTACGCGATGCTCGAAATACGTGATTCCCCGCCAGAATCACCCTCAGCGCCGCTAACCACCCTATAAAAGGTTTCTGCAGCGGGTAGCTGGGGCATAGCCAATCCGAAACACTCCTCCCCCCAGCAGAGCACCATGCGCCGGTTCGAGATGGCCATGCACAGCATTGCGTTGATGCCGTTTGGCGATGCGCCCGGCACAGCACAGGCTCATACCGGTGTTACCGGTACTGTGCTTGAGGTGGGGTACTGCGCTGCCTGCAAGTAATTTTTGGGCTGTCTGCTGCACGTACAGGGCTGATGTTTTGGTTTGGCTGTTCAGCGTTGGTTCAGTAATACCGGTTTAGGCTGTTCGTCCATTCCGATAGCCACGCCACCATAGCGTGATGAGTACAGACAATGAACAGAGCTATTTTGCTTGGCTGCACGCTGGGCTTACTCAGTGGCTGCGCAGAGTTGCAGCAAATACACAACGAGCAAGTGGCGCGCGATTGCCAAGCAGGCTTTGCCCACCAGCGCGGCCTGCGTGATAGTGCCATGGGCACAGCGCAGGACAGCAACTGGTTCAACGCCTTCTGCCCTGTTCAGCAGCGCACTGTCGCCGTGCAGAGCTATCTGCAAGGCTACCAAGCGGGACTGGCCGGGCGTAAACCTGCTCCGCCGCCACGGCCACAGGTGCAGCCACCGCAAGTGCTGCGACCACAAGTCACGCCGCCAGGAGCCATAGTTGTGCCGGATTACAACGAAATTGCCGGGCGTGTAGTCACGCCGCCAGGAGCCATAGTTGTGCCGGATTACAACGAAATTGCCGGGCGTGTAGTCACGCCGCCAGGAGCCATAGTTGTGCCGGATTACAACGAAATTGCCGGGCGTGTAGTCACGCCGCCAGGAGCCATAGTTGTGCCGGATTACAACGAAATTGCCGAGCGTGTAGTCACGCCGCCAGGAGCCATAGTTGTGCCGGATTACAACGAAATTGCCGGGCGTGTAATCACGCCGCCAGAACCGGGCATAGTTGTGCCGGATTACAATGAAATTGCCGGGCAGGTCATTGCCCCGCCGGAGCAGCCGCAGGTGGTGCCGGAGGCAGAGTGGCCGTCGCCAACCCTTGAATCGGCGCAGCCTCTATTACTGCCAGAGCCTCAGGTGCTTCTCGAGCAGCCAGAAACGCTGGCTGTAGAGGTAGATGACTGGAGTTGATGCTCGGCAGTTGACTGGCCCCACCAGGCCGCGTCGACAGCGCTTTCAGCAGGGCCACACGCCCCAGCTCAGCACAATTCAGTTCTCTGCGCATGGACAGCATGGGCGGGATCGCCTGCACCCATATACACTGAAGCGATTCTGAGGCGTCAGTAAAAGGGCTCTGCAATGCTGGATTACGGCAGTAAACGCATTCTGATCGTCGATGATTTTTCCGACTTCCGCAGCTCGCTGAAATCCATGCTGCGTGACATGGGCGCGCGTGATGTGGACACCGCCGACCGTGGCGAAGAAGCCCTGAGCATGTGCCGTAACAAGCGCTACGACATCATCCTGCACGACTACAACCTGGGCGGCGGCAAGAATGGCCAACAGGTGCTGGAGGAGTTGATCGCGGGCAGGCTGATCAGCCATCAGTGCATCTTTGTCATGGTCACTGCCGAAAGCAGTCAAGCTATGGTGCTCAGTGCCCTTGAGCACGAACCGGATGCTTACCTGACCAAGCCATTCAACCGTGCCAGCCTCGATCAGCGGCTGGATAAGCTGGCTGAGCGTAAGACAGCACTCAAAGGCATTCTCCAGGGGCTCGATAAGCAGGACCCCTCCGCTGTTCTGGAGGCCTGCAAGGTCCTCAGTCAACAGGACAAGCGTTACCTGCCACTATGCCAGCGCTACCACGCCACCGCTCTGCGTGAATTGGGCCGGTTGGACGAACTGGAGCAGCTGCTCAATGGCGTCTTGGCCGAGCGGCCTTTGCCTTGGGCGCAGGTGGCAATGGCCAGTCTGGCGCACAAGCGCGGCGATTTGGCGCGCGCACAGAGTCTCTACGAACAGGGGCTCAAACTGTTTCCGATGATGCCATCGCTGTATGACGGCCTGGCCGCTGTTCTGCAGGCTCAGGGTGACAGTCTGCGTGCCCAGCAAGTCCTGGAGGATGCGGTCAAGCTGGCGCCGCTGGCGATTCGACGGCAGATGCAACTGGGCAAGCTGGCCCTTGATAACCAGGACTTTGGTAGCGCCGGCAAGGCCTATCGCCAGGCCATGGAGCAGGGCCGCACCTCCAAGTTCAAAAGCCCGGAAAACTACCTGGGGCTGGCCCAGGCGATCACTGCACAGGCTGGCGATGGCACACTCGACAAACGCCTGCAGATTGAGGTCAACCAAGCCCTCGGCGAGCTGGACAGAAATTATGCTGGCGACCCCAATGTGCAGCTGCGCTCGCGCCTGGCCATGGCCAGTAGCCTGATGAAATCCGGTGAGCCCAAGAAGGCCGCGCAACTGGCTGCCGAGGCTGCTGCTGCACTGGCCCGTTTGCCGCAATTGTTTGCCGCCGATGCCGCCCTCAGTGTTGCCAGTCAGTTGCGCGCCCTGGGTCAGGGCGAGGCGAGTGACACGCTGCTGAAAACCTGTGTTGAAGCCTACGGCGACGACCCGCAGGTGATGCAGGGGGTGGCGAGGCAAACCGATAACAGCGACATTCTTTCGGGTGGTAAGGAGGCGGTCGAACTTAACCGGCAAGGTGTGCGTTGCTACCAGCAGAAGCAGTATGACGAAGCGCTGCGACTGTTCCGCCAGGCGTTTGCCCTGCAGCCCAAAAATCTCAGTATTGCCCTCAACACTGCGCAGTCATTGTTGCAGTTAGGCGCGCAGAACCTGTCGGCCGAGTTGCTGGCCGAATGTCGGCACTGCCTGGCAATAGCCAGCCAAATGCCCACCACGGATCCTCGCCATGCCCGTTATCTGCAACTGCAACAGCGGGTAGCCGGCTGATGAGTGATGAGCCTGGGGCGCTGGATTTTTCCTTGGTGATTGCCTCAACCGTGCATGACATGAAGAACTCCCTGGCCATGCTGACCCGTGCCCACGCGCAGTGGCAGGCGCAGTTGCCTGCCGAACAGCAGACCGTTGCCGAGCAAGGGGTGATCGATTACGAGTTTGCCCGTCTCAACGGCATGCTGGTGCAGTTGCTCGGCCTGTATAAGCTCGGCGTCAACCAGCTGCCGATGCGCCCCGGTTATCACGAAGTCGACGATTTTCTTCAGGCCCAGTTGGCACGGCATTTCGAGGTGCTGCAAAGCCGGCAGATCAGCGCACGTTGCGAGGTCGAGAGCTTCGACTTGATGGGTTTCTTTGATCAGGAACTGCTTGGCTCAGTGGTCGCCAACATCATCACCAACTCCATCCGCTACGCCCACAGTGCCCTGTTGATCAGTGCCTGGGAGGAGAACGGGCAGCTGGTACTGGCGATCTGCGACGATGGCCAGGGCTACCCCGAGGAAATGCTCGTCCAGCAGTCCAACTACGTCCTTGGTCTCAGGCACAGTACTGGCAGCACCGGCCTGGGCCTCTATTTCGCAGGTCGGATTGCCGAACTGCACGAGCGCAATGGCCTACGCGGGCATATCGAACTGGCCAACGGCGCGCCGCTGGGCGGCGGAGTATTCCGGATCTATCTGCCCTGAAGCAGGTTGTGGCCTGCCGTTGTGTTTATTCGCTGTCTGGCACCTGCGCTGGCCAGTCAGCTTTAGGTTTGCCCAGATGCGGCAGCCAGTCCGCGGGATGCTGTGGTACCGCCTGATTCGGCCAGTTTTCCGGTCCACAGTGTTTCTTAAAGTCTCGGGCTTGTCGCAGCCAGCCGCGATAAGCGTTTTCACTGGCCATGCTGGAAGCATTTTCCAGCCTTACCGACTCGCGGGCAGCCTGGTACAAGTCATCGACACGGCGCAAACAACGGGTGTAAGTCCGGTTGTCCATGGCGTGGTATGCCGATGGCTCCTCGCGCCACCACTCGATGGCGCGCCAGCTCGCACCGATGAGCATCAGCATGATGGTGCAGGCTGCGAATAGGCTGGCAAACAGGGCGAAAGGCAGCAATCCCAGTAGCTGGTAATACGCGGTGTGAGGCTGTTGCCGCCTGTTCATGTGTTGAGTTGCTGGGGCGTGTGCCATCCCTGGCCCATTATTCAGCTCTCCAGCCAAACATCGCGTACCCAGTGCCAGACCGATTCCCAGGTTTCGTCTTCGTTGATTTCCTCGGTTTCGGCTTCCCACAGCAGCACGGTGCCGTCTTCTTCGACCACGTAGTAATTGCCATGGTCTTCGCACAGCGGCACGTACTCGCGTGGCACGCCGAGTGACCAGGCGGTGGCGGCGACTTCCGGCAGGTAGGTGTGCGATTGCGGATCGCTGGCGGTGACGGGCTCCAGGCGGCCGTAGACCACATCGCTGACCTGCAGCAGGTATTCACGCAGGCCAAAGGGCAGGTGGATCAGGATTTGCTCCTGAATCTCCACTAAGGTTTCTTCATCGGGGAGTTCCAGCGGGACGGGCACCGGCTCGTTGAGTTCGCGCAACTGTTCGATGACTTCTTCCACGGTGTAGGCCTCATGTATGACGGGTAATACGGGAGCGTTTTATACCGTAGAACGGGTTCTGGGGCATCGTGGATGCGCGCTTAAGGCCTGCGGATTGAGCCGTTGTGCAGGTGTTGCCTGACGCCAAGCAGGAGGCTGGCAAAGTGCTATCGTTGTACATGATGTGTCAATTTTTGAACGTCATAAAACGGTCTTCCTATGAAAAGCCAAGCGCAAGAGTCAGATGACGGTGTGCTCAGCGAAGAGGAGCGGTTACAACTGCTGACCAAGGCCGGTCAGCGCAATCGCTTGTTTATCCTGGCCTTGGCTGGGGTGTTGGGCACGTTGATGTTGGTGTCGGTTGGCCTGAACATCCACAACCTGTTCAGTGCAGGCGATGAACCGCGTATTCAGGCACTGGAGAAGCAGGTTAAACGGCTGGAAGAGCAGCTTAAGGTGCAGCAGAGCGCGCTGAATAACCAGGAGGAGTTGCTGGCCAGCCAGCAAGCGTCACAGCTCACCGGGCTGTTTGAGCGGGCGGAAAACCCCAACAGCATCGCCCAAGTCAGCCAGGTGCTGCGCGCGCAGGAGCGTGATTACCAGCAGGTGATGAATGGGTTGAAGGCGGGGATGCGTGATTTGGCCAATATGCTGCCGGGTTCGCGCAGTTGGCTGGCCGATTACAACGAAATGATCGACCGCGCCCTGCTGAACAGCCGCAAGCGCAGTGAGGAAGTTGAGGCCTGGAGCGACAAGGCCCAGCAAGCTGCGCCGGCAGCCAAGCCGCCGGGCAGTGTCAATCGGGGGTGAGGCGGGGTGGGCTTTTAGCCCATGTGGAAGAACGCCAGCTTGTTGCCGTCCAGGTCGCGGAAGTAAGCCCCGTAAAAGCCGGGCATGCGTTCGCCCGGCTGACCGTCGCACGTCGCGCCCAGTTCGAGGGCTTTGGCGTAGAGTCTATCGACACCCTCACGCGAGCCGCCTGGCAGGGCGATCATGTTGCCATTGCCGGGGGTGGCTGCTTGTTTGTCGAACGGCAGGCACACACCCAGCATGGGCTGACCTTTGCCGGTACCGTAGAAGGCCGCACGGCCGACGTCCATCACGATTTTTGCACCCAGTTCAGCCAGTAATGCGGTGTAGAAAGCCTTGGCTTTTTCCAGGTCATTGGTACCGATCATGCTGTATCCGATCATGCTGCCGTCCTCATCAGAGTGGTTGTGCGAAGGGTGCAGTGTGCGTCATCAGGTGGGTAAAGGGTATGCAGGTCTTTCGTCCTGTCTGGCCCGTTTGGCGGCTATTTCGGTCGCCTTGAGTGCGCTTAAAAACACAAAACCCAGGCAAGCCCGGGTTTTGTGGTGAAGCCTGTGGATCAGCCGTTCTGGCGAATACCGGCCACCAACCATGGCTGGTTCTCACCGACTTGACGCTCCAGACGCCAGCTTTCGCTGAACACTTCGCCTTGGTCGAAGCGCGAGGTCTTGGCCACACCGGTGAAGGTCAGGGTGGCGACAGTCTTGTCGCTGAGGTCATCGACGCCATCCAGTTGTACGTCGAGGTTGTCGACGTAGGTGGACTGGAAACCGTCGCCCAGGTCGGCGCGCTCGCGGCGCAGGAACTCCAGCAGTTGCGGGGTGACGAACTCGGCGATCTTGTCCATCTCGTTGGCATCCCAGTGCTGCTGCAGGCTGAGGAAGTGCTCACGGCCTGCACTCACAAAGCTCTGTTCGTTGAACCAGGCCGGAGCATTGATCACGGGCTTGATTGCAGCGCCGGCAGCGTTGCCGCCGAAGATCGAGCTAGGGGCCGTCTGGGTCGGCATTTCGCGCTGATACGGCACGCCACCGGCGGCCGCTGGCTGGGCCTGGCGACGACGGGCAGCGAGGAAACGGAACAGCAGGAAGGCGATCAGGCCGAAGATCAGCATGTCCATGATCTGCAGGCCTTCAAAGCCGTCACCCATGAACATGGCGGCCAGTAAACCACCAGCGGCCAGGCCAGCCAATGGGCCTAACCATTTCGATGCGCCGCTGGCTGCTGCCGGCTGACGACCAGCCGCAGCCGGTGCGGCGGTTTGCTGAGCAGGGGCCTGGCGCGCCTGATGGCTGGGCGCAGAGCCCAAGGATTTGCCGCCGCCCATGCGCTTGGCTTCGGCGTCGAAACTCATGGTAAGCCCCAGGCTAAGGCACATGGCCAGGGCGATGCTTAGAAAACGCTGCATGATGGGCTGTCTCTTGGTTGATGGATCTACGCGCGGCATCTTGCCCGGCGCACGCGCGGCTGGCTAGGCATAGAGTGTTTCCGACTTTTGCCCACCGTGCGGTTGCGCAGTGATGCTGGGGCGTGACGCGCAAGTGATGAACCGGCAGCGCGCCGCTGAGTGGCTCAGGCTCCCGCGATGCGAGAGGGTGCAAGACGCGCGATTAACGCCAGTCGTACAGCTCTTTTTCCGAGAGCAGGTGCATCTGGCTGACCTGCGCCTGGAAGGCTAGCATCGAGGCCCAGATGCGGCCGTTGAGTTCACTCTGCGCGGCCAGTTCGCCCAGCACGACCTCGGATTCGCGCTGCAGGGCGTCGAGCACCTCATCCGGGAAGCGCTTGAGCAAGGTGCCCGATTGCTTCAACTGATCCAGCGCGAGGGCGTTGTGGTAGACGTAATCGTCGAGCATGTCCTGATTGGCGGCGCGGGCCGCTTCGGTGAGGATCGCCTGCAAATCGGCCGGCAGGCTGTCCAGCGCCTTTTGGTTGATCAGCAGTTCCAGCACAGCCTGTGGCTCCTGCCAGCCGGGGAAGTAGTAATACGTGGCCGCCTTGTGCAAGCCGAAAGCCTGATCGTTGAACGGGCTGACCCAGTCCGTGGCATCGATGGCGCGGGTCTGCAGGGCCGTGAAGATCTCCTCGCCAGGCAGGTTGACGGGGGTGGCACCGAGTCGGCTGAGCACTTCGCCACCCAGGCCCGGCATGCGGATTTTCAGGCCCTTGAGGTCGTCGAGGCTGTTGATTTCGGTGTTGTACCAGCCGCCCATCTGCATGCCGGTATTGCCCACCGCCAGCGGCTTCACGCCGAAGGGTGCATAGGCTTCATCCCATAAGGCCTGCCCGCCGCCTTTGCTCAGCCAGGCATTCATTTCGCTGGTGGACAGGCCAAACGGTACGGCGCTGAAGAACTGCGCCGCCGGCACCTTGCCCTTCCAGTAATAGGCCGCGCCGTGACCCAGCTCGGCGGTGCCGCGTGACACGGCATCGAACACTTCCAGCGGTGGCACCAGTTCGCCACCGGCATACACCTTGATGATCAGGCGGCCATTGCTCATGGTCGCCACCCGCTCGGACAAGCGCTCGGCGGCGGTGCCCAAACCGGGGAAGTTCTTTGGCCAGGCGGTGACCATCTTCCAGTGGTAGGTCTGCACCGGCTCGGCGCGGGTCTGCGGGGTGGCAGGTTCTTCCTTGCAGCCAGCCAGCCCGAAGGCGGCGAGCAGGGCGCTGACGAGCAGCAGAGGACGGCGAATCATGTGAGCCCCTTATGGTTTAAAGGCTGAGCACGTAGCCCGGATGCAATCCGGGGTGAGTCCATGGCTTGCATCGCTCTCGGATTGCAGCCGGGCCACCGGTCCTAAACGATAAAGGGCTAGGCCTAGGGTGGGTGACGCTTCACCCATCCACCAGTTGCGAGGGTGGATGAAAAAGCATCATTCACCCTACAAGGTTACAGGCCATGCAACCCGCGATAAGCACCACGGCCAGTTGTTACAGCGCTTGCAGCTTGGCGTAGCTGAGCATTAGCCATTTACTGCCTTCACTCTCGAAATTCACTTGCACCCGCGCCTGTGCACCGGAGCCTTCGAAGTTGAGAATGGTGCCTTCGCCGAACAGGCTGTGCTGCACGCGCTGACCCAGGCTGAAGCCGGTGTCCGGCACCGCGCTGCCGGCAAACAGGCTGTCGCCACTCATGCTGTTGCCGCCCATGTTGCGGCTCACTGCGCCAAAGGGGCGGCTGACGCTGTTGCTCAGGCGCACTTCCTGAATCAGCTGCGGCGGGATCTCGCGGACGAAGCGCGACACCTTGTTGTAGGTTTCGCTGCCATACAGGCGACGGGTTTCGGCGTAGGTGATCACCAGCTTGCGCATGGCGCGGGTGATGCCGACATAGGCCAGACGGCGTTCTTCTTCCAGACGACCGGGCTCTTCCAGGCTCATCTTGTGCGGGAACAGGCCTTCTTCCATGCCCACCAGAAACACCAGGGGGAATTCCAGGCCTTTGGCGCTGTGCAGGGTCATCAGCTGCACGCTGTCTTCGTTCTCGGCAGCTTGGGTGTCACCGGCCTCCAAGGAGGCGTGGGTGAGGAAAGCTTGCAGTGGAGTCATGTCGTCGCCTTCGTCGTTGTCGAAGGTGCGCGCGGCGCTGACCAGTTCTTCCAGGTTTTCCACCCGTGCCTGACCCTTTTCGCCTTTTTCCGCCTGGTGATAGGCAATCAGACCGCTTTGCTCGATGACCGTCTGCGTCATCAGGTGCAGGGGCATGTCCTGCACCTTGGCCGAGAGGTTATTGATCAGTTCTATAAAACCGGCCAACGCGCCCGAGGCGCGTGCGGGCAGCGCTTTGCTGCTCACCATCAGGTGCAGCGCGCCCCACATCGACACCTCATGGGCGCGGGCGTACTCGCGGATGGCCTCGATGCTTTTCTCACCGATGCCGCGTGCCGGCACGTTGATGATGCGCTCCAGCGCCGCGTCGTTGCCACGCCCGTCGAGCAGGCGCAGGTAGGCCATGGCGTTTTTGATTTCGGCACGTTCGAAGAAACGCTGGCCGCCGTAAATGCGATACGGAATTTTCTCGCGCAGCAGGGCTTCTTCGAGCACCCGCGACTGGGCGTTGGAGCGATAGAGAATGGCGATTTCGCTGCGCTTGAGGCCGTCCTTGCGCAGGGCGTCTTCGATGGACTCGACCACGTAACGCGCTTCGTCGTGCTCGTTGAACGCCGAATACAGGTTGAGCGGCTCGCCATCGCCGTCTTCGGTCCACAGTTCCTTGCCCAGGCGGCCCTGGTTGTTGGCAATCAGCGCGTTGGCGGCCTTGAGGATGCCGGCGGTGGAGCGGTAGTTCTGCTCCAGGCGGATCACTTCGGCGTCGCTGAAGTCGTCGGAGAACTGCTGGATATTCTCGATCTTCGCCCCGCGCCAGCCGTAGATCGACTGGTCGTCGTCGCCCACTACCATCAGGCTGTCGCTGCCCTTGGCGAGCAGGCGCAACCAGGCGTACTGCACGGCGTTGGTGTCCTGGAACTCGTCGACCAGGATGTGCCGGAAGCGCCGCTGGTAATGCTCCAGCAGGCCCGGTTTATCACGCCACAAGTCGAGCGCGCGCAGCAGCAGTTCGGAAAAGTCGATGACCCCGGCGCGGGCGCAGGCGGCCTCGTAGGCTTCGTAGATTTTCAACATGGTGGCGAGGAACAGGTCGCCGCCGGGCTGAATGTTTTTTGGCCGCAAGCCTTCGTCTTTCTGCCCGTTGATAAACCACTGTGCCTGTTTCGGCGGCCAGCGTTGTTCGTCCAGGCCGAGGTCGCGGATCACCCGCTTGACGATGCGCTGCTGGTCGTCGGAATCGAGGATCTGGAAGTTCTCGGCCAGGCCGGCTTCCTGCCAGTGCGCGCGCAGCAGGCGATGGGCCAGGCCGTGGAAGGTGCCCACCCACATGCCGGCCGGGTTCTGCCCAAGCATCTGCTCAATGCGGTGGCGCATTTCGGCGGCGGCTTTGTTGGTGAAGGTCACCGACAGGATGCTGTGCGGCGAGGCCTGCTCGATCTGGATCAACCAGGCGATGCGGTGCACCAGCACGCGGGTTTTACCGGAGCCGGCACCGGCCAGCACCAGTTGGCGGCCCACGCGCGCGGCCACGGCCTGGCGTTGGGCATCGTTCAGAGAAGCAATCAGAAGTTCGGGGTCATTGTGCATCGCGGCATTCTAGGGGGCTGCGCCAGGCAGGGCAAACCGCGTCGTGCCCGCACTTGACCGGACGACTGGTCGGTCATCCAAGTCAACCAGATGGCCGCGCCGCTGACTGACCGAAAGTTTGGTAATTGATGTGTGAATTGCTGCACATCCGGCTTGGGCGAAGCGTCTAGCTCGCGTATGCTGCGCCGACGTCCAGGCAACCACTATAAGAAAATCGCCTATGACCGCATCGACTTCATTTGCCCAGGCAAATGGCCTCAAGCCGACTTCCGGGCGGGAAGTGGCTCAGCTGTTTGCCACCGATATTGCCGCCGAGCGCACCCGTATGCTGTATCAGGGGTCGCGGGTGCCGACCCTGTTCATGCTGCTCAGTGGCGTGGTCTGTGCGTACCTGTTGTGGGGCGCGTTGCCAGCAGTGTTACTGGTCAGTTGGGTCATCTGGCTGGTGATCCTCGCCGTGCTGCGCCTGGTGCAGGTGCGCGCCTTTGAGCAGGCGCGGCCCAGCCGTCAGGCAGAAGTGCATTGGCAGCGGCTGTTCTTGCTAGGTGCCGGTGTTTCCGGACTGACCCTGGCGTTCGCCGCCATCGCCCTGGTGCCGGCGAATGTGTTTTATCTGCAAGCGCTGGTTTACGGCCTGATCGGTGCTGCCATTCTCTCGGCCAGTGTGGCCTATGCCATCAGTTTCACGGCATTTCTGTCGTTTGCCTTACCCTGCCTGTTGCCGTCGGTGGGTTACCTGTTGCTCAGTGACAATGCGTTGCAGCAAGGCTGGGGGTTGCTTGGCAGTATTCTGCTGTTGGCCTTGCTGGTGGTGGGCTGGCAGGTCAATCGCCTGGTGCAGCGCAGCCTGCTGCAGCGCTTTCAGAATCAAGCGCTGATCAGCAACCTGGAGCAGGCCAAGCATCAGGCTGAAGGACTTAACAGCGAATTGGCCCACGAAGTGGAGCAGCGCCGGCGGGCTGAGCGCGAATTGCGCCAGGCCCATGGCGAGCTGGAAATGCGCGTCGCCGAGCGCACCCTGGAACTGGATGAAACCACCTATGCGCTGAGCAAGAGCCGTGCGCGCCTGACCCTGGCCATTGATGCCAGTGAGCTGGGACTGTGGGACTGGGACCTGCAGAGTGACGAGGTGCATCACTCGCGGCTCAAGGAAATTTTCGGCCTGGAGCCGCATGAGGTGCAGGTGATGCTGCGTGACCTCAAGCCACGTCTGCACCCGGATGATATCGGGGTGTTGCGACGGGCGTTGGTTGAGCACATGAAAGGCCGCACAGAGGATTACCAGGTCGAATACCGCATTCAACATGCCCAAGGCCATTGGGTGTGGATCGAGGATCGCGGCCGGGCGGTCGAGCGTGATGCCGAGGGCCGCGTGCTGCGGATGCTCGGTACGCGCCGCGACATCAGTGCGCGCAAGGTGCAGGAACAACAGCAGCAACTGGCGGCGACCGTGTTCGAAGCAGCCAGCGAAGGTATCGTGATTCTCGATCCGGATTACCGTCTGCTGTCGGTCAATCAGGCCTTCAGTGATGTCACCGGCTATCGCCAGGACGAAGTGGTCGGCAAAAGCGTGATCAGCCTGATCAGCAGCGGCGACAGCCGCCGGCAGTATCAGATGATTCGTCTGGAGCTGGAAAACAGTGGCACCTGGCGCGGCGAGCTGATCGAAACGCGCAAGAACGGCGAGCTCTATCCGCAGTGGCTACAGCTGAATGTGGTGCGCGATTCGCGGGGTAATGTCAGTCATATCGTGGGCTTCTTCGCCGATTTGTCGTCGCGCCGGGAAGCCGAGGAACGCCTGCGTTACCTCTCGCACTACGACGAACTGACGGGGCTGGCCAACCGCAGTCTATTCAAAGAACGTCTGCACGAAGCCAGCCAGCGCTCGCGTCAAAGTGGTCGCAGCATTGCTCTGTTGCACGTCGATTTGGACCGTTTCAAGCTGCTCAATGACAGCCTTGGCCATGAGGTCGCCGACCAGCTGCTGCGTCAGGTCAGTCGTCGTCTGACTCAGGCGATACCTGAAGCCGATACCCTGGCGCGCTTGTCCGGCGATGAATTTGCCATCCTCATCGACTCCTACGGCAGCCTCTCCAGCCTGGCACGGTTGGCCAGCCGCCTGTTGAGCAAGCTGCGCGTGCCGATGACCGTTGGTGGGCACGAACTGGTGGTCAGCGCGTCTTTGGGCATCAGCCTGCTGCCGGATAATGCGCGGGAGATTTCCGCCCTGGTCAGTCAGGCCAATATGGCCATGCAACATGCCAAGCACTTGGGCGGCAATACCTTCCAGTTCTTCACTGATAACCTGCAGGCCTGCACCCTGGAGCGCCTGCAACTGGAAAACCAGCTACGTAAAGGTATCCACGAAGGCCAGCTGGAGGTGTTCTATCAACCCAAGCTGTGCCTGGCCTCCGACAGCCTCAATGCGGCCGAGGCGCTGGTGCGCTGGCGTCACCCGGAACTGGGGTTGGTGCCACCGAGCGACTTTATTGGCCTGGCCGAAGAAACCGGGCTGATTGGTGCTATCGGTGAATTCGTGCTGCGCCAGGCTTGCCAACAGGTGAGTGCCTGGCAGTTACAGGGGTTGGCGCGGATTCGCGTGTCGGTGAATCTCTCGGTGCATCAGTTACGTCAGGGCAACCTGCTCAGTCTGGTCCGTCAGGTGCTTGAGGAGACCGGCCTGGCGCCACACTATTTGGAGCTGGAGCTGACCGAGAGCCAGTTGCTGGACAATGTTGAGAGCGTCATCAGCACTTTCCGGCAGCTGCGTGAGCTGGGGGTCAAGCTGGCGATCGATGACTTCGGGACCGGTTATTCCTCGCTCAGCTACCTCAAGCGCTTCCCGGTGGATTACGTGAAGATCGACCAGACCTTTATTCGCGACCTCACCGCAGGCAGTGAAGATGCCGCGATCACTCGAGCCATTATTGCCATGGCTCACAGCCTGGAGCTCAAGGTCGTCGCCGAGGGCGTGGAGACTCAGGCGCAGATGGATTTCCTCAAGAGCCAGCGCTGCGACGAGATCCAGGGTTACCTGATCAGTAGACCGGTGCCGGCCGAGCAATTCGCCCAGCTGTTGCGCGAGCAGGCCAGCAAGTTCTGACTGCCAAGCCGGCGGCTTGTCTGCCGCCGGCTTGGCCGCTACTGTCGCGCTTTTGCTGATTTGCAGGATGCTCCATGCCGCCCACTTCTTGCGTTCCCGCCGCGCGTCCGGCCAATGCCACCCTGATTCTGCTGGCTTCGCTGTATTGCGCGCAGGGGTTGCCTTCGGGATTGGTGGCCCATTCGTTGCCGGTGTTGCTGCGCCAACACGGCGTTGATCTGGCGTTGATTGGTCTGCTCAAGTTATTGGCCTTGCCTTGGCTGCTCAAGGTGCTTTGGGCGCCCTGGGTCGATCGGCTGGCTTCGTCGCGGCTGGGGCATCATCGTGGCTGGATTTTGCCCTTGCAGCTGGGTGTTATTGCGTTGATTGCGAGCCTGGCGCTGATCAATCCTGCGCGGTTATTCGACAGCTATTTCCTTGTGCTGATCAGCCTGTTGCTGCTGGTCAACCTGGCGGCCGCGACCCAGGATGTTGCCACCGATGGCCTGGCCGTGCGCCTGTTGCCGGAGCGTTGGCGCGGCCTGGGTAACAGTTTGCAGGTGGGTGGCTACAAGGTCGGCATGTTGGTCAGCGGCAGTGGTCTGCTGCTGGCTATGGATGTCCTGGGCTGGCACCTGAGTCTGGCGCTGGTGGCAGGCCTGCTGATGCTGATGACGCTGCCGATCTGGCGCTTTAACGAAAAGCGCGAGTTGCCGTTTCAACTGGCACAGGCGGAACCGGCCGGGCCGGGCCTGTTACTGCGGCATTACCGTGGTTTGCTGCAGCAGCCCGGCATGTTGTTCTGGCTGGCGGTGCTGCTGAGTTTCAAGCTGGGTGATGCGCTGGGTTCGCCGATGATCAAGCCGATGTTGGTGGACCAGGGCTGGAGCAACGCCGAGCTGGGCCAGCTGACGTTGATCAGCAGCCTGGCCGGTATCGCGGGAGCATTTCTCGGCGGTTTGCTGTATGCCCGCATTGGCGCGCTGAGGGCGTTGCTGCTGTTCGGCCTGTTGCAGGCGCTCGGTATCGCTGCAATGGCGTTGCTGGTGAGCGCTGCCGGCAATGTCGGCCTGGTCTATCTGCTGGCGTTGTTCGAACAGACTGCCGATGGCATGTCCACGGTGGCGCTGTTTGCCGTGATGATGCGCCAGTGTCGCCCCGAGCATGAAGGCGCCGACTTTACCCTGCAGGCCAGCGTGCAGCTGCTGCTGGCCGGTGTGGTCGGCGCGACCAGCGGGCTGTTGGCCACGTGGCTGGGGTATCAGGTGCTGTTTGTCGGTGCCGGTACTTTGGGTGTGCTGGCGTTGGCAGTGGTGCTGCTGTACTTCCGCGCGTATCGCCATGAGCGCTAGCGCTTTCACCACTGGGCGGTGCGGGTGGTCCTCGGTGCTGCTACGACCTAGAGTGATGCGCACCTTTTGGCCTCGTTTGAGGTGTCTGCCATGACCGCTTCACGGCTGCTATGCCTGCTGTTGATGATGCTTGTGTCGGCTCATGTGACGGCTTCCGAGGCCTTTATGGTTTTTGGTGCACATGACGGGTTTCCCAAGTATTACGAGGAAAACGGTGAGGCCAAAGGCATCGTGGTGGATATCAGCCGCCAGTGTCTGGATGAAATACAGGTGCCTTACCGCATCCGCCTGATGCCCTGGATGCGCGCCTACACCATGGCCCAGCGTGGTGAGGGTGGGGTGATTGGCCTGTCGATGAATGACGAGCGCCTGGCCCTGTTCGATTTTTCCGAGCCGATCTTTACCGAGCGCATTGTCTTGGTGGTGAAGCAGGGCCGTGAGTTTCCCTTTCAGCAGGTGGGCGATCTGCGTGGCAAGCTGATTGGTGCGAGCATCGGCGCCAGTTATGGCAATGTCTTTGATGCGGCGGTGGCGGATGGCACGTTGACCATTATCGGGTTCAATGAAACGCGCAATGGTCTGGCCATGTTGATGCGCGAGCGCATTGATGCGATTTTGCTGGGCTCCAGCATTGACCTCAAACGCCTGGTGCGAAACAACCCGGATCTGCAAGGCGCGATGTTCGTTACCTTGCCGGAGCCGTTCAAGACGGACAGCAAGTACCTGGGCATCTCCGCTGGCCTGAAAATGGGCTGGTTTCTGCAGAAATTCAATCAATGCCTGGAGCGCGGATACCGCTCGGGAGCGTTTGATTCGATTATTTATCAGTACAGCAACTGACTTTTGATAGGGGCGCAACGCGCGAGGGGTGGCACTGCGCGGGTGGCGTTTCTTCCATTCCCAATCCCTTGGCTAGGCTGACGCTGTGATGTGGTGGGGCGGGTCGGCAGGGGCGACTAACCCAATCAAAGATGGCTGCCTTTGTCCTGATGGCGCGCAATCCTGACAGCCTGGACGGATTGAGTGGAGGTTGCGTATGCCCAAACCCGCGAGCCTGAGTGTCGGCCTGCGCCTGTTGTTGGCGTCCCAGGCCATGGCCCCGTTGAGTGTCAAGCTGGGCCTGGTGCAGCAGCTGGGGGCAGAGAAGGCGGCATTGTTGGCGCCGCACATGCCGCCCGGGCAGTTGCGCGAGCTGATCATGGCCATGCCCATCGAGTTTGCCGCAGCGGTGACGGTGCACCTCGATCCACGGTTGATTCTCGACACCTACCTGAGCCTGCCGGATAGCCTGCACTTGGAGGTGGCTCGACAGCTCTGCGCCGATGGCGCCTTTGCCACGGCGGCGCGTTATGCCGAGTGCCTGTCGGCCAAGCAGATCAAGGTGCTGATCTACGGCATCAACGATGTTGACCATGTGCTGCAGATTGCCCGACATATCGTCGACATGCCGCTGATCAGCGAGAGCCTGCGCAGTTTCTCCACCGGCTATCTGTGCAAACTCACTGAAGCGGCGGTGGCCGATCGCAACCTGCCGGTGGCCGCCCAGGTGCTGGGTGGTTTGTCACTGGTGCGGCAGGCCGATGTGTGCGCCGGCTTGCAGCCGAGTACGTTGCGGCAACTGCTGCCGCTGCTGCTGCTGATCAGCGGTGAAGGGCTGCGTAAACAGTTACCGGAGGCTGTGCTGGAGCTTTTTGAGCAGCAACTGGCCTAGCCGCTGGGCTACTCCATCCACTGCCGTTCGTGGCGCTCCAGCAGGTTACCGGCCTGCTCCGGGCCATCGCTGCCGGCCGGGTAGGGGCGTGGGCTCTGGTAGTGCTGGTGCCAGCCCTTGATGATCGGGTCGACCCAGTTCCAGGCGGCTTCCACCTCATCGCGGCGCATAAACAGCGTCGAATCGCCCTCAATCACATCCAACAACAGGCGTTCGTAGGCATCCCAGCGGCGCTGTTTGTGGAAGGCGTCGGCCAGGTTGAGGTCGAGTTCCACCGGTTGCAGGTGCATACCCTTGCCGGGGCTCTTGCCCATCAGTTGCAGGCTGATGCGCTCTTCCGGTTGCAGGCGGATGAGCAGGCGGTTGGCTTCGCCACCGCCGAACAGCTGGTGTGGCACCGGCTTGAACTGGATAAGGATTTCCGAGGTCTTGCGTGCCAGGCGTTTGCCGGTGCGCAGGTAGAACGGCACGCCCGCCCAGCGCCAGTTGTCGATCTCGGCCTGCACGGCGACAAAGGTTTCCGTATCGCTGTCGTTGTCCACGTTCTTTTCGAAGTAGTAGGCCGGCACTTCCTGACCGCCGATCTTGCCGGCGGCGTACTGGCCGCGCACGGTCTTGTCTTGCACATCGAGGCCGCTGATGGGTTTCAGGGCTTCGAGAATCTTCACCTTTTCGTTGCGCACCGCCTCGGCATCGAAGCGCACCGGCGCTTCCATCGCCACCAGGCAGAGCAGCTGCAACAGGTGGTTCTGGATCATGTCGCGCATGGCCCCGGCTTTTTCGTAGTAGGCGCCACGGTTTTCCACACCGAGGGTTTCGCACACGCTGATTTGCACGTGGTCGATGTGTCCGGCACGCCATACGGGCTCGAACAGGGCGTTGGCAAAGCGCAGCGCCATGAGGTTCTGCACCGTCTCTTTGCCCAGGTAATGGTCGATGCGAAACACCCGCGACTCGTCGAACACCGCGCCGATGGCGGCGTTGATCGCTTGCGCTGACTCTAGCGAGTGGCCGATGGGTTTTTCCAGCACGATGCGCGTTTTGGGCCCGGCCAGACGGGCGATCTTCAGGTGCGAGGCGATGTCTTCGAACAGATCCGGCGCGGTGGCCAGGTAATAGATGCGCACGCGCTCGTGGTCTTCGCCCAGGCGCTTGCTCAGGCGGCCAAAGTCAGCGCTTTGGCTGGCATCCATGGCGAAGTAGTCAAGGCGTGCGGCAAAGCGGGCCCAGGTGTCGTTGTCGAAGTCGTTGCGCGCTACTTGAGCGCGGCAATGGCGTTCGGCCAGGGCTTGGAAGGCGCTACGCGCCAGGCTGCTGCGGGCCAGGCCGAGGATGCGCGTATCGTCATGCAGACGACCGGCGCGATGCAGGTGGTAGAGCGCTGGCAGCAGTTTATGCAGGGCCAGGTCGCCGGTGCCGCCAAACACCAGCATGTCGCAGGGAATGCTCAAGGTGGGAACTCCGACTCGGTTTAGCCGTGCGGGGGCGGCGGCCATGTAGTATAACTACAAGGTCACTACAACCCATCGTGCGCCGATCATAACCGAGTCATGCCAGTGAATGCGGCGTGCTTGATGGATTCGTTAGCCAAATGTCGAGCCTAAACCTGTGAACCTGTTGCAGCACATTGCCCAGTCGCGCCCCCTGTTACGCAAGTCCGAGCTGAAGGTGGCGGATCATGTTCTGCTCGACCCGGCCTCGGTCATGCACAGTTCCATGGCCGAGCTGGCCCACAGTGTCGGCATCAGTGAGCCGACCATCGTGCGCTTCTGCCGGGCGATTGGCTGCACCGGCTTTCAGGACCTTAAGCTCAAACTGGCACAGAGCCTGGCTGCCGGCGCCAGTTTTGGCCAGTTCGCGATTCATGAAGACGATTCGGTGGCGGACTTCAGCCTGAAGATCTTCGACACCACCCTGCACACCCTGATCGAGGTGCGCGAGAAGCTCGACACCCAGGCCCTGCAGCAGGCCATTGCGGCGATCGCCAATGCGCAACGGGTGGAATTCTATGGCTTCGGTGCGTCCGGCGCGGTGGCAGCGGATGCTCAGCACAAGTTTTTCCGCCTGCTGCTGACTGCAGCGGCCTATTCCGACCCGCACATGCAGGCGATGAGTGCAGTGACCTTGAAGCCCACTGACGTGGCCATCTGCATTTCCCAGTCCGGACGCTCCAAGGACCTGCTGATCACTGCCAATCTGGTCCGCGAGGCGGGCGCGACGCTGATCACCCTGTGTCCGAGCCAGACCCCGCTGGCCGACCTGGCCACCGTCAACCTGGCCATCGATGTGCAGGAAGACACCGAAATCTACACCCCGTTGACTTCGCGCATTGCGCATCTGGTGGTGATCGACGTGCTGGCCATGGGCGTGGCCATGGCCCGCGGGCCAGGCCTGGTCAACCACCTGAAGAGCGTCAAGCGCAGTTTGCGCAGCCTGCGCTTGTCGCCCAAGGCGCACAAGAACAGCGACGACTGATTTCATCATCGCGTTATCGCTTGGCCATCAAAGCGTCATCTAGGCAGCCGATGCTGGTACTCCCTTATTCAGCTTGGGAGTTGCCCCTATGTCTGGCTATCTGGATCAACCGCAATCTCGTGAAAGCAGCGACGCCAAAGCCCGGCGCAAGCTGTTGGATCAGCGCCGTATGGAGTACCGCCGCGCCATTGAGAGCTATGCCGAGCAGCGCCAGTTGCAACAGCAGCTGGCGGATTATCCGGAGCTGATTGCGGTCAACTACCTGGCGGGCAAGCAGGCATTGGCGCGGCAAAGCGTTCAGCCAGGGCGTTGATCAGGCTGCGTTGATCGCGCACAAAGGCGAAAAACGCCTGGGCCACCGGTGACAGGTATTTGCTGCGCGGGTGTACCAGGCACCAGCTGCGCAGCAGCGGCAGCTCGGCCACCGGCAGTTCGCGCAAGGCGCCGCATTCCAGCTCGCGGCGCACGGCGTGGCGTGGCAGCAAAGCCAGGCCGAGGCCGGCGATGACACCTTCGCACTGGCCTTCCATGGAGCCGACTTCCAGGGTTTGCGCAAAGTGCGCGCGCTTCTGGTGGCAATACTCCTCACAGGCCTGGCGTGTGCCAGAGCCGGCTTCGCGGATCAGCAGCGGAAATGCGGTGAGGTCCTGCAGGCTCAGCGGACCCTGCATGCACAGCGGGTGATCGGGCGGTGCCACGGCGATGATCGGGTTATTCAGGAAGGGCAGAAACTCCAGATTCATGTCCGTCGGCACGCGTGACATGATCAGCAGGTCATCGCGGTTGGCGTTCAGACGCTTGAGCGCCTGGCTGTGATTGGTGACCACCAGCTGTAAGTTGACTTCTGGGTATTGCTGACGAAAAGCGGCGAACAGGTGGGGAGCGAAGTACTTGGCGCTGGATTCGATGGCCAGGCTCAGTTGCCCCTGCAGCGAGCCTTGCAGGTCAGCGAGCTGCATATCAAGGCTTTCCAAGCGGCCGAAAATATCCGCACTGGCGCGCAGCAGGGCTTCGGCCGCTTCGGTCAGGTAGAGCTTTTTACCGACATAGTCGAACAGCGGCTGGCCGATCAGCTCCTCCAGCTGGCGAATCTGCAGGCTGACCGCCGGCTGGGTCAGGGCCATTTCCTCTGCCGCGCGGCTGTATGAGAGGTGGCTGCACACCGAGCGGAATACCTGAATCTGACGAAATGTCATACGCAACAGAGACTTACGCACGATTATTACCTGTTTTGCGGAGTCGGGCAGTTCCAACTATAAGCTTTAGCTAATGCCTAACCCAATAATTATTGATTTTGGTTAATCACCAAGCCGGCGTAGCGTGAGCGCCTGACCGCTTCTACAGCTGTGGTCACACGTCGACCGGTTTTGTCGGTTGCCTGCTCACGTGATCGAGGATGCTGGCTCGTGATCAAGAAAATCCTGATAGCCAACCGCGGTGAGATTGCCGTGCGCATCGTGCGGGCCTGTGCCGAAATGGGCATTCGCTCGGTGGCGGTATATTCCGATGCCGATCGCCATGCGTTGCACGTCAAACGCGCTGACGAAGCCCACAGCATCGGTGAAGAGCCGTTGGCCGGTTATCTGAACCCGCGCAAGCTGGTCAATCTGGCGGTGGAAACCGGTTGTGATGCGTTGCACCCCGGTTATGGCTTCCTCTCCGAGAACGCCGAACTGGCGGAAATCTGCGCCGAGCGCGGGATCAAGTTCATCGGCCCTTCGGCGGAAGTGATCCGGCGCATGGGCGATAAGACCGAAGCGCGGCGCAGCATGATCGCCGCCGGTGTGCCCTGCACTCCCGGCACCGAAGGCAACGTGGCGGATATCGCCGAGGCACTGCGCGAAGGTGACCGCATCGGCTACCCGGTGATGCTCAAGGCCACCAACGGCGGTGGCGGTCGCGGTATCCGCCGCTGCAACAGCCGCGATGAACTGGAGCAGGCCTACCCACGGGTGATCTCCGAGGCGACCAAGGCCTTCGGTCGCGCCGAAGTGTTTCTGGAAAAATGCATCGTCAATCCCAAGCACATTGAGGCGCAGGTTCTCGCCGACAGCTTCGGCAACACCGTGCACCTGTTCGAGCGCGACTGCTCGATCCAGCGGCGTAACCAGAAACTGATCGAAATCGCCCCCAGCCCGCAGCTGACGCCTGAGCAGCGTGCCTACATCGGCGACCTGTCGGTGCGCGCGGCCAAGGCCGTCGGTTATGAGAACGCCGGTACCGTGGAGTTTCTGCTGGCCGAGGATGGCGAGCTGTACTTTATGGAGATGAACACCCGGGTGCAGGTGGAACACACCATCACCGAGGAAATCACCGGCATCGATATCGTCCGCGAGCAGATTCGCATCGCCGCCGGCCTGGAGCTGTCGGTCAAGCAGGAAGACATCATCCACCGTGGTTATGCCCTGCAGTTCCGCATCAATGCCGAGGACCCGAAGAACAACTTCCTGCCCTCGTTCGGCAAGATCACCCGCTACTACGCCCCCGGTGGCCCCGGCGTGCGCACCGACACGGCGATCTACACCGGCTACACCATTCCGCCTTACTACGACTCCATGTGCCTGAAGCTGGTGGTCTGGGCGCTGACCTGGGAAGAGGCGCTGGCGCGCGGCCTGCGCGCCCTGGATGACATGCGTGTGCAGGGGGTGAAAACCACCGCCGCCTATTACCAGGAAATCCTGCGTAACCCGGAATTTCGCAGCGGCCAGTTCAACACCAGTTTCGTCGAGTCTCACCCGGAGTTGACCGAATACTCGATCAAGCGCAACCCGTCGCACCTGGCCATCGCCATCGCCACCGCCATTGCTGCCCACGCCGGCCTGTAGGGGAAGGAATCAGACCATGAACAAGAAGATCACCATCACCGATACCATCCTGCGCGATGCCCACCAGTCGATCATCGCCACGCGCATGCGCCTGGATGACATGCTGCCGATCTGCGCCAAGCTTGACCAGGTTGGTTACTGGTCGCTGGAAGTCTGGGGCGGCGCGACCTTCGATGCCTGTGTGCGCTTCCTCAAGGAAGACCCCTGGGAGCGTCTGCGCAAGCTCAAAGCCGGCCTGCCCAACACCCGCCTGCAGATGCTGTTGCGCGGGCAGAACCTGCTTGGTTATCGCCATTACAGCGATGACGTGGTGCGCGCCTTTGTGGCCAAAGCCGCCGTCAATGGCATCGACGTGTTCCGCATCTTTGATGCGATGAACGACGTGCGTAACCTGCGTGTGTCCATCGAAGCGGTGAAGGCTGCCGGCAAACATGCCCAGGGCACCATTGCCTACACCACCAGCCCGGTGCACACCGTCGAGGCGTTCGTGAAGCAGGCCAAGGCCATGCAGGCCATGGGCATCGACTCCATCGCGATCAAGGACATGGCTGGCCTGCTGACGCCATATGCCACCGCTGATTTAGTGCGGGCATTGAAAGCGGAAGTCGACCTGCCGGTGTTTATCCACAGCCATGACACCGCTGGCATGGGCTCGATGTGCCAGCTCAAGGCGATTGAAGCCGGTGCTGACCATATCGACACCGCCATCTCCAGCTTTGCCTGGGGCACCAGCCATCCGGGCACCGAGTCGATGGTCGCCGCACTCAAGGGCAGCCCCTACGACACCGGGCTGGATCTGGCGTTGATTCAGGAGATCGGCCTGTACTTCCATGCGGTGCGCAAGAAGTACCACCAGTTCGAGAGCGAATTCACCGCCGTGGACACCCGCGTGCAGGTCAACCAGGTGCCGGGCGGGATGATGTCCAACCTGGCCAACCAGCTCAAAGAGCAGGGCGCGCTGAATCGCATCAACGAAGTGTTTGCGGAGATTCCGCGGGTGCGTGAAGACCTCGGCTTCCCGCCGCTGGTCACGCCGACTTCGCAGATTGTCGGCACCCAGGCGGTGTTCAACGTCCTCGCCGGCGAGCGTTACAAGACCATCACCAACGAGGTGAAACTCTACCTGCAGGGCCGCTACGGCCTGGCGCCGGGCAAGGTCAATGAGCAACTGCGCAAGCAGGCGATTGGCAGCGAAGAAGTCATCGAAGTACGCCCGGCCGACCTGATCAAGCCGGAGATGGCCAAACTGCGCGAGGAAATCGGCAGCCTGGCCAAGTCCGAAGAAGATGTGCTGACCTACGCCATGTTCCCGGATATCGGGCGCAAGTTCCTCGAGGAACGCGCTGCCGGCACCCTGACGCCGGAAGTGCTGCTGCCGATTCCGGAAGCCGGCGGTGTGGCCCCAGCCGGTGGTGAAGGTGTACCGACCGAATTCGTGGTGGATGTACACGGCGAAAGCTACCGCGTCGACATCACCGGTGTCGGCGTGAAGAGTGACGGCAAGCGCCACTTCTACCTGTCGATTGACGGCATGCCGGAAGAAGTGGTGTTCGAGCCGCTCAATGACTTCGTTGCCGGCAGCGGTGGCAAACGCAAACAGGCCAGTGCGCCGGGCGATGTCAGCACCAGCATGCCGGGTAATATCGTCGATGTGCTGGTCAAGGTCGGTGACACGGTCAAGGCTGGTCAGGCGGTGCTGATCAGCGAAGCCATGAAGATGGAAACCGAAGTGCAGGCGCCAATTGCCGGCACCGTGACGGCGGTACATGTGACCAAGGGCGACCGGGTCAACCCGGGAGACGTACTGGTGGAGATCGAAGGTTAACCTCGGAAGCCCCGGCTGTTTGAACAGGCATTTGAATGGTTTTTTTGGGGCTTCTTTTTACACCACCGACGCTGCGTTTAGCGGCGCCGGCATGGGTTTTTAGGCCAAGTGCCTGGGCAAGTCTCGCGAGCTAGAGTCATGCAAGGCGAAAGCAGGCGAGGACGCGGCGTGTACGAGTTGTACATGAGCATCCGAGCCTGCTTTCAACGCAGCAGGGCCGACGCGCAGCAGACGTTGCCTGGGTGCTTAGTGCCTGAGTCCCCTAAGAGCCGTACGGCTCCTTTTTTCGGTTATGCCCCGCTGTGCAGGGTTCTGCTGTTCTCGGCAGGAAACTGGGCAAAACTGCGGGTATCAGCACAACGCGTGGTGGGGGCATGACCTTTTATTCGAGCAGATGTGACGCGGCAAGCGTCTTAATGGCAGTTCAATACAGGAGCAATGCGCGGTGAGTCTGGATCCGGTGGTGCTGTTCTTTGTTTTCGGCCTGTTGGCGGGTCTGCTGAGAAGTGAGTTGAAACTGCCGCCAGCGTTGTATGAAACCCTCTCGATCATTCTGCTGCTGGCCATTGGTCTGCACGGTGGTGTGGAGTTGGCCGAGCAGGCCAGTTGGCAGTTGCTCGGGCAGGCGGCCTGGGTGCTAGGCCTGGGTGTGGCGCTGCCGCTGCTGGCCTTTGCTGTGCTGCGTGGCCTGGGCTTCGACCGGGTCAACGCCGCGGCAGTGGCGGCGCACTATGGTTCGGTCAGCGCCGGTACGTTCGCCGTGGTAGTGGCCTATATGCTGGCCAAGGGCATCGAATTCGAAAGCTACATGCCACTGTTTGTCGCCATTCTGGAAATCCCGGCGATTCTGGTCGGCATCCTGCTGGCCAAGGGCATTGCCCGTGACACCGACTGGGGCGAGTTGGGTCGGGAGATCTTTCTCGGCAAAAGCATCATGCTGCTGCTCGGTGGCCTGATCATCGGTGCGATTGCCGGCAAGGAGGCGATCAAGCCGCTGGAGCCGTTCTACACCAGCATGTTCAAGCCGGTGCTGGCGCTGTTTCTGCTGGAGATGGGGCTGATTGCCTCCGGTCAACTCGGCTCGCTGAGGCAGTTTGGCCTGCGCCTGCTTGGCTTTGCCCTGCTGATGCCACTGCTGGGGGCGCTGATCGGCGCATTGCTCGGCCGCTTTATGGGCCTCAGCCTCGGCGGTACGGCGGTGCTGGCTACGCTGGCGGCGTCGGCGTCTTATATCGCCGTACCGGCGGCCTTGCGTCTGGCCTTGCCCGAAGCCAACCCGTCGCTGTCGCTGACGGCGTCGCTGGGCATCACCTTTCCCTTCAATATCATCGTCGGCATCCCGTTGTACCTGATGCTGGCCGAACAGCTGATGGCCTGGGGGCTCTGAAATGGACGCGCATATCCGCACCCTGCTTACCGTGATCTGCGAAGCCGCGCTGGAGAAAAAGCTGGTGGCTGACCTGGAACAGCTCGGCGCGCCGGGTTGGACCATCTCCGATGCCCGTGGCCGGGGTGGCCGAGGCGTGCGCAGCGCCGGCTGGGACACCGAAGGCAATATCCGCGTGGAAATCATCTGCACCCGCGATGTCGCCGGGCGTATCGCCGGCCATCTGCAGGCGCGCTACTACGCCAACTACGCCATGGTCTGCTACCTGGCCCAAGTGGAAGTGCTGCGCCCGGAAAAGTTTTAGCGGCGCAGGCGATGGGCGGTGCGCAGTTCCAGCAGGTCTTGATAGGTGCAGGTCTGCGGTGCTTCGCCGGTCAGATCAAAGCAGCGTTGGCCGAAACCCATTGGCCAGTAAGCGATGCCGACTGGTGGCCAAAAGATCGAGGCCACTCGGAAGCGGCTCTTCAATTTGCCAGAGCGAATGGTATTGGCCTGATTGTCTTCGATACGGTAGGGAATACCTGCGCTGGCGCCCCAGGAGAAGGGACGGCTGCGGACAAGCCCCTGGTTGTTCTTCGCCGGTCGTTCGTTGATCACCAGGGTGCTGTTTTCCGGCAGTTTGAACCAGGCGCCGGTGGAGCAGCCTGCACAGGCTAGGGCGATAAGTAACAGGGTGCTGAAGCGGAGTGCGGACATGCGTGTCGATCCTTATGGTCATCCGTGAACATTCACGAGCAGGCGTCAATCTGGCCATTGGCCAGCGGCGCGGGCGCGCAATATACCCAGTTTTGATCGGGTTTGCCTGTGCCGGGGTGTTCCTGAAAAGTATTCCGGCCCCGGCTGTGATCAGCGTCTTGCCGCCAGCGTCTAGCCACAGAGCCCGGGCGTCTGGGCGCCGCTAAGGGCCTGAGCATGCAAGCGCTGTTGAATGAAATTATTGATCAAGTCCGCCCGCTGATCGGGCAAGGGAAAGTGGCCGATTACATCCCGGCGCTGGCCGATGTGCCGGCCAACCAGCTGGGCATCGCGGTGTACAGCAACGACGGCGAGCTTTACTGCGCCGGTGATGCGCACACGCCGTTCTCGGTGCAGAGCATTTCCAAGGTGTTCAGCCTGGTGCAGGCGATTCAGCATTCCGGCGAGTCCATCTGGCAGCGTCTGGGCCATGAGCCGTCCGGCCAACCCTTCAACTCGCTGGTGCAGCTGGAGTTCGAGCGTGGCAAGCCGCGCAATCCATTTATCAATGCCGGCGCCCTGGTGATCTGCGACATCAATCAGTCGCGCTTTGCCGCGCCGGTGCTGTCGATGCGCGACTTCGTGCGCCGTTTGGCCGGCAATCCCGAGGTGGTGGTGGACCGGCACGTGGCTGAGTCGGAATACCAGTACCGTGCGCGCAACGCGGCGGCCGCCTACCTGATGCAGTCCTTCGGCAATTTTCACAATGATGTGGAAGCGGTGCTGCGCAGCTATTTCAGCTACTGCGCGCTGCGCATGAGCTGCGTCGACCTGGCGCGGGCCTTCTGTTTTCTGGCCAACGATGGCTTCTGCAAGCACAGCGGTCAACAGATCCTCAGTGCGCGGCAGAGCAAGCAGGTCAACGCAATCATGGCCACCAGCGGCCTGTATGACGAGGCAGGCAACTTCGCCTACCGCGTCGGCCTGCCGGGCAAGAGTGGTGTTGGCGGCGGTATTGTCGCCGTGGTGCCGGGGCGTTTCAGCGTGTGCGTGTGGTCACCGGAGCTGAACGCCGCCGGCAACTCCCTGGCCGGGATCAAGGCCCTGGAGCTGCTGAGTGAGCGGATCGGCTGGTCGGTGTTCTAGCGCGTCACGATCTGTTGCGCGTTGGTGATACTGCGTTAAAAACAGCCTCGGAAGCCGCTTGCGGCTAACGCGCTTCAGCACGACCCGAAGGGCGAGTGAAGCGAGTCATGCTCATTTACAGTCGTAAACTCGCGTGCGAGCCCAGTCCGCTTCCTCGGCTGCTTTGACCAGCCGGAGGCTGTTACTACGTAGCGCCTTGTCTCACTCTAGCTCGCGAGATCGTAAACCCGCCCTGGGTGTCGTGGATTAGCCGACTACGCGTTTTACCCGGCAATCAGCTCCTTCGCCGCCTGGCGGTGATCGGCGATCAGCTTGGCCACATCCAGGCCTTCGATCTGGCCGTCAATCACCCGCCACTGGCCGCCGATCATCATCCGGTCGGCCTTGTCGGCGCCGCACAGCAGCAGCGCGGAAATCGGGTCGTGGCTGCCGGAGAAGCGCAGCTCATCCAGTTTGAAGAAGGCTAGGTCGGCCTGCTTGCCCACGGCCAGCTCGCCAATATCGCTGCGCCCCAGCAGCTTGGCCGAACCCTTGCTGGCCCAGCCCAGTACCAATTCCGGGGTGATTTTTTCGGCGCCGTAGCGCAGGCGCTGGATATACAAAGCCTGACGCGCTTCGAGGATCATGTTCGAGGCATCGTTGGACGCCGAACCATCCACGCCGAGGCCGATCGGTGCGCCGGCCGCTTCCAGTTCAAGGGTCGGGCAGATGCCCGAGGCCAGGCGCATATTCGAGCTTGGGCAGTGGCAGATACCGGTGCCGGCCTGGCCCAGGCGCGCAATTTCGTCCGGGTTGAAGTGGATGCCATGCGCCAGCCAGGTGCGTGAGCTGAGCCAGCCGACGCTGTCCAGATAGTCCACGGTGCGCAGGCCGAAGCGCTGCAGGCAGAAGTCCTCTTCATCGAGGGTTTCCGCCAGGTGGGTGTGCAGGCGTACGTCCAGCTCCTCGGCCAGTTCGGCGCTCTGGCGCATGATTTCCTGGGTTACCGAGAACGGTGAGCAGGGTGCCAGGGCGATCTGGATCTGCGCGCCGTCGCCGCGCTGGTGGTAGTCCTGGATCAAGCGCTGGCTGTCGGCCAGGATCACTTCGCCCTGTTGCACGGTCTGCTGCGGCGGCAGGCCGCCATCGGCCTCGCCCAGGCTCATCGAACCACGGGTGAGCATGGCGCGCATGCCCAGTTCGCGCACGGCTTCGACCTGTACATCGATGGCGTTTTCCAGGCCGCCGGGGAACAGGTAATGGTGATCCGCCGCGGTGCTGCAACCGGACAGCAGCAGTTCGGCCAGGGCTACTTTACTGGCCAGGGCGAGCTTCTCGGGCGTCAGGCGGGCCCATACCGGGTACAGGGTTTTCAGCCAGGGAAACAATGGCTGGTTGACCACCGGACCCCAGGCGCGGGTGAGGGTTTGATAGAAGTGGTGGTGGGTGTTGATCAGGCCCGGCAGCACCACATGCTCGCGGGCATCGAAGGTGCGAGTGCAGGGTTGGCTCGGCTGCTGGCCGACGTTGAGCAGTTCGCTGATCACACCGTCTTCAATCACCAAGCCGCCGGCAGCGTCGAGGTTGTTGGCAGTGAAGATGGCGAGGGGGTTTTTGATCCAGATACGTGTAGCAGCCATTGAGTTGGCTCCTCTGAAGTGGGGTTCAGGTTAGCCAGCTCAGTGTTTACCCTGTCTGCTGATCCAGGTGCGCGGCCGGCGCAGGTGGCCGGGCGTGGCGCAAAAGATAGCGCCGTAATCTGCCTGCGGCAAGAGCGCATGGCAGAATTTCTGACCACGAGGTCAGTGCTTAGAATAGCTTGCGGTACTGCACAAACCCCGAGCGCTCGGCGATGCGCTCATACAGCAGCATGGCCTTGGCGTTGCTCTCATGGGTCAGCCAGTGCACCCGTGAACAGCCGTGCTGTTTGGCCTGCTGGTAGACGTATTCGATTAGCTGGCGCCCGGCACCGTTGCTGCGCACGTCCTTGCCGATAAACAGGTCCTGCAGGTAGCAGTAGTCGCCGGTGGTCCAAGTCGATCGATGGTAGATCCAGTGCACCAAACCGATCGGCTGGCCTTCGTGCCAGGCCAGCGCGGCGTGCATCGGTTCGGCCGGATCGAGAAAGCGCTGCCAGGTGGTGTCGCTGGTCGCTGTGGCGATCTCGGTCATATAGAACCGTTGATAGCCCTGCCACAGCGGCAGCCAGACCGCATGATCGGCGGCAGTCACAGGGCGGATCTCGACGGGGATGCGAACGGGCATGGCGACACTCTCCTTGGCTGGGTAAAACCCTTACAGCCTAGCCGTAAGGGCCCAAGCTTCAATCGGCGCGTTCACCACAGACATCCAGGGCGAACCAGTGTTCGACTTCGGCCTGGCTCAGGCCCACACCGAGCAGGGCGAACAGCTTGCCCAGCGCCGCTTCGCGGGTCATGCCGCCGGCGGAAATCAGCCCGGCGCTGGCCAGTTGACTGCCGGCGGCATACACGCCGAATTCGACATGGCCGTGCGGGCACTGGCTGATAGCCGCCAGCACTACGCCACGTGCATGGGCGGCCTTGAGCACATCGAGCAGTTCAGCGTTGTCTGACGGGCCTGTGCCGCTGCCATAGCACTCCAGCAGCAGGCCTTGCACGCCGCTGTCCAGCAGGGCGCGCACGTGGTTTGCCTGGATACCGGGGTAAAACGGCAGTACGGCCAGATTGACCGGTTGTCGCGTCTGGCGGTAATCGATAGTCGCCGGGATGCTCTCGGCGCGGGCGCTCTGGCGCTGACGCGGCAGCACGTGAAAGGCGTCGAAGGCATCGCTGCGCAGTTTGCTGACCCGTGCGCCGTGCAGCAGCGCACCGTTGAAATACAGGTGCACACCGTGCGCGACGCCGGCCTGCAGCGCGCGCATGGCGCCGAACAGGTTGCCCCAGGCATCGCTGCCCTCGGCACCGGCCGGCAGCATCGAACCGCTGAGAATCACTGGTACGGGCAAACCCAGCAGCAGAAAGCTCAGGGCGGCAGCGCTGTAGGCCAGGGTGTCGGTGCCGTGCAGCAGCAGTACGCCATCGCAGCCGTCCTGCTCGATGCCGGCGCGAATCGCCGCGACCATCGCCAGCCAGTTGTGCTGGTTCATATTGGCGCTGTCGATTGGCGGCAGCAGCTCGCGGAAGGTCCATTGCGGCAGCGGCTGAGACTCCAGCGCTTGCTGGCGGCGCAGGCGCTCATCGAAACCGGACGCTGGGGCCAGGCCCGTGGCGCTCATTTGCATACCGATGGTGCCACCGGTGTAGAGCACCAGAAGATTGCTACAACCCATCAGGGGTCTCCGTACTTTCATTGTTCTTATAAGAAAACAGGGGGCCAAGCCCCCTGTTTATCACAGCTATTACAGCGACTTAGCGCTGATGCACGCTGTTGCCGATTTCCGCATGGTTGGCCGGGGCGTTTTGCGCCGCGTTTGGCCAGGCGGCTGGGTCGAGGTCCAGATCAGCGAAGTTTTTCGCATCGAATACTGGGGACTCTACACCGGCTTTGCGCTGGTCGTCATAGTCGCGCATCAGGCGCAGGCCAGTCTTGAACAGCAGGAACATGGCGGTCAGGTTGACCAATGCCAGCAGACCCATGGTTACGTCGGCGAAGCCGAATACGGTCGACAGGTCCTGCATCGAGCCCCACAGCACCAGCGCAATCACCATCACGCGGTACAGCTGCAGCAACCAGCGCTTCTTGCTGAAGAAGCTCAGGGCGTTCTCACCCAGGTAGTAGTTGTACACCAGGGTGGTGAAGACGAAGAGCAGCAGCGCCATGCTGACGAACACGCGGCCCCATTCGCCAACTTCGGCTGCCAGAGCGGTTTGGGTCAGAACGACGCCCGCCATTTCGCTACCCGGCTGATACACGCCCGACAGCAGGATGATCAGCGCGGTGCTGGTGCATACCAGAATGGTGTCGATAAACACGCTGAGCGACTGCACGATACCCTGAGCGGCCGGGTGCTTGACCTCGGCGACGGCGGCTACGTTTGGCGCACTGCCCAGGCCCGCTTCGTTGGAGAACAGGCCGCGTTTCACGCCCATGAGGATGGCCGCACCGATACCGCCGGCGAAAGCTGGCTCCAGGCCGAAGGCGCTACGCACGATCAGGGCCAGGGTTTCTGGTACTTCGGTGATGTTCATGCCCAGTACCACCAGCGCCATGCCGATGTAGGAGAACGCCATGATCGGTACCAGCACGTCAGCCATGCTGGCGATGCGCTTGATGCCGCCGAAGATGATCAAGCCGATGACCGCGACCAGTACCAGACCGCTGACATAGGTCGGCAGGCCGAAGGTGTCATGCAGCGAAGTGGCGACGGTGTAGGACTGTACGGCGTTAAAGCCGAAGCCGAAGGTCACCAGCAGCAGGATTGAGAACACCACCGCCATCCAGCGCTGACCCAGGCCGTGCAGGATGTAGAAAGCCGGGCCACCACGGTAGGTGCCATCAGCCTCGCGGCGCTTGTACAGCTGCGCCAGGGAGCATTCGAAGTAGCTAGTGGCCATACCGAGCAGCGCCACCAGCCACATCCAGAATACGGCGCCAGGGCCGCCGAGCATGATCGCCACGGCGACGCCGGCGATGTTGCCGGCCCCTACGCGGCCAGCGACCGACAGCATCAGTGCTTGAAACGAGCTGAGCTGGCCTGGCTGGCGCTCAAAGGCTTCGGCGAAGATGCGGAACATGTCGCCGAAGTAACGGAATTGGACGAAACGCGAGCGAATCGAGAAGTACAGACCGAGCCCGACCAGGGCGACGATGAGGACCTTGCTCCAGAGCAGGTCGTTGAGCAGATCGAGCATGATGAGGTTGCCTCTCTTGTTGTTTTAGATAGGTTGACACCGCGCCACCGTGCGGCCCCGGCATGGTTGTGCAAGGGCCTTTGCCGTGCAATTTCGCGGGTGGCGGCGACCTGACGCGAGTTGATGCTAGAATCGCGTCGCTCGCATCACCTGGAAATTCGCCATGTCCGACTGCCTAGGGCTCAATCTCAAGCTGTTGTGCAGTCACTACCGGTCCATCGCCGAGGTGTGCCGCAAGCTGGCGATCAACCGTGCCCAGTTCAACAAATACCTCAGCGGACAGAGCCGGCCGACGGCCTACAACCTCAAGCGTATCTGCGATTTCTTCGGTGTTGAGGCGTACGAACTGAGTCTGCCGGCCGAGCAGTTCGCCGACCTGATTGGCGCCCGTACACCGGATCAGCTCGCGGGCAATCGCAGCGACGCCTTGCTGGAACTGCTCAAGCCGTTGCGCGCGCATGCCGGCAACCTGTCGCGCTATTGCGGTTACTACTTCGAGTACTCCAACTGCATGTCGGTGCCGGGCACCGTGCTGTTGTCGCTGGTGCAGCTGTGGGAAGAAGACGGCGATTTTCTCTTCGAACGCCAGGAACGTCAGGAACGTTCCGCCAGTGCCGATGTGCAGGGTGAGGACTGGGTGCGCTGCCGTTACCTGGGCGCGGCCTTCCAGCTGCAGGACCGATTGTTTCTGATGGACTATGAATCGCTGACCCTCAACGAGATGAGCCAGACCATCCTCATCCCCAGCTACAAGAGCCGCATCACCCGCCTCAATGGCCTGAAAACCGGCGTCTCCAGCGGCGACCGCCGTAGCCCGGCCTGCACCCGCGTGGTGTGGGAATACCTGGGCACGGAGATCAACCGCATCAGCGCCTACCGCCAGGTGCGCCTGTACCGCCCGGACGATCCACGGATCGACGATGACGTGCGCCAGCGCCTGGCCGACGCACCGCTGAAGAACGGCTTGTTTGAGATCGAGTGAGTCACTGGGCCGGTCCGCGTGATGGCGTGAGCTGCAGCCCTCAGGTCCATCACCACAGCGGGGCGCGTTGTTGCTGTCAGAACCCCATTTGCCATTGCGCGACAATCGCGTGGTTCTGCGCGTTGCTGCCCAACTCGCCGCTGTAACCCATGCTGAGGCTTTGGGTGCTGCTCAGGTCGATGTTGACGCCGGTATCGAGCAGCAGGCTGTTGCGGTCCAGGGCGCTGCCTTCGACGCTGAAGGCGCTGCCGCCGCTGAGGAAGGACTGGCGGGTCGTGCTGTCGACGTTACCGTAGGTGTGGCGCCAGGCCGCTGATAGATACGGGGTGAACGGCGTGCCGTTCGCCAGCCTGTTGAGGTGGGCCAGGCGCACACCGAAGGTGCTGGTGAGGTTGCCTTGGTCCTGGTCATCCACCTGCAGTGCGGCGGCGCCGCCTTTTTCGTCGTAGCTGTCGCGGGCATAGTACTGGTAGCCCAGGGCGGCAAAGGGTTCAGCCTGCAACTTACCACTGCCCATGGCGTAGCCCAGCTCGCTGAAGGCCTGGAAGCTCTCGGCATCATAGCGGCCACGCAGGCGGTCGCTGAAGCCGGCAAAGGCCACTTCGCGTTTGCTTTGACCATCGTGAAGGCTGTAGGCCACGCCCAGACGTAAAGCCAGTGGGCCGCTTTGGCGCAGGCTGTAGACGCCCAGATGCATGCTGTCGGTATCACCGTTGAAACCGCTGCCAGCTTCCAGATCGGTACGTGAATACCCGCCAAGCACGCCCAGGCGCCAGTCGCCAGCCACAGCCCAATCCACGCCGGCTATGGCGCCGCGAGACTCGCTGTCCAGGTCGTGGCCACTCTGACTGCCGTCGAGGCGGCCGCGGCTACCCAGTGCCTGGACCCAGAGCCGACCGCGCGCGGAAGGGTCATTGAGATTGCGGGCTCCGGTCGGCACGCCCGTGGCCGCCAGCAGCGGACCATCCTCCAGTAATCGTGAACTCTGCAGGTTGCCGCCCAGACCACTGCTGAAAGATTGCATAGCACCGAGCATGACGCCGCTGACCTGGCTTGTGCTGCCCAGGGTGCTGCCAGCCAGGCTGGCGTTGTTCGGCGCGGCCAGCTGGTTCAAGGCCTCGCGGGCTTCGCCGGTGCTGCGGGTGACCAGGGCGTTATAGAGCTGCGGGCTGCCCTGGGCGCTGATGCTGCCGGCGACCTTGGCGCCGTTGCCATTGCCGGCCACGTCGGCGAAGGCGACATCATTGCGGTGCAGGTCCAGCTCCACGCTGTCAGCGGCGTAACGCAGGGTCGGGGTGAGGAAGGCGAAATTGCTGGTGACGCTGGCGAAGCGACCGCTGACGCCAGCATCGGCCTGGATTACTTGATAGTGGCGGGTGTTCGGGTAGCTGCCGGCGCTGGCGCGCACCTCCAGGCGGGCGCCATCGAGGGCGACGTGGCCGTCGGCCAGCAGCGGGCTGTGGCTGCCATCGGCGGATACAGCGAAGGCCAGGGTGGAGCCGGCGGCCAGGTTGAGGTGATGGACATGACCGCCACCGGCGTAGGTACCGCCGGCGTGGATATCGAGGGTGCCGCCGATACGACCGAGGTTTACCAACTCGGCACCGGCGAGCACACGGCCGCCTTCGCTGAAGTCATGGCTGTCGAGGGTCCAGCGCCCGGCCTTGACCGCTAGCCATTCAATGTTGACGCTGTTGCCGAAGCTGCCGCCAGCGGTGTCATCCAGGCTCAGAACATCGCGGCCCGCGCCGCCGTCCACCCGGCCGACGAATTGGCTGCCACTGCGCAGGGTCAGGCTGTCGGCGCCGCCGCCCAGATCCAGGGCCACGCCGCCGGTGCTGCTGATCAGGCCGCTGTTGATCACGGTGTCGTTCTGCCCGCCGATGATGCGCACGGCATCGCCGCCCAGACCGAGGATCTGCCCGACGTTCTCCAGGTAGGTGGCGTAGGGTGCCCCGCCAGTGGCGCTGTCGTCGATGAGGATGGCGTTGGCCGCGCCGCTGATGGTCGCGCCAGCGCGGTTGTAGATCGTGCCGCCGCCCATGGCGATGCCTTCGCTGGTGTTGGCCGAGCCGTCCTTGAAGCCGCCGGCGCCGGTGCCTTCGATGATGCCGTGGTTGTCGATCCAGCCTTCGCCATCGATGTCCACGCCATCGCCGTCACCGTCCGCTACCAGGCCGTTGTAAGCGCCGCTGATGCGTCCGTAGTTGGTAACGCGGCCGTTGCCATCGGAGCCGAACCCCGAGCCATTGCGGCCGATCACCACGCCGCTGGCATGGTTGATCAGCTCGGCGCCAACATCGGTGGTGATGCCGTGGCGGCCGCCGGAAAGGGTGCCGTGGTTTTCCACCTTGCCGCCGCTGGAGGCGTCGAAGTCGATGCCATCGTACTTGGCGTCGGCGTTGCTCATGTCACCGCTACTGATGGTGCCGTGGTTGATGATGGTGGCGTTGTTGCCGACGCGCATGGCGTCTTCCTTCACGCCGCGTATCAGGCCGGTGGCGCGGTTGGTGATGTCGATCTGCACATTGGTCTTGAGGTCCTTGAGCATGATCGCGCGGTCGGTCTGGGAGATGAGGGTGCCGGCGTTGTCGATGCTCACGCGGGTGCCGGCCAGGTTGCCGCTGATGCGGATGCCCTGTTTGGCGGCGTCGATGGTGGCGCCTTCGCGGTTGATGATCTGGTATGTGCGTGCGGGGTTGCTGCCCGAGCTGTCGAGGCCGCGGTCGCCAGTGGACTTGATCAGGCCGCGGTTATCGACGATCACCCCGGTGCCGCTGGTGGCGTTCTTCAGCTCCACGCTCTTGCCGCTGGTGGTGATGCTGCCCGTGCCGTCGACCTGCAGGGTGGTTTCTCCGCTGAGTACCTGACCGGTTGTGGTGGCACTGTCCACCGTGACGGTGGCGGCCCCGGCCAGGGAGGTGACGCCGCATACGGCGAGGGCGATGCAGTGGGCGAGCGGAGCACGCGTGCGGTTCATGGCGGCAACCTTGATTGTGATATTGGTGGTTGGCCGCCGTTTATAGGGAAAAAGTATTACGACTTCATAACAGACTATTGATAAGTAATAAGCCCACGCTCTGGTCGTGCGCTCAACCAGGCACGGCTTTCGCCGCCCTGGTTCCGCCGCGTGCCGAGGGTGTCTGTCAGTCCCTGCATTCCTCCAGACGGCGCTTCTGCTCACCGTCGGCGCTGAAATTGTCCGCCGCCAGCCAGCGTTCGAAGGCCGCGTTGCAGGCCGGCCATTCGCTGTCGAGGATGGAGAACCAGGCGGTGTCGCGGTTACGCCCCTTGACCACCATATGCTGGCGAAACAGCCCTTCGTAGCGGAAGCCCAAGCGCTCAGCCGCGCGCATGGAACGGGCATTGTCGGCGTTGCATTTCCACTCCAGGCGGCGGTAACCAAGCTCGCCCAAGGCCAGCTTGGCCAGCAGGTAAACCGCCTCGGTCGACGCCGGGCTGCGCTGCATGGCGCGGCCGAAAGCGATATGGCCGATCTCGATACAGCCATCCTTGGGCGCAATGCGCAGATAGCTCAGCAGACCAACTGCACGCTGCTGGCTCAGGTCGATCACGCTAAAGAACAACGGATCGCGACTGGCCGCATGACCGCTCAGCCAGGCATCGAACCTCGCGCGTTCGCTGAATGGACCGTAGGGCAGGTAATCCCAGAGTGCTGGGTCGCTGTGCGGGCCTTGCAACGCCTGCCATAGATCGTCGCCATGGTGCGCCGGGTCGAGCGGTTCGAGGCGCACATACTGGCCGTCCACGGGTTGATGGGCTGGGGTAGGCGCGGGCTGCCAGCCGAGTAGCGGTTGCTGGGACATGCGGCGGCTCCTGCTTAGAACTGTTTGCGGTATTGGATAAAGCCCGAGCGCTCGGCGATGCGGTCGTAGAGCTGGCGGCCTGGGTAATTGGTTTCCTGGGTCAGCCAATGCACGCGGCTGGAGCCGGCCGCCTGGGCCTGGGCATAGACGTGCTCAATCAGCAGGCGACCGATGCCGCCGCCGCGCTGATCGCTACCGACAAACAGATCCTGCAGGTAGCAGCTGTGCTCCACCGACCAATTAGTGCGGTGGAAGATCCACTGCACCAGCCCTACGGCCTGGCCGTCACGCCAGGCGAGGGCGGCATGGGTCGGCTCGCTCGGGTCGAGAAAGCGCTGCCAGGTCATGGCGCTGACCTCGGCGGGCAACGCGCTCTGGTAAAAGTGCAGATAGCCCTGCCACAGCGGCAACCAGGCGGCGTGATCGGCGGGAGTGATGGGTCGGATTTCGATAGACATGGTTCTTCCTTGGGTTAGTGACTGTCGTTTATGCGTGCGGCCAGTTCGCGGTCGCGTGGGTCATGGCTGGCATGCAGGCCCTCGCGCACGCCGGTTTGGTCGGCCTGGCTGCGGTTTTGCCCGAGCTTCCATTTGCCTTCAAGACGCTCGATGGGCAGGGCGAAGCCGACAATCGCGCGCAGCATGCTGTCGATGTAGTCGCGCGGTGCATCGCTGACCGCCCAGGGCTGCGGACGCTCGGCTTCGTGCAGCGCGCTGAGGCGGCTGACCAGCTGCAGCAGGCGCTCGGCGTCATCGAATACTTCGGCGCGGCCATGGGCCTGCACGCTGATGTAATTCCAGGTCGGCACCACCTTGCCGTGCTCGGCCTTGGCGGCGTACCAGGACGGGCTGATATAGGCCTCCGCCCCCTGGAAAATCACCAGCGCCGGGCTGCCCTCAGCTAAATCACGCCACTGCGGGTTGGCTCTGGCGAAGTGTCCGTACAGCGTGCCGTATTGGCCCTCGCCAGGTTCCAGCAGCAGCGGTAAGTGGCTGGCGAGCAAGCCCTGGCTACCGTGGCTGACCAGCGTCGGCAGGCGCGTGGCACGCATCTGCTGGTGCAGCGTGGCGAGGTCGTCCTGGCGAAAGGCGGCGGGCGTGTACATGGGCGGGCTCCTGAGCTGATGGAGCCATGCTAGGCTGCGTATTGGTCTGTTGTAAGATCCACTTTCTGCGACTTTTATGGAGCCAATCGTCATGGCCATTTCGCCCGCTGCGCCGCTACCGGTCGATCTGTCCGGCATTCACCTCGATCCACAGCACGGCCTGGCGCGCCAGCTGTATCAGGCGCTGCGCGAACGCATCCTCGATGGTCGCCTGCAACGCCGTACACGCTTGCCGGCCAGTCGTGATCTGGCGAACCTGCTGGGTATCTCGCGCAACACCGTGACCCGCGCCTTCGATCAGCTGTATGCCGAGGGTTATATCGAGGGGCGCATCGGTGCCGGCACTTATGTGGCCGAGTTGAGTGGGGCGACGCGGCCAGCGCCCGCGCCCTCTGTCCAGGCTCAGCCGTCTGGCAGCCCGCAGAGTGCCGCTTTGCAGCTGTTGCAGACGCACCATCTGAATCCGCCCTTGAGCGGCGCACCCCGCGCATTTCGCGTCGGTGTGCCGGCCTTTGACCTGTTTCCCTTTGAGACCTGGGCGCGCTTGTCTGCGCGCTTCTGGCGCAAGCCATCGCCGGCACGCCTGGGCTATGGCGACCCGGCCGGCGATTGGCAATTGCGCGAGTTGATCGCCGCCTACCTGCGAAACAGTCGCGGCCTGCACTGCGATCCGGCGCAGATTGTGGTGACCAATGGTGCGCAGCAGGCCATCAGCCTGTGCGCGCAACTGCTGGTTACCCCTGGCGCGCGGGTGGCCGTGGAGAACCCTGGCTACCGCGCCGCCGGCCATGCGCTGGCGATTGCCGGGGCGCAGCTGTGCGGGGTGGCGGTGGATGGCGAAGGACTGAACACTGCTGCGTTGGAACAGATTGAAGAGTGCCGGCTGGTTTACCTGACGCCCTCGCACCAGTACCCGACCGGCGTCACCCTGTCGCTGGCACGGCGTCTGCAATTATTGGAATGGGCCGAGCGCAATGACGGCCTGATTATCGAAGACGACTACGACGGTGAGTACCGCTACAGCGGCACGCCGTTGGCACCGTTGGCGGCGCTCGACCGCCAGGGCCGCGTGCTCTACGTCGGCACCTTTTGCAAAATTGCCTTTCCGGCGTTGCGTCTGGGTTATCTGGTATTGCCGCCGGCGCTGGCCGAAGCCTTTGCCCAACGCCGCGCGCTGGATATGCGCCATTCGGAAATCGGCACCCAGGCGGTGATGGCCGAATTTATTGCCGCCGGGCACTTCCAGCGGCATATCCGCCGCATGCGCACGGCGGCCCGCAGCCGCCGCGATGCACTGTTGGCCGGCTGGCCTGCGGATGTGCCGGGCTGTGCGCCGCTGCCGGTGGTGGAAGCGGGGCTGCACCTGTGTGTGCGGGTAAGCAGCCTGGCCCGCGAGCGCGAGCTGATCAGCGCCGCCGAGCGGGTTGGCGTGGAGATGACGGCGCTTAGCAGCTACTGGCTACCCGACAGCGCCACGCCGGAAGGCCAGCGCGCCGGGCTGGTGCTGGGGTTTGCGGCGGTGCCTGAGGCGCAGATTAATGAGGCGTTGGCAGTGTTGCGCCAGGTTTGGAATGCGCATTAACGTCAGGCAAAAAAAGGGATGGCCGTGGCCATCCCTTGAGGAGTGGAGGCAGGGGAGCCTCCTGTTACGCAGGGGTTCGCTTACTGGCTGAGGGGTACCAGGCGCGGGGCGATCATGTTTTCCGGGCGCAGGATGTCAGCCAGGGTGGCGTCGTCCAGCAGCTGCTCTTCACGCACCAGCTCCAGCACACCACGGCCGCTGTCCAGTGCCACTTTGGCGATGCGTGTGGCGTTCTCGTAGCCGATGTAGGGGTTGAGGGCGGTGATCAGGCCGATGGAGTTTTCCATCAGTTCACGGCAGCGCGCTTCGTTGGCGGTGATGCCGTCGATGCACAGCTCGCGCAGCATATCCATGGCGCGGGTGAGCAGGCGGATCGAGTCGAAGATCTTGTAGGCGATCAGCGGCTCCATCACGTTCAGCTGCAGTTGGCCACCTTCAGCGGCCATGGTCAGCGCCAGGTCGTTGCCGATCACTTCGAAGGCCACTTGGTTGACCGCTTCCGGGATCACCGGGTTGACCTTGCCGGGCATGATCGAGCTGCCGGGCTGGCGCGCGGGCAGGTTGATTTCATTGATGCCGGTGCGCGGGCCGCTGGAGAGCAGGCGCAGGTCGTTGCAGATCTTCGACAGTTTCACCGCGGTGCGTTTGAGCATCCCGGAGAAGAGCACGAATGCGCCCATGTCGCTGGTGGCTTCGATCAGGTCAGCGGCCGGTTTGACGGGGTGGCCGCTGATCACTTTCAGGCGTTCGACCGCCAGGTGTTGGTATTTCGGGTCGGCGTTGATGCCGGTGCCAATCGCCGTGCCGCCCAGGTTCACTTCGGTGAGCAGGGTCGGGGCGAGCAGTTTGAGGTGCTGCAGGTCTTCACCGAGGGTGGTGGCGAAGGCGCGGAATTCCTGACCGAGGGTCATGGGCACGGCGTCCTGCAACTGGGTGCGGCCCATCTTCAGGACGTGGTTGAATTCCAGGCTCTTCTTCGACAGCGACTGAATCAGCTTGTCCAGCGCGTTGAGCAGGCTGTCGTGGCCGAGCAGCAGGCCGAGGCGAATGGCCGTGGGGTAGGCGTCGTTGGTCGACTGCGCCATGTTCACGTCGTTGTTCGGGTGCAGCTGCTTGTAGTCACCTTTTTCGAAGCCCATGGCTTCAAGGGCGATGTTGGCGATGACTTCGTTGGCGTTCATGTTGGTCGAGGTGCCCGCGCCGCCCTGAATCATGTCGACCACGAACTGCTCGTGAAACTCGCCCTGAATGATGCGGGCGCAGGCGGTGCTGATCGCCGTGTGTTTGGCGGCGGACAGGTGACCCAGCTCGCGGTTGGCGTCGGCAGCGGCCTGTTTGACCATGGCCAGGGCAACCACCAGTTTGGGGTAGTGCGACAGCGTCACGCCGGACAGGCGGAAGTTCTGCACGGCGCGCAGGGTCTGGATGCCGTAATAGGCGTCAGCAGGAACGTCGAGGGTGCCGAGCAGGTCTTTTTCGAGGCGAGTGGATGCAGCAGCGGACATGATCAAGGTCATCTCAGGAAATACGGCAAATGCCGCGATGGCCCGTAGATTAGGGGCTGCAGCTTGGTTGTGGCCAATGCTGTTAAACGCTGGGTCATGCATAATCGGCATAACGTGGGTGTGACGCGCCGCTTGACCAGAGCGTACGCCGTACCTGTAGGAGGGGCTTTAGCCGCGACCGTCGCCGCTGAAGCGCCTCCCACAATAGTAGGGTGGATGACGCTTTACCCATCCACCACAGTCGAATGTGTGCCGGGCGGTGGATGAAAACAGCGCCATCCACCCTACAAAACAGGAGTGACGATGAACCTCGAAAGCAAATGGCTGGATGACTTTGTCACCCTGGCCGCCACCCGCAGTTTCTCCCAGGCGGCACACAAGCGCTTTGTCACCCAGCCCGCGTTCAGCCGACGGATTCGCAGCCTGGAAGCGGCGCTGGGGCTGACCTTGGTTAACCGCGCCTGCACACCGATTGAGCTGACCGAATCCGGCCAGTTGTTTCTGGTCACCGCCCGCAGCATGGTTGAGCAACTCGGCGAAGTGGTGCGTCACCTGCATAACCTTGAAGGCCAGCAGGGCGAGGTGTTGCAGATCGCCGCTGCGCACTCGCTGACCTTGGGCTTCTTCCCGGAATGGATCGCCCGCCTGCGCCGTGAAGGCTTGCCGCTGAACACGCGGCTGGTGGCGACCAATGTGGGCGAGGCGGTGCATGCCCTGCGTGAGGGGGCGTGCGATTTGATTCTCGCCTACTACGACCCGGATGCTGCCTTGCAGATGGACCCGGAGATCTTCCCCTCGCTGCACCTGGGGCGTACGGAAATGCTGCCGGTGTGTGCCGTGGGCGAAGGCGGTGCGCCGCTGTTTGACCTGTCCAGTGGCCAGAGTGTGCCGCTGCTGGCCTACAGCGCCGGGGCGTTTCTCGGTCGCTCGGTCAACCTGCTGCTGCGTCAGCGGGCGTTGCGCTCCACCACGGTGTATGAAACGGCGATGGCCGACAGCTTAAAAAGCATGGCCCTGCAAGGCATGGGCGTGGCCTGGGTGCCGCGCTTGAGCGTGACCGGCGAGTTGGCCCGTGGCGAGTTGGTGGTGTGCGGTGATGAGCAGTGGCAGGTGCCACTGGAAATCCGCTTGTACCGCTGCGCCCTGGTGCGCAAGGCGGCGGTCAGGTTGCTGTGGCGCAAGCTGGAAGCCGGCACCGGAGCGGCTAACGCGCTTTAGCGCGACCCGCAGCGCGAGTAGAACGAGTCATGCTCATTTACAGCTCGTAAACTCGCGTGCGAGCCCAGTCCGCTTCATTCGCCGCTTTGACCCGCCGGAGGCTGTTACTAACGTAGCGCCTTACAGGACTCTCGCTCGCAAGAGCGTAAACAGGTTCTTAGGCGTAGGGTGGGTTTGTGGCTACAGCCCGTACTTTTTCACCTTATCGAACAGTGTGGTCTTGGCCATGCCCAAGGCCTGGGCGGCCTGGCTGAGGTTACCGGCGTGGCGGCCCAGGGCGTCGCTGAGCAGGCTGCGCTCAAAGGCTTCCACCGCTTCGGCAAAGCTCGGGCTGCTGGCGTTGCTCAGTTCGCTGCCTTTGAACACCGGCAGGCCGAGGGCAAAACGCTCGGCGACATTGCGCAGTTCACGCACATTGCCCGGCCAATCATGGGCCATCAGGCGGGTCAGGGTCTGGCGGTCGAGCACCGGCGCCGGGCGGTCGAAGCGCAGCGCGGCCAGTTGCAGAAAGTGTTCAAACAACAGGCCGATATCCTCACGCCGTTCACGCAGTGGCGGCAGCGCCAGGCTCACCACATTGAGCCGGTAGTAGAGGTCGCTGCGAAACTGGCCGGCCTTACCCTGCTGCTCCAGGTCGGCTTTGGTGGCGGCGATCACCCGGCAGTCCACCGCCACACTCTGGTTCGAGCCGAGGCGCTCCAGGCTGTGTTCCTGCAACACGCGCAGCAGTTTGATCTGCAGGTTCAGCGGCATGCTCTCGACTTCGTCGAGAAACAGCGTGCCGCCGCTGGCGTGCTCGATCTTGCCGATGCGCCGCTTGCCCGCGCCGGTAAAGGCGTGGGCCTCGTGGCCGAAGATTTCGCTCTCAAACAGGTTTTCCGGCAGGCCGCCGCAGTTGAGCGCGACAAACGGCTTGGCCTGACGTCGGCTGAAGTCGTGCAGGCAGCGCGCCACCAGCTCCTTGCCGGTGCCGGTTTCCCCTTCGATCAGCACATTGGCCCCGGTATCGGCAACGTTGGCGATCAGTTCACGCAGTTGCTGCATCGCCGGCGAGCGGCCGATCAGGCGCTGTTCCAAGGCCTGGCGGCCGGCCAGCTGGCGGCGCAGGGCCGTTACTTCGCGGGCCAGGCTGCGCTGCTCCAGGGCGCGGCGCACCACATCCACCAGGCGCTCGGGGGAGAAGGGCTTCTCCATAAAGTCGTAAGCGCCGTCACGCATGGCATTGACCGCCATGTCGATGTCGCCGTGACCGGTGATCAGCACCACCGGCAGGCTGGGGTCGCGCTGTTTGAGACGGCTGAGCAGTTGCAGGCCGTCGATGCCGGGTAGGCGGATATCGCTGATGACGATGCCGGCAAAGTCTGCATTGATGCGTTGCAGGGCTTCTTCGGCGCTGCCCACGCCGACGCTGGGAATGTCTTCCAGGGTCAGTGCCTGTTGGCAACCGAGCAATACGTGGGGATCGTCTTCGACGATCAGAACGCTCAGTGGCTCAGTCATGGCGTGGGGTCTCCTGGTGGGCGCTGACTTTGGCCAGGTTCAGCTCGAAGGCTGTACCGCCGCTGTCGGGGTGTTGCACGGTCAGGCTGCCGGCGGCGGCGGCCGCCAGGCTGGCGGAAAGTGTCAGGCCAAGGCCCAGACCTTTCTCACCGGGTTTGGTGGTGAAGAACGGCTCGAACAGGTGCTCACGCACATCCGCAGCGATCCCCGGGCCGTTGTCGCGCACGCTCAGGCGGTAGCGTTCGCCGTCATCGTGGCCGGTCAGCCAGAGCTGGCGCTCGGCTTGCTCGCTCATGGCCTCGAGGGCGTTGGCGATCAGGTTGACCAGAATTTGCTCCAGGCGCGTCTGTTCGATGGCCAGGCGCACATCGGCCGGGCCGTGGGCATAGTCACGGTGCAGCTGCACGGCGGCATAGCCGGGGTGGTTCTGCAACAGCAGCAGGGCGGCGTCCACCGCCTGCTCCAGGCTCGCCTCGCCCTGGTCGCCACTGCGGCGGGCAAAGGCGCGCAGGCTGGCGGTGATTTTGCCCATGCGGTCGACCAGCTCGCCGATGGTTTGCAGGTTGCTGCTGGCCACATCCAGTGCGCCGCGTTGCAGGAAGCGCACGGTGTTGCCGGACAGGGTGCGCAGCGCCGCCAGCGGCTGATTCAGTTCGTGGGCGATGCTGGTGGACATTTGCCCGATCACCGCCAGCTTGCCGGCCTGCACCAGTTCATCCTGCGCTTGGCGCAAGGTGGTTTCCGCTTGCTGACGTTCGCGCACTTCGGCCTGCAGGCGCTGGTTGCTGGCCTGCAGGTCGGCGGTGCGTTCGGCGATCTTGCGTTCCAGTTCGTTGTTGGCCTGTTCCAGTGCCTCGCGGGCGGCCAGGCGGGTGGCGATCACCTTGCGCCGCTGGTTCAGCGCCAGGCCGAGGAAGATCAGCAGGGCGCAGGCCACGGCCGCCAGCATGGCGTGGCTGAGGGCGGCGCGACGTTGCTCCTGCAGCGGCGTGAGCAGGGTCAGGTGCCAGGGGGTGTCGTTCAGCGGGCGAGTCTGTGCCAGGTAGGTGATCGGCCCAGCGTCCGCCTCGCCGTCCTGGTCGGCGGCGAAGCTGACTTGCTCCAGGCCGTCGCCGAGGGTGCGGCGGGCCAGCGGTTGCAGTTCTTCCAATGCCCACCAGTGGTACTGCAGGCTGCGCGCCAGGCGCTCGCGGGTGTTCGGGCCCAGCGGATGCACGGCCTTGAGGCGGCGGCTGGGGTTGCTGGAGAGGATGATGATGCCGTTCTCGTCGCTGACATACGCCTGCAGACGGGCGCGCTGCCAGCGCTGTTCCAGGCTGTCCAGGCGCACTTTGACCACGGCCACGCCGATGATCCGCTCGCCGCTTTTCAGGCCGTGAGCCAGGTAGTAGCCGGGCTCGCCGGTGGTGCTGCCGATGCCGTAGAAGCGTCCGGGTTTGCCCTCGATGGCGTCCTGAAAGTAAGCGCGGAACGACAGGTCTTCCCCCAGGTAGCTGCTGGGCGTCCGCCAGTTGCTGGTGGCCAGTACCCGGCCGCTGCGGTCCAGCACGTAGATGGCCAGGCTGCCACTGCGCTGGTTGAGGCCTTCGAGGTAATCGTTGACCAGGCCCCGGCGGTAGGTGGTGGGCGTTTGCAGCAGGCGGCCGACGCTGTACTCCAGCTCCAGCAGGCTGGGCAAATAGGTGTACTTGGTGATTTCGCTCTCCACCGCGCGGGCGTTGAGTTCCAGCTGGCGTTCGCCCCCTTCGGCGAGGTCACGGATGCCGCTGCGTTCGCTGAGGTGATAGCCGGCATAACCGCAGCCGAGCACCAGCAGGAGCAGCAACAGGATCAGCAGCAGAAGACGGGCGAGGCGCGGTTTCACGGTCAGGGCTGGCGGCACGGCGCAAGGAGAGGCGGTGGAGCATTGCATCACAGTCCTCCCTGGCTGGGTAGTTGTGGGTGCGGCTAATCCGTGGGAGGGGCTTTCGGCTCTGGCATCCTGCTTCGCTCTAACTCCTGCATCCATGCAGTCGTAGCCGCGATGCTGTTGCAACCTGGGCCGGGCAATCGCCGCTGAAGCGCCTCCCACAAGCGCTCAGCGGCCTGGTCCCACCTTTGGGGTTAGTGCTGGAGAATCTTCGCCAGGAACTGCTGGGCGCGCTCGGAGCGCTGGCTGACGTCGCCGAAGAATTCTTCCTTGGCGCAGTCTTCGACGATCTGCCCGGCGTCCATGAAGATCACCCGGTCGGCCACCTTGCGCGCAAAGCCCATCTCGTGGGTCACGCACATCATGGTCATGCCTTCCTGGGCCAGCTGAACCATCACGTCGAGCACTTCGTTGACCATCTCCGGGTCGAGGGCCGAGGTCGGTTCGTCGAACAGCATCACCACCGGGTCCATGGCCAGTGCACGGGCAATCGCCACACGCTGCTGCTGGCCGCCGGAAAGCTGGCCAGGATGCTTGTGCGCATGCGCCGACAGGCCGACACGCTCCAGCAGCTTGAGGCCTTTCTCAGTGGCCTCGGCCTTGCTGCGGCCGAGCACCTTGATCTGCGCGATGGTCAGGTTCTCGGTGATGGTCAGGTGCGGGAACAGTTCGAAGTGCTGGAACACCATGCCGACCCGCGAACGCAGCTGCGGCAGGTTGGTTTTCGGGTCGGCAATCGAGGTGCCATCGACCACGATGTCGCCCTTCTGGAACGGTTCCAGGGCGTTGACGCACTTGATCAGGGTGGATTTGCCGGAACCGGACGGCCCGCATACCACCACCACTTCACCCTTCTTCACTTCGGTGGTGCAGTCGGTCAGCACCTGGAAGTTTCCGTACCACTTGTTGACGTTCTTGATGGAAATCATACGGCTAACCTTTTTTGCAGATGCTTGACCAGCAACGAGGCGGAGAAGCTGATGAGGAAGTACACCAGGCCGGCGAAGATCAGGAATTCATGGGGCTGGCCGATGATGTCGCCACGCGAGCGGGCGGCGTTGAGGAAGTCCATCAGGCCCACGGTGTAGACCAGCGAGGTGTCCTGAAACAGGATGATGCTCTGCTGCAACAGCAGCGGGGTCATCTTGCGGAACGCCTGTGGCAGGATGATCAGGCGCATGGTCTGCCCGTAGTTCATCCCCAGCGCCTGCGCAGCGCCCATCTGGCCACGGGGGATGGCCTGAATACCGGCGCGGACGATCTCGCAGAAGTACGCCGCTTCGAACATCACGAACGCCACCAGGCACGAGGTGAAGGCGCCCACCGGGGTGTCTTCGCCGGTGATCCAGCGCAGGATGAACGGCACCGCAAAGTAGAACCAGGTGATCACCAGCAGCAGCGGGATCGAGCGGAAATAGTTGACGTAGGCGGCGGCGATCTTCGCCAGCAGCACGTTGTGCGACAGGCGCATGAGCGCCAGCACGGTGCCCAGGACCACGCCGCCAATGACACCCATGACCATCAGCTGCAGGGTCATGGCCATGCCATCCCACAGGCCTGGCAGGGCTGGAACGATTGCACTGAAATCCATCACTTACCTCCCACGGCGATCAGGCCAGGCACTGCGACTTTCTTCTCGATCAGGCGCATCAGCAGCATCAGGCTCATGTTCAGGGTGAAGTAGATCAGCGTGGCCAGGGTGAAAGCCTCGAACAGGTTGGCGCTGAACTCGGCGGTCTGTTTGGTCTGCGCCAGCAGCTCCATCAGGCCGATCAGCGAGGCCACCGAGGAGTTCTTGAAGATGTTGAGAAACTCGCTGGTGAGCGGTGGAATGATGATCCGGTAAGCCTGCGGCAGCAGCACGTTGCAGTAGATCTGTGGCAGGCGAAAACCCATGGCGTAGGCCGCCGCCGTCTGGCCCTTGGGCAGCGCCTGGATGCCGGTGCGCACCTGCTCGCAAACCCGCGCCGCCGTGAACAGGCCGAGGCATACCACCACGCTGAGGTAGGCCGAGGTGGCGGGGTTCAAGTCTTGCTTGAACCAGATTTCCAGCGGCTCGGGCAGCAGGTCTGGCACCAGGAAGTACCAGAGAAACAGCTGCACCAGCAGCGGTACGTTGCGGAAGATTTCCACGTAGGCGGTGGCGATGCCGGCGATCCAGCGGTTCGGCACCGTGCGCATCACGCCGAGCAGCGAGCCCAGCGCCAGGGCGATGATCCAGCCGGCGATGGCGATGGCGATGGTCCAGCCCAGGCCGGTGATGAACCAGTCCAGGTAGATCTCGCTGCCGATGCCGGTGGACTTGAAGAAAATGCCCCAGTCCCAGTTGTAGTTCATATGGGTTGCCCCTTGGGTGTCGCGAAATAGGCCGTGGGTCGGACGAGGCCGGGCAGGTGTGTGCCTGCCCCGTTCGCGGGTGGCGAACGTGCCTCGATCCAGTCAGATGGAAGGTGGAAGACGGGTGCTTCCGGGGTTCCCCGTCTACCGCCGCTCTTGTGAAGCGGCGGCAGGCGTACCGTCAGATCTGCTCGGCAGACTTGTCGGTGGGGTTGGCAATGAGCTTTTTCAGTTCATCGCTCATGGGGAAGTTGAGGTTGAGGCTCTTCGGTGGGATTGGTTGCATGAACCACTTGTCATAGATGGCGTTGACTTCACCGGAGGCAAAGGTGGCGCTGATGGCCTTGTCGACCACCTGCTTAAAGCCTTCGTCACCTTTGCGCATCATGCAGCCGTAAATCTCGAAGGACTGCGGCTCGCCAACCACCACCCAGTCAGCCGGCTGTTTGGCCTTGGCCATTTCGCCGTAGAGCAGGGCGTCGTCCATCATGAAGGCCAGGGCGCGGCCGGATTCGAGCATCAGGAAGGACTCGCCATGGTCCTTGGCCGAGATGATGTTCATGCCCATCTGCTTCTCGGCATTCATGATCTTCAGCAGGCGCTCGGAGGTGGTGCCGGCGGTGGTCACCACGTTCTTGCCCTTGAGATCAGGGAAGTCGCTGACCCCCGAGGTTTTCTTGGTCAGCAGGCGGGTACCGACTTCGAAGATGCCAACGGAGAAGTCCACCTGACGCTGGCGCTCAATGTTGTTGGTGGTGGAGCCGCACTCCAGGTCGACGGTGCCGTTCTGCACCAGCGGGATACGGGTCTGCGAGGTGACCAGGTTGTAGCGCACCTTGAGGTCCGGCATTCCCAGTTCCTGCTTGATCGCTTCAACCACTTTCAGTTGCAGGTCGTGGGAATAGCCCACCGGCTGCTGCGGATTGTCGCCGAAGTAGGAGAAGGGGATGGAGGCGTCGCGGTGGCCCAGGGTGATGGTGCCGGAGTCTTTGATTTTTTTCAGGGTGCCGGTCAGTTCGCTGGCGAAGGCCGGGCTGCTGATCAGGGCGGCGGCAATGGCCGCACTCAGTACGCGGGGGACAATACGCATGAATCTGTTCCTCGATGTTGTTCTTATGGGCGGCTGCGGAAGAGCTATCGCATTCCTGCCCGTACAGGGAGCAGGATGCATGCCAGGCCATCGAGGGTTTTTAAGAATAGATAAGTTATTGAAATATATGAATAAATTATAAATTTTGGCGGATGAAAAACGCCCAGCTGTTCGGCTGGGCGATTATTCAGTGGCGTGGCATTCGGAAAACCGAACGCTTTCGGGGCTGATGGGCGATCAGGTCCCCGACTTGATGGTGTTCCACACCCGTGTACGTACGCGTTCGGTCTTCTGCGGCAGCGGTTGCAGCACGTAGAGGGTTTTTTGCGCGGCGGCGGTCGGGGTCAGGCCGGGGTTGTCGCGGATTTCGGCGCCCACCAGTGGCATGCTGTCCTTGTTCGGGTTGGGGTAGCCGAGGAAGTCGCTGACCGGCGCAATCACCTTGGGGTCGAGCAGGTTGTTGAGGAACTCATGGGCCTCGGCGACGTTTTGCGCGCTTTTCGGGATGGCGAAGGAGTCGTACCACAGCGGCGCGCCTTCCTTCGGCAGGCGCCAGTCAACCACTACGCCGTTGCCGGCTTCCTTGGCGCGGTTGGCGAACTGGTAGAAGCTGCCCGAGTAACCGATGGCCACGCAGATGTCGCCGTTGGCGATATCGGTCATGTACTTGGCCGAGTGGAAGTAGGCGACGTGGGGGCGAATCTTCAGCATCAGCGCGCTGGCTTTCTCGTAGTCCTCGGGCTTGGTGCTGTTGGGGTCCAGGCCCAGGTAGTGCAGGGCGATCGGCAGGATATCGCCGGGCGAATCGAGCATGGCCACGCCACACTGCTTGAGCTTGCTGATGTTCTCTTCCTTGAAAATCAGGTCCCAGCTGTCCACCGGGGCATCAGCGCCGAGCACGGCTTTGACCTTGTCCGGGTTGAAGCCGATCAGCACGGTGCCGTACATGTAGGGCACGGCGTACTGGTTGCCGGGGTCGTTGGCGGTCATCAGCTGCAGCAGGCCGGGGTCGAGGTGCTGCCAGTTGGGCAGTTTGCTCTTGTCCAGCTTCTGGAACACACCGGCCTTGATCTGGGTGTCGAGGAACGTGTTGGACGGCACCACCAAGTCGTAGCCGGAATTGCCGCTGAGCAGCTTGGCTTCCAGTGTTTCGTTGCTCTCGTAGACGTCCCAGGTGAGCTTGATGCCGCTTTTTTCCTGAAACTCTTTGGGCACCGCCGGGAGCATATAGTCAGCCCAGTTGTACACACGCAGTTCGCGCGGTTTCTCGGCTGTTTGCGCCTGCACCGCGCTGGTGATCAAGGTTGCGCCGCAGACAGCGACGGCGAGTAGGTGTTTGATTGTTGTCATCGTATTCACCTTTTTAGACGTTATGAAACTCTAGATCGTCGGGTGGGGCGGGACGCGCTCGCGGTGGATGAGAAGAGCGTCAGCTGCGCGCCCCGGTCCACCCAACGCGCTACCGGCCCTCGAAACCTTCCAGTACGTTGACGGCGTTGACCCCGATGGCTTCCACCGCATAGCCGCCTTCCATCACGAACAGCGTCGGCTTGCCGAGGGCGGCGATGCGTTGACCCATGGCCAGGTAATCCGGGCTGTCGAGCTTGAACTGGGAAATCGGGTCGTCTTTGAAGGTGTCCACGCCCAGCGACACCACGATCACTTCAGCACCGTATTCGGCAATCCGCTGGCAAGCTTCATCCAGCGCGGCGCTCCACACGGCCCACGGGCTGCCCATCGGCAACGGGTAGTTGAAGTTGCAGCCTTCGCCCGCGCCTTCTCCATGCTCGTCGGCATAGCCGAGGAAGAACGGAAATTCATCGGCCGGGTCGCCGTGGATTGAGGCGAACAGCACGTCATTGCGGGTGTAGAAGATGTCTTGGGTGCCATTGCCGTGGTGGTAGTCGACATCTAGGATCGCCACCTTTTTGTGGCCCTGGTCGAGGAACGCCTGGGCGGCGATGGCGGCGTTGTTCAGGTAGCAGTAGCCCCCCATCAGTTCGCCGGCGGCATGGTGACCTGGCGGCCGGCACAGGGCGAAGGCGCTATGGGCGCCGGCGGCGATGGCGGCCTGGCCGCTTAGCGCCACCTGCGCGGCGCTGTAAGCGGCCTGCCAGGTGCCAGCGGTAATCGGCGCGCCGCCGTCGAAGCTGTAGTAGCCGAGTTGGCCATGCAAGTCGTTCGGGATGACCTGGCGCAGGGTGCGTGCCGGCCAGGTAAAGGGCAGCAGGTCGCCGTTGCCGTTCTGCGCTTGCCAGCGGTCCCAGGCACCCTTGAAGAAGTTCAGGTAGGCCGCGCTGTGGATGCGCTCAATCGGTGCCAGGCCGAAATCCTGCGGCGGACGCACGTCGCCGAGCTGGCGATGTTGGACGCGTTGCAGGATATGGTCGGCGCGTTGCGGCTTCTCGAAGCAGGGCATCAACTGGCCGTCGATCAGCTCGCAGCTGCCGTGGTGCAGGTGATGGTCGTCGCTGTAAAAGGTGAGCATGTGACACGGCTCCAGGCTTGTTGTTGTGCCTGCATTGTTCGCCTGCATAGCCCGGATGGTGAACGCTGACAACGGCCAAAAGGGGATCGAAGTGGCCAAGTTGCGTGGCCGCCTTGGCATTTCGTGGGCAGCGCTTCAGCGGCGGGCCGTTTGATCGGGGTTGTCGCGGCTGAAGCCCCTCCCACAAATGCCTGTAATCACGCCACGCAGGTTCAGCCTGCAGGGTGGATGGCGTTCTTTTTATCCGCCAGTGTTGGTCATGGCTTGGTGGATGGAGAAAGCGTCATCCACCCTGGGTAACTGCCATTGCCCGTTGGGCGTTGTCGCTTCGCTCTTCAGCCCAACCTACGCGCGGAAACGGCTCGGTGCCACACCGCTCCAGCGCTGAAAGGCGTGACGAAAGCTGGCGGTTTCACTGAAGCCCAGGTGCTCGGCAATCCGGCAGATTGGCCAGTCTTCCTGGCCGAGCAGGGTTTTCGCTTGCTCGAAGCGCAGTTCGTCGAGCAGTTCCTGATAGTGCGTGCCGAGTTCCTGCAGATGGCGCCGCAGGGTGCGCGGTGAGCAGTGCATCTGTTGCGCCAGTTGTTCCAGCCCGGGTGGTGTGGGCAGCTGACTGGCGAGCAGTTGGCGTACCCGTTCGAGCCAGGCCTGGCGGGTGTAAAACTCGCTGTTCTGTTTGCGGCAGCGCGCCAGCATTTCCCGGTGCGTCACTGCATCGGCCAGTGGTAATGGCTCTTGCAGCCAGCGGGCCGGGAAGGCGAAGGCGTTGCGCGGTGCATTGAATTGCAGAGGGCAGGCGAAGCTGCGGGTGTAACGAGCGCTGTAGTCCGGTTCCGCGAAACTGAACTGTGCGGCGCTGAGTGGCAGGTTCTGGCCAAGCAGGTCGTCACTGGTGAGCTTGAGTGAGGCCAGGCACATTTCCAGGTTGAACACTTCCAGTTCAGTGCTGTGCTGGTATTCGCTGGCACTGACCCAGGCCAGCTGTCCTTCAATCTGCAAATCCAGTTTGAAGTAGGTACCAAGCAGTGCCGGATACTGCAGCAGCAGCCGCCAGGCGTCACCAAAGGTTGCACTCGACAGGGCTGCGTAACCGACCATGCCATAGGCTGATACATGCATGCGCCGACCCAGTTCCAGACCCAGGTCACGGCGTAGCTGTAATGCATTGGCGCAGACCTTCAACTCCTGGGTGCGGGTAATGCGCGTGTCGGCGCAGGCCAGGTCAGCGCTGGCAATGCCACTGTCGGCGAGCAGCTGTTGAGTCAGCTCGGGCTGTGTTGAAAACACTTCAAGAATCAGGGAAACCACATGCAAGGTGGTCAGGTGGGCATGCAACATCGGAGGGACCGCAGCTGTTCTGAATGCCAGTAATGAGGCAAGAAGTATGCCGCGGTCGGCCAGTGAGCTGGCGCACGGTGGTTCGTGTACGTCAGCGATTACGCAGGAATGCGTTGATAAAGTCGCCCTGATTGGGTGCTTTTTCATGGGTGGTGAAGGTCAACGTCGCCTCGTTTTCGCGCAGCTTGAGTTTCTGCGCAAAGCTGCACTGCACGGTTTTCAGGCCGTTGGCGACAGCCTGTTGCTCGTCGCCGTTCTGGCACAGGTTGGCCAGTTGGCTGACCACTTCACCGCAGAAGCTCGGCACGTTCAGGCGTTTGAGTGTGTCGTCGTCGATGGCGTTCCAGTCAACCTGGGTGTTCAGCGGCGTGTTGCAGGCCTTCGAGGCGTCCTGGTCGATCTGCTGCAGTTGCTGGGTGAAGTCGGCCACGCGCTTTTCCCGGTCGAAGCGGCTCAGCTTGTCCTGAATGCCTGTTTTCTTCTGCTGCTCGTAGAGTGCCAGCAGGTTGGCCGCTTTGGTCTCTTTGCTTTTGGTTTCATTGAAGCCCAGCTCGAAGCCGTCGGTGTTTGGCAGGTACAGCTGGTAGTGCTCGCCACCCCAGCCCTGGCGCTTGATCAGCATGTTGTAGGCGCTGCCGTCGAGGGTGGTGGTGTAATCGCGCTCATCGTTACCGCGCTCGTTGACTGTGCTCAGCAGCACCACTTCATCCAGCGGGTGGTTGATGCCGCTGACCTGGATCAGCGCCTGCTTGCCGTCGCTGCTGGGCGCGACAGTCACGCTGATGCCTTTGCCGGCATCGAACACTTGCGGGTATTTGGCCAGTTCGAGGGCGCTGGCGTTGAGGGCGAAGAGCGAAGCGGCAAGTAGCAGTGACAGCCTTGTCATGGTGGTGTCCTAGGTTGTGATGAGCGGAGAATTATAGTGCGCCCGTTGACGCCGATATGTGCGCCAGGTCTGTTCGCGGGGTGTCTGGCAAAGTCTTGCCCGTGGCCTTCGACAAACGGTTGGGTGGGGTGCTCGCCAAGCCGGGCTTTGCGGTATACTGCGCGGCCTTTGGCGGTCCGCACCGCCATAATTCATTCACTAACAAGCCACGCCTGGTTTCCAGCGTGGCTTGTTAGTTTCTGCAGCGCCTACGGGCACTTGATGAAGAAGAGGCACGACGATGAGCGCACTGGTTGGCGTGATCATGGGCTCCAAGTCCGATTGGTCCACCCTTAGCCACACCGCCGAGATGCTGGACAAGCTGGGCATTGCGTACGAAGTGAAGGTGGTTTCTGCCCACCGCACCCCGGACCTGCTGTTCCAGTACGCCGAAGAAGCGGAAGGCCGTGGCATTCAGGTGATTATCGCCGGTGCTGGTGGCGCGGCCCATCTGCCAGGCATGTGTGCGGCCAAGACCCACCTGCCGGTCCTCGGCGTGCCAGTGCAATCGGCGGTGCTGTCGGGCGTTGATTCGCTGCTGTCGATCGTGCAGATGCCGGCCGGTATTCCGGTTGCCACCCTGGCCATCGGCAAAGCGGGTGCCGTCAACGCCGCGTTGCTTGCCGCGAGCATCCTCGGTCACCAGCATCCGCAGTTCCATGCTGCGCTCAAGCAGTTCCGCCAGGAACAGACTGAAACCGTGCTGGACAATCCGGACCCGCGTGAGGCCTAACCCATGAAGATCGGCGTAATCGGTGGCGGCCAACTGGGCCGCATGTTGGCCCTGGCAGGTACGCCGCTGGGGATGAACTTCGCTTTTCTCGACCCCGCGCCGGATGCCTGCGCGCAAGCGCTGGGCGAGCATATCCGCGCCGATTACGGCGATCAGGATCATCTGCGCCAACTGGCCGATGAAGTCGATCTGGTGACCTTCGAGTTTGAAAGCGTGCCGGCCGAGACCGTGGCCTTCCTCTCGCAGTTCGTCCCGGTGTACCCGTCTGCCTCCGCCCTGCGCATCGCCCGTGATCGCTGGTTCGAGAAATCCATGTTCAAGGACCTCGGCATTCCGACCCCGGATTTCGCCGATATCCAGTCGCAAGCCGACCTCGACGCTGCTGTGGCCAGTATCGGCCTGCCCGCCGTGATGAAGACCCGCACCCTGGGCTACGACGGCAAGGGCCAGAAGGTCCTGCGCAAACCCGAAGATGTGATCGGTGCCTTTGCCGAACTGGGCAGCGTACCGTGCATCCTCGAAGGCTTCGTGCCCTTCACTGGCGAAGTGTCGCTGGTGGCGGTGCGCGCCCGTGATGGTGAAACGCGCTTCTACCCGCTGGTGCACAACCGCCATGACAGTGGCGTGTTGGCGTTGTCTATCGCCAGCAGCGATCACCCGCTGCAAGTGCTGGCCGAAGATTACGTCAGCCGCGTGCTGACCAAGCTCGACTATGTCGGCGTGCTGGCTTTCGAGTTCTTCGAAGTCGATGGCGGCCTGAAAGCCAACGAAATCGCCCCGCGCGTCCACAACTCCGGGCACTGGACCATCGAAGGTGCCGAGTGCAGCCAGTTCGAGAACCACCTGCGCGCTGTTGCCGGCCTGCCACTGGGTTCCACCGCCAAGGTCGGCGAGAGCGCGATGCTCAACTTTATCGGTGTGGTGCCGCCGGTGGAGCAGGTTATCGCCATCGACGACTGCCGCTTGCACCACTACGGCAAGGCTTTCAAGGCTGGGCGCAAGGTCGGCCACGCCACCCTGCGCTGTGCGGACCGTGCCACTCTGGATCTGCGGATCGCGGCTGTCGAAGCGCTGATCGCCAAGGCCTGAAAAACCGCTGCGGCCGCTTCACCGGCGGCCGCAGCGGGAACCTCGGCGGCAGATATCCGTCTGATTGCGTAACGCCAGTATTGGCCCCAGCAATACACACGGAGTGACGCACCATGAGCATTATCGGCATCATCTTTGTCGGTCTGATCGTCGGTCTGATCGCGCGCTTTATCAAACCCGGCAACGACAGCATGGGCTGGATCATGACCATCCTGCTGGGCGTCGGCGGCTCGATTGCCGCCACCTACGGCGGCCAGGCGCTGGGCATCTACAAGGTGGGGGAGTCCGCTGGTTTTATCGGTGCAGTAATCGGCGCGGTGGTGCTGCTGGTAATCTACGGCGCTGTTAAAAAGGGCTAAGGCCCTGTCACTTCGCTGCCCTGTGAGCCTACCGATGCGCTATCTGTTGTTACCTCTGCTGCTGCTCAGCACCCTGGCTTGCGCCGAACTGCCGGAAACCGATTGGCTGGAGCTGATGCCGCCGGAAGACCGCCAGGCCCTGGAAGACATGCCCGAGATCAGCCACCAAGGCCTTGAGCAGGACAGCGGCTTCTATAACCCCGGCGGCCTCAAGCAGCAGGATCAAAACTTGCCGGCGGTGATGTACTCGACGAAAACCGTCGCCGCCTTCGATGGTCAAGCGGTGCGCCTGGGCGGCTATCCGGTGCCACTGGAAACCGACAGCAAGGGCCACAGCACGCTGTTCTTCCTGGTTCCTTACCCCGGCGCCTGCATCCACGTCCCGCCGCCACCACCCAATCAACTGGTGCTGGTGCGCTACCCCAAAGGTATTGAGCTGGAAGACATCTACGCGCCGCTCTGGGTCAGCGGCACGCTGCAGATCGAGCAGGTCAACAACGAGTTGGCGGATGCCGCATATGCCATGCAGGCGGATCTGGTTAGAGTGGTGACCGATGATGACCTATAAGACCGGAGTGCCCACCATGAAAGCCGCTCTTGCTCTGCTGTTGTGCCTGTTCTCCGCCACCAGCATGGCCCTGGAAACCGGTGAGCGTTTGGCGCCCTGGACCCTGCTCGATCAGCATGACCAGGCCTACACCTTGGACGATCAGCTGCAAGTATTGCTGGTAGCCCGCAGCATGGACGCCGCCAAACTCGTTGACGCCGCCCTGCAGGGCAAGCCCAACGGCTATCTGGAGCAGCGCCGCACGGTGTTTCTCGCCGATATCAGCCGCATGCCGAGCATCATCGGCAAACTCTTCGCCATCCCCAAAATGCGCGAATACAACTACCGCGTCCTCCTAGACCGCGACGCCCGCATTGCACCCCGATACCCGGCGGACAATGCCAGCGTACTTTGGCTCGACCTGCGCCAGGGCCAGCTACAGGGGCAGCGCAGTTTTACTGATGCTACCGAGTTGGCGCAGGCGTTGAAGGCGGTGGGGCGCTAGTTAACCTTTCGCTCAGCGCGTTGGCGTAATCAGCTTGGAGCCACTCAGTTGGCTTCGATGCTGCGCAGCAGCTCTGCTGCTGTCAGGCGTTTGAGCGTGTGTGTGGCCGGGTCAGTCTCCACGTCCAGCGCCAGCGGCGTGATGCCATCAGCCTCATAAACGAAGTACGCATTGCCGTTGCTCACCTCATGGGTTTTCTTTCCCACCGTCGCGATGGTTTTCGGTGCCGCCGACATCAGCTCATCGACCGAGCTGTAGCGCAATGCCACATCGACCTCGCCGAGGCGGCCAAGGGGCGCATCGGCTGGCTGCGAGGGCTCCGCCATAACGGATTGCAGGGACACCACATTGGAGGCTTCGATCCACTTGTCCGAGTAGGCGAAAATCAGGTCCTGGTATCCGCTCGACAGCGGCTTATCCAGATTGCACACAGCCTTGCGGATAGAGACACCGTTTTGCCCATTGCGGATATTGCCGTACACACAATCGATGACCGGAACTTTGTCTTTTAGCGCGAGGGTGTAGAAAACTTCGAAAGAAGTAATTGATCCGGCGTTTTCATAAACCAGTGCAGGAGCACCGTTGAACGAGACCAGGGCTCTGGACGCCTGGCCGGCGTAGCCAACGAGATCTGCGAATACCTTGGTTTCCGTTCCCCGACTGATCGTCAACTCGCCGGTGTCCATGTCCGCACGATAGGTTTCAGTGCTGCCGCCTCTATCGAATGTGAGGGTTGTCGCCTGTGCTTGTGCGGGGGTGGCCATCACAAGCATTAGCAGTAAGGTCATTGGAATGACGTAAGGCAAAGCGACGGCTCCATCAATAAAAACGAGATCGTATTTCAGCGGTTTATGCACGTTTCATATTCTGTAGCGAACGATGTACCGAAGTCAGTTCTTCAGGCTCATCTACATCGCCTGAAATATTTAATAGTTGGCGTTGGGGCAAGTCGTACGGCACCTAACCGATATTTTCGGTTCCATTTGAAGGGCAAAATGGGACAAATTTATTTTGGCAATAAATAAATTTGTTCTTTCCATAAATACTGAAATTTTATTCTTCAGTGATCTTTAGAAGTTGTAACTGATTATTTTTAAGCTCAAAGTAACGTGTCCTGTTAGCGCTAGCTAAAAACTCACCATTCATTCCTCGCTCTGGATCAGCGGCTATGCCGCTAATCACGATAAGGCGGCTATCCAGCCTGAAACTGGCATCGTAATAGCTGCCATCGGCGCTATCAATTTCATAAGCATTAGGGAAAGATGCTGCGATTTTTCCGGTCTGTGCATCAAGTATTTCGCCGCATATGGCACCGCCTCCGCAGCCAGTGGCAAAAACAATGTAATGGCCGGCGAAATTTATCGGTTTCTTAATGGCTTGTTTGCGGTAGAGCGACCAGTTATCGTCGTTATTGTCTTCAATTACGAGCTTGTGATTATCGCCCTGAAAAATCTGCTCGACCTTATATTCCTCGAACTGCGGATCGGCCGCGAAACTGCTGAGTGAAATTAATAGGCTGCCGAGCAGCGATATAAATCCGAGGGCCGCATTATTTGCCATTTTTCTTTGACTCCTCTAAAGCCTTAACCATTTCATCCGGGGTGATATGAGCAACGTTCAGGCCATCACCTGCATAGTATGACAACCCTTCAGTGCTGGCTGTTCGTGTAAGCCATACCACTTTGCCGTTTTCTTTAACTACCTTTCCGTTCTCATCGCGCTTTTTGACAGGGCTGATGCTCTTGCCCTTGCGTACCCCTGCGGAGGCGAACTCCATGGCCCAGGCATAAATTGCATCTTCGACACTGCCGTCCCCCTCTAGGTAATTTATGAAAGCCTTGCGCTTAACTTTGATCAGGTAATTTTCGAAAATATTGTCCTGCACTGTTTCGTCATATTTTAATGAGGTATCGAGCCCTAAGTGTTTAACCGCTGCGGAAAGTGTGTCGGGAATAAGCTGGTAGCGGCCTGTGGCAAACATGTCCCGATCAGCCTGTTTCTTCTGTACCTCTGCGATGGTCAAGGTTGTCAGGCCGGTTTTGTAGAATGATTTGAGCGGGGCGGGGTACGTTCGGTTGTAGGCAGAGTAATCATTTTTCGATTCAACCTTGCCGAGTAAATCGGCAAATACGCTATGCGCCCAGCCAGATTTCTTCCCGTTATTTTGTACTGTGTCAATAAACGCGAGCGGGTGAAAATGGTGAACCTGCTTTGGTAACGCAACTTGCATTGCCCCAGCCAGCTCATCCCAGAACACCAGATTATCAATACGTTCCTTTTCATGGCGGAGCACTTCCGGGACATCCTCTAGTAACTCTTCTAATCGCTGCCATTTAGGGGCAGATGATTTTGCTTGCCACTCGGTCGGATGGTAGCCAATTAGTTTCGACCAACGGTCGCGGAGCTTGTGATTTTTCAAGGCAAGGGATATTTCGTCAGCAGTAACTTTGTCATCCTTGTTGCCGAGTTGATCAATTTTTAGGTAAAGGTTCTGAAAGAAATCCGGCATTTCCTTCGGGTCGAGAAAGCCGTCGGCGTTATCGTTGCTTTCCTTGATAATCTGGAAACCCAATTTTTCCCTATCGTGCTGGCTGATAATTTCTCCGTCAGCCTTGGCGATATAACCATCCACCGGGGTGGTGGCGCTGTTGACTTTGATCAGGTACCACTCTTTGTTGTCAGGGGCCTTGAGTAACTTTGCCTGGTTCGCAGCAATCAGGTAGTTCTCGTTTATGACCAGTCCGCTGGGTGTAAACGTCGGTGCTTCTGCAGTACCACCTTTGTTGTAGATGGTCTTGCCCTTGGTAACGCGTAAGTATTGATTGCCGTCCTTCAATCCCGCCGGGTTCTTCAGGAATGCTTCCAGATTTGGGTCTGTAGAGAACAGCTCTACGTGAACCTGATGTTGGCTTTTCACCCCGCCTTTGGCACTGGCGAGTGTCTCGTAGAGGCCTAGGTAGCCAATAGGATCGCCTGCTTTGATTGGGATTTCGCAGGTGACGACGGAGTCGAAGTCACTTGGATCATCGGGTTTAAGCTCAGCCGCATCAGTATCGATGACTACCCAAATAGGGCCGGAAGGACACATTGGGGTGTCCCAGAATCCTCCGCTAACGATGGTGCAGGGGGCCATGATCTGCGGGCGGCCTGCCTGAATGACTCGCTTTACTGTGCTTGTGGCGTATTCCAATACGGTATTTTCTGCAAGTAAGCCGATTTTTTTCTCGATTGGGTCTTCCGGTTTATTGAAGGCCGGCGCCCGCTTTTTCAGTTGAGCTTTGACCTGGCCTTTCCAGTAGGTGGGGCGAATGCGTTTTTGTGGTGGGATTTCTTCCGCATAGTGCTCGTCTGTCTTGCCTGGTTCCGCCTTGCTGATGGCCATCCAGACCACGTCATCTGCTTTGGCTGTTTGTACACCGCCCTTCTTCACATCCTTGCTGAGAATCTTTATCTGAGCCAGTTCATAGGTAGCGGTATCACCGGGCTTTATCTGATGCCCGGATGTGGCTGAGATCAACTCGAATTCCGCCCCACTATCAATCTGCCCTAGTACGGTACCAGTCAGGTTTGCTTCCTTACGGACATTGCGGCCCTTGGCTTTTACCTTGAACCGGCGCTGATTCTCACCACTCTGTAGTGGGTAATGCTCAAAAGGCAGCAGGTGCATATACAGGCTGAAGAATTCAAGTTTGTTGGTTTCTAGCTTCTTGTCTTCTGCCTTCGCTTCAGCTGGGGACGCAGGCGTTAAATCCTTGAAGATGGCTTGCTTGTTTCGATCCTTGAGAATCGCATCTTTTTTGTCGAATGCCGCGAACCAGATTTCGCTCGTTGCGGCACGGGTTACCGGATTACCAGCCCGATCTTTACCGGGCAATGCAGCCTTGATCGTGGCCAAGGCGAAACGCATATCTTTGGTGTCATGGATTTTGAGAATCTGCAGCTCTGTGCCTGCCGGCATAAGCGCTTCGAAGTTACCCGTATTACCCAGGACTGTGCTTGCGATATCGCGTCCATAGCGCGAGCTGGCGAGTTGCACGGTCTTACCTACCCACTCGATTTTGGCAACAGGTTTGCTCTCCGCCGGACGCTTTTGCGATTCATAGGTGTGGCGAACCAGACAGAAGGACGTGGAGTAGCGCAGGTTGTCGCAGCCTTTTTCGCCCATGAATGTGGACGATAGATAATCCTTGTTCAGCCGGTAAGCGACCACTTCGCCATCTGCCATGCAGCGCACGGCCTGTTTGAGCTTGGCGTGTGGCACGCTGGCATCGCTGAAGTGGATGCCCCCATGCCAGAAACCGTTGTTGCCTAGGATGTAGTGGCCGGATTTTTCCTTCTCTAATTCTTTGTAAAGCTCTTCAAGGGTGTAGTGGTTGCCGTCGACCTTGCGAATGGGGAATTGATATTTCTTGTCATCGGTCGATGAGGTATTTGACGGCCATGTGCCGGGCTTTATATTGCCGTTCACGATGTCTTTTATGTATTTTTCGAACTGTGTACGCTCAAGTTCGGCGTGTGTATGTATTGCGTATGTTGGTTTTCCTTCGCCATCAGTCCTGTACTGAATACCTATGGGCTGCCCGTACTCTACGTATTGTCCATCTTTGACTTTGAAATTGGTATCTAAATGAAGTACTTGTCCAAGCAGGTCATCGTATTTTTCGGTGCTATATATTTTAACTGTTCCGTAAGACTTAAAAGTCTTTACAAAGCCTGCGACAGGGCACGGAACATCAATAGACTTGTTGCTGCCATTTACAAGTAAAACGAAATCTTTTTTTACCAGTCTGCGGCCGCCTGGCTCATTTGTTCGGATTTCTTCTAGATGCCCATCAGTTTCGTCATACTCACGCTTTGGCTCTCTAGCTTTTGATGGATGGTGTTTCTCCAGGTCTTCATAGGATTTGACCGGTTCAATACCATTTGTTCCGCTCTCTACTATTGTGTACATGCTAATTCCTTGTCGCGTTGCGCAACTATAATCTTGTAATGTCTATTAAATTCCGCATGCTTCTCCAAGAAGCTGTAGTTTATAAATTTTTCCTGAGGCTTCTAGTTCTGCTTCTATTGTCCGGTCATGCGACTCTTGATATTCGCTGTAATTACTTTTATTAATTATATTTATTTTCAGCGATAGACCTTCTTGTTTGTTTTTGTAGGTCGATTTTTCATTGTCCCTAGTTGTTAGGGATAGTTCGGTGATTTGATTGTTATGTTTTACATATATGTATTTTTCATCTACCTCTACTAATAACGATTCAGCATTCGTGCTGGGTCTGACTTTGCTGTTTTCAGTGTAGCTGCAAGTCCATACGCCAGGTGTGTCATGCTGTTGCTCTTGGAATGCGCGAATGGCTTCCTTGTACTCAAAGCTTTGAAATTCATTTAATGGTTTGCTACTGCAAGCGGTGCTGAACAGTAATATACTTACTAGAAAAACTAGTTTAGTTGTTTTCTCTGTGAAATTATTTTTGCTTTGTATTTTGGTACTTGTTTTCATCGAAGTTCGCTCGTTCAAATTTTGGTTAATTAGTTATGAAGTAATTATTCAGAAAAAAGGAAAAATGCCTGAGGCTGGTTTTCAGTTTTTTGCAGTGAGTTCATCAACGCCTCATCCAACAAACTCCCCGCCTTATCGCTATCCGCCGCGCCCGGCAGCACCGGCGGTTTGATGCCGATCCCTGAGCCTTTGCCCGCTGCGCCGCCGGCGTTGATTTTGGCGATGGGGCCGCTGAGGGTGATGCCGCTGGGGTCGAGTTTGATAAAGCTGCCGCCGGCTTTGAGGGTCAGTTCGGTGCCGGCTTCGATGACCATCTTTTGCCCGGCTTTGAGGTGGATTTCGCGGCCGGCTTTGGTCAGTTGGGCGGTGCCGAGTTTGATGTGCTGGTTCTGCCCGACGGTAAGGTGGTCGTCGGGTTTGACTTCGACCTTGCGTTCGGTTTTGACCGTGAGGTTTTCTTCGTCTTTGAGCTCGGTGTAGCTGTTGGCTTCGACGGTGTCGTGGCGTTCGTGACCGACACGGATCTTCTGGTTGTGCTCGATGTTTTCATCCCAGTCGCGCTGGGCGTGCAGGTAGATCTGCTCGGCACCTTTCTTGTCTTCGATGCGTAGCTCGTTGTAGCCGCCACCGCCTGGCGTGCTGAGGGTTTTGAATACGCTGCGGGTCTTGTTCGCTGGCAGGTCGTAAGGCACCACGTGTTCGGCGTGGTACAGGCAGCCGGTGACCAGCGGTTGGTCGGGGTCGCCTTCGAGGAAGGTCACCAGCACTTCCATGCCGATCCGTGGGATGGCGATGCCGCCGTAGCCATCACCGGCCCAGCTGGAAGCCACGCGCAGCCAGCAACTGGTGGTGTCGTCGGCTTGGCCTTCACGGTCCCAGAAAAATTGCACCTTGATTCGGCCGTATTCGTCGCAGTGGATTTCCTCACCCGCGGGGCCGGTGACCACGGCGGTTTGGCTGCCCAGGACTTTGGGTTTTGGGTGGGCCAATGGCGGGCGGAAGGGCACATCCCAGGGCGTGGCGGTGAAGTGGTTGCGGTAGCCCTGCTGGAAACCATCACTGGCGGCGGTATGGCTGGTGACTGACTCTTCCAACACCTGCGGCTGTTTGCCCTGGTGGATCACCTCGTGCAGCAGCCAGAGATCGTTGTAGTCTTGGCGCGGGTGGTCGGAGAGTTCCAGAAAGTGCCCGCTGAGCAGTTTCGGCTGATCGCCCCGGCCTTCGGCCAGGCGGTAATCGGTGCGGTGGCGTTCGAGGTGGCGTTGGCTGAGGTGCTTGCCGCGCGCACGGTCGATAAAGCGGCCGGGGTAGTCGTAATCCTCAAGGTCCGGCAGCGGCGTGGCCTCGGGGTCGCGCTCTTCCTTGAAGGTGGCTTCCATCAGCAGGCGCGGTTGCTCGAAGTCGTAATCGCGGCGGGTGATGCGGCTGGTGCGGGTTTCCAGGCGTACGGCAAAGCGCTTGATCACCGGCTCATCGGCGGTCATGCCGTTGTCCTGCAAATAAGCGGTGGGCTGGCCGAGTTTGCCGAAGGCGCTCTGGTCATCGCCGAAGACAATGGCATGGCCTTTGGCGCTGTGCTGGAAGTGGTAATGAATGCCTTCTTCCTCGCACAGGCGCTGGACGAAGTGCAGGTCGCTCTCGTCGTACTGCACGCAGTAGTCGCGCGCGGGATAAACCGTTGGGCCGAGCAGGAACTGGTAATCACCTTCAACGATGCCGTGTTCCTGCAGCACCTGAGCAACGATCTGCGGCACCGTCAGGTGCTGGAAGATCCGTTGATTGGTGCGCAGGGCCAGGTAGCTCAGCTGCGGCACGATGCTCAGTTTGTAGCGGGTCAGGCGTTTGCCGGATTCAGCCTGGGCGACCTGATAGATCAGGCCGTGAATGCCCAAGCCGTCTGGAGTAAAAGCGAGAAAGGCACGCTGATGCAGCAGGCTCTGCAGATCCAGCTCGGCGTTCTCGCTGATCAGTTCCAGTTCGAAACGGTAGGGCTGGCTGATGGCTTCGCGGCCGCTGAACTCAAGCACTTGCAGGTCGTGCTCAAGGCCTTCGATGCTCAGGCTGAAGTGGGTTTCATTGGCCGGGTTGAACATGGTCATTTCCTTGTTGAAAGATCATCCATTGATGTCGCGAGGTGCCGTTGGGCTTCGTGCCTCAGCGCCAACCTACGTGTTGCCTCGCTGTAGCCACCGCCGCCAGCCGCTGGGTGCGGGCTGGCGAAACACCTCAAGCAACTGCGCGCAACTGAGGCTGCGCTGCGCTTCATCGAACGCCAGCGCGGTGCGCAGGGCGGGCCAGCAATGCGCCGGTAACTGCTCAGGGCGTTGCAGCTGTTTATCCAGCTCCATGGCCTTGGCCTGTTTGGCGCTTTGCCGGCTGAACGGGTGGCGACCACTGGCCAGCTCATACAGTACGCACGCCACGGCATAGACATCGGCTGCGGCAGTCAGCGGTGCGCCGTCGAGTAATTCCAGGGCGGCGTAGCGCGGCGTCCAGGCGGTAAAGCGGTTGCGGCACAGGCGCGGCAAGCCGGGTAACAGGCCTTCCACGGGCTGGCCGAGACCATAATCGAACAGGCGCAGGCCGTCTTCGGCGAGCATCACATTGCTGGGCTTCAGGTCGCCATGCAGCACGCCGAGGCTGTGCGAATAGCTCAGGGCGTCAAGCAGGGCGATGGCGATTTCCTGCAGCTCGCTCCAGGGCAGACCCTCGGGGCGATCACTGAGCAGTTGATCCAGCGTCAGGCCCTTGAGCAGCTCCAGGGTGAGGAAGGCGCGCTGGCTGTGCACATCCACCTCGAAGCCGAACAGACGCACCACATGCGGGTGGTTGAGTCGCGCGGTGAGGGCGAACTCGCTGTACAGCAGCGCGTTGGCGTCCGGGTATTCGGCGAAGTCATCGCTGAGGGTTTTCAGCGCCACGTACGGCTCGGGGTCACCGAACTGTTCGCGCAACAGATCACGGGCGCGATACACCGCACCCATGCCGCCGACCCCGAGCAGGCGCTCGATCTTGTAGCGGCCGCCGAGTACTTCCGGCAGTTCGCTGAGCACTTCGCGCGGGGCTTGCGTGGCCGGTTTGGCGGCCGTCGCGGCCAGGGCGAAGTAGGTCAGGTCGCTGGCCGGGGGGCTTGCCAGCGGCAGGTCGTCGAGCAGCTGTTCACTCATCCGTGAGTCCTCATCGGCGGATCACCACCGCACTCAGGTTGTCCCGCGCCGGGCCGTCGAGGGCCAGTTGGAATAACCGATTCAGAGTCAGCTGCGGTGACGGCAGGTTTAGCGCTGCGCCGATGTCGTCGACGGATACGCCTTGGTACAGGCCATCGCTGCACAGCAGAAAGGCATCGCCAGGCAGCACATCCAGTTCGAGAATCTCCAGCTTCAGCTCGTCACTGGCACCAATGGCGCGGGTCAGGGCGTGCGCTGCCGGGTGTCGCGCGGCTTCGCTGGGGCTCAGTTGCTGTTCATCGATCAGCTGCTGCAGCAACGAGTGATCGCGGCTGAGCTGATACAGCCTGCTGCCGCGCCACAGGTAGCAGCGGCTGTCGCCGGCCCACACGCAGGCGGCACGGTCGCCTTCGATCAGCAGGGCCACCACCGTGCTGCCGATCACAGGGTCCGGGTGGGCGGCGGTGACCGTCAGCTCCTGGCCGAGGCGACGGTTGAGCGCGTGCAGGCGCTTGCGCAGCTCATCCAGACGCTGTGGCAAATCACCTGCGCTCGGCTCGGCCAGCTGCTCGACAATCAGGCGGCTGGCCAGGGCACCGTTTTGGTGCCCGCCCATGCCGTCGGCCACCACCCACAGGCCCTGTTCCGGCAGGGCGAGAAAGGCATCCTCGTTGCGCGCCCGCACCTTGCCGGTGTCGGTACGCGCCGCGCTGCGCCAGCGGTTGGCAACCTCCTGCATCAGAGCGTGGCCGGCAGTTTGAAGCTGCGCAACTGGTCTAGGTCAAACGGGTTCGGCGCGCGCTGGCTGTGCAACAGGTAGTTGGCGCGCAGGCCGCCGAGGTCGGCCTTGAGCATCAGCACATCGCGGCCGCTGTGGTAGTCCACGCTCATCAGGTCGAGCAGGCGGAACAGCGACCAGGGGCCGGTGTTCTTCTCGATACCCACCTTGCGTCCACCGAGCTCTTCGACCACCAGGCTGGTACGCCCTTCATTGGCTTCGGCCGGCCAGCTGAAAGCGGTCTGCATGATGGGCCCGTGGCGGTATTCCATCTGCTGATTGCCAAAGCGGAAGTCGGCGCGGCCCAGGCTGGAATCCAGCGAGTAGGGTTCGAGTTTGAACAGCACTTTCGGCTCGTTGGGGTTCTCGGCGAAGAAGCTGCGACGGATGGTTTGGGTGTGGCTCATCTGCAGCAGGAACTCGCGCGACAACGGCAGGCCACGGCCATCCACGCGGCGCAGTTGGTACTGGCCGGCGGTGCCGCTGACGAACGGCTTGAGGTAGTTGTCGAAGAAGCGCTCGGCAATCCCCTGAGCCTTGAAGAACTCGCGGAAATCGGCAATTGCCACGTCGCTTTCGCTGTGTGCGCTGAACGGATAACGCTGCTTCAACGAGCCGTCATACGCGGCGTACAGCTCGCTCTTATAGCGCTGGTTGAGGTAGTGGTAGGCGTCGTTGAGCACCAGCATCCAGCTGTCTTCGGCGAGCAGGCCGAGCCAGTTGCCGACCGGTTGTGGCAGGCGTGCGGCATTGCTGCGCACCTGGTTGATCGCATCACGCTGACCGCCCATACGCGCCTTGGCCAGCTCGAACGCCGCCTGCTCCGGCGCGCTGGCATGAGCCAGGCTGGCCAGTTGCAGTTGTAAGGCATCCAGCGCTTGCAGGGTCATCGCCAGTTCCGGGCCGGCACCGCCGTTGTCATCCAGCAAGCGGTGCAGCGGTTCGAAGCGGCGCTCCAGGGTTTTACGCGCGGTGTCCGGCAGGTTTTTCACCAGCGCCGCTTGCGCTTGTTCAGCGGCAGAACTGGCCAGCTTGGCGACTTTACCCAGCTTGCCTTTGCTACCTTCCAGCGCTTCGGCGGCGGCTCCGGCATCGTCGGCGGCTTCGGCCATGCCTTTGAAGCGGGTGTTGTCGCGCACCTCCACCAGCAGTTGCAGCAGCGGCGAGTTGGCGGCGGTCAGGCCGGCCAGTTGCAAGGCACCCTGGCCGGCGCTGCCGATCGGGTCCAGCGACAGCTGCGCAATGGCTTCGCCCCAGTAGTTGGCGTAATCGCGGAAGTACAGCTGCTCCATTTCCACCAGCAGACGGCTGAGGTCGGCCGCGCTCAGGTTGTCGCCTTCACCCAGAACCCAGTTGTCGCGCAGCAATTCACGCACCAGGTCAGCGCCCTTGGCGGTGAAGGTTTTCTGGTAGCCAACCTGGGTGTAGAAGCCCGGAATCACATAGTCACTGCCGGCAAACAGGCCGGCCTGTGGGCCGAGCTTCTGGCTCAGGCGGTAGTCCGGCAAGCTGCGCGCTTCATCGCGGAGCATGCGGTAGACCACATTGGCCAGCGACTCGCTGCGCAGGATCTGCCGCGCCTGGGCCACCAGCGGCTGGTTCAGCGAATAAGGTGCGAACGACTCGGACAGCAGGCGCTCGAAGTGCTCATTCAGGCCGCGCTGGCCGGCGCTGTTGCCGGCGTAACGCAGCGACCAGTCGGCCGCCAGCCACTCCTGCAGGAAGGCCTTGTCGCGACGCTCTTCCAGATTGAGCATCAGATAAGCACGCAGGCTGTTGAGCAGGCGTTCACGGTCACCTAGGTTGGCGCGGACTTGTGCTTCCAGCTGACGACCGACGCGGCTCAGCAGCAGGTTTTCCAGCTCGGCGCGGTAGGCCTGCTGCAGTGTTGGATCGACTTTTTCGCCCTGGTACAGACCGCCGCGTTGCAGGTAGGACACCTCATCCACCGGCGGGAACACCTGGGTGGCGGCGTAGCTGTGGTCCAGCGCCTTGAGGGTGCGCAGGGCGTCATCCTGCACGCCGAGGTTGTTGTGTTGCTGGGTCAGCTGCTGAGCCAGATCACGCAGTTGCTCCAGGCGGCCATGGTTGCCGGAGAAGCTACCGGCCCAGACCACACCAAACACACCGAGCACCACCAGGGCGGTGGCGTACATGGCGCGCTGGCCCCAGTCGATGCGGCGCACTTCTTTCTGGTCGAGGCCGGCCAGGTCGGCTTCGGGGAAGATCACCCGGCTGAGCAGGTGATTGATAAAGCGCGAGCGCCCGCTGCGGAATGTCGGCAGGGCGCTGCTGGCCAGGCCCAGGTTGCGGCCGATGCCGCTGGTGCTTGGGTCGAGCTGGTTGTTCAGCTCCGGTGCGCTGGTCAGGTAGAAGCCGCGCAACTGGCTGGCACGCTGGTAGCGGTTGCCGCTGAAGGCCAGCTCGCTGAACAGGCACAGGCGCTCGCCGAGCAGGCCCAACTGGTGCGGGAAATCGAGGATACGGCCCCTCCGCTGGGTATCGCGCTCCTGGTGCATGCGCAAGATCACTTGGCTGTTGAGGCGGCGCAGCAGTTCTTCGAACTCCTGACGAATCACCTGCACGTCAGTGGCGTTCTGCTCCTTGCGGAAGCTGGCGCCGAGCACCTGATCGCTTTCTTCGCGCGACAGCTGGTCGAAGAATTCATCGAAGCCCAATACCTTGTCGGCCTTGCTCAGCACCAGGTACACCGGCACATCGGCACCCAGACGCTGGTGAATATCCTGCAGACGCTGACGGGTCTGGCGGGCGAGGTTTTCCAGTTCGATTTCGCTGCCACCTTGCAGCTGCTCCACCGGGATGGTCACCAGCACACCGTTCAGCGGGCGCGCACGGCGTTTGCGCAGCAGGCCCAGTAGGGTGTCCCAGGCGCGGCCGTCGATGGCCGGGTCGGGTTGGGTCAGGTAGCGCCCGGCTGTGTCGATCAGCACGGCGTGGTCGGCGAAGTACCAGTCGGCATAACGGGTGCCGGAAACGTCCTTGGTCAGACGTTGCTGGTCCGCGCGGTTGAGCGGGAAATCCAGGCCGGAAAAATCCAGCAGGCTGGTTTTGCCGCTGCTCTGTGGGCCGAGCAGCAGGTACCAGGGCAGCTCATTGCGCCATTTTTCGCTGCGGCCGCGGTACAGGCTGGAGCGTTTGAGGGTGTGCAGGGCCAGCTTGAAACGATTGCGCAGCTCACTCTGCTCTTCGTCGATCAAACCCTCGCGACGCAGACGCTCTTGGGCGTCGGCGTCATCTTCTTCGGCCTGCTTGCGGGCGGTGGCCTTCCAGCTGGCGAACACCATGGCCAGGCCCCAGATCAGGAACAGCAGGCTGATGCTCAGCAGACGGCTGGTGGCCGATTCCCAGAACTTGTAATCGTTGACCGCCAGCAGCGGGCCGACAAACCACACCAGCAGCGCCAGAACCAATACCAGACACAGGCTCCACACCCAGGTCTTGCGGAAAAATGCGGCTAATTTGCCGAAAAAAGGCTTCATTTCGTCTCATCCATGAATGCACCCGAAGACGGGTCAAGTTGCGCGTACGGCTGCAGAATCGTTTCGCGTTGTTCACCCAAGACCCAGGCAAAACCGCTGTACATCACCACCAGGCAAACCACGGTGAACAGTGCCACCAGCCACCACGGCACGATGCGTACCAGCCGTCGGCGGGTGTCTTTCAGGCCCTGCCAGTGCGGCGACACTTCACGCGGCACGTCACCGCGTAGCTGGCGGATCTGCCGATAGAGGCTGTCACGCACCGCTTCCAGTTCGAGCATGCCGCGCGGCAGCACGCGGTACTTGCCTTCGAAACCGAGCGACAGGCACAGGTACATCAGCTCAAGCATCGGCAGGTGCTTGACCGGGTTGCGCGACAGGCGCTCAAGCAGCTGGAAGAACTTCTCGCCGCCGAAGGTCTCGTTGTGGAACGAGGACAGCAGGCTCATCTGCGACCATTCGCTCTCGTTGCCCCAGGGCGTGGTCACCACGGCCTCATCGACCACGGTGCACAGCACGTAACGCGCGGCCATCACCTGGCTGCTTTCCGCGCCTTCATGCAGGGCGCGGTGTTCGAACAGCTTGATGGCGCTGGACAGACGCTGGTTCAGCGCGTGCATGTCTTCACTGTCGAAGCTGTGCTTGAGGCGCACCACTTCCGAGAGCAGGGTGGCGGCGGCGGCCACCAGCGGGTTGAGGCTGATATTGAAGCTCTCCGCCGGGCGCAGGCGTGCGGCGTAGATCATGCGCTCTTCCAGTTGCTCGAATTTTGGCGGCGCGGCGAAGTCGGTCAGCGGGCTGTGCGCCGGGGCATCGCCCTTGCGGTTGAGGATGACGGTTTTGTCGTCCTGGCCGTATTCCATTTCCTTGGTCGTCATCATCAGTTCCTGATCGCCCAGAATTTCATCTCAAGTCCGGAGAACTCGCCGGACACGTGGAAAGCGAAGCCGCCTGAGCGTTCCAGCTGCGCCAGTTCTTCGGAGCCCAGTTCCAGGGCGAAATAGGTCTTGCCCGAGTGGAAGGGGATCTGCCGCGGTGCCACCGGCATGGGTTTGACCTTGATGCCGGGCAGGTGCAGGTTGACCAGTTGGCGAATCTGCTCCACCGGTCCGACCTTGAGGTGAGCGGGCAGGCGCTGGCGCAGCTCTTCCGAGTCGCACTGGGCGCTGGCGGCGAGGACGAAGGTGGAGGTGGCGAGCAGCTTGTGATCGTGCAGCGGCGATACCTGAATGCCGTACTGACGTTGCTGCAGGAGCATCTCGATGGCGTGCTGTTCCAGCACCATCGACAGCACCTGGCGGATCGCATCCATCAGTTTGCGGAAGCTCACGCCCTGGTCGCTGTGCAGGTAGCGGCTGTCCAGACGCGGGCGTTTGATCTCGCTGGAGAAGGTCGCCAGCTCGCCGAGCAGGCCGAGCAATTCGCGGTAGATCTGCTCCGGATGCACCTGCTCGATGCCGAGGTAATGGCGCAGCACCGGCTCGAAGCGGTTGATCAGTTGCAGCATCATAAAGTCGCCGACTTCCGCGCCGCCGACCTTGCCGGTGGCGCGAATGCGTTCGGCCAGAATGTCGCCCCGGTGGGCGAGCATGCTGATCACTTCCTTGAGGCAGCTGAGCAGGTAGCCGGACGCCTGGAAGTTGACGTAGGTCGGAATAAATTCCGGGTCGATGCTGATCACCCCGTCCGGGGTGGTGTCGAGCACGTCGCACAGCTGCAGTTTGACGTAGGCCTGGTCGCTCTGTTGCTCGCCGAGCAGCAGGCGGAAGTTCGGCCGGCCACAGCTGACCTGGCTGGCGGCGCTGTCGCCGGCGTTGGAGTCGGTCACTTCCTCATCAAAGGCAACAAAACGCGCGAGCACGTCCTGCTGCTCCGGGCGGCGGCTCTCGATATGGTTGCCGGTGACCAGCGGCAGCGCCAGGTACACCGGGGTGTTGCCGGTGTTTGGCGGTACGTCGAGAGCCAGCGGCTCGCGCTCGGCACCGATGTCGAACAGGGTGCCATCGGGCAGGATGCCGCTGGCCTTGCTCACCACCAGTTTGCCCATATTGAGAAACTGACGGTCGATCTCCAGCTCGAAAAACCCCCAGGCGTAGCTGTCGAGCTTCTGCGTGCGGGTTTTCAGCTGGTAGTCGTAGTAACGGTCGTTCTGCTGGAAGTGCTGCGGGCGCAGCAGCATGCCTTCCTGCCAGACCACTTTATGCATGGCCATGGCTTATTCCTCTTCCTTGCGGGTGTCGTCCTGGGTCTTGATGCCCAATGCATCGAGGGTCAGCACGCTGCTATTACGTTCCTTTTCCTGCAGTGGAATCACCACGCGCCAGTTGCTTTCCGGCAGGTCGCGGTAGGCCGCCAGCACGCCGACATAGCGGCTGCCCGGTTGTACCGAGAGCTTCATTTCGCGTTGCTCGCCGGGGCGCAGCTCCAGCTCTTCGAGCACCACCATATCCGGTGACAGGGCTTCTTTCGGGCGCTGATAGAGCGAGAAGAAATCGGCCGTTTCAAAGGCTACCGGGTGCTTCAGCTCGATCAGACGCAGGACGATTGGCGAAGGACGGCCATTGAGGTCCGGGTTGAGCTCATCGCTGCCGTTGAGGGTCAGGTCGAGCTTGGTCATATCCGAATAGGGCGAGAGTGCGGCGCAACCGGTGAGGCTGAGCAGGGCGGCCAACAGGGCCAGGCAGGTGAAACGGTGCATGGAGATCATCCTTGAACATCGGTGTTGAGGGTGGCGATCAGGCGAACCTGTTCTTCGTAGGTGTGGGCGAAGTCGCGGGCGAACAGGCGGTCGCTCCAGTCGTCGTTCTGCTTCCAGGCACTGTGCAAGCGACGGTAGGCGCGCCAGCGGCTGCCAGCGGTGGCGATCAGCGGCTTGCGGCCTTCACGCTCGAAACGCAGGCTCAGCTGTTCCGGCGACAGTTGCTCGAACATGCCTTTGACGGCCGCGCGGCTGGCGGCGAGTAGCGCCACCTGGTGCGCTTGCAGGTCACGGAAGCTGCGGCTGATGGTCTGCTCGGCGCTCAGTTGCCCGGCCTTGCCGCCACGCAGCAGGGCGCTCAGCGCTTCGCTGCTGTCGGCGGTGTGCTTGAGCGGGTTATTGCCGGCGCTTTGCACGGTGGTCAGGGCCAGACGCAGTTCGTTCTTCAGCTCGCTGCGGGTGCGCAGACTTTGCTGCAGGCTGCCGATGCTCTGCTTGAGCAGCTTGGCGCTGTGAATGGCCAGGGCTTCGCGGGCATCGTCATCGAGGTCATCCAGCTTGACCCCGAGGGCCTCGGAGAATTTTTCCCAGAAGGTCGGCGGCAGACGCACCGGTTCCGGTGCACGCTTGGGCTGCGGTTCAGGCGTGGGCATGACCAACGCCGGCACCAGCAGGTTTTCTTCATCAATCTGCGCATAGTCGCGCTGCTGAGCCTGCACGTTATGCGGGCGCAGAATCGCCGTCAGGTCATCGACCTCGGCATACACGCGCTCCTGCTGGTCGATGGCGGTCAGCGGGTCGAGGTCGAGAAAGGCATCGTCCGGGATGATGCTGCCGGCCGGCTGGGCACGGCCGATATCGCCGGCAAACATGGCCGGGTCCTGAATCAGCCGCGCGCGCAGCTCGAAATCGCCAAAGCAATACACGCTGCCATGCTCAATGCGCTGGGCCTCGCCCTTGCGCAGGCTGGCACCGCTGTCTTTCAACTGAATGCCATTGCTGCTGGTGTCGGTCAGGTAGAAGGCACCATTGCGATAGCTCACCTCGGCATGTCGACTGGACAGCACACGTTTGCGATCCGGAATCACCCAGTCGCATTCCTCCGCCCGACCAATAATGCCGCCAGCCTGCTTGAAGGTTTTGGTGGTCAATAGACCTGGCACGAACTGCTGTGCACTGACCACATCGAAGACCAGTTCCATGGTTGTTAGCTCCTTGCGGTCAGTTGCCGCGTTTCACTGCTTGCGGTTCGCCGAGTGGGCGGTATTCGTCATCGTTGAACTTGTAATTGCCGCTGCAGGCGGTGAGGCACAGGGCTAGGGCGAGCAGGGCGGTTGGGTAATAACGTTTCAGCATCAGTTGCTCTTCTCTTTTAAGTGCGAAAGGTGGGTAAGCAGATATCAGGCATGGTCTTCGCCGGACCAATACCAAAGCGTCGCGCCCCAATTGGAGTCATCAATGGCAGGCATGATTTCGCCCTGCCGGAAATGACGACGAGAGTTGGGCTGGGCGGGAGTAAACCAGAAGCCTTCGTGCGAGCAGGGTTGCCCGGCGAGAATGCTCGATGGCATGTCTTTTCCGCTTTCTTGGTCGAAGCGGGCATACCAGCGGAGAGTACTTTCCTGATCGAAGCAGTCGCCGTAGGGGGAATAGCTGTGCAACTGATCGGGGTTTGGAATGCGTACCGGCTTGACCACCTTATTGACTGCAACGTAGGCCACTGGGAGGCCATCTTCGGAGGCTCCCAGCTCTGGATACTGCCCGGCACGAATGATGAGACCGTTGTTGTAGGGCTGAATCTGGATATCGCCGCGGCCGCTTAATGCATGGTAGATGGCACTTTCGCCACCCAAGCGTTCGACGTAGGTATTACCTAGCACGGTGAACCAGTTAACACCTTTTATGTGTTTCTGAAGCCCTAACGTGTCGGCAAAAGGTGCGGAGTCGACCATCAGGCCGGAGTACTGCTGTGCCAGTTGATATTCTGTTGGCATATAACTGTCGTAATCATTGGGTAGGGAGCTAGAAAGACCACCATATCCATGCTCCGCGTTAACTTGACTACACAAATAGGTTATCCATTGCTGGTACCTATCAAAAAAATCTTCTTTATCAAGACAGAACCAAGGAAAGCTTACCTTTATATATGAAAGTATTTTATCGCCATGAACCTCAAATGAATTCATGGCAGATATGCAATAAGCTGGAGCGTCACTAACGCCATTGGAACTGCTCAAGCTCCAGTAATATTGCTCGTTCGGTTCAGTTGCGAGTATTTGCTCAATTGTTTTTTTGAAATTGGTATCAGTTAGTTTTTTGTCGCGTTTATAGACTTGCCATTTAAGATGAAATTTAAAATCTTCATAAAAGCGCTCGAAGCACTCCATCACCTTTTGCTTGCTTTCAGTTGTATATCCCTCCTTGAAGTAAAGAGTGATGATCAACCCAAGCTTGACCACCGATGTGCCGTCTGGAAGTTCAAATTCCAAGTTCGGAGCCTGCTCTTTTAATTTATCTAATGTACTCATTGGATATCTCTCAACCTGCGGTCAGGGCGCCGGCAGCTGCGCCTGCCCCCAAAATACTGGCCAACCAGGCCCATGACAGTTGTGCCAGACGAACCAAAACAAGAAGTCCAGAAATGATTGCCGCAGGAACACCTGCAGCGACTAAAGCTCCGGCAATCACAAAAGCCACTACCACTGTGCCAACGGCAATGCCGACATTGATCAGTACTTGCATCCAGTCGATCTTGCCGAGCAACCTTGTGGGGTCTGCGGTTGTATAACAGCCATTCATTCGCCCTCCGCGTTGGCGTTTTTGTAGTCCAGGGTCATGTCTTTGGGGGCTTTTTCACCGGCAAGGAACAGCGGCTCCTGCTGTTCGACTTGGCGCTGCGGGGTTAATAATTCGACTTCGGTGGGCTCTGCACTGTGGGTCAGGAAGGTTTTGCCTTCGTGGTCTGAGTACCCAGCTTGGCGTGAGCCATCTGCGCGTTTGAGGGTGTATGGAACGCCAACCAATGGTTCCCCGGTTTCTTCATCAAGGAGCACATAACGGGCGCGATGGCTGCGGTGCGCACGCTCCAACAGATTGCCCGCTTTATCCGCATCCGCCGCGCCCGGAATAGTGGGCGACAGAATCGCGATGCCTGAGCCTTTGCCCGGGCCACCCCCCGAGTTGATCTTGACCGTCGCACCGCTAAGCGTGACGCCGCCCGGATCAAGCTTGAGGAAGCTGCCGCCACCCGAGGCGGTGAGTTCCATGCCGGCGTCGATCACTACTTTGCTGCCGGCGTAGTAGTGGATTTCGTTGCCGGCTTCGACGAACTGGCCGACGCCGACTTTCACATGCTGTTTCTGCCCGACGGTGAGGTGGTCGTTGCTGCGGGTTTCCACCTTGCGGTCGGCGTGGGTGGTGCGGTGTTCTTCGGCGAGAAACTGGCTGTAGCTATTGGCTTCGACGGTGTCGTGGCGCTCGTTGCCGACGCGGATTTTCTGGTCGTGTTCGATGTTTTCGTCCCAGTCGCGCTGGGCGTGCAGGTAGATCTGTTCGACGCCTTTCTTGTCTTCGATGCGCAGCTCGTTGTAGCCACCACCGCCTGGGCTGCTCAAGGTTTTGAACAGGCTGCGGGTCTTGTTCGCCGGCAGCGCGTAGGGCACGACGTGGGCGGCGTGGTACAGGCAGCCGGTGACCAGCGGCTGGTCGGGATCGCCTTCGAGGAAGGTCACCAGCACTTCCATGCCGATGCGCGGGATGGCGATAGCGCCGTAGCCATCGCCGGCCCAGCTGGAGGACACGCGCAGCCAGCAGCTGGTTTTATCGTTCGCTTGGCCTTCGCGGTCCCAATGAAATTGCACTTTGACGCGGCCGTAAGGGTCGCAGTGGATCTCTTCACCCGCAGGACCGGTGACCACGGCAGTCTGGCTGCCGAGCACCTTGGGTTTCGGGTGCTTCAGCGCTGGGCGATGCAGCACATCCCAGGGCGTGGCGCTGAAGCGGTTGCGGTAGCCCTGCTGGAAACCATCTTTGTTGTGGGTGTCGCTGGTGATGGACTCTTCCAGCACTTGCGGCTGTTTGCCTTCGTGGTGGATTTCCGTCAGCAGCCAGAGTTGGTTCCAGTCCTTACGCGGATGCGCGCTTAGGTTGAGAAAGTGGCCGCTGACCAGCAGCGGCTGATCGCTTTCACCGTTGGCCAGTTCATAGTCGCTGCGGTGGCGTTCCAGGTTGCGTTTGGCCAGGTGCTTACCGTGCTCGCGCTCGACAAAACGACCGGGGTAGTCGTAGTCCTCGAGGTCGGGCTGGAACTCGCTGTTGAAGGCCGCTTCCATCAGCAGTTTGGGTTTTTCGAAGTTGTAGTCGCGGCGGGTGACGCGGTTGCTGCGGGTTTCCAGGCGCAGGGCGAAGCGCTTGATCACCGGCTCGTCGGCGACCAGGCCGCTGTCCTGCTGGTACGCAGTGGGCGCCAGTTTCGGGAACACCGTCTGGTCATCGCCGAAGACCAGCACATGGCCTTGTTCGCTGTGCTGGAAGTGGTAGTGAATGCCTTCTTCCTCGCACAGGCGCTGGATAAAGTGCAGGTCGCTTTCGTCGTACTGCACGCAGTATTCGCGCTCCGGGTAGACGCTGGGGCCGAACTGGAATGTGTAGGCATTGCGCTGAATGCCGTGCTCTTCGAGCACCTGGCTGATGATCTTTTCCACGCTCAGGTGCTGGAAGATGCGCTGATTGATGCGGTGCGCCAGGTAAGCCAGCTGCGGGCGCAGGGTGATGTGGTAGCGGGTCATGCGCTTGCCGGAATCACCCTGGGCGACGCGGTAGACCAGGCCATGCACTCCCCCACCATCTGGGGTAAAGGCAAGAAATGCGGGCTGGTGCAGCAGGCTTTCCAGATCGAGATCGGGGCGCTCGCTGATCAGTTCCAGCTCGAATACGAACGGCTGGCTGATGGCTTCACGGCCGGTAAATTCGAGCACCTGCAAGTCGTGGCTGAGGCCCGCCATGCTCAGGTTGAAGCGTTGCGGCGTCAGCGCCGTTGCTCGGCGGGTGGCTTGGCTGCTCAGTGCACTGATGGCTGTCGTTGCGCCGAGGCCGGCACTGGCAAGCGGGGTAAGCGCAGTGGCGGGCGGCAGGCTGATAACCCGAGGTGCTACGTGAGTCTCGGGGGAAACGGCGAAGAGAAAGTTACGGCAGAACACGCAATGAATTTCATCGTACTGCAGGCCGTGTTTGTTCAGCTCACTGAAGACATCGCTCAAGGCGATGGTGCTGTTTTGTAGCAATAAGGCCGGATGCTTGCGGTTGCGCACCGTGAGGATATCGGTGCCGACAATTTTGACCGAGTAGGCAATGCTCGAGTAATGGTCATCACTGTATTTGGAGACGAGGTAGTTGCGGGTGGATTCTCCCGGGCCTTTCTGTTCGTGTGGCTTCACTTCGCCGCGCATGACGCTGGCCAAGCCGGGGTCTTCCAAGGTCTTGCCATCGGGCCCGTAGAACACCAGCGATGTATTGGCCGGCACGTTGAGGTGCATACCAGGCACATAGGCACCGTGGCTGGTGATGATCAGCTTTTTGCTGGGCTGGCCTGGGGCTTTCTGGAACAGGTAGAAGTGTTCGCCAAGCGCGGTTGCATTCGCTGGAGTGGGTTTCATGCGCAGGCTCCTGCACGGCCACAACGCATGTGGGCACACCGAGTGCGGGTGAGGTTTACGTCACGCGAGTGGGTGGCGTTGAACATGCTCTTCTCCTTAAGCCTTACACGTCAGCCGGGCTGATATTCAGCCGCTGCATGCGGTACAGCAGGGTGCGGCGCGGCAGGCCGAGTTCGCAGGCGGCGCTGGTCTGGTTGCCACGGTTCTTGCGCAGGCAGTCGAGCAGCAGGCTGCGTTCAACACGTTCCATGCGCTCACGCAGGTTCATGCCTGGCGTCTCGTTGCTGCCGGCCTGGCGCAGGTCGAAATGTTCCGGCAGCAGTTCACCGCCTTCGCACAGCAGTACGGCACGCTCGACCAAACCTTTGAGTTCGCGCACGTTGCCGGGGAAGGGGTAGCGGGCCAGGTGATCAAGGGTGCTGTCGGCCCAGCGGCATTGATTGCGCTGCAGCAGTGAGCTGGCCTTGTCGGCGAAGTAGCGCGCCAGGGTGAGGATGTCCTGATCGCGCTCACGCAGGGCCGGCAGTTCGATGGGGAACTGCGCCAGGCGATAGAACAGGTCCTCGCGGAAACGACCTTCTTCCACCAGGTTGCGCAGGTTGTGGTGGGTGGCGGCGACGATGCGCACATCGACGGTGTGCGTGGCAGTGGAGCCCAGCGGGCGTACTTCGCCTTCCTGCAAGACGCGCAACAGCTTGGCTTGCAGGCTCAGCGGCATATCACCGATTTCATCGAGGAACAGCGTGCCGCCGTTGGCCGCATCGAACAGGCCCTGATGGTCGCGGTCGGCGCCGCTGAAGGCGCCTTTGCGGTAGCCGAACAGTTCGCTTTCCAGCAGGTTTTCCGGCAGCGAGGCGCAGTTCTGCACGACAAAGGCTTTGCTGCGGCGGAAACCACAATCGTGGATGGCGCGGGCCACCAGCTCCTTGCCGGTGCCGGTTTCGCCCGCCAGCAAAACGCTGACCGGGTTGTGCAGCACCTTGCTGATCAGCTGATAGACGCTGCGCATTGCCGGGCTGTCGCCAATCAGGCCATAGCCGCTGGCGCAGGGCGTGCTGACCACGGCAACTGGTTGTTCGCTGTGCGATGAACGCAGGCGCTGCAGCAGGTGCAGTTGGGCGACAACAAAACTGCCCAGCTGACCGAGCGAGTCAGCGAAGCCCTGCAGCTCACGTGCGCGTTGGCTGGCAATCAGCAGCAGGCCGGTGACGCCTTTGTGCTCATCCAGCAGCGGCTGGCACAGCAGGCTGCGCCAGGGCTGTTGCGCCTCGGGGAGGAAGCCGGTCTGGTGCAGGTTGCGGTCCAGCTCATTGAGGCTGAGCGTCTGGTTCTGGCACAGGCAGTACTGCAGCAGCTGTTCGCCGTCGTAGTCGCTGGACAGGCTGGCGTCCGCGCGCGGTTGCAGCAGGCCGTCCTGCCATTCGGCGGACAGGGTCAGGCGTGTGTGCGTATCGTCGAGCAGGTACAGCTGGCTCAATTCGCTGCCCGACAGCTGCGCGGCGCTTTCCACCAGGCCGCCGAGCAGGGCGTCACTGTTGGCCGCGCGCGCCAGCGTGGCGAAGCGTTGCAACAGTGCTTCGGCATAACGCAGCGGCTGCGGCACCTGGCTGAACATCAGCGACACGTTAAGCGAACTCACAGACCACCGTCCCTTCGCCGTCCAGGGTGGCGTGCACGCGTTGCAGGCTTTCACCGCTGGCCATGGCGTCGAGCAGGCGGTCGACCACCAGCGGTTGCAGGTGCTGGTCGATCAGGTGATCGATCAGGCGTGCGCCGCTGTCGCTGTGGCTGCAGCGCTCGGCGAGATTTTCCAGCAGCGCCGGGCAATGGCTGAACTGCAGCTGACGGCGTTGCAGGCGCTCGCCAAAGCGCGCGAGTTTGAGGCCGACCAGCTCGTTGAGCACCTCGCCACTGATCGGGTAGTACGGCACCACGCGCATACGGCCGAGCAGCGCCGGCTTGAAGTGCTGAGTCAGGGTCGGGCGAATCGCTTGCTCTAGGTCATCCGCTGTCGGGCGTTGGCCGTTCTGGCAGAGGTTGGCGATACGCTCGCTGGCCAGGTTGCTGGTCATCAAAATCAGCGTATTGCGGAAGTTGATCTCACGGCCTTCACCGTCGTTGGCCACGCCCTTGTCGAAGATCTGATAGAAGACGTTCATCACGTCCGGATCGGCTTTTTCCACTTCATCGAGCAGCACCACCGAGTAAGGCTTCTGCCGCACGGCTTCGGTGAGCATGCCGCCTTCGCCATAACCGACGTAGCCGGGTGGTGCGCCGATCAGCCGGGAAACCGTGTGCTTCTCCTGGAACTCGGACATGTTGATGGTGGTGAGGAAACGCTCGCCGCCGTACAGCAGATCGGCCAGGGCCAGTGCGGTTTCGGTTTTACCGACGCCGCTGGGGCCGACCAGCAGGAATACCCCGACCGGCGCATCGGCACGATTGAGGCCGGCGGCGCTGGCGCGCATGGAGCGGTCCAGCGCGGCGATGGCTTGCGCCTGACCGCGTACACGCAGGCCGAGGTCGCGGGCGAAGGTCAGCACCTTGCTGTTGTGTTCGCGGGCCAGCTGGCTCAGTGGCACGCCGGTCCAGTGGCTGATCACTTCGGCCACCAGGCGCGGGCAGACTTCAAAACTGACCAGGCGCTCATTCACCTGAGCGCTGGCCAGCTCGGCTTGTACGGCGCGCAGTTCGCCTTCCAGTTGCTCCAGCTGTACGGCCTGGCCGTCGCTGTTCTCGGCTTCGGTAGGGTTTTGGCGCAGGCTGGCGCACTGCTTGCGCAATTCCAGCAGGTGTTCGGCCAGTTCACGCTGCACCGCCCAACGGGTTTCGATCTGCTCCAGTTCGGCGCGGGCCTGGCTCAGGCGTGCTTCGAGTTGTTCCAGGCTTTCACTGTCGATGTGCAGGCCGGCTTCCATATCCCGGCTCATGGCCTCGCTCTGCCGCTCACCTTCGGCGATCTCGCCACGCAGGCGCTCCAGCGTTTCCGGGGCGGCGGCCAGGCTGATGCGCACGCGGGCGCAGGCGGTGTCGAGGACATCGACGGCTTTGTCCGGCAGTTGGCGGCCAGCCAGGTAGCGCGCGGACAGCTCGGCGGCGGCGACCACGGCGTCGTCACGCAGGTAGATGCCGTGGCTTTTCTCGTAAACAGGCGCCAGGCCACGCAGGATGGTCACGGCTTCATCGACGGTTGGCTCATGCAGTTGCACCGGCTGGAAGCGGCGGGCCAGGGCCGGGTCCTTCTCGAAGTACTTCTTGTATTCGCTCCAGGTGGTGGCGGCGATGGTGCGCAGCTCGCCACGGGCCAGGGCGGGCTTGAGCAGGTTGGCGGCATCGCCACTGCCGGCTTGGCCACCCGCACCGATCAGGGTGTGGGCTTCGTCGATGAACAAAATGATCGGCTTGGGCGAGGCTTTGACTTCATCGATCACGCCCTGCAAACGGCGCTCGAATTCACCTTTGACGCTGGCGCCGGCTTGCAGCAGGCCCAGGTCCAGGCACAGCAGCTCAACACCCTTGAGCGCGGCCGGCACTTCACCGGCGGCGATGCGCAGGGCCAGGCCTTCGACGATGGCGGTCTTGCCGACACCGGCTTCGCCGACCACGATTGGGTTGCTTTTGCGCCGGCGCGCGAGGATGTCGATCATCTGACGGATTGCGCCGTCGCGGCACAGCACCGGGTCGAGCTTGCCGTCACAGGCCTGCTGGGTGAAGTTGTGGGTGAAGCGCGAGAGGTTGGATTCGCCACCGGCTGCGGGTTTGCCGGCGGCGGTTGGTTGCTGCTGGGCCAGGGCGAATTCGCGCAGGCGCTCGGCATTCAGCTTGGCCAGCAGTGGCTGATAGTGGCTGCCGGCGTAACGCATCGGATTGCGCAGCAGGGCGAGGATCAGTGCGGCTTCATCGACCTGGCTCTGGCCGAGTTCCAGGCTGGCGACCAATAGGGCGTCCTGCAGCCATTGCACCAGTTCGGTGGCAAATACCGGGTTGCGCGATTCGTTGTGTTCGCCACGCGGTTGCAGGGCGCGGGCCAGCTCGCCGGCGTCTACGTCGGCATCCTGCAGGGCGCGGGGCAGCAAGCCTTCCGGGCGCTCAAGCAGGCCGAGCAACAGGTCTTCCACCAGAATCTTGCTGCCGCCGCGCACCACGCAACGCTCGGCAGCGGTTTCCAGGTCCTGCTTGCTGGCCGCGTCGAGGGCTTGCACCAGCTGCTGTAAATCGACGTTGATCATTTCCATCTTCCTTAATGAGCTTGGCTGCCGAGGGTGACCACGCCGTCGGCGTTGTCACGCCCCAGCCAAGTGGTCCAGCCCAGCAGGCAGGGGTTGTCCGCGCCGAGGCGCAATTCGCGTATGTCGTCCTGGCGCAGTTCCAGGCGGATGTCGTAATCCAGTGGGTCGCGCAGGGTGAAGCGCACCAGCGCGCAGAGCGGTTGGTAGCCGCTGCCGATGGGCAGAAATTCATGGAAGCGCTCCCAGTTCAGCTGCTGCACGTGAATGCGGAATTTGCCGCCGCGATCACGCACGAATTCGCCAAGCACCAGGCTCTCGCCCAACTGGCTGTTGGCCAGACCGAGGCGGTTGCGCTGCTCGCCAAGGATCTCCACCTGACGCTCCAGGCACTGCTCGATATGCAGGTCGGCGTGTTTGAAGTAGTAGCGCAGCACCGACTCGATCAGCGCCGCCGAGTGGGCGCGCAGGCTGAGCAGGCCGAGGTAGGGCAGCAGGCGTTTCCAGTTCAACTCGGAGGCGCTGCGAATGGTTTCACCGCCCAGGCCGATCAGGGCAAACAGGTGGGCGGAGAACGGGTCGATCGCACCGCTCTGGAAACGTGTGTGGTAGCGGTATTTCTGCCAGGTGGGCAGTAGCAGACGCTGCAGGCGGTTGTTGAACAGGTCGAGGAAATCCCGCGTTGGGTTGCCGTCTTCACTGTCGCCCAGCGCCTGTTCACCGTAGAACGCTGGCAGCGGCGAGCCGGCGCCAAACAGGCTGACCAGGTTGATGCGCAGGCGCGCGCGCAGCTCGCCGTGCTCTTCGAAAAAATGCACGCGATCGATATCGCTACCGGGGAACCCCATGCTCGGGTTGGCCTGCAGTTCCAGTCGCTGATACAGCGCTTCCTCATCCAATTCAGGATGAGCAGCCTGCAAGCGTTCCAGCACCAGCTGCACACCCTGAAACAGGCTGTACTCGCGGATGCCCCGGCTAAGCCGGTTTAGAGCAGGGGCTGTTGCCCCATGCGCGGCGTCCATTGGTACACCTCTCCCTGTGTGCTCTGTACGCGCAGCTCGTGGTACGAGTTCAAGCTGGCATACAGGGCGAAAAATTCATTGAGTACGGTGGCGAAGAGGAACAGGTCACCCTCGCCGACATAACCCTCGGGGTTGATCGTCAATTGCGTGCGTACACCACGCACCGGCAAGCCACGGTGCAGGCGGTCGACATGCTGGTGGCTGATGCTTTTCAGGCCGTCGAGCAGGCGCTTGCTGACCTTCTCCGCGTGCTGGTCGTAGTAGCGCGGCAGGTCGTAGGTTTCCAGGATCACCTTGAGCGCGTCGACGTTGGCCAGCGACAGGTAGTTCAGCGACATATTGCTGATCAGCTTCCACAGAAAATCGCGGTGCAGCGGCGGCGCGTAGCTCGGCGTAACCGCGCTGATATTGCGGAAGGTGAGGAACTCCGGGGTGTCCTCACTGGGCATGCAGATATCACCGAGGCCCAGCTGGCGCGGCAGGTTCTGGTTGGTGCAGGTCAGCTCGATGGACAGCGTTTCGTGCTGATCGAGGTTGCGCAGGCCGAAGCTCAGGTAGGTTTCCAGGCCGTCGCCGAGCAGCGAAGGTTGCTGGCGCACGCTGTAGTGCGGGCGCGCCAGCGGCACGTCGAAACTGGCGTCATGCTCAAAGGATTCGAACGGCACGTACTCTTCGTAACCCTTGCCGCCGGGCTTCCAGCCGGTGACGCGATCCACCGAGAACACCCCGCAATGCTCGGAGTCGAGCTCCGAGGGCAGCAGCAGGTACTGGTCCTGCTTGCCGTCGAGGCGAATCGGGATGGCGTCATGGGCAAACAGGTTGACCACCGGCGTGCAGTACAGGCGCACGTTATCCAGGGTCGGGCGGATACGTTGCACGCCGGCCTTGTGAATATCGAAACGCAGCTCGATGCCGCGCGCCTGTTTGAGCACGTCTTCGGGCACGCGCTTGAGCACATCCAGGCCGAGCAGGTCGACAAACAGGAACTTGTCCTGGAAGGCGAAGTATTCCTGCAGGTAGCGGTACCCGCGGAAGGTGTTCAGCGGGTAGGGGATCAGCGCCTGATCTTCGGCAAAACCCACCGGCTGCACACTGTTGGCCGGCAGTTGCAGCGGCAGCAATGGGCGCTCATCCGCGCCCTGCAACGGCTTGCCTGCGGCGTTCAGCAATACCAGCTGCACACCGCCGAGGTGGCGCAGCAGGCTCAGGTACAGCAACTGGCTGATATAGCGCTCACCGGACAGGTGCAGACGCAACTGCTTGAGGTCGAGATCACCCAGATGGCCATCGGCACTCATCGCCAGACGCAGGCTGAGCAGCGCACCGTCACCCTTGACCGAGTAATCCAGGCCATTCAGCGCCAGCGGCAGCACCTCGGTGGTGAAGGCGGTGCGGAAACGGCAGGTCACGCCCTGGATCGGTTTGGATTCCACCGGCGTATGCCGTGGCACCAGCAAGGCACCGCCCGGACGCTTGAGCGGGTCGAACTGCAGCATGCTGAACGCTGGCAGCGGGCGCATATAGTTCGGCCACAGCAGGTGCATCAGCGAGTGAGTCAGTTCCGGCAACTCGTCATCGAGCTTCTGCCGCAGCCGCCCAGTCAGAAAGGCAAAACCTTCCAGCAGGCGCTCGACATCCGGGTCACGCCCGGCCTGGCCCAAAAACGGCGCCAACGCCGGGCTGCGCTCGGCAAAGCGCTTGCCGAGCTGGCGCAGGGCGGTGAGTTCGCTCTGGTAGTAGTGGTTAAAAGACACGATCAATCCTTGATTCGTTGGCTGTCGGATGGTTTCCGTTCAGGAGCGAGCCGTGTCGTCATATAGATGGCTGCCAAAGTCAGCCCGCCTGACAAACCGGCGAAGAACAATGCACGTATCGGATGTTGAGGTAGCAAATAGGTGAGGTTCGCGATAACCAGTGCACTTGTAAGGGCAATTTTTACTTTCATGCTGGTTGTCAGGGCGATCAGGGCATTAGCCAAGACAAAGGCCGCGAAAATCAGTTGCACCGCCAAACCTATAGCCACTCCCCTAGATAGTGGAGGGCCAAATAGAGTGGTGTAGACCTGAAACCCCAGGCTGGTCGCTAGCGGGAAAAGCAGGCATGCCAAAGTGTGGCAAGCCATGGCAGTAATTCTTTGCCGTTTAATCTCTTCGACACTGCGGATGTGTTGATAGAAGTACATCGCGTCAGTTCTCGACAACTTGGTAAGGGGTATTGCTGATGAACAGGTTCAGCCAACTGTCTTGCCAGTCCGGCACGCCAATCTCGAAGGTCTTCTGCTGCTTGTCGAAGTCGAACCAAATAATGCCTACGGTTCTGTCATCTTCGTGCGAACGCATGTCCGTGTAGTGCTTGTCGTAGAGCGGCGTACGGAAGGTGGAGTCCGGTGCCTGGGTGTCGATGACGCGTATGTAGGCAAGATCGCACCAAGGTCCGAGCCAAGGTGCCAGCAACACGGTCTGCAAAATGAATCTTCCCGAAGGGCTGGGTTTTGAGTACTGCGCCTCCTGAGTGATGGCGATGTGAATCGTTCCGAAAAGCAGGAGCAAGAGTGATATTGGCAGCAGCAGGGCCATAGATACTTTTCGAATATTCATTTCTTAAACTCGAAGACGACCGGAGTGATGGTTTCGTAGCCGATATTTGAATAAACGACGAAGTCACCACCCTTCTTCTGCGTCGAGCGATACTTCACGAAGTGGCTGTTGGTGATCAAGAAATAGCGCTTGCTTTCTAAATCCTTGAAACTCTGCTCAACGTCCTCGCCGGTGAAGGGAGCTGTGGCAATCGCCTTCGCTTTTTCGTAATCGATATTGGCGTTGTTGCTGAGGCTGTCTGTCACGCCCTCTGCGATGCCATCGAAGTTCCAATAACCAAGTGGCTGGCTGAGCAGGCCCTCGTCGTTAAAGTCATATGCATCTTCGGCATAGAATCCAATGCGCTCAGCGATGAAGGTCACCTTGTCCGGGAACGTGTTGACGGTACCCTCGACTGCGACTCGTAGATTGAAGTTGGCCAGTGCGCCGCGCAGGTCATTCAGCTCATCACCAATGGTGTCGAAAGTGAGCGCGCGGCTGTTGGCGTAACCGAAAGCCTCGGCTTTACTGCCTTGGCCATTGAACGACAGCGGGAAGCATCCGCCGGAGTGCTGACCGAACGCCCTGAGAATGTTTCTGCGGATGAGTTTGGTTGCTTGGGGGTTGTTCCAGGCGGTTCTTAGTTCGTTGCGGGAACTTACTACCCGAGGAAACGTCATCAACCATTTGTAGGTGACTATGGTCTCTTCCATATATTGAGGAGGGGGCATTTGGTCATGGTTCTTTACTGCTGCCGTCATACCGCCGCTGGCTGTGCCCCAGGGCTTTCCTTGGAACCAATGCCGCATTAGCTGCGCGGAAACTTGCCAGCCCATTTTGTCCATAGCTGCGGGAATATCCGTGATCTTGAACAAGCGAACTTGCGAGGTCGTACCTTGTGGGTTTTGCGAGCTCGGTGTGAGCGTGGATTTCAGGACGATATCGGACATGTGCAGATCTCCACGTAGTCAGGCAATCACTACTTCGGATTGTTCGGAGATAACCAGCTCAATGGTTTCTGCACTCGAAGAGCGGAGCTTGTCGGTTTTCCCATCCATTCCTGTGACTCCATGGATCTCTTTGCCGGATGCGCTGCGGAGAACATATGAAACCCCATTCAGCGGGACGCTGGAGTCTTGGTCGAGCAGCACGAAGAACTCATCGAAGACCCCTTTGATATCCACAGGAGCTGGAGGGACAAACGCCGCCCCACCCCCATTAGCCCCAATCAACACCGTCCCTGAGCCCGCCACAGCCACATTGCCATGGCTGCCCACGGTGCCCAGCACGGTGGCGGGTTTGCCGTTGATCAGCACGGTAGGAATGACCGCGCTGGCCAGCGTGCTGCCGCAGCCGGTGGGGTCGCCCATGCGGGCGGCGGGGAGGTTGTCGAACAGCACGTCGGGGGAGCCGGTGACAATCGGATTGCTGCCATGGCCGGGAATCGGGCAGGCGGTGGGGTCGCTGACGCGGGCGGCGGGTTTACCGGACATGGGCTCTCCTTAATTGACCTTGACCTGTCCGCTGCCGTCCAGGCGCGCGGAGAAACTGACTTGGCGTTTAAGGCCGTCCACTTCCAACAGGCCTTCGATGGCAAAGGCCAGGCTCAGTGGGTTGTTGTCGCGGGGCAGGGAAATCACCCGCACGTCGCTTAAACGCGGTTCGTACGCTTCGATAAAGCGTTCGATGGCGATACGCGCCTGCTGCAACGAGTCGTGCAGTGACAGGCGCATATCGTTCAAATCGGGCAACCCGTAGTCGGGCAGCGTTTGCACGCTGCCCGCCCGGGTGCTGAGCATTTTTGCCAGGTGGGTGGCCACGGACGCCATAGCGGCGACTTCGCGGCTCCAGCCAGCGCGCTGGCTGGCTTCACCGCCGAGGCGTTCGAACAGGCTTCCGTACCCGGCCATAAGGATGCTTATTCCTTGTCCAGCTTGCCGACGAGCGACAGGGTGAAATCGGCACCCATGTACTTGAAGTGCGGGCGCACGTTGAGGCTGACGCGGTACCAGCCCGGCTCACCATCAACATCACTGACGATCACCTGCGCGGCGCGCAGCGGACGACGGCTACGCACTTCGGAGCTCGGGTTTTCCTGGTCGGCAACAAACTGGCGGATCCACTTGTTGAGTTCCAGTTCCAGGTCGGTGCGTTCTTTCCACGCGCCGATCTGCTCGCGCTGCAGCACTTTCAGGTAGTGGGCCAGACGGTTGATGATGAACATGTACGGCAGCTGGGTGCCGAGCTTGTAGTTCAGTTCAGCCGTCTTGCCTTCTTCGCTGATGCCGAAGAACTTCGGCTTCTGCGCCGAGTTGGCGGAGAAGAATGCGGCGTTGTCGCTGCCTTTGCGCATGGTCAGGGCGATAAAGCCTTCTTCGGCCAGCTCGTATTCACGACGGTCGGAGACCAGCACTTCGGTCGGGATCTTGGTTTCGATCTCGCCCATGCTTTCGAAGTGGTGCAGCGGCAGGTCTTCTACCGCGCCACCGCTCTGCGGGCCGATGATGTTCGGGCACCAGCGGAACTTGGCGAAGCTGTCGGTCAGCTTGGAAGCAAAGGTGTAGGCAGTGTTGCCCCACAGGTAATGCTCGTGGCTGTTGGCGACGTTCTCTTTGTAGACGAAGGTCTTCACCGGGTTGTCTTCCGGATCGTACGGGTTGCGCAGCAGGAAGCGCGGTACGGTCAGGCCGACGTAGCGGGCATCTTCCTGCTCGCGGAAGCTCTGCCATTTGGCGAACTGCGGGCCTTCGAAGTGATCCTTCAGATCCTTCAGGTCCGGCAGGCCGGTGAAGCTTTCCAGGCCGAAGAATTTCGGGCCGGCAGCGGCGATAAACGGTGCGTGGGACATGCTGGCGACGCTGGCAACGTATTGCAGGGTCTTGACGTCCGGCGCGCTCGGGTCGAAGAAGTAGTTGGCGATCAGCGCGCCGACCGGCTGGCCACCGAACTGGCCGTATTCGGCGGTGTAGATGTGCTTGTACAGGCCGGACTGGGTGATTTCCGGGCTGTCTTCGAAGTCATCGAGCAGATCCTGCTTGGAGGCGTTGATGATCTCCAGCTTGATGTTTTCGCGGAAGTTGGTGCGATCCACCAGCAGCTTGAGGCCGCGCCAGGAGGATTCCAGCGCCTGGAATTCGGCGTTGTGGAGGATTTCGTCCATCTGCCGGCTGAGCTTGGCGTCGATCTCCGCGATCATGCGGTCGACCATGGCCTTTTTCACCGGCTCATTTTCGTTCTGCGGCTTCAGCAACTCTTCGATAAAGGCCGACACGCCCCGCTTGGCGATGTCATAGGCTTCATCGTCCGGAGTCAGTTTGGTCTCGGCAATGATGCGGTCGAGGATGCCGAGGTCGGCGGCGCTGCGACCGCTTTCTACTGCTGCACTAGTGCTCATGAATTAGCTTCCTTGTTAATTGAATCAGGAGTCCAGCTTGCCTTGGGCAGCCAGGCCGAGTTCGCCGAGTACGCGGTCACGCGAGTCGTCGTCAGCCAGCACGCTTTCGATGGCTTTGCGGAAGGCCGGGGCGTTACCCAGCGGGCCCTTCAGCGCCACCAGGGCATCACGCAGTTCCATCAGTTTTTTCAGCTCAGGAACCTGGTCGACGACATTGGCCGGGTTGAAGTCCTTCATCGAGTTGATGCGCAGCTGCACGGCCATCTCGTCGTCGGTCGGCTCGTCCTGCAGGCGGTTTGGGACGGCGAAGGTCAGGTTGAGTTCTTGCTTGGCCAGCACTTCGTCGAAGCTGTTCTTGTCGATGCTGATCGGCTTGCGGTCTTCGATCTTGCGGTCGTCGGCGCGCTGGGTGAAGTCACCCAGAACCATCAGTTTCAGGGGCAGTTCGATCTCTTCCTGAGCACCGCCGGTGGCGGGTTTGAACGTGACGTTGATGCGTTCCTTGGGGGCGACCGAGCCTTCTTTGGCCATGGTTGTTCTCCTTTGCGTTGATGGCCCGGGGGCCTTTGGGGCGTACTCAGGGCAGGCGACGAGGCGTCATCTGCCCTGAGTGCGCCTAGTCCAGCACCACCTCGAGGTCGAGGTGGCACAACCTGCGGTAGATCTCTTCCTTGCTTTCACGCACCGCGTGGTTCTGCGGCAACAGCTCACAACAGCTGTGCAGCATGCGCAGTACGTCGAGGGCGAGATCGGGTTCCCAGTCGCCGAGGCCAGTGGCCTGTAGCGTCTGGTCGAGCGATTCAAGTTGGGTCTTGGCCAGTTCGTATTTCTTTGCGCTGTAGCACAGGCGTGCCAGGGTCAGCTGCCAGAAGAAGCGTTCGCGGCCGCCGCGTGCCTTGGCCAGGCCGAGCTTGAGTTGCTGCACCGCCGACTTGAGGCCGTCCTTGCGCAGCTTGGGCAGGGTTTCCTGCAGAGCGATATCCCAAGCCGGGAGGCTGTTGCCCTCGCTGGCTACGGGGGTGTTGTCGCTGACCGGGGCCTGCACGTGTGGCATCACATGGGAGCTGAGCCAGGCGCGGGTCTGCGCATCGGCAAAAGCGCTGCCGTCGTGGAAGCGCAGTTCTTCCAGGCCGCTCATGCGCTGCATGAACAGTGCGAGCTGAATCTCCACTTCGCGCATCGCCTGCTCGGCGTCCAGCTCATGCAGGCACTGCCAGACCAGGTGCTGGCCGTCGAGCCAAAAGGGCGCGCGGGCGATGCTGGCCTCCAGATCGACCAGCAGATCGGCGTATTGGCCGTTCTGGTAGCGCTCCTGATAGCTGGCCAGCTTGTCGGCTGGCAGGCCGCGCAGTGCGGTGATCTGTTCGGCGTTGCGCTCAGGCAGGCTGTCGATGGGCAGCCAAAGCAGGGTGCGGGCCAGGCGTAGGGCGCGCAGGTCGCTGGCTTTCTGTTTCAACCAATAGGCGCAGAGTGGGCGGGCCTGGTCTTGCAGGCTGCGCAGGCTTTTGTGCGCTTCCTTTTCACTTTCCACCGGTGCGCCGGGGGTGAGCATCTGGCTGGCGGCCTGCTTGACCTGGGCAATCGCCGCGCCGACCGAGCCTGGCTCTGGCTGACCTTGGCTGGCGCGCTTGACCAGCTCATCCAGGCGCCGGCACAGCGGCAGCAGCAGTGGCGCATCTTCACCCAGGTGTTCGGCCAGGCAGGCTTCCAGGGCGCGCAGCTGCTCGGCCAGGCTGCGGAACAGCGCCAGCTGTTCGCCAATCGGCACGTGCTCGGCCAGCGCCTGCTCCAGGCGTGGAATCAGCCAGCTGATGGCGGCGGCGCGGGTGCGCGCCTTGCGTGGGTGCAACTCGACCCAGTGGTTGAGGCACAGGTAATGCAGCAGGCTGAAACCGGCTTGCAGGCCAGGGAAGGATTCGCGCTGGTAAAGCCCCCAGATCAGCCAGGCGGCGACGCGCAAATCCTTGGAGTGGGCGCTGAGCAGTATCTCGCTGTTTTCGCGGACTTTTTGCCAGTCGATCGCCGCTGTTTCGTGCAGCGCAGTGGCTTTGCCCAGCTCGTTTTCGAGAACTTCGTATTCGCTGGAATAACGCACGTCATTACCGGCAAAGTTCCCTTCATGTATAGGGAGTTTGGCCAGCTCTAAATAATGAGCAGTGAGTTTATTTGAATAGGTCATTCCATGACTCGACTGTTTTGCGTGTAAGCCATAATTAAGCCGGCCCAGCTTCGGTCAAGCTGCTATTGTCGGCTGAAGTGCGCAAAAAGTTGCGCACTTAAATGTGCAACAAGTTGCGCACGTCCTAGTGAGGTGGGCATCCTAGCCCTGCGTTGGGTATCTAACAACCTGACAAAGTGTGACTCACGTAACAGCAATGGATATTTAGGAGTTATTTATTGGGACGCTTGTTCCTAAATAGTGCGAGCGAAAATCCACAGTAGGATTGACGGGAGATATTGCGTAGGTAGATGGCTATATATATGTAAGTAATTGCTTACTGGCAGAATGATGGCTTGTCGCGGAAGTTGTGATTAAGGTTAAGAGAAGTGTGAATTGATAGCGTTTTTTAACGGATATATGTGACTTCAAGTAAATTGCCGAGCCGCCTGCAGGCTCGGCGATGAGTGCGCGCTTCCTGGGGCCGTCAAGTGGCGTCAGGTTCAGCCCAGAGGCTCAGGTTCAGTTGATGCTGCTGACCTGCGGCAAGCAGGCAGATATCGTCCATCACGTTGGCGTGTTCGATGCATAGCATGCCGGGCCAGGCGTCGGTGGCGAATTGCGAGAGGCGCTGCGCCTTGTCGATCCAGGGGTTCCACAGTACGGCCGAGTTTGAGCCACTGCTGTGCAGCTGGATGCGTCGCTGCCAGGCACGGTCGAGGATGCTTAGCTGCGCCGGGGTGTCCAGGTAGATGCGGTCGGTCTCGCCGCTGAACTGCAGCAGACCTTCCTGCTGGCGTTGCTGCCAGTCTTCCAGGGTTTCGATATAGCGGCAGCCGTGCAGGCCTTCGACTGCGACGTTGCGGATATCGCTGATGGCAAAGTAGCTGTGCAGCGCCTGGCTGATGGCCAGCGGCGTGTCGCCCAGGTTGCGGCTGCTGAGCTGGATATGCAGACGCTCATCCAGGCGGATGCTCAGGCGCAGTTCGGCGGCATGGGGCCAGTCGGGCAGTGGCTGGCTTCGGGTGTTGTAAGCAAACGTCAGTTCGATACCGTTGTCGCGGCAGTCGATGCCTTCCAGCGCCCAGCTCAGGGTGCGCACCAAACCGTGTGCGGGCGCAGTGGCAGGTTGCAGGTGCATGGCCTGTACTGCCTGCGGGTTGCGCAGCAGGTTGCCAAACCAGGGCCAACACACCGGCACGCCGCCGCGCACGCCTTGGCCGCGTCGGTAAGCGGCTTGTTCGCTGAGCCAGATCAGCGGCGGCTGGTCATCCTGCTGGTAGCTGAGAATCTGCGCGCCCTGTTGGCTTATCAGCAGTTCATGGGTGTCATAGCGCACGCGCCAGCAGGTCAGTTCATCCAGCTCAAGGCGTTCAACATCGGATCGGCGCATGGGTCGGGCTCGTGGTGGTTTGAAAGAGGCCATTGGAGCCTAGCTGGCCCGTAGAAAGCAAAACGCCCACCGAGTGGTGGGCGTGGTCTTAGATCTCGACCTGGGTGCCCAGTTCGATCACCCGGTTGGTTGGGAGCTGGAAGTAGCGCAGGTTGCTGTTGGCGTTCTTCAGGAGGAAGGCGAACAGTGACTCGCGCCAGGCCATCATGCCGATGCGTTTGGTGGCGATGATGGTCTCGCGACTGAGGAAGTAGGTGGTACTCAGGGGGGTAAAGTCGAGGTAGTCATAAGGATTCTGCGCCAGCGCCGCTGGTACATTAGGCTCATCCATATAGCCGAAATGCAGGACCATCCGGTAGAAACCCTCGCCGAAACTGTCGACCTCGAAGCGCTTATTCGGCGGCACGTGCGGGCTGTCGGCGATGCTCACGGTGAGCATGACGATCTGTTGGTGCAGCACCTGATTGTGCAGCAGGTTATGCAACAGCGCATGCGGCACGGCATCGGCCCGCGCACAGAGGAATATAGCGGTGCCACGCACCCGGTGCGGCGGCTGCAGAGCGATGCTGGAGACGAACATGGGCAGTGGCAGGGCGGTTTCGTCGAGGCGATCGACCAGCAGTTCGCGGCCACGCTTCCAGGTGGTCATCAGCATAAACAGCGCCAGTCCGGCGATCACCGGGAAGGCTCCGCCCTGGAGGATCTTCGGCACGTTGGCGGCAAAAAACAGTGTGTCGACCACCAGGAAACACAACAGCAGCGGAATCGCCAACCAGCGCGGACTCCTCCACAGCAGCAGGGCGACGGCGGCAATCAGCAGGGTGTCGATCAGCATGGTCGCGGTCACGGCCACACCATAGGCGGCGGCCAGGGCACCGGAGCTCTCGAAGCCGATCACCAGCAGAATTACCCCGACCATGAGCGCCCAGTTGACCACGCCGATGTAGATCTGCCCTTCGGCGCTGCTGGAAGTGTGCTGGATCTGCATGCGCGGTACGAAGCCGAGCTGGATGGCCTGGCGAGTCAGCGAGAACGCGCCGGAGATCACCGCCTGCGAGGCGATGATGGTGGCAAGCGTGGCCAGGATAATCATCGGGATCAGCGCCCAAGCGGGTGCCAATAGATAGAAGGGGTTGCGCGCCGCTTCGGGGTTGTCCAGCAGCAGGGCACCCTGGCCGAAATAGTTGAGCACCAGGCCGGGCAGCACCAGGCTGAACCAGGCGCGGGCAATCGGTTTGCGGCCGAAGTGACCCATGTCGGCATACAGCGCCTCGGCCCCGGTCAGTGCCAGCACCACTGCAGCGAGGATGGTGATGCCGATGCCCGGATGGCTGATAAAGAAGTTGATGGCCCACCAGGGATTGAGCGCATGCAGCACTTCCGGGTGGCGGACGATGCCGTAGACACCGAGCACACCAAGGGTGGTGAACCAGAGGCCCATGATCGGTCCGAACAGGATGCCGATGCGCGCGGTGCCGTGTTTCTGGATCAAGAACAGGCCGATCAGCAGGATGACGGTGATCGGCACCACCCAGTGGCCCACGCCGGGCAGGGCCACATCCAGGCCTTCCACCGCGGAGAGCACCGAGATCGCCGGGGTGATCATGCTGTCGCCATAGAACAGCGCAGTTCCGGCCAGGCCGGCCAGCACCAGCAGCTTCGACAGCCTTGGATAGGCCTGAGTGGCACGCCGCGCCAAGGCGGTCAGGGCCATCACGCCGCCTTCACCTTCATTGTCGGCGCGGAGGATCACCAGCACATACTTGAGTGTGACCACCCACATCAGCGACCAGAAGATCAGCGAGAGAATCCCGTAGACCCCATCCGGGTCGACGTTGACGCCGTAATGGCCGGCGAAGACTTCCTTGAGGGTGTACAGCGGGCTGGTGCCGATATCGCCGTAGACCACGCCGAGAGCGGCAGCGGTCAGGCTCAGATTGCCAGTACTACTACTGGAGTTACTCATGATCGTGCCCTGATGTTAACAGGCGGCGCATGCTGCGCCAGTCCATGAGCCTAGGCAAGCACCTGCGCTTGTGCCATTAAGGTAAGGTGCTGAGGCATGATGTTGCAGCGCTTAGCGGCGTGCAGGCACCGGGCGTGTGCGGCCGCTGCCGTCGATGGCGACGAAGACGAACACCGCCTCAGTCACCTTGCGCCATTCGCTGGACAGCGGATCATCGCTCCACACTTCCACCAGCATTTGAATCGAGCTGCGGCCCACTTCCACGGTCTGGGTATAGAAGGACAGCTGTGCGCCCACAGCCACTGGCACCAGAAATGCCATGCGGTCGATGGCCACGGTGGCGACGCGGCCGCCGGCCACCTTGCTGGCCATGGCCGTGCCGGCCAGGTCCATCTGTGATACCAGCCAGCCGCCGAAAATATCGCCGAAACCATTGGTTTCACGCGGCAGTGCGGTCAGTTGCAGGGCTAGATCGCCCTGCGGGATGGGATCTTCCTGTTCGTACTCGATCATGGTGGTGAGGCCCCAATGCCTGTTTCTTATGCTTAGTGTGGTGTGGGAGGTTCTGCAAAGGGTTTGCCGCTGGCCAAACCTTTGCACAATCCCCCGTGGCCCACGCGCTGGCCACGGGCAGTATATCGGGCGGCGCGTTAGACGACGACCGCCGGGTTCTGCATTTGTCGATACGGTCCAACTGCCGGGTCGCGGCGCAATTTGCTATCGTGCCCCGGCTGCGGTGCAGCGCCCATAAATCCTGCCGACTATAAAGAAGCTGCCGACCATGTCTTCCGTGCCCTCCAGCGCCGCGCGCGCGTTAACCCGAAGCGACTACAAGACTCTTTCGCTGTCCGCCCTGGGCGGGGCGCTGGAATTCTACGACTTCATCATCTTTGTGTTCTTCGCCGCAGTAGTCGGCAAGTTATTCTTTCCTGCGGAAATGCCCGAGTGGCTGCGCCAGCTGCAGACCTTCGGCATTTTCGCTGCCGGCTACCTGGCGCGGCCGCTGGGCGGGATCATCATGGCCCACTTTGGCGACCTGCTCGGGCGCAAGCGCATGTTCACCCTGAGCATCTTCCTTATGGCCGTGCCAACCCTGCTGATGGGCCTGCTGCCGACCTATGCGCAGATCGGCATCTGGGCCCCGCTGGCGCTCCTGGCTCTGCGTGTTCTGCAGGGAGCGGCAATTGGTGGCGAGGTGCCGGGAGCTTGGGTGTTCGTCGCCGAACACGTGCCGAAACGGCATATAGGTTTTGCCTGCAGCACCCTGACTGCGGGTCTGACTGTCGGCATCCTGCTCGGTTCCCTGACGGCCAGCCTGATCAACCGGGTTTTTACCCCTGAGGAGCTGGCGGCCTACGCCTGGCGCATTCCGTTTCTGGTTGGCGGCGTGTTCGGCCTGATCGCGGTCTACCTGCGCCGTTGGTTGGAGGAAACTCCGGTATTCGCCGAGATGCAGGTGCGCCGAACGTTGGCCGCTGAACTGCCGCTGAAAACTGTGGTGCGCGAACACCGTCCCGCAGTGATTCTGTGCATGTTGCTGACCTGGGTACTATCGGCCGGCATCGTCGTCGTGATCCTGATGACTCCGACCCTGCTGCAGACCCTGCACGGTTTCAAGCCGGCCGAGGCGCTGCAGGCCAACAGCCTGGCCATCGTCTGCCTGAGCCTGGGGTGTGTGCTGGCCGGCTGGCTGGCGGACCGGATTGGCGCCGGCAGGGTGTTCGTGGTCGGCGGCTTGCTGCTGTTGATCAGCTCCTGGACCTTCTATAGCAGCCTGAGCAGCCACCCTGAGCTGTTGCTGCCGTTATACGCCTTGGCTGGCCTGTGTGTCGGCATGATCGGCGCCATTCCGCTGGTAATGGTCACGGCTTTCCCGGCCGTAGTTCGTTTCTCCGGGTTGTCGTTCTCCTACAACCTGGCCTACGCCATCTTCGGCGGCCTGACCCCGATTTTGGTCAGCCTGTTGTTGAAGTGGAGCCCGCTGGGTCCCGCTTATTATGTCGGGACCCTGTGCCTGGTGTTTATGCTGATCGGTGGCTGGCTGTGGCGGCGCGATACGCCGCATCAGGCCGCTACCTGAGCACAATTCCTGATGAAAAGGCCCGCTTGCGGGCCTTTTCAGTTTTTTTGCACGCTTTAACCTAATTGTCACATTCCATTCATAGAGTGTTCTTACGGCCTGCAGATACTTGGCCCCGTTCTTATCAACACTAGTTTTCCAGGAGTAAGGCATGAAACTTAAGCGTTTGATGGCGGCCATGACTTTTGTCGCCGCTGGCGTGGCGACCGCCACTGCGGTTGCTGGCGTTGATCCGGCTCTGCCGAGCTACAGCAAGATTTCCGGCGTATCGGGCAACCTGTCCAGCGTTGGCTCCGACTCCCTGGCCAACCTGATGACGCTGTGGGCTGAAGAGTTCAAAAAGGAATACCCGAACGTCAACATCCAGATCCAGGCGGCTGGCTCCTCGACTGCGCCACCCGCGCTGACTGAAGGCACTGCCAACCTCGGCCCGATGAGCCGCCCGATGAAAGATGCCGAGTTCCAGGCATTTGAAGAGAAGTACGGTTACAAGCCGACTGCTGTCCCGGTTGCCATCGACGCCCTGGCGGTGTTTGTGCACAAGGACAACCCGATCAAGAGCCTGGATATGGCGCAGATTGACGGTATTTTCTCTGCAACTCGCCTGTGCGGCGGCAGCAACATCAAAACCTGGGGCGATCTTGGTCTGACCGGTGATTGGGCGGATAAGCCAATTCAGCTGTTCGGTCGTAACTCCGTGTCCGGCACCTACGGTTACTTCAAGGAAACCGCTCTGTGCAAAGGCGACTTCAAGCCTAATGTCAACGAGCAGCCAGGTTCGGCGTCTGTGGTGCAGTCGATCTCCAGCACCATCAATGCCATCGGCTACTCCGGTATCGGCTACAAGACGTCCAGCGTACGTGCTGTAGCACTGTCCAAAAAAGGCGGCGAAGCCTTTGACGCCAACGAAGAAAACGCCCTGGCTGGCAAGTTCCCGCTGTCGCGCTTCTTCTACGTCTACGTCAACAAGGCACCGAACAAGCCGCTGAGCCCGCTGGATGCCGAGTTCATCAAGCTGGTGCTGTCCAAGCAAGGCCAGGATGTCGTAGTCAAAGACGGCTACATCCCGCTGCCGAAGAAAGTAGTGGATAAAACCATTCAGGAACTCGGTCTGTAAGATCGGCCTGCCTGGCACGGACGCCAAGTAACTCGCATGCCCGCCTTCGGTTACGACAGGTGGGCGTTGCTTTGTCAAAGCGCTGTAACTTTTCTGTCATACAGTGTGGTTAAAGTGGCCGCGCGAATAGCGACAGAACTCATTATGGCGCGCTCATGGCTGCGCAGAGACGCTCTTACCTATGAATGACTTGGCTAGTGAAACCATGACCGCCACCTCCAAATCCCTTGGGCTGGACTTCAACACTCCGGCTCTGCAGCGCAAACGGCGTATCCGTGCGCTGAAAGATCGCTTCGCCCGCTGGGCGGTATCCGTCGGCGGCCTGGCCGTACTCGGAATGATCACCCTGATCTTCTTCTACCTGGCCTACGTGGTGCTGCCGATATTCCAGGGCGCCAGCCTGGAAAGCCGTAAAGCGGTCAGTGCGCCCTGGCTGAGTGAGGCCGGCGCACCGCTGCTGCTGACCCTGGAAGAGCAGAATCAAGTTGCCATGCGTCTGGATCAAAACGGCAAGGTGCAGTTCTTCGACGCCAAGAGCATGCAGGCGTTGAATGCGCAGCAGCTGCCGATTCCGGCCAACACCCAGATCGTCTCGGTGGGCCAGGACCAGCCAGGCACCAACCGCGTCGCCCTGGGCCTGTCCAACGGTCAGGTGCTGGTGTTCCAGCATACCTACAAGATCACCTACCCGAACGATGTGAAGACCATCAAGCCGGGCGTCGAATACCCCTTCGGTGAGGCGCCGATCAGCCTCGATCCGCAGGGCCGCTCGCTGGATCATATCGGCATCAGCCTAAACAGCGAGACCCTGATGCTCGCGGGCTCCACTGATACCGAGCTGCATGTGCTGAGCCTGGGTCGCGAAGAAAACGTGATGACCGGCGAAGTGACTCTCAGCGAGGAGCGTATTGCCCTCCCGCAGATTGCCGAACCGATCAAAGCGCTGATCATCGACCCGCGTCAGATGTGGCTGTATGTGATCAACGGTCGCAGCACGGCGGATGTCTTCGATCTGCGTGGCAAGAGCCTGAACGGCCGCTACAAGCTGCTGGAAGACGGCAAGCTGGAAGTTACCAACGCCACCGCGTTACTCGGCGGCATCTCGCTGATGATTGGTGACAGCAGCGGCGTTATTCAGCAGTGGTTCATGGTCCGTGATGCTGACGAAAAGGCCGCACTCAAGCCGATTCGCAGCTTCAAGATGGCTGGCAGCCCAATCGTGCAGATCATCCCGGAAGAGCGCCGTAAGGGCTTTATCGCGATGGACGCCAAGGGCAACCTGGGGATCTTCCACAGCACTGCACACCGCACCCTGCTGGTAGAGCCCGTTGTTGAAGGGCAGGCCGTAGCCGCCCTGTCACCGCGCGCCAACCGTGTGTTGGTGGAGGCAGATGGCAAGCTGCAACGCTTCGTGGTCGACAACCCGCACCCGGAGATTTCCTGGAGCTCGCTGTGGGGCAAGGTCTGGTACGAGAACTACGATGCTCCTGGCTATGTCTGGCAGTCCACGTCGGCCAACACCGACGCCGAGCCCAAACTGAGCCTCGCGCCGCTGACCTTTGGTACGTTGAAGGCCGCCTTCTACGCCATGCTCCTGGCTGCACCGCTGGCGATTGCGGCAGCCGTCTACACCGCTTACTTCATGGCCCCAGCCATGCGCCGTAAGGTCAAACCGGTGATCGAGCTGATGGAAGCGCTGCCCACGGTGATCCTCGGCTTCTTTGCCGGGCTGTTCCTCGCCCCTTATGTAGAGGGACACCTGCCGGGTATCTTCAGTCTGCTGATCTTCACTCCCATCGGCATCCTGCTGGCTGGTTACCTGTGGAGCCGTCTACCCGAGTCGATTCGCCTGAGCGTGCCGGATGGCTGGGAGTCGGCCCTGCTGATCCCGGTGATCCTGCTGGTGGGCTATATCTCGCTGAGCATGAGCGGGCACCTGGAGAACTGGCTGTTCGACGGCAACATGCGCATGTGGTTGAGCAATGACCTGGGCATCCCTTTCGATCAGCGCAACGCGCTAGTCGTGGGTCTGGCCATGGGCTTTGCGGTGATCCCGAACATCTATTCGATTGCCGAAGACGCCGTGTTCAGCGTGCCGAAGAGCCTGACGTTCGGTTCGCTGGCCCTGGGTGCTACGCCCTGGCAAACCCTGACGCGTGTGGTGATCCTCACTGCCAGCCCGGGCATCTTCTCGGCGATCATGATCGGCATGGGCCGTGCCGTGGGCGAAACCATGATCGTGCTGATGGCCACGGGCAACACCGCGATCATGGACATGAACATCTTTGAGGGCCTGCGCACCTTGGCCGCTAACGTGGCGGTGGAAATGCCCGAGTCCGAGGTGGGGGGCACCCATTACCGTGTGCTGTTCCTCTCGGCACTGGTGCTGCTGTCGTTCACCTTTGTCATGAACACCCTGGCGGAGCTGGTGCGCCAGCGTCTGCGCGTCAAGTACGCCTCGCTCTAAGGCTTGGGAAGGTATATGTCCGTGAAACAGAACAACCTGAAAACCTGGTTCAAGAGCGGTACGCCGTGGATCTGGATGAACGCCGGCGCGGTATCGATCTCCGTGATCATGACCCTGGGCCTGCTGATGGTGATTGCCGTGCGTGGTCTTGGCCACTTCTGGCCGGCTGATATCGTTGAGGCTGACTACCGGATTCCCGGTCAGGAATCCCGCGTGATGGCCGGCGAGATCACTCAGGTCGAAGAAGTACCGCGTGCGCGCCTGGCAGCCTCCGGCCTGCCGGTGGACAGCGAAGGTGGTGAGTTCATGACCCGCGAACTGTTCAAAGTGGGCAACCGCGACCTGTATGGCGCGGACTTCACCTGGGTGGTGGGCGAGTGGCTGAGCAATCCGCGCACTCCGGAAAACCTCACCGCCTTCGAGCGTCGTGAATGGGGCAACTTCTACGGCTACCTGGTCAACGTCAAGGAAAACGGCGAACTGGTTGCCGAAGGTGATGCCAGCTGGGCTGCCCTGCAGGAGCGCCTGGTTCGTGTTGAACAGCTGCACGCGCAGCTGGTGAGCCTGGAGAAGAAGGACATTGGTCGAATCAACGCCGGCCTTGAGCGCATTCGCCTGCAAACCCGCAAACTGGAGCTGCAGGGCAAGCTGGATGCCGTGGCCCAGGCTGAGCTGGACGCCGAGCGTGCCCAGTGGGATGCCGAGTACAAGGTGTTGGAAACCGAGCTGATCGCTCTCAACCAGGCGTTCAACCGTGACAGCGTCACGCTGAAGAGTGTTGATGGCCGCGAAATTACCATCACCCTCGGTAAAGTGGTGCGGGCCTTCCAGCCTAACGCTATGGGTCTGGGCGACAAGGTCAGTTTCTACTTTGCCAAGCTGTGGGAATTCGTCAGTGATGATCCACGTGAGGCCAATACCGAAGGCGGCATTTTCCCGGCAATCTTCGGCACCGTGATGATGACCCTGATCATGGCCGTGATCGTCACCCCGTTTGGTGTGGTGGCGGCCATCTACCTGCGTGAGTATGCCAAGCAGGGCCCGCTGACCCGGGTGATCCGCATCGCGGTGAACAACCTGGCAGGTGTACCGGCGATCGTCTACGGCGTATTCGGCCTGGGCTTCTTCGTCTATGTGTTGGGTGGTTCGATCGACAGCCTGTTTTTCCCGGAAGCGGCGCCAGCACCGACCTTCGGTACGCCGGGCCTGCTCTGGGCCTCGCTGACTCTGGCGATTCTTGCGGTTCCGGTGGTGATCGTGGCCACTGAAGAAGGGTTGGCGCGCATTCCACGGGCCGTGCGCGAAGGCTCCCTGGCACTCGGTGCAACCAAGGTGGAAACCCTCTGGCGCGTTGTGCTGCCAATGGCCAGCCCGGCCATGATGACCGGGCTGATCCTCGCTGTGGCGCGTGCCGCTGGCGAAGTGGCGCCTCTGATGCTGGTAGGCGTGGTCAAGCTGGCCCCGAGTCTGCCGGTGGATGGCAACTACCCGTATTTGCACCTCGATCAGAAGATCATGCACCTGGGCTTCCATATCTATGACGTCGGCTTCCAGAGCCCCAACGTCGAAGCTGCGCGACCGCTGGTGTATGCCACTGCGTTGCTGCTGGTGCTGGTTATCGCGTTGCTCAACTTGAGTGCGGTGTACCTGCGTAACCACCTGCGCGAGAAGTACAAGGCGCTGGATCACTGATTTTTACGCCGCCCAGCCCATGGCTGGGCGGCATAGACGAATTGTTAGCGTAGGGAGCATCCCATGCAGCACGAAACACATACACACGGTATCGACATGGCGGCCCTGGGCCGTGATCGCCAAGGTCTGGACATGAGCAAGGAGCGCGTTGCCATCGACGTGCCAGGTCTGAACCTGTACTACGGCGAAAAACAGGCATTGTTCGATGTCAAAATGACCATCCCCAATCAGCGGGTGACGGCCTTTATCGGCCCGTCCGGTTGCGGCAAGTCGACCCTGCTGCGCACCTTCAACCGGATGAATGATCTGGTTGACGGTTGCCGCGTCGAAGGCGAGATCAACCTCGATGGCAACAACATCTACCGCAAGGGCGAAGACGTGGCCGAGCTGCGTCGTCGCGTCGGCATGGTGTTCCAGAAGCCCAACCCGTTCCCCAAGAGCATTTACGAGAACGTGGTTTACGGCCTGCGCATCCAGGGTATTAACCAGAAGCGCGTGCTCGATGAAGCCGTGGAGTGGGCACTGAAAAGCGCGGCGCTGTGGGATGAGGTCAAAGACCGTCTGCACGAGTCGGCTCTCGGCCTGTCCGGTGGTCAGCAACAGCGTCTGGTGATCGCCCGCACTGTGGCTGTACAGCCGGAAGTGCTGCTGCTCGACGAACCTTGCTCGGCGCTGGACCCGATTTCCACGCTGAAAGTCGAAGAGCTGATCTACGAACTGAAATCCAAATACACCATCGTCATCGTGACTCACAACATGCAGCAGGCGGCGCGGGTTTCGGACTACACGGCGTTTATGTACATGGGCAAACTGATCGAGTTTGGTGATACCGATACGCTGTTCACCAACCCAGAGAAGAAGCAGACAGAAGACTACATCACCGGCCGTTACGGTTGATGGTCACGCCAGAACGCGCCGGGCGGCGTTAGCGAAGCTTGCCGTACACATCGTACTGTCTGCGCTTCGCCTCCTTGCCCGACACGCTCTGACAAAGTCCATCTACTGTCGATACGTATCCGGTTAATTCAAGGGTTTGCATATGATCAACAAAGAAAACCTTACCCAGCATATCTCCCAGCAATTCAACGTCGAGCTGGAGGAGGTGCGCAGCCACCTGCTGGCGATGGGCGGCCTGGTCGAGAAGCAGGTTAACGACGCCGTCACCGCGCTGATCGATGCCGACTCCGGTCTGGCTCAGCAAGTGCGTGAGATCGATGACCAGATCAACCAGATGGAACGCAATATCGACGAGGAGTGCGTACGCATTCTCGCCCGTCGTCAGCCCGCCGCGTCTGACCTGCGTTTGATCATCAGCATCTCCAAGTCGGTAATCGATCTCGAGCGAATCGGCGACGAAGCCACCAAGATCGCCAAGCGCGCCATCCTGTTGTGCGAAGAAGGCGAAGCGCCGCGTGGCTATGTGGAAGTGCGCCACATCGGTGATCAGGTGCGCAAGATGGTGCAGGAGGCGCTGGACGCGTTCGCCCGTTTCGATGCTGATCTGGCGTTGTCGGTGGCGCAGTATGACAAGACTGTTGACCGTGAGTACAAGACGGCCTTGCGTGAGCTGGTGACCTACATGATGGAAGATCCGCGCTCGATCGCGCGTGTTCTCAATATCATCTGGGCCCTGCGTTCGCTGGAGCGCATCGGCGACCACGCCCGCAACATCGCCGAACTGGTGATCTACCTGGTTCGCGGCACCGATGTGAAACACATTGGTCTGACCCGCATGCAGGAAGAAGTGCAGGGTAACGGCAAGGGCAATTGAGCCGCGGCGGGCGGAGAATCCTGCTGCTCCGCCTGCAGCCTGCGTGTATTTGCACACATATGTTGTAATTCGGTTGGCCTTTGCCCAGCAGCCGTGACTATGCTTAAGGCCACGTTAATGGGAGTGGTCGATGAGCAAAGTCAGTGTGCTGGTAGTGGATGACGCAACCTTTATTCGAGATCTGGTGAAAAAAGGTTTGCGTGACCATTTCCCCGGCATCCAGATCGAAGAAGCGGTCAATGGACGCAAGGCCCAGCAGTTGCTGGGCAAGCAGGCTGTCGACCTGATCCTTTGCGATTGGGAAATGCCAGAGATGTCTGGCCTTGAGCTGCTTACCTGGTGTCGTGGGCATGACACCCACAAGATTACCCCCTTCATCATGGTCACCAGCCGCGGCGACAAGGAAAACGTCGTCCAGGCTATTCAGGCCGGCGTTTCCGATTTTATCGGCAAGCCCTTTTCCAGCGAGCAGCTGATTACCAAGGTCAAAAAGGCCCTCAGTCGTGCAGGCAAATTGCAGGCGCTGATGGCCAGCGCGCCGCCAAAGATGCTGAGCACCGGTGGCTTTGCCAATGACTCTTTGTCGGCGTTGACAGGCGGCAAGGCTGACGTAGTCAAGCCGGCAGCCCCTGAAGTCAAAGCTGCTGCTGCATTTGCGGCCAAACCGGCAAGCAAGGCGGCCTCCAGCAAAGTACCCACTGGCCGTGGGCAAGGGCAACTGCGACTGCCCGGCGGGGGGGCGATGGCGTGTGTCATCAAGGCGCTGAGCCTCAAGGAAGCGTTGTTGGTGGTAAAACGCACGGATGTACTGCCGCAGGTTCTGGAGAGTGCCGTACTCGACCTGGAGCAGGGTGACGCCGCAGAAACGGCGCGTCTCAACGGCTATCTGCATGCCGTTGCTGCTTTCGAGCCAAAGCCTGATAGTGAATGGCTCCAGCTGACGTTCAAGTTCGTTGATCGCGATCCGCAGAAGCTCGATTACATTTCCCGCCTGATTGCCCGTGGTACGGCGCAGAAGCATTTCAGCCCAGGCGCGTGAGTGCTGATTCTGCAGTGGCCTGCGAGATGGCTCACAACCCTTGTGTGCCGGTTCGCATGGCCATTGATCGGCTGCTAATCTGAATGCTCCGGACAGACCCATCACAAGATCCGAGTCGTTATGCTAGGGCGCCTGATACTTTTCTGCAGTGTGTTGACTCTTGCCAGCCAGGCAATGGCGTTGACGATTTACAAGTACACCGATGCCAACGGCGTGGTCACCTACACCGATAAGGCGACGGCCGGCGCCCAGGTGTTTGTATTTCGTGACCGTATGGTTGAGCGCCTGGACCACCAGGTGAAGTTGGAGACCAAGAAGCACGAGGCAGGAGAGACCCTTCTGGTGCGTAATGACCTGCACGCTCCGGTGCAGGTCGAGTTGCGCCTGGAAGGTCTGGACAATGTCAGCGGCGTTCCCGACACACCGATCAATTGGGTACTGCCGCCGCGTAGCAATATCCGTTTGGCGACCCTGGCTGCGCGCGATGCCAGTAAACCCATGCGCTATACCCCCAAACTGCGTTATGCCATGGGTGATCCGCGCCTGCTACCGACGCAACAGAACTATCCGCTGCCGTGGCGCGGCGGTCCATTTCGGCTGACCCAGGGGGCTAACGGCAAATACAGCCACTTCACCCCAAAGGGCCGCTATGCCGTGGACATTGCCATGCCGGAGGGTACGCCGATTGTTGCAGCGCGCAGCGGTGTGGTGGTGAAAACTGAGAACCGGCAGAGCGGCCGTGGCAATAACCCATCTGGTAACTATGTGCGTATCCTGCATGACGACGGCACCATGGGCGTTTACCTGCACCTGATGCAAGGCTCGGTGGCAGTCAGTGAAGGTACTCATGTCGCCGCCGGCGCCTTTTTGGCGCGCTCCGGCAATACCGGTAATAGCACGGGTCCGCACCTGCACTTCGTGGTGCAACGCAATGTCGGCCTGGCACTGGAGTCGATACCCTTTGATTTTTCTCAGCCGGTTAACAGCCTGCCGAATTTTGCGGTGGGCGGCGAGTAATACCTAGACCGGGTGCGGTCTAGGCGAGGTCATCAATCCAGCTTCAGCACCTTGGCCAGCACGATTTTCGGGCCCTTCATCTTCTTCACGATGATGCGCAGGCCGTCGACTTCCAGTACTTCTTCTTCCTCGGGCATGCGCTTGAGCGTGTCGTAGATCAGTCCGGCGAGGGTTTCCGCTTCGACGTGATCGAGGTCGACGCCGAGCAGGCGTTCGACCTTGGCCAATGGTGTGTCGCCGCGTACCAGCAGTTTGCCTGGCTGATAGGCGAGGATGCCGCGTTCGGCCTTGCGGTGTTCGTCCTGAATATCGCCAACCAGGGCTTCCAGCACGTCTTCCATGGTCAGGTAGCCGATCACTTTGCCATCGGCTTCTTCTACCAGGGCGAAGTGCGAACCGCCGATGCGGAATTGTTCCAGCAGGCTGGACAGCGGCATATGCCGGCCAACCCGTTCGATCGGGTGCATCAGCTCGGCGAGTTTCAGCGCCGAAGGCAGCATTTCCAGCAGAGACAGGTGCAGCAGCAGGTCCTTGATATGCAAGACGCCAACGTATTCGCCGCTGGTGTCGTCATAGATCGGGTAACGGCTGTACTTGTGCCGGCGGAACACGCTGAACACCTCATCCAGCGCCGCCGTCAGCGGTAGCGACACCAAGTCCTCGCGGGAGTTGGCCCAGTCCACCACTTCCAATTCGCCCAGCTCCACCGCTGAGGCCAGTACACGCATGTCCTGGTCACTGGGGTCGCTGGCGCGGCTGGAGTGGAGGATCAGCTTGAGTTCGTCGCGGCTGTAGTGGTGCTCATGATGCGGCCCCGGCTCGCCCTGACCGGCGATGCGCAGAATGGCATTGGCACTGGCGTTGAGCAGGAAGATCGCCGGGTACATGGCCCAGTAGAACAGGTACAGCGGCGCGGCCGTCCACAGCGACAGCAGTTCCGGTTTGCGGATCGCCCAGGACTTGGGCGCCAGCTCGCCGATCACGATGTGCAGGTAGGAAATGATGAAAAATGCGGTGAAGAAGGCGATGCCATGCACCAGCTTTGGCGATTCGATGCCAATGGCCCCGAGCAGCGGTTCCAGCAGGTGGGCGAAGGCCGGCTCACCGACCCAGCCGAGGCCAAGCGAGGCCAGGGTGATACCCAGCTGACAGGCTGACAGGTAGGCATCGAGTTGGTTGTGAACAGTGCGCAGGATATGCCCGCGCCAGCCGTTCTTGGCGGCCAGGGCATCCACCTTGGTGGCGCGCAGTTTGACGATGGCAAACTCTGCGGCCACGAAGAAGCCGTTGAGCAGCACCAGAAACAGGGCGAAGAGGACAAGGCCGAAATCGGCAAAATAGCTGTTGGCGACGTAACTCGTGGAGGGGTCCATACGGGGTTCGGGTAGTGAATGACCGCTAAAGGGTGGAGCTTGCCAGCCCGCTTTGCAAGTAGAACGCGGCTACTGGCCGCGTCTGACAACCTGTTGATCGGGGAAGTGGCAAGTAAAGGTGCTGCCTTTACCCAGACTGCTGACGATATCCAGCCGCGCGCGGTGGCGCAGCAGCACATGCTTGACGATGGCCAGGCCAAGTCCGGTGCCGCCGGTGTTGCTGGCGCGGCTGGAGTCGACCCGATAGAAACGCTCGGTCAGGCGCGGCAGGTGCTTGGCTTCGATGCCCAGGCCGCTGTCTTGCACGCTGAGGTGCGCACCCTGTTCGTCGCCCCACCAGCGAATCTTGATGTCGCCTTCATCCGGGGTGTATTTCACGGCGTTGAACACCAGGTTGGAGAAGGCGCTGCGCAGCTCCGTCTCGCTGCCTTTGAGCTTGAGGTGCGGGTCCGCTTCTAGGCTGATGCGGTGATGCCGTTCGCCAGACAGCGCCTGGGCATCGTTCTTGATGCTCAGCAGGAGCAGATCGACGGCCACCGGCTGGTTGTCCGAGGGGTAGTCGGTGGCTTCCAGTTTGGCCAGCAACAGCAGGTCGTTGAGCAGGTTCTGCATGCGCCCGCCTTGCTGCTGCATTTGTTGCAGGGCACGCAGCCAGCGCGGATTTACGTCTTCAACATTATCCAGCAGGGTTTCCAGGTAGCCGCTGATCACCGTCAACGGCGTGCGCAGTTCGTGGGACACGTTGGCGACGAAGTCTTTGCGCATCTGCTCTAGCTGGAACAGCCGGGTAATGTCGCGCACCAGCATCAGGTGTTCGCGGTTGCCGTACTGGGTGATGTGGAATTGCAGGCGCAGGCGGTCGCTGACCGGCGAGGGCAGCTCCAGTGGCTCGTTGTAGTTGTGGCCTTCGAAGTACTCGATAAAGCGCGGATCGCGTACCAGATTGGTGATCTGCTGGCCGCTGTCCTGGGGGGTTTTCAGGCCCAGCAGCTTTTCCGCCGCGATGTTCCACCATTCCAGGTTGCCGTCGCGATCAAGCATGATCACCGCATCTTTCAGCGCAGCGGTGGACTCCTGCACGCGGTCGATCACGGCCTGCAGACGGCCACGGACTTTCTGGTCGCGACGCTGCAGGTGGTAGATGTTGTCAAACACTTCGCCCCACAGGCCGTAGCCATCGGGCGGCGCTTCGTCACCCTGGCGGGTGCGTAGCCATTTGTGCAAGCGCAGCAGTTGTTGCAGATGCCAGCCGAGATAGCCCGCCAGGCCGAGAAGCAGAGTCCAGGCATATTCGCCGGTGATCAGCCCGAGCAGCAGGCAGACACCGACCAGTAGCAACAAGCGACGTATCAGGGGGGCGCGCCAGTCTTGATTCAATTCGAGCTCATCCGCCAATCAATCCTTTATGCAGACCCACGCTGGGTCTGCGGGCCATCCTAACCGTATTAGCTCTTGGTGGAAAAACGATAGCCGGTGCCACGCACGGTTTGCACCAGGTTTTCGTAAACCTCGCCGAGGGCTTTACGCAGGCGACGGATATGTACATCGACGGTGCGCTCCTCGACATACACGTTGCCGCCCCAGACCTGGTCGAGCAACTGGCCACGGGTGTAGGCACGCTCCTGGTGGGTCATGAAGAATTGCAGCAGGCGGTATTCGGTCGGGCCCATTTCGGCCGGTTTGCCGTCGATGGTGACGCGGTGGCTGACCGGGTCAAGCAGCAGGCCGCCGACTTCGATTGGGCCTTCACTGTCGGTTGGGCCGGCGCGGCGCAGCACGGCCTTGAGGCGAGCGACCAGTTCGCGTGGCGAGAACGGCTTGGTGATGTAGTCGTCGGCGCCGACTTCCAGGCCCTGGATCTTGTTGTCCTCTTCGCCCTTGGCGGTGAGCATGATGATCGGGATGTCGCCGGTCAGCTCATCGCGCTTGAGGCGGCGCGCCAGCTCGATGCCGCTGGTGCCGGGGAGCATCCAGTCGAGCAGGATCAGATCGGGTTTTCGGTCGACGATGATGGCATGTGCCTGCTGGGTATTCTCCGCTTCCAGACACTCGTAGCCGGCCATTTCCAGGGCCACGGCGATCATTTCACGGATCGGTGCTTCGTCATCGACGATCAGGATGTTCTTGCCAACCATGGGTCAAGCCTCGGGTCATCTCGCTGTAATGGGCTGCATTAGATAACGGAATTATTGCAGCGATATGACAGGTGCGCGGCAGCGCTTCTTTCTACGCGCGCAAGGCATAGTCGAGCACCAGGCCGATAAAGATTGCCAGTCCGGCCCAATGGTTGTGTAGAAAGGCGTTGAAGCAGGCCATCGGCTTGCGGTTGCGGGTTTTGTGAAACTCCCAGGCAAAGCAGCCGGCGGCTGCCAGCAGGCCGAGATGGAAGTACAGGCCCAGCTCGAAGCGCGCCGCCGCCAGCAGCAGGCATAGCAGTGCCAGGCCCTGGAGGATGACGATGATCAGGCGGTCGGCATCGCCGAACAGAATGGCGGTGGACTTCACCCCAATCTTCATATCGTCCTCGCGGTCGGCCATGGCGTAGTAGGTGTCGTAGGCCACGGTCCACAGCAGGTTAGCGATATACAGCAGCCAGGCTTCCGGCGGAAGGCTGCCGGTTTCGGCGGTAAAGGCCATCGGCATGCCCCAGGAGAATGCCGCGCCCAACACCACCTGCGGGTAGAAAGTGTAGCGCTTCATAAAGGGGTAGCAGGCCGCCAGGGCCAGGCCGCCGAAGGACAGCCAGATGGTGGTGGCGTTGGTAAACAGCACCAGGACGAAGCTCAGCGCTACCAGCGCGGCGAATAGGATCAGCGCCTCACGCGGCTTGATCCTGCCACTGGCCAGCGGCCGAGCCTTGGTGCGGCTGACGTGGCCGTCGAAGTTGCGGTCGGCGTAGTCGTTGATCACGCAGCCGGCGGCGCGCATCAGAATTACCCCGAACACGAAGATCAGCAGGTTCTTAACGCTCGGCACGCCTTCTGCCGCGACCCACAGCGCCCACAACGTCGGCCACAGCAGCAGGTAGATGCCGATGGGTTTGTCCAGGCGCATTAGCTGGATAAAGTCCCAGGCGCGTGGATGCAGGCGGTTGAGTGAATGCAGCAGGCGGGTATACATCGAGCGCGTCTCCATGCGAAGTGCGACTGATTATACGGGGGAAGGCGGCAGTGGATAGCGAAGGGACGTCGGTAGGGTGGATGATGCTTCACCCATCCGCCCTACGGCGTGTCGATCTCGGCGGCCTGCCAGAACGTGGGGAGGAAGACCTCGGCCACCAACACGCCCAACGCGCCACGGCTAAAGCATGAACGCCGCGCCCACAGGCGCTCGCTACAGGTTTCCGCTGGCAGCCACTGCGCCGGGTAGCGGCATACCTGAAATTCACCGCGATCAAAGGCGCGGTCGCTGAACAGCAACTCACCCAGCGAACGACTGCCGAGTTGGTCCAGCGCCAAGCCGGAGCCTTCCAGGGCGCTGCGTGCCGCCACGCTGCGGGCGAATACCCACGGCTGGCCGTGGCCGCGCAGGTACACCTCGCGCACCCAGCCCTGGCTGCCGTTGGCCACGCCCAGCGCGTTGCATTCATCGCTGCGCAGGCGCTGCCAGCCTTCCTGCAATGGGGTTACGCTGAAGCCATTGGCTGAAAGAGCCGTCAGGCGTCGTGTCAGCGAATCTTCGTTGAACAGCCAATCACGCACCGCCAGCGCGGGCGCGGGGTGCAGTTGGCTGGCAGTCAGCCAGCGCGGCGGATGGGCAAGGGCGGCGTGGGGCACGAACAGGTTTCACTTGAACTAAGGCGCGCGAGTCTAGCATGCCGCCTGGGGGCAAGCAGGTGCAGCGCATCCGCAGCAGGCGAGCACAACCCGACTTTGGTTGGCGCTATGGGCACGCTATTCATCGCCCGGCGGCTTGGCGCACCTGCGCATATACGGTAGTTTCCCCGGCGCAATAGCCGTGTGATCCGCCAGAGGTAGTTATGAAGAAGTGGCAATGTGTAGTCTGTGGACTGATTTACGACGAAAGCCAGGGCTGGCCTGATGAGGGCATCGCCGCCGGTACGGCGTGGCAGGATGTTCCGGAAGACTGGCTGTGCCCTGACTGTGGCGTGGGTAAGCTGGATTTCGAAATGATCGAAATCGGTTGAGTCCACGCTTTGGCAAGCGGCGACCTGCGGGTCGCCGTTTTGTTTAGTGAGCCCATACTGAATACCCCGAACAAGCTGAATTAAGCGGCGAGGTGGTTATGCGTAAGTGGCAGTGTGTGGTGTGCGGTTTTATCTATGACGAAGCCCTCGGCCTGCCCGAGGAAGGCATCGCCCCCGGCACTGCCTGGGAAGATGTTCCCGCCGATTGGCTGTGCCCCGATTGCGGCGTCGGCAAGCTGGATTTCGAGATGATCGAGATCGTCTGAGCCGCGTCAGCCCTGAAATCTATTGTGGCCGCCGCAGTGCGCGGCCTGTGTGAGGAATGCAACATGAGTGCACCTGTCGTCATCGTCGGCACCGGCCTGGCCGGCTACAACCTGGCCCGTGAATTTCGCAAGCTGGACAGCGAGACTCCGCTGCTGCTGATTACCGCTGACGACGGTCGCTCGTACTCCAAGCCGATGCTGTCCACCGGGTTTGCCAAGAACAAGGACGCTGATGGTCTGAGCATGGCTGAGCCGGGTGCCATGGCTGAACAGCTCAAGGCGGAAATTCGCACCCATACCCGCATTAGCGGCATCGATCCCGGCCACAGGCAGCTGTGGATCGGTGAAGAGGCTGTGCCGTACCGCGATCTGGTGCTGGCCTGGGGGGCCGAGGTGATTCGCGTACCCGTCGAAGGTGATGCCGACAATGCGATCTTCTCGATCAATGATCTGGAGGATTACGCGCGGTTTCGCCGTGCCGCTGCAGGCAAGCAACGCGTTCTGCTGCTGGGCGCTGGGCTGATCGGTTGTGAGTTTGCCAATGACCTGAGTCTGGGCGGTTATCAGGTCGAGCTGGTCGCACCCTGCGAGCAGGTGATGCCCGGCCTGCTGCACCCAGCGGCCGCTGCCGCGGTTCAAGGCGGTCTGGAAGGGCTGGGTGCGCGCTTTCACCTCGGTCCGGTGCTGGCCAGCCTTAATCACAACGGCGATGCACTGCAAGCGCACCTGTCCGACGGCACGCTGATTGAGTGCGATCTGGTGCTTTCGGCTGTGGGCTTGCGTCCGCGTATTGAGCTGGCGGCGGCTGCCGGGCTGGCGGTCAATCGCGGGGTGGTGGTCGACCGCCAGCTGCGCACCTCGCACGCCAATATCTACGCCCTGGGTGATTGCGCCGAGGTCGATGGCATCAACCTGCTCTACGTTATGCCGCTGATGACCAGCGCCCGTGCACTGGCGCAAACCCTGGCCGGTACCCCCACGGCAGTCAGCTACGGGCCGATGCCGGTGACGGTAAAAACCCCGGTCTGTCCGCTGGTGGTATCACCGCCACCGCGCGGCCTGCAAGGCGAGTGGAGCGTTGAGGGCAGTGGCGCTGACATCAAGGCGCTGTGCCATGACAGCAGCGGCGCGCTGCTCGGTTATGCGCTCACCGGTACGGCCGTGCAGGATAAATTGGCCCTGAATAAGCTGTTGCCCGTGCTTTTGGCTTGATTGGCGGTCGTTCTGTCGGATTTACCGTATTTTTGCCTGGTTTAACTGTCGGACAAGACTGGCGCGGGACCTATCGGCATGCCATTCTCCCTTAGTCTGCCGCAGCCTAGAGCTGTTGCGGCGCCTTGGTATCTGCTCGCGCAGAGCAGCCCGGACACAACAACAAAAAACCGTAAAGAGGCATTTATGCGTAAACCGGAACTCGCCGCCGCTATCGCCGATAAGGCGGATCTGACTAAAGATCAGGCAAACCGTGTACTTAACGCGGTACTCGAAGAAATCACCAGCGCCCTGAACCGCAAGGACAGCGTTACCCTGGTGGGCTTCGGTACTTTCGTGCAACGCCACCGCGGTGCTCGCACCGGTAAAAACCCGCAAACCGGTGAGCCAGTAAAGATCAAGGCCAGCAACACCGTCGCCTTCAAACCGGGTAAATCCCTGAAAGACGCGGTCAACTGAGTCCTCAGGCCTGGGGCTTTTGGCCCCGGGCTGCACCACCCCGGCGAGCATGTTCATGCCCTTCTTTCAGCCGGATGTAGTCCCCGTCGCAAACCGCTACAATGCGCCGCCTTTTCCCTACCCTTTGCGAGGCCTCGCGCATGAAATTCCGTTTTCTTCTTTGGATGCTGGGCCGTCTGATGGCCAAGGCCAGTCGCGAAAACCCGGCGTTCCAACAGCAATTAGTCGACCGCGATATGGCCTTCCAGCTGCATACCCTGGATGGCAAAGTCGCCCGCCATTTCATCGTCAAAGACCAGCGCATCACCAGCAAGCGTGGCCCGGCTACTGAGCCTGCCTTCGCCCTTGGCTTCAAGGATGCTGCCTACGGCTTCGCCACCATGAGTGCGAAAAACAAGCAGTTGGCGTTTATGCAGGGCATTCAGAACAAGGACATCCAGATCCAAGGTAACCCGGCGTTGGTGATCTGGTTCCAGGGCCTGACCAAATACCTGATGCCGAAAAAGAAAGACGCCAGCAAAAAAGCCGCCTGATACTCAGCAGTGCGTGCCAGGGCTGGCCTGCGCGCACTGCATTCGCTAGGCTGGACATAGCCCTAGTGAGAGTTTGCCCATGCGTTTGCTGCTGAGTGCCCTGCTGTTTTTTACCTCCCTTGCCCATGCCGCGCCCCCCAAAGCCGAAGCCTTTGCGCCGTTATTCGAGCTGGCCGGTATCCGTCTGCTGTGCGAGCAGAGCGCGCCGCTGTTGCAGCGTGGTCTTAGCGATAAACAGCAAGCGCAGTTGGCCAAGGTGTTTGCCGCCGATGCTCTGTGTCTCGACTTGGCCAAGAAATTGACTGGCAAGCTCGATCAAGCTCAGCTGGAACAGGCCAGGAGCCTGTTGGAAAGTCCACTGGCAAAAGACTTTACCGCTGCCGAGCGCTCTGTGGGAGAGAATGGGGCAGAGGATCTGGCAGCCTATCGTAAACAACTGGGCGCGCGGCCGCCGCGTGAGGAGCGTCTGGCACTGGTGCGGCGCCTGGATGCCGCCGCACACACCACCACCCTGGCCACCCTGTTGCGCTATGAAGTCGGCAAGACTCAGGCGTTTCTGGCCTTGCAGGGCCGTGGTGAAAGCATTGACGAGCAAGCCCTTGGTACTCAGACCAAGGCTCAGGAGGATGCGTTGCGTACCTCCAGCGCCCAAGCGGTCGAGTCTTTTATGCTTTATGCCTACCGGCAGATGCCCAGCGAAAAACTGGCGGAATATGCCGCGCTGTATGAGCAGCCAGCCGTTGCTCAACTGCTCGACAGCAGCGTACAGATTCTGCCCGAGTTGTTCGCCGCACGACGTGCGCAACTTAAGAAGTAATCATTCGACTGAAACGATAAGGGGCCTTTAGGCCCCTTATCGTTATCAGCAGCTTTAGTGTGGCGGATGGAATTGCGCGGCCAGTTCGCGCAGGGCAACCTCGGCGGCCAGCACCTTGCTCACCGCTTCCTCGGCTTTTTCGCGGCTGATGCCAAGGTTGTCGAACAGGCTCTGTGGAATGTCACTCTGTGGTCCGGCACCAATGCCGCGGTTGCGTAACAGGCTGACCGACAGGCACACCAGGTTCGGGTAGACCGCGTGCGCACCGGTGTATTCCGGGTCGTGCTGGAAGCGCAGGGCGCTGGCCAGTTCTTCCGGCATATCCCAGTAACGCATCAGCCAGGCGCCAATCTGCTCGCGGCTGATGCCGAGCAAATGCTGTTCGATATAGCTGGAAGGCAGGTGCGGATTGACCTCCAGGTGTCGGCAGATCAGCGAGAAATGCGGCGGAAAGACGTGCGCCAGCACCAGATAGCCGAAGTTGTGCAGCAGGCCAGCCAGGTAGGTCAGGCCGGCTTCAGGGCGCTGCGCGCGTGGGATAGCACGGGTCAGACCTTCGATCACGGCGGCGCTGTAGATCGCCTGTTGCCAGTAAGGCGTGGCGTGTTGCGGCTGGTCTTTGGGCAAGCTCAGGGTTTTGCCCAAGGCTAGGCCAAGGGCCAGGTTGATTACCAGATCAAAACCCAGTACCCGAACAATGGCATCTTCCACTGAACGGATCTTGCCGGGGGCGGCGTAGTAGGGCGAGGCCGCCCAGCTGACCACCTGCGCGGCGAGTGCCGGGTCAGTTTCCACCACGCCGGTGATGTCGTCTACCGTGGCGTCTGGGTCAACCCGCAGCTTGATGATCTTCTGTGCTGTTTCTGGCAATGGCGGGATTTCGATGGTTTCTTCCAGGCGCTGCTGGATGCGCCGGGCGGTAAAGGCATGCACCGCTTGGGTGATTTCGGCGCGGTCGTCATCCGGGCGGTCAAGGTTCAGGCGGATATTGCTCAGCGGTTCACCAAAGCGTGCAGCACTGGCCTTGCTCAATAAGCTTTTGAACGCATCGATGGTCAGCTCCAGCAAGACACCCGGCTGGCCAGACTCGATAAACAGACTCGGCACCTGCAGCAGGCGTTCGTCATACAGACAGGGCGAGCTGGTTAGCGGCGGCAGCCCAGGCAGAACCTTCAGGTCATGCTTACCCAGCATGCGCTCCAGGCGCTCTGGCTTAACCGCTGTCAGCTGGCGGCCGGTCAGTTCGGTCAGGCGATTGAGATCAAGCAGCTGGTTTTGCGGATAGAGCACCAGCAGCGCGCCAACAGCGTCATCAAGCAGCACTGCCTGCAAGCGCTGGGCGCTGGGCAGGCCAGGTTGTTCATACCGGATTTGGCAGGCCAGACCCAGTTTTTCCAGCAATTGCATAATCACCGCAGGTGGTTGCGTGGCGGTGTCGGGAGCAAGGGCAAGTTCAGTCATGGCGGTATCCGGCAGAGGCGGCTTTGCCCAAGTATAAACAGCAGACTCGTAAAAATGCGCTGCCGGCGACGGTTGTTCTGCGAGTCCGCGCCGTTTCAGGCGCATCTGCCGACGAAACGCCCGCGGGTCGGAGTCATACTTGTCCGTATTGTTGGCCGTGGCGCAACCAGCGCTCAAGCAGCGGGCTGACGTGCAGAGGCCAATTTTCCAGCAATGCCTGGGCTGCATCACGCACAGCGGGGAGCAGGTCGGCATCACGCATCAGGTCGGCGACCTTGAACTGCAACAGGCCTGTTTGGCGAGTGCCGAGCATCTCGCCCGGTCCGCGCAGCTCCAGGTCTTTTTCGGCGATCACGAAGCCATCGCAGGTTTCGCGCATGATCGCCAGGCGTTGACGGCCCAGCTGTGACAATGGCGCGTGATAGAGCAGCAGGCAATGGCTGGCGGCGCTGCCACGGCCTACCCGGCCACGCAGTTGATGCAACTGAGCCAAGCCGAGGCGTTCGGGGTTCTCGATGATCATCAGGCTGGCGTTGGGCACGTCGACACCGACTTCGATCACCGTGGTGGCCACCAGTAATTGCAGTTGACCCTGTTTGAAGTGGTCCATGACGGCGGCTTTTTCCGCGGGTTTCATGCGCCCGTGAATCAGGCCAACATTCAGGCCGCCGAGCGCTGCCGATAAATCCTCGAAGGTGGTTTCGGCTGCCTGGCAGGTCAGCTCTTCGGACTCCTCGATCAGCGTGCATACCCAGTAGGCCTGACGCCCCTCGTTGCAGGCCAGGCGAACCCGCTCGATGACTTCAAGGCGGCGGCTGTCCGCGATCACCAGGGTGTTCACCGGGGTGCGTCCGGGCGGTAGTTCATCGAGGATGGAAGTATCGAGGTCGGCGTAGGCACTCATGGCCAGGGTTCTTGGGATCGGCGTGGCGGTCATGATCAACTGATGCGGGCACATGCGCCCGCCCACCCCTTTCTGACGCAGTGCCAGGCGTTGCTGTACGCCGAAGCGGTGCTGTTCATCGATGATCACCAGGGCGAGTTTCTGGAACTGCACTTCTTCCTGAAACAGCGCATGGGTGCCGACCACCATGGGCACACCATTGGCGATCTGTTCCAGCGCGCTGGCGCGGGACTTGCCCTTGAGTTTGCCGGCCAGCCAGGCGACATCCAGACCCAATGGCGCGAGCCATTTACTGAAATTGAGAAAATGCTGCTCGGCAAGAATTTCGGTAGGCGCCATCAGCGCCACCTGATAACCGGCTTCCAGTGCCTGCAGTGCAGCAAAGGCGGCGACCACGGTCTTGCCGGCACCGACGTCGCCCTGCACCAGGCGCAGCATTGGCTCGCTCTGGCTGAGGTCGTAGGCGATTTCCGCACCGACGCGCTGTTGTGCACCGGTGGGGGTAAATCCCAGGTTGGCCAAGTATTGCTGCGGCAGGCTTTGCGCCAGGGGCAGCGCCGGCGCCTGTTGCGCCCGCACGCTTTCACGCAGGCGCTGCAAAGACAGTTGGTGGGTCAGCAGCTCCTCGAAGGCCAGGCGATGTTGGGCCCAGTGGCGGCCTTCGGCGAGTTCGTCCAGATCAGCATCTGGTGGCGGTCGATGCAAATAGCGGATCGCTTGGTCGAGCGGGCTTAACTGGTACTCGTCAGCCAGCTCGCGCGGCAGCCAATCCGGCAGGCTGTGCGGGCCGAGGCGCGCCAGGGCTTGTTCGCTGAGCTGACGCAGGCGTTGCTGGGTCAGGCCTTCGGTGGTCGGGTAGATCGGCGTCAGGGTCTGTTCTACGGCAATCGGTTCGCTGCCGGACAGCGCACGGTATTCCGGGTGATAGATTTCCAGGCCCGAGGAACCTGGGCGCACTTCGCCGTAGCAGCGCACCTGGGTGCCGCGCTTGAGACCTTCTTTTTGCGCCTGGCTGAAATGGTAGAAGCGCAAGGAGAGGGTACCACTGCCGTCCTGCAGGCGTACGAGCAGGCTACGGCGCCGCCCCATGACCACATCGGCGCCGGCGACTATGCCTTCCACCACGGCGTCCTGACCGGGGCGCAACGCGCCAATTGGCACGATGCGGGTGCGATCCTGGTAGCGCAGCGGCAGGTGAAACAACACATCTTGCAAGGTTTCCAGGCCGACTTTGGCCAGTTTTTCGGCCAGTGCGGCGCCTACTCCCTTGAGCGCGGTAACCGGAACCGCGGCCAACTCGGTCATTCTCTGGCCTTAGTTGTTCTTGGATTGTGGGCGTGCCACCGAGCACAGGCGGATCGAATCTGTCAGCACCTCAATGGCGTTGGGCCTTGGAAAGCTGGCGCGCCAGGCAATCGCCACGGTGCGGAACGGTGCCGGCGGACTGAGTGGGCGTACTTCGATCACGCCGGGCGCGTAGTGGTGGCTGTCGACTGCGGAGAACGGCAGGATCGATACGCCAAGACCTGAGGCAACCATGTGGCGAATGGTCTCCAGCGAACTGGATTCGACGGTTGTGTGTTTGGCGCTATCTTCGCCGCCCTTGCGCAGGGTCGGGCAGGCTTCGAGCACCTGATCGCGGAAACAGTGCCCTTCGCCTAGCAGCAGCAGGCTCTTGTCATTGAGCAGCTTGGGGTCAATGCTGTCCATCTCGGCCCAGGGATGGCCTGCCGGCAGTAAGGCGAAGAATGGCTCGTCATACAACGGTTTGGTCAACACATCGGCTTCATGGAACGGCAGGGCGATGATGATTGCGTCCAGCTCGCCATTGCGCAGTTTGTCGCGCAGCACGTGGGTAAAGTTCTCTTCGATATACAGCGGCATCTGCGGTGCGACGCGGTGCAGTTGCGGAATCAGGTGGGGGAACAGATAAGGGCCGACGGTGTAGATCGCACCGATCTTCAGCGGGGCCGCCATCTGATTTTTCCCCGCCTGAGCCAGCTCACGGATGCTTTGGGCTTGCTCGAGCACCTTCTGTGCCTGGGTGACGATACCTTCACCAACCGGCGTCAGGCGCACTGCGCTCTTGCTGCGTTCGAAGATCAGTACGCCCAGCTCGTCTTCAAGTTTTTTGACGCCTACGGACAGCGTGGGCTGGCTGACGTGGCACCGCTCGGCCGCGCGACCAAAATGCTGTTCCTGAGCGAGGGTGACTATGTAGCGCAGTTCAGTGAGGGTCATAGTCTTTATCCATTGAGATGCGGCCAAGCATAGCGGCTGTATTCAATCGAACCAACTATATGATGCGCTGTAGGCGATTTGACGATTGGCTACGCGTTGATGTCGCTTTGTGAACATAAAATATTTGGTTACTAGCGTGCTGTACGAATAGAATTGCGTCCATACTTGGCGAGCGCCACTGGCCTAAGCTCGCAACAATAAAATTATAGAAGCCGTTCCTTTTACAGGGAGTACCGGCATGCCTGATGTAGTTACGACCATGTCCCATAACTGGGCTTTTGCTGTTTTCATGCTCGGGGTCTTCGGCCTTATTGCGTTCATGCTCGGCCTGTCCAGCCTGCTGGGTAGCAAAGCCTGGGGCCGTAGCAAGAATGAGCCCTTTGAGTCCGGCATGTTGCCTGTCGGCAGCGCGCGTCTGCGCCTGTCAGCCAAATTCTATTTGGTCGCGATGCTCTTCGTGATCTTCGACGTTGAAGCCCTCTTTCTCTTCGCTTGGGCCGTTTCAGTGCGCGAAAGCGGCTGGGCTGGTCTGATCGAAGCTACAATCTTTATAGCAATTCTGTTGGCAGGTCTTGTCTACCTTTGGCGGATTGGGGCGCTCGATTGGGCACCTCAAGGCCGTCGCGAGCGGCAGGCGAAGCTAAAACAATGAGGCTTTGGCGATGCACTACAAACTTACTCGGATCGATCCGGATGCGCCGAATGAGCGCTATCCGGTCGGCGAGCGGGAGACTGTTTCCGACCCGCTGCTAGATGATCAAGTCCACAAAAACATCTACATGGGCAAGCTAGCCGATGTACTCAATGGTGCAGTGAACTGGGGGCGCAAGAACTCCCTGTGGCCTTACAACTTTGGCCTGAGCTGCTGCTATGTGGAAATGACCACCGCCTTTACTGCGCCGCATGACGTGGCCCGGTTCGGTGCAGAAGTGATCCGGGCCTCCCCACGCCAGGCGGACTTCATGGTCATCGCCGGCACTTGCTTTATCAAGATGGCTCCGGTCATCCAGCGCCTGTACGAGCAGATGCTGGAGCCCAAGTGGGTGATCTCGATGGGCTCCTGCGCTAACTCTGGCGGTATGTACGACATCTACTCCGTGGTTCAGGGGGTCGATAAGTTCCTGCCGGTCGACGTCTATATTCCCGGTTGTCCGCCGCGCCCCGAGGCTTTTCTGCAGGGCTTGATGCTGCTGCAGGAATCCATTGGTCAGGAGCGCCGGCCGTTGTCCTGGGTCGTCGGTGATCAGGGTGTTTACCGTGCCGATATGCCTTCGCAGAAAGAACAGCGCCGCGAGCAGCGCATCGCTGTGACCAATCTGCGCAGCCCCGACGAAGTGTGAGCCTGGGCTCGATTGAGCCCGCCTACTGACGCCGTTGACCGATAGCGACCGAGACCATGACTGCAGACAGCATTCTGTCCATACCGCCGTACAAGGCTGACGACCACGATGTGGTCGTCGAACTGAATTCCCGTTTTGGCGCTGACGCCTTTACCGCACAGAGTACCCGTACTGGCATGCCGGTGCTGTGGGTAGCCCGCGAGCGGCTGGTCGAAGTTCTGAGCTTCCTGCGTCACCTGCCGCGCCCCTACGTCATGCTGTATGACCTGCATGGCGTCGACGAGCGCCTGCGTACCCAGCGTCGTGGTTTGCCGAGTGCGGATTTCACCGTGTTCTATCACCTGATGTCGCTGGAGCGGAACAGCGATGTCATGATCAAGGTCGCGCTGAAAGAAGGCGATCTCAATGTACCCAGCGTCACCAGCATCTGGCCCAATGCCAACTGGTACGAGCGTGAAGTCTGGGACCTCTACGGCATCCACTTCAGCGGCCACCCTCATCTGACGCGGATCATGATGCCGCCGACCTGGGAAGGCCATCCGCTGCGCAAGGATTATCCGGCGCGTGCCACCGAGTTCGACCCCTTCAGCCTGACCTTGGCCAAGCAGCAGCATGAAGAAGAAGCGGCGCGCTTCAAGCCGGAAGACTGGGGCATGAAGCGTGGCAGCGAGCATGAGGACTACATGTTCCTCAATCTCGGGCCTAACCACCCCTCGGCGCACGGTGCGTTCCGCATCATCCTGCAACTCGACGGCGAAGAGATCGTCGATTGCGTACCGGAAGTCGGCTACCACCACCGCGGTGCCGAAAAGATGGCCGAACGTCAGAGCTGGCATAGCTTCATCCCCTACACTGACCGCATCGATTACCTAGGCGGGGTGATGAACAACCTGCCGTACGTGCTGGCCGTGGAAAAACTCGCGGGCATCACCGTGCCGCAACGGGTCGACGTGATTCGCATCATGCTGGCCGAGTTCTTCCGCATCACCAGCCACCTGCTGTTCCTCGGCACCTATATCCAGGATGTCGGTGCGATGACCCCGGTGTTCTTCACCTTTACTGACCGCCAGCGCGCCTACAAGGTGATCGAAGCCATCACCGGATTCCGCCTGCACCCGGCCTGGTACCGCATTGGCGGCGTGGCCCACGATCTGCCGCGCGGCTGGGATAAATTGGTCAAGGAGTTCGTCGATTGGCTGCCCAAGCGCCTCGACGAGTACGAGAAAGCCGCGCTGAAGAACAGCATCCTTAAGGCCCGTACCATCGGTGTGGCACAGTACAACACCCAGGAAGCGCTGGAGTGGGGCACCACCGGTGCCGGCCTGCGCGCCACTGGCTGCGACTTTGACCTGCGCAAGGCGCGGCCGTATTCCGGCTACGAGCACTTCGAGTTCGAAGTGCCGCTGGCCGCCAATGGCGATGCCTACGACCGCTGCATGGTGCGTGTGGAAGAGATGCGCCAGAGCATCAAGATCATCGATCAGTGCCTGCGCAATATGCCGGAAGGTCCGTACAAGGCCGATCATCCGCTGACTACGCCGCCGCCGAAAGAGCGCACGCTGCAGCACATCGAGACCCTGATCACTCACTTCCTGCAGGTTTCCTGGGGCCCGGTGATGCCGGCCAACGAAAGCTTGCAGATGATCGAGGCGACCAAGGGCATCAACAGTTACTACCTGACCAGCGACGGCAGCACCATGAGCTACCGTACGCGCATTCGCACGCCGAGCTTCCCTCACCTGCAGCAGATCCCTTCGGTGATTCGCGGCAGCATGGTCGCCGACCTGATTGCGTACCTGGGCAGTATCGACTTTGTTATGGCTGACGTGGACCGCTGATGATGAGCACGCTAATCCAGACTGATCGTTTCACCCTCAGCGCAAGCGAACGCTCGGCCATTGAGCACGAGATGCACCACTACGAAGACCCGCGCGCGGCGTCGATCGAAGCCCTGAAAATCGTGCAGAAGGCCCGTGGTTGGGTGCCGGATGGTGCTGCCGATGCGATTGGCGAAATCTTGGGTATTCCTGCCAGCGACGTCGAAGGCGTGGCCACCTTCTATAGTCAGATTTTCCGTCAGCCAGTAGGCCGCCACATCATCCGGGTGTGCGACAGCATGACCTGCTATATCGGTGGGCATGAAGGCGTGCTGGCGGGTATCAAGGATCAGCTCGGCATCGTGCCGGGGCAGACCACCGCCGATGGCCGTTTTACTCTGCTGCCGGTGTGCTGCCTGGGTAACTGCGACAAAGCGCCTGCGGTGATGATTGACGATGATACTTACGGCAACCTTGATGCCAATGGCATCACTAAGCTGCTGGAGGCCTACGTATGAGCATCAAGACACTGACCTCCATCGGCCCGGCCAACAAGATCGCCCGCAGCGAGGAAAGCCATCCGCTGACCTGGCGTTTACGTGACGACGCCCAGCCGGTATGGCTTGAGGAGTACCAGCAGAAGAACGGCTACGCCGCTGCGCGCAAAGCGCTGAGCGAAATGGCCCAATCCGATATCGTGCAGACGGTGAAAGATTCCGGCCTCAAGGGGCGTGGTGGTGCGGGCTTCCCCACCGGAGTGAAGTGGGGCCTGATGCCCGCCGACGAATCCATGAACATCCGCTACCTGCTGTGCAACGCGGACGAGATGGAACCAAACACCTGGAAAGACCGCATGCTGATGGAGCAGCTGCCGCACCTGCTGGTGGAAGGCATGCTGATTTCCGCCCGTGCGCTCAAGGCCTATCGTGGCTACATCTTTCTGCGCGGTGAGTATGTCGATGCGGCAACTAATCTCAATCGTGCCATCGAGGAAGCCAAGGCCGCCGGCCTGCTGGGCAAAAACATCCTCGGCAGCGGGTTCGATTTCGAGCTGTTTGTGCACACCGGTGCCGGTCGCTACATCTGCGGCGAAGAGACCGCACTGATCAACTCCCTCGAAGGTCGTCGCGCCAACCCGCGCGCCAAGCCACCGTTCCCGGCCGCCGTTGGCGTATGGGGCAAGCCGACCTGTGTCAACAACGTCGAGACCTTGTGCAACGTACCGGCCATCGTCGGCAATGGCGTGGACTGGTATAAGAGCCTGGCCCGTGAAGGCAGTGAAGACCACGGCACCAAGCTGATGGGCTTCTCTGGCAAGGTGAAGAACCCTGGTCTATGGGAGCTGCCCTTTGGCATCCCGGCTCGCGAGCTGTTTGAGGATTACGCCGGCGGCATGCGTGACGGCTACAAGCTGAAATGCTGGCAGCCTGGCGGTGCCGGCACGGGTTTTCTGCTGCCCGAGCACCTGGATGCGCTGATGTATGCCGGCGGTATCGGCAAGGTCGGCACCCGCATGGGCACTGGTCTGGCGCTGGCGGTGGACGACAGCATCAACATGGTCTCGCTGCTGCGCAACATGGAAGAGTTCTTCGCCCGCGAATCCTGCGGCTGGTGCACCCCGTGCCGCGACGGCCTGCCGTGGAGCGTGAAGGTCCTCCGCGCGCTGGAGCGCAAGCAGGGCACGGCCGAAGACATCCAGACCCTGTTGGGGCTGGTCAACTTCCTTGGTCCCGGCAAGACCTTCTGCGCCCATGCACCGGGCGCCGTTGAGCCGCTGGGCAGTGCGATCAAGTATTTCCGTTCGGAGTTCGAGGCTGGCGTGGCCAGTTCGGCGGCTTCGGCACCGACGGGGCAATTCGTCCCCGCGTGAAGTTAGCGTTGCGGCGGCTACTCACCTGGCCCCGCAGCACACCGTGATTCCATTAGCCAAGCCCGCTTCGGTGGGCAAAGAAGAAACCTGAACCATGGCCACTATCCACGTAGACGGCAAAGATTTCGAAGTCGATGGGGCGGACAACCTGCTGCAGGCCTGCTTGTCCCTCGGTCTTGATATCCCTTACTTCTGCTGGCATCCGGCGCTCGGTAGCGTCGGTGCCTGCCGCCAGTGCGCGGTCAAGCAGTACACCGATGAAAACGATACGCGCGGGCGCATCGTCATGTCGTGCATGACGCCGGCCGCTGACAACACTTGGATCAGCATCGACGATGAAGAATCCAAGGCGTTCCGCGCCAGCGTCGTCGAGTGGCTGATGACCAACCACCCGCACGACTGCCCGGTGTGCGAGGAGGGTGGCCATTGCCACCTGCAGGACATGACGGTGATGACGGGCCACAACCAGCGCCGTTATCGCTTCACCAAGCGCACCCACCAGAATCAGCAGCTCGGCCCGTTTATCTCTCATGAGATGAACCGCTGCATCGCCTGCTACCGCTGCGTGCGTTACTACAAGGATTACGCCGGCGGCACGGACCTTGGCGTGTACGGCGCGCACGACAACGTCTACTTCGGCCGCGTGGAAGACGGCGTGCTGGAGAGCGAGTTCTCCGGCAACCTGGTCGAGGTCTGCCCGACCGGGGTATTCACCGACAAGACCCACTCCGAGCGCTACAACCGCAAGTGGGACATGCAGTTTGCCCCGAGCATCTGTCACGGCTGTGCCAGCGGCTGCAACACCAGCCCTGGCGAACGCTACGGCGAACTGCGGCGTATCGAAAACCGCTTCAACGGCGATGTGAACCAGTATTTCTTGTGTGACCGTGGCCGTTTTGGTTACGGCTACGTCAACCGCAGCGACCGTCCGCGCCAGCCGCTGCTGCTGAACAAAAGCGGTGGCGAAAAGCTCGGCATCGATGCCGCGCTGGACAAGGCCGCCGAGCTGCTCAAAGGTAAACGCGTAATCGGCATCGGCTCGCCGCGCGCCAGCCTGGAAAGCAACTTTGCCCTGCGTGAACTGGTCGGCGAGGCCAACTACTACTCTGGCATCGCCGCGGGTGAGCTGGACAATATCCGCCTGATCCGCGACATCCTGCAGAACGGCCCGCTGCCGGTGCCGACCCTGCGGGACGTGGAACTGCACGATGCGGTGTTTATCCTCGGTGAAGACCTGACCCAGACTGCTGCACGTCTGGCCCTGGCCCTGCGTCAGGCGGTTAAGGGTAAAGCCACGGAAATCGCCGCTGCGGCGAAGATTCAGGACTGGCACATGGCGGCGGTGCAGAACGTCGCGCAGGATGCCCTCAACCCGCTGTTTATCGCCAGCGTGACCGCCACCCGCCTGGATGACGTGGCTGAGGCCTGTGTGCATGCTGCACCGGCCGACCTGGCGCGCATCGGTTTTGCTGTGGCCCATGCCATCGACCCCAGCGCACCGGCGGTCAGCGGTCTGGACAGCGACGCAGTCGAACTGGTGCAGCTGATTGCGGATGCGTTGCTGGACGCGAAGCGACCCTTGATCGTTTCCGGTGCGTCGTTGGGCGAGAAGAGCCTGATCGAAGCTGCCGCCAACATCGCCAGCGCCTTGAAGAACCGCGAGAAAGACGCTTCCATTAGCCTGGTGGTGCCGGAAGCCAACAGCATGGGCCTGGCCCTGCTGGGTGGCGAGTCCGTCGATGCGGCGCTGCAGGCGCTGACGTCCGGCCAGGCCGATGCCGTGATCGTGCTGGAAAACGACCTGTACCGCCGCGCCGATGCGGCCCAGGTTGATGCCGCATTGGCAGCGGCAAAGCTGGTTATCGTCGCTGACCATCAGCACACTGCCACCAGCGAAAAAGCCCACCTGCTGCTGCCGGTGGCCAGTTTCGCCGAAGGCGATGGCACCCTGGTCAGTTTCGAGGGCCGTGCTCAGCGGTTCTTCCAGGTGTTCGAGCCGAGCTATTACGACGCCAATATCCTGATTCGCGAAGGCTGGCGCTGGCTGCATGCGTTGCACAGCACCCTGCAAGGCAAGCCGCTGGATTGGACCCAGCTGGATGCAGTGACCGCAGCCGTCGCGGCCAGCAACAGCCTGCTGGCCCGCATCGGCGAAGCCGCGCCCAACGCCACCTTCCGCATCAAGGGCCTTAAGCTGGCTCGCGAACCACACCGTTACAGCGGTCGTACCGCCATGCGCGCCAATATCAGTGTGCACGAGCCGCGTCAGCCGCAGGATCAAGACTCGGCCTTTGCCTTCTCCATGGAAGGTTATTCGGGTAGTAAGGAAGACCGTCAGCAGATCCCCTTCGCCTGGTCACCGGGCTGGAACTCACCGCAGGCCTGGAACAAGTTCCAGGACGAAGTCGGCGGCCACTTGCGTGCCGGTGACCCCGGTGTGCGCCTGCTGGAAGCCAAAGGCACTGTGTTGCCTTGGTTCAGCGTGCCAGCGGCCTTCAATCCGGCGCCGGGTACCTTGCAGGCTGTGGCCTTGCACCACCTGTTCGGCAGTGAGGAAACCTCCGCCGGCGCCGCGCCGCTGCAAGAGCGCATTCCTGCACCTTATGCACTGCTGGCCAAGGCCGAAGCAGATCGTCTGGGTGTGAATGACGGCGCGCTGTTGAGCCTGACCGTCGCTGGGCAGACTCTACGCCTGCCGCTGCAGATCACTGAAGAGCTGGCCATCGGTGTGGTCGGCCTGCCCGTCGGTTTGCAGGGCATGCCGGCGCTGATTGCAGGCAGTGTGGTCACCCGCATTGAGGAGGCCGCGCAATGAGCTGGCTGACGCCTGATGTGCTGGATGTGCTGATCGCCGTACTCAAAGCCATCGTGATTTTGTTGGTGGTGGTGGTCTGCGGCGCGCTGCTGAGCTTTGTCGAACGCCGTCTGCTGGGCTGGTGGCAAGACCGTTACGGCCCCAACCGGGTCGGACCGTTCGGCATGTTTCAGATCGCCGCCGACATGATCAAGATGTTCTTCAAGGAGGACTGGACGCCGCCGTTCGCCGACAAGTTCATCTTTATCCTGGCGCCGATGATCGCGTTCTCGGCCATGCTGATCGCCTTTGCGATCATCCCGATCACTCCAAACTGGGGCGTGGCCGACCTGAACATTGGCATCCTGTTCTTCTTCGCCATGGCGGGTTTGTCGGTGTATGCGGTGCTGTTTGCCGGCTGGGCCAGTAACAACAAGTTCGCCCTGCTCGGTGCCCTGCGTGCCTCGGCGCAAACGGTGTCCTATGAGGTGTTCCTGGCGCTGGCGCTGATGGGTGTGGTGGCCCAGGTCGGCTCCTTCAACATGCGCGACATCGTCGATTATCAGGCGGAGAACCTATGGTTCATCATTCCGCAATTTCTCGGCTTCTGTACCTTCTTTATCGCTGCCGTGGCCGTGACTCACCGTCACCCGTTCGACCAGCCAGAGGCCGAGCAGGAGCTGGCCGACGGTTACCACATCGAATATGCCGGGATGAAGTGGGGCATGTTCTTCGTCGGCGAATACGTGGCCATCGTGACCGTATCGGCGCTGCTGGTAACCCTGTTCTTCGGTGGCTGGCACGGCCCGTTCGGCCTCTTGCCGCAGATTCCGTTCTTCTGGTTCGCCCTGAAGACCTGCTTCTTCATCATGATCTTCATCCTGTTGCGCGCCTCGATTCCACGCCCACGGTATGACCAGGTCATGGCTTTCAGCTGGAAGTTCTGCCTTCCGCTGACCTTGATCAACCTGCTGGTGACCGGCGCATTTGTGCTGGCCGCGGCCCAGTAAGGAGAACCACCGAATGTTCAAATACATATGGGATGTGCTGGTCGGTACCGGCACCCAACTGCGCAGCCTGGCCATGGTCTTCAGTCACGGCTTTCGCAAGCGTGACACCTTGCAGTACCCGGAAGAAGCCGTGTACCTGCCGCCGCGCTATCGCGGCCGGATTGTTCTGACCCGCGACCCCGACGGCGAAGAGCGCTGCGTGGCCTGCAACCTGTGTGCGGTGGCTTGCCCGGTGGGTTGCATTTCATTGCAGAAGGCGGAAACCCCCGATGGCCGCTGGTACCCGGATTTCTTCCGCATCAACTTCTCACGCTGCATCTTCTGCGGTCTGTGTGAAGAAGCCTGCCCGACCACGGCGATCCAGCTCACCCCGGACTTCGAGATGGGTGAGTTCAAACGTCAGGACCTGGTGTACGAGAAGGAAGACCTGCTGATCAGCGGACCGGGCAAAAATCCGGACTATAACTTCTACCGCGTCGCCGGTATGGCCATCGCAGGCAAGCCGAAAGGCGCTGCGCAGAATGAAGCCGAACCCATCAACGTCAAAGGCTTACTGCCCTAAGGAGCCCGTTTAATGCCTGCTGCGCGCGCTGATGCTGCGTTGAAAACAGACTCGGAATGCTCATGTACAAACGTACACTCCGCTTCCTCGCCTTTTCTCGCCTTGCCTCAGCTGCGCGCACGACGGCTTAGACAGACTCCTACGGAGATATAGAGGATCTATATGGAATTCGCGTTCTACCTCGCCGCCGGTGTTGCCGTGGCGTCTACGTTCAGGGTCATCACTGCGAGCAATCCGGTGCATGCTTTGCTGTACCTGATCCTTTCGCTATTGGCGGTGGCGATGACCTTTTTCGCCTTGGGCGCGCCGTTTGCTGGCGCCCTGGAAATCATCGTTTATGCCGGCGCGATCATGGTGCTGTTCGTCTTCGTGGTGATGATGCTCAACCTCGGCCCGGCAGCGGTCGAGCAGGAGCGCCAGTGGCTGACGCCCGGTATCTGGTTCGGGCCATCGCTGCTTTCGGCGCTGTTACTGGGTCAGCTGCTGTATGTGTTGTTCGAGTCGCCCAGTGGCGCAGCGTTGGGCTTGCAGACCGTTGATGCCAAGGCTGTTGGTATCGCCCTGTACGGGCCTTATCTGCTGGTGGTGGAGCTGGCCTCCATGCTACTGCTTGGTGCGCTGGTTGCGGCCTATCACCTCGGTCGTCACGATGCCAAGGAGCCAACTGCATGAATGCGATTCCCCTGGAGCACGGCCTGGCACTGGCCGGCGTGCTGTTCAGCCTGGGCCTGGTTGGCCTGATGGTGCGGCGCAATATCCTCTTTGTGCTGATGAGCCTGGAAGTGATGATGAATGCCACTGCTCTGGCTTTTGTGGTGGCTGGCAGCCGTTGGGCTCAGCCTGACGGCCAGGTGATGTTTATTCTGGTGATCACCCTGGCGGCCGCCGAAGCCAGCATTGGTCTGGCGATCCTGTTGCAGCTGTATCGCCGCTTCAACACCCTCGATGTCGACGCTGCCAGCGAGATGCGCGGATGAACCTTTTATTCCTGACCTGTGTATTTCCGCTGCTGGGCTGGTTTCTCCTGGCCTTCTCGCGCGGGCGTTTCTCCGAAAACCTCTCTGCACTGATCGGTGTGGGCTCGGTGGGGCTGTCTGCCCTGAGCGCGGCCTGGGTGATCGTGCAGTTCAACCTCAATCCGCCGGAAAACGGTGTGTTCACGCAGGTGCTGTGGCAGTGGATGAGCGTGGCCGGTTTCGCGCCGAGCTTCACCCTCTATCTGGATGGCCTGTCTGTGACCATGCTGGGTGTGGTTACAGGCGTGGGCTTTTTGATCCACCTGTTTGCCAGTTGGTACATGCGTGGTGAAGAGGGCTATTCGCGTTTCTTCGCCTACACCAACCTGTTTATCTTCAGCATGCTGCTGCTGGTACTCGGCGATAACCTGTTGCTGCTGTATTTCGGTTGGGAAGGCGTCGGGCTGTGCTCCTACCTGCTGATCGGCTTCTACTTCAAGCACACACCGAACGGCAATGCAGCGCTGAAGGCCTTTATCGTCACCCGTATCGGTGACGTGTTCATGGCCATCGGCCTGTTCATTTTGTTCCTCCATCTGGGCACCCTGAATATTCAGGAGCTGATGGCACTGGCGCCGCAGAAGTATGTGGAAGGTGACAGCTGGCTGTGGATCGCCACGCTGATGCTGCTCGGCGGTGCAGTGGGTAAATCCGCGCAACTGCCGCTGCAAACCTGGCTGGCGGATGCGATGGCCGGTCCGACCCCGGTTTCCGCGTTGATCCACGCGGCGACCATGGTGACCGCGGGTGTTTACCTGATCGCGCGGACTCACGGCCTGTTCCTGCTGACCCCGGACATCCTTGAGTTGGTTGGCATTGTCGGCGGCGTGACCCTGGTGCTCGCCGGTTTTGCCGCGCTGGTGCAGACCGACATCAAGCGCATCCTCGCTTACTCGACCATGAGCCAGATCGGCTACATGTTCCTCGCCCTCGGTGTGGGCGCCTGGGACGCCGCGATCTTCCACCTGATGACCCACGCCTTCTTCAAGGCCCTGCTGTTCCTCGCCTCCGGTGCGGTGATCAACGCCTGTCACCATGAGCAGAACATCTTCAAGATGGGCGGCCTGTGGAAGAAACTGCCGTTGGCCTACGCCAGCTTTATCGTCGGCGGCGCTGCTCTGGCGGCGTTGCCGCTGATCACGGCGGGTTTCTATTCCAAGGATGAAATCCTCTGGGAAGCCTTTGCCAGTGGTCACCAGTGGCTGCTGTACGCAGGCCTGGCAGGCGCCTTCCTGACGTCGATCTACACCTTCCGCCTGATCTTCATCGCCTTCCATGGCGAGCAGAAGATTGAAGCCCATGCCGGCCACGGCGTGGCTCACTGGCTGCCACTGGTGACCCTGATCGTACTGTCGACCTTTATCGGCGCGCTGATCAGCCCGCCGCTGGCCGGTGTGCTGCCGCAAAGCGTTGGCCATGCTGGTGGTGAAGCCAAGCACAGCCTGGAAATCGCCTCCGGGGCCATCGCCATCATCGGTATCGTCCTGGCTGCGTTGCTGTTCCTCGGCAAGCGCAGTTTCGCCACGGCGGTGGCGCAGAGTGCACCGGGGCGCTTTCTGTCGGCCTGGTGGTTCGCCGCCTGGGGCTTCGACTGGCTCTACGACAAGCTGTTCGTGCAGCCGTACCTGTTGCTGTGCCGGTTGCTCGGGCGTGACCCGATTGACCGCAGCATTGGCTTGATTCCGCGTCTGGTGCGGGGTGGCAATGCCCTGCTGGCCAGCAGCGAGACTGGTCAGGTGCGCTGGTATGCCACTTCGATTGCCGGGGGTGCCGTTCTGGTGCTCGCCGTCCTCCTGTTTCTGAATTAAGGAAAGCAGCCTGATGATTCTGCCCTGGCTAATCCTGATCCCCTTTATCGGCGGCCTGCTGTGCTGGCAGTGCGAGCGCTTCGGCAACACCCTGCCACGCTGGATTGCCCTACTGACCATGGGCCTGCTGTTCGGGCTGGCGCTTTGGCTGTGGGCCACCGGCGACTTTAGCCTGGCCCCGGCTCCGGGTGCTGCGCCGCAGTGGGCGGTCGAGTTCCAGCTGCCGTGGATCGAGCGGTTTGGCATCAGCATCCACCTGGCGCTCGACGGTCTTTCGGTGCTGATGATCAGCCTCACCGGTCTGCTCGGCGTGCTGTCCGTACTCTGCTCGTGGAACGAGATCCAGAACCGCGTCGGCTTCTTCCACCTCAACCTGATGTGGATACTCGGCGGCGTGGTCGGCGTGTTCCTCGCTGTCGACCTGTTCCTGTTCTTTTTCTTCTGGGAAATGATGCTGGTGCCGATGTACTTCCTCATCGCGCTCTGGGGGCATAGCGGCAGTGACGGCAAGACGCGGATCTACGCCGCCACCAAGTTCTTCATCTTCACCCAGGCCAGCGGCCTGGTGATGCTGGTGGCGATCCTCGGCCTGGTGTTCGTGCATTTCGACCAGACCGGCGTGTTGACCTTTAACTACGCCGACCTGCTGCAGACCAAGATGGCCGCCGGCACCGAGTACATCCTGATGCTCGGCTTCTTCATCGCCTTCGCGGTGAAGTTCCCGGTGGTGCCGTTCCACTCCTGGCTGCCGGACGCCCACGCCCAGGCACCAACCGCTGGTTCCGTGGACCTGGCCGGTATCCTGCTGAAAACCGCCGCCTATGGCCTGATGCGCTTCGCCCTGCCGCTGTTTCCCAATGCCTCGGCCGAGTTCGCGCCGATTGCCCAGTGGCTTGGCGTGTTCGCCATCATCTATGGCGCTTTGCTGTCGTTCGCACAGACCGATATCAAGCGTCTGGTGGCCTTCTCCAGCGTGTCGCACATGGGCTTTGTGCTGATCGCCATCTACTCGGCCAGCGAGATCGCCCTGCAGGGCGCGGTGGTGCAGATGATGGCGCACGGGCTGTCCGCGGCGGCGCTGTTTATCCTCTGCGGTCAGCTGTATGAGCGCCTGCACACCCGCGACATGCGCGAGATGGGCGGCATCTGGGCGCGTATGCCCTGGCTGCCGGCCATCAGCTTGTTCTTCGCCGCTGCTGCCTTGGGGTTGCCGGGTACCGGTAACTTCGTCGGCGAGTTCCTGATTCTGATCGGCAGCTTCCAGAGTGCGCCTTGGATCACCGTGGTTGCCGCAACTGGCCTGGTGTTCGGCTCGGTCTACTCGCTGATCATGATTCACCGCGCCTACTTCGGTCCGGCCAAGGCGGATAGCGCCCTGCCAGGTCTGAAGCTGCGCGAGCTGAGCATGGTGCTGGGCCTGGCCGTGCTGCTGATCCTGCTCGGCGTCTATCCGCAGCCGGTGCTCGACACCTCCGCCGCCAGCATGCAAGGCGTGCAGCAGTGGCTGGGTAGTGCAATCAATCAACCTGTTCCGGTCCGGTAAGTAGCGTATGGAATTCACGACTCAACACTTTATTGCGCTGCTGCCGCTGCTGATCACCAGTGTCACCATCGTGCTGGTGATGCTGGCGATTGCCTGGAAGCGCAATCACGCCATGACCTTCGGCCTCTCGGTGCTGGGTCTCAACCTGGCCCTGCTGTCGTTGCTGCCCGCCCTGGACGTGACGCCGATTGAGGTCACCCCGCTGTTGCTGGTGGATAAATTCGCCTGCTACTACATGGCCCTGGTGCTAGCCGCCACGCTGGCCTGTGTGACCCTGATCCACGCTTACCTGGGCGGCGAGTCCGGCAAGGGCTATCCAGGCAACCGTGAAGAGCTGTACCTGCTGATGCTGCTGTCTGCCGCTGGTGGTCTGGTGCTGGTCAGTGCGCAGCACTTGGCGGGCCTGTTTATCGGCCTGGAGCTGCTGTCGGTGCCGACCTACGGCATGATCGCCTACGCCTTCTTCAACAAGCGTTCGCTGGAAGCCGGCATCAAGTACATGGTGCTGTCCGCCGCAGGCTCGGCATTTCTCCTGTTCGGCATGGCGCTGCTGTATGCCGAGTCGGGCAACCTGACGTTCGCTGGCATCGGCGCCAAGCTGGCCGCCGATGGCCTGCCGAGCATGCTGGCGCAGTTGGGCGTGGGCATGATGCTGATTGGTCTGGCGTTCAAACTGTCGCTGGTGCCGTTCCACTTGTGGACCCCGGACGTTTATGAAGGCGCTCCGGCGCCGGTGGCAGCCTTCCTCGCCACCGCCAGTAAAGTTGCGGTGTTTGCCGTGCTGCTGCGTTTGTATCAGATGTCACCGGCCACCGCAGGCGGCTGGTTGAATGACCTGCTGACCTTGATTGCCATCGCCTCGATTATCTTCGGCAACCTGCTGGCGCTGCTGCAGAACAACCTCAAGCGGCTGCTCGGTTATTCCTCGATCGCCCACTTCGGTTACCTGCTGGTGGCGCTGATCGCCAGCAAGGGGCTGGCGGTGGAGGCGGTGGGCGTGTACCTGGCCACCTATGTGCTGACCAGCCTGGGTGCGTTCGGCGTGATTACCCTGATGTCGACGCCCTACAGCGGCCGTGATGCCGATGCCCTGTATGAATACCGTGGGCTGTTCTGGCGCCGTCCGTACCTGACTGCCGTGCTCACCGTGATGATGCTGTCGCTGGCCGGTATTCCGCTGACGGCCGGTTTTATCGGCAAGTTCTACGTGGTCGCTGCTGGCGTGCAATCGCAGCAGTGGTGGCTGCTCGCCGCCCTGGTGATCGGCAGCGCCATCGGCGTGTTCTATTACCTGCGGGTGATGGTCACCCTGTTTATGGTCGAGCCGAACCTGCGCCGCCATGACGCGCCTCTGCATTGGGGACAGCAGGCGGGTGGTGTAATGTTGCTGTTCGTCGCGTTGCTGGCGTTCTTCCTCGGTGTGTACCCACAGCCGCTGTTGGAGCTGGTGCAACAGGCCGGCCTGGTGGCACTGTTGCCCTGATGAGCAACAGATCCTATGGAATACGCAGCGATGAGTAAGACACTGATGATCGCCGGCTGTGGTGATGTCGGCAGCCGTTTGGGTCAGCAGCTAAGCGCCGTAGGCTGGACGGTGTATGGCTTGCGCCGCAGTGTGGCGCTGCTGCCACAGGGTATTCGCCCGGTAGCCGGTGATCTGCATACCGATGCCTGCCCGGCTGCCTGGCCGAGCGAACCGCTGGATTACCTGGTGTATTGCGCGGCCGCCACCGAGCACGACGAGGCCGGTTACCGCGCGGCCTATGTTGACGGCCTGCGCCGCGTGCTGGGTTGGCTGGCGCAACAGGGCCAATGGCCCAAACGCCTGCTGTTTGTCTCCAGCAGCGGTGTGTATGGCCAGCAGCTCGGTGAATGGGTGGATGAAAACTCTCCCGCAGAAGCCGATAGCTACTCCGGACGGATCATGCGTGAAGCCGAGCAGCTGGCATTGCGAAGTGGGTTGCCCGCTAGCCTGGTGCGCCTCACCGGCATCTACGGCCCAGGCCGCGAATGGCTGCTCAAGCAGGTGCGCGAGGGCTATCGAGTCGTCAGCGAGCCGCCGCTGTACGGTAACCGTATCCATGTCGATGATGCCGCAGGGCTACTGGCTTATCTGTTGCAAGCCGATGCCCGTGGTGTGGCGCTGGATGATTGTTATATTGGCGTCGACGATCAGCCGGCGCCGCTGCATGAGGTGGTGGCCTGGCTGCGCGAACAACTGGACATCAGCCACTGGTCTGCAGAAGCGACTGTGCGCCGCACCGGTAGCAAACGTTGCAGTAATGGCCGCGCCCGTGCGCTGGGTTGGCAGCCGCAGTATCCCAGCTATCGCGAGGGTTACACGGCAATTTTGAGCGGTGCGTAAGCGCGCTTAACGCTGTTGCAGCAACCAGCGTTGCTGGCCCTTGTAGAAGTTCGGCATTTCATCAATCTGTGAGCTGTTCAGCGCTTCGAAGACGCGGAGCTCATCGTCCTTACGCTCGAACAGCCAGTTTTGGCCCTGGTCGCCCAACTGCAACCAGAGGCTGTCGAACTCGCCACTCATCGCCGCACAATCACCTGCCAGACACAGGGCATAGCGCTCTGCGCCTGGCAGTCCCTGCACGCTGCCGTCGGCCTGGAACAACACCAGACCACCTTCCCCCAAGCCTTCCTTGATCAACCAGGTACCGCCTAGGTAAGCGCCATACAACGCCTGCTCGAAGCTGCTCCCCGGCGGGGCGAGTGCGCCTGGCACGGCTGGTGCCCGGACAAAGCGCTGCTCCGGCCAGGTATCGCTCTGCGCCTGAATCAGTTCGCCATTGCTCAGGCTCAGTAATTCTTGAAAATCACCGTAGAAATGCACGCGCAGCGGGCCTGTTTTATCGCGTTCGAAGGTACCTTCACCCCGTTCAAAACCATTGCTGAAACTGGCCAGTCGGCGCTGGCCATCGATCTGCCACTCCAGATTGGGGCCATAGGCCAGCAGGGCTTCGCGCAGGTTGCCCCGCTCCACGGCGTCATCGATAGCAGCCTGGTTAATCCAGGTGCCACTGGGATCTTGGGGTGGGCTGGCGCAACCACTGAGTAGGACGGAGGAAATAAGGGCTGTAGACAGGCAACGCATGGCGGCGTCCTCAGGGCAGAGCAGAGACGGTGGTTGAACCGCCCCGGTGGTGGATTCGCCCAGCAGAATAGCGTTATTTAGGTCTGGCGTTACAGCGGCAGCCCGTGCAGGTCGCACGGGCTGCCAGGTTTAGCGGGTGAGTTCGAATTTGATCGGGAAGTCCAGGCTGATGCTGCCACTGCTCAGCACCTCCTGCGGTGGCCGCGGTACTGGGCTGGCCTTGCGCAGCTGGATCAGCACATCGCGATCAAAGGATGGGCGCGCGGTGGAGGCCTTTATCTTGCCCAGCAGAATATCGCCGCGACCATTGACGTCGAACGTCAGGGTCACCGCTTGGATATGCCCAATCCGGTTGAACCGCCGCTCGCGATCTGGGTAATGCAGGCGGCTGCTCAGGTGCGCATGTACCTTGCTCAGCCAGAGGGTGCGCGCTTGATGGTCCTCACTGGGTGCGCTCTGACGCGGTGTAGCCTGTTGCTGTGCGGCCGGGGCCGGGGCCGCATCGTTGCTGGCCTGTGCAGTTTCCGGTGTGGGTGTTTCCGCTGGCTTGGGCTGTGGTTTCGGCTGGGGGGGGCGCGGTTTGGGTTTCGGCTTGGGCTGGGCGACTGCCAGCTTCGGCTTGGGCGCTTCGATCAGCTTGGGCTGTGGCTCGGGTTCCGGCTCGGGCTGCTGGATCACCGGTGGCGTTGGCTTGGGTGCAGCAACCAGTGGTTGCAGTTCGACCAGCATCGCTGCTGGCGGTGGCTCTACGGCAATGGCTTGCGGGTGCCAGTACAGCGCCCAGATAAACAGGGCAACGTGTAAGGTGACCACCAGCAGCAGGCTGGCCATCCAGAAGAGGCTACGGTGAGAGCGGGTCATGGTGTGCCGACCGTCTCCAGGCCAACCAGACCGATCTTCAGGTAGCCGGCACCGCGCAGGTTGTCCATTACGGTCATCAGGTCGGCATAGTCGACGCCCTTGTCACCGCGCACGAAAATGGTCTTTTCCTTGTCGGCCTGGGTTAGCTTGTCCAATGCCGCACCCAGCAGGGCGGGTTCGACCTGATCGTTGTCGAGAAATAAACGGCTGTCGTCCTTGATGCTCAGGTAGATCGGTTTATCCGGCCGTGGTGTTGGCTTGGCACTGGAGGCGGGCAGGTCGACTTTTACGTCAACCGTGGCCAGGGGGGCTGCCACCATGAAGATGATTAGCAACACCAGCATTACGTCGATAAAGGGCGTGACGTTGATCTCGTGGTTTTCCTGGAGGTCATCGCCACTGTCGTTGAGGTGCAGGCCCATGTCTCAGACCGCCCTGACCATTTGCGGCGCAGTACTGCGCTCGTTACTGGTAGGCATGTCCAGATCACGGCTGACCAACAGCAGTACCTGGGCCGAAGCGTCGGCAACCTGCGCCTTGTAGCTGGCAATCGAGCGGGCAAAGACGTTGTAGATGATTACCGCCGGGATCGCGGCAACCAGGCCAAGGGCGGTGGCCAACAAGGCTTCGGCGATACCCGGGGCAACCACGGCGAGGTTGGTGGTCTGCGATTTGGCGATGCCGATAAAGCTGTTCATGATGCCCCAGACCGTGCCGAACAGGCCGACGAAGGGCGCGGTGGAACCAATGGTGGCCAGCACCCCGGTGCCTTTGCTCATGTCCCTGCCGCACGCGGCCACCAGGCGCTCCAGGCGGAAGCTGACACGTTCCTTGATACCATCCTTCAGCTTGCTGTTGGCGGACAGGTTCAGTTCATCGCGGGCATCGTCGATCAGCAGGGTGCTGAAACTGTGCTGGGCACGTGCCTGGTCGGCGGCCTGTTGCAGGTTGCGTGCGCGTTTCAGTTCGGGCAGCTCACGACGCAGACGACGGCGGGCGCTGAGCAGCTCAATGCTTTTCGCCACCCACACGGTCCAGGTCAGGATCGAGGCGAGCACCAGGCCGATCATCACACTTTTCACTACGACATCGGCGTTCTGGAACATGCCCCATGGCGACAGGTCGTGCAGCAGGGCCTCATCGGCTGCCGCGTCAGGCGGCGTCTCGCTGTTCTGCAGGGCGGTCAGCAGGTGCTGAGCCTGCTCGGGGGCAATGCCGTTGTCCGTGATGAATTGTTGCTGTGTAGCGCTGATCTGCTCGGCACTGGCCTGTTCGCCCAACGCCGCGATTTTTTCCCGCAAAGCTGTTAGCTGAGGGGTCTCTCCAGTTACTGGTGCAGCCTGGGGTGTCGCCAATGCTGAGCCGTTCGGTGCGGCGGCAGCCGGTTGTTCAGCAAAGCTGGTGATGGGCAGCAAGGTCAGCAGTGACAAGCAGAGCAGCGGCAACCAGCGCGGCTGGCGAGACGTGGCGGTGTGAGCGGTTGGGCTGGAAAAGAACATACTGGCCGGACCTGAGAAGGAAAGGTTGCGGGTGCGCTGCGATATAGAGCGGCGCATGAGTAAGCGCAAACATTATTGCAAATAATTCGCGTTAATAAAATATTGATTAAAGACTGCCTCGCGCGCGAGGGCGCGAGTGGCTTGAGCGTGCGAGTGGAGGGTTAGTCGTGTGGCGAGGGCAGAGCGGAGCGTAGGGGAGGCGGGGCAGATGCCCCGCCAGGGGTGTTACTCGAGCACCAGAATAGCGTCCATTTCAACGTGCGCACCACGGGGCAGTGCCGCTACACCAATGGCTGCGCGAGCCGGGTAGGGCTGCTCGAAGTAACGGCCCATGACTTCATTGACCTTGGCGAAGTGCGACAGGTCGGTGAGGAAGATGTTCAGTTTGACGATGTCCTTGAACGAGCCGCCAGCGGCTTCGGCCACGGCTTTGAGGTTCTCGAACACTTGCACGGTCTGGGCTTCGAAGCCTTCCACCAGTTCCATGGTCTTCGGGTCCAGCGGGATCTGTCCGGACATGTACACAGTGTTGCCCGCCTTGATTGCCTGGGAGTAAGTGCCGATAGCGGCTGGGGCCTTGTCGCTGCTGATAACGCTCTTGCTCATGGAAGCTCCTGCAAAGCTGTAGTGGGAGAACTCTACGCACACGTTGCTGTGGCGATGTCAGTTAGATTGTCTAGGTTGGGCGAAAGCCACAGCGACTGTCAAAGTACAGCGGGCTGTTGATTGTGCTGTTCAGTTCGATCAGGCGCGCGTTCGGGTAATGCGAATGACGCCGCTCAACGCCCGCAGCTTCTTGATCACGCGTGCCAAGTGCACGCGGTCATGCACGCTGACCACCAGCTGTACGACACTGATGCGGCCATCACGCTCGTCCATGCTGATCTTCTCGATATTACCGTCAGCGGCATTCACGCTGCCGGCCAGCAGGGCGATCAGGCCGCGCTGGTGCTCAAGCTCGACGCGCAGTTCGACGTTGAACTCGCCGGTAACGTCCTTGGCCCAGGACAGCTGGATGCATTTTTCCGGGTTGTGGCGGATCTCGCCGATGTTCTTGCAGCTGTCCAGGTGCACCACCATGCCTTTGCCTGCGGACAAGTGGCCGACAATCGGGTCGCCCGGAATCGGCGTGCAGCATTTGGCGTAGCTCAGCACCAGGCCTTCGGTGCCGCGAATCGCCAGCGGCCCTTCGCTGCTTGGCAACGCTTCGTTGCTGTCACTGAGCAGGCGGCGCGCCACCACATAGGCCATGCGGTTGCCCAGGCCGATGTCTTCGAGCAGGTCTTCGAGCACGTCCTGATGGTATTCGGCGAGTACCGCCTGGATCCGTTCGGGCGAGAGCTTGTCGACGCGGCTGTCGAAACCAGCCAGCACCTTGTTTAGCAGGCGTTCTCCCAGGCTGATGGACTCCGAGCGGCGCTGCAGCTTCAGGGCGTGGCGAATATGCGTGCGGGCCTTGCCGGTGACCACGAAGCTCAGCCAGGCCGGGTTTGGTCGTGCGCCGGGGGCGGTGACGATTTCCACCGTCGAGCCGCTTTCCAGTGCCTGCGACAGTGGCGCCAGGCGGCGGTTGATGCGGCAGGCGATGCAGGTGTTGCCGACATCGGTATGCACCGCGTAGGCAAAGTCGACCGCCGTGGAGCCTTTCGGCAGCTCCATGATGCGGCCTTTGGGCGTGAACACGTAGACCTCGTCGGGGAACAGGTCGATCTTCACGCTCTCGATAAATTCCAGCGAGTTGCCGGCGCGTTGCTGCATCTCCAATACGCCCTTGACCCACTGCCGCGCGCGGGCGTGGCTGCCCTTGGGCTGGTCTTCCTCGTTGGATTTGTACAGCCAGTGTGCGGCAATGCCGTTGTTGGCCAGCTCTTCCATTTCACGGGTACGGATCTGAATCTCGATCGGTACGCCGTGCATGCCGAACAGCGTGGTGTGCAGCGACTGATAGCCGTTGGCCTTGGGGATGGCGATGTAATCCTTGAAGCGGCCGGGCAGGGGCTTGTACAGGTTATGCACGGCGCCGAGCACGCGGTAACAGGTGTCGACCTTATCGACGACGATGCGGAAGGCGTAGACGTCCATGATTTCGTTGAACGCCCGGCGTTTGCCGCGCATCTTCTGGTAGATGCCGTAGAGGTGCTTCTCGCGGCCCATCACCTCGCCCTCCATGCCTTCGCGGGCCAGGCAGTGGGTGATCGACTCTTCGATCTTGTTGACGATTTCCTTACGGTTGCCCCGCGCACGTTTGACCGCTGTGCGGATGCGCTCGGAGCGCATCGGGTGCATGGCCTTGAAGCCCAGATCCTCGAACTCGATGCGCATGCTGTGCATGCCCAGGCGGTTGGCGATCGGTGCGTAGATTTCCAGGGTTTCCTTGGCGATGCGTCGGCGTTTTTCGCCGGACAGCACTTCCAATGTACGCATGTTGTGCAGGCGGTCGGCCAGTTTGACCAGAATCACCCGGATATCGCGGGCCATGGCCATGGCCATCTTCTGGAAATTCTCGGCCTGCGCTTCGGCCTTGGTTTCGAAGTTCATCTGGGTCAGTTTGCTGACCCCGTCGACCAGTTCCGCCACTGACTCGCCGAACTGGGCGTCGAGGGCTTCCTTGGCAATACCGGTGTCTTCGATCACGTCATGCAGCATCGCGGCCATCAGGCTCTGATGGTCCATGTGCATGTCAGCCAGGATGCTCGCCACTGCCAGGGGATGGGTGACGTAAGCTTCGCCGCTGCGGCGGCGTTGGCCGTCGTGGGCTTGTTCGGCGTAAAAATAAGCGCGGCGAACCAGGTTGACCTGATCGCCGTCGAGGTAGGTCGAAAGTCTGTCGGCGAGGGCGTCTATGCTCGGCATGGGTGTTCCCCTTGCCGATTCAGATGACCCTGCGCCTGACGACGTCGACCCGGCATAGGCTTACAGAGGCTCGTTCGCCTCTTCCTCGAATGCGGCAAACAGCGGTTCTTCTTCGACGATGTCGTCTTGGGCGATTACGTCATAGTTGACCAGACCGGCAGCGATTTCGCGCAGTGCGACTACGGTCGGCTTGTCGTTTTCCCACGCCACTTTCGGCTCTTTGCCGCCGGTGGCCAGCTGGCGCGAACGCTTGGTGGCGAGCATGACCAGCTCAAAGCGGTTATCGACGTTGTCCAGGCAATCTTCAACGGTAACGCGGGCCATGGTATTCCTCGTTGCGACAAAATTAAGAGCGAAAAAACGCCACCCAAATGGGCGAGCGGACTGGATAGTCTAAAAAATCACCAGCATTTAGGGAAGCACTGATTTGCTCAGTGCTTACTGCGTCAGACCAACAGCTCACTGAGCAAGCCGTTGTGACGTTGCTGTTGTGGGCTTTGCAGCAGTTGATTGGCGCGGAAAATCGCCTTCAGATCGCTCAGCGCATGGGCGAAGTCATCGTTGATCAGCAGGTAGTCATATTCGACGTAATGGCTCATCTCGCTGACGGCTTCACGCATGCGGCGCTCGATGATTTCACCGCTGTCCTGGCCGCGATTGGTCAAGCGATGGCGCAGCGCTTCCTGGGTTGGCGGCAGAATGAAAATGGATTTGGCTTCCGGCATCAGCCGGCGTACCTGCTGTGCGCCTTGCCAGTCGATCTCCAGAATCAGGTCGAAACCGTCGCGCAGGGTCTGTTTGACCCAGTCCTGCGAGGTGCCATAGAGGTTGCCGAAGACCTCTGCATGTTCAAGGAATTCTGTCTTGTCGAGCATGGCGTGGAACTGCTCGCGGCTGACGAAGTGGTAGTTCACCCCGTCTACTTCGCCCGGGCGCATGGCGCGGGTGGTATGCGAGACCGACACGCGAATCTGCGCCTCGCTGTCGATCAGCGCTTTGACCAGGCTGGTCTTGCCCGCGCCGGATGGGGCGGAAATGATGTACAGGGTGCCGGTGGTTGTGCTCATGGATCAATCCTGAAGCGCGTTGTTCGAAGAGTAGCAGGGGCGATCTGTCTTACTCGATGTTCTGTACTTGCTCGCGCATCTGCTCGATCAGCACTTTCAGATTGACCGCCGCCTGAGTGCTGCGGGTGTCGAAGGCCTTGGAGCCAAGGGTATTGGCTTCGCGGTTGAGTTCCTGCATGAGGAAATCCAGGCGTCTGCCGGCCTGGCCGCCGGACTTCAGGACGCGGCGCACTTCGCTGACGTGGGTACTGAGGCGGTCCAGTTCTTCGGCGACATCACTTTTCTGCGCGAGGATAACCAGCTCTTGCTCCAAGCGCTGTGGGTCCAACTCGGCCTGCATTTCGGCGCAACGATCGAGAATCTTCTGCCGCTGTCCGGCAAGCATCTGTGGCACCAGTTCGCGCAGGGCGGTGACTTGCTCAAGGATGCTGTCCAGGCGCTCATTGAGCAGTTTGGCCAGTTCCGCACCTTCGCGTTCGCGGCCTTTCTTCAGCTCGTTCAGCGCTTCGGTGAACAGCGCCAGAGCATTCTGATTGAGTGCTTGCGGGTCCGCAGCATCCGCGACCAGTACGCCAGGCCAGCCGAGTACCTCCAATGGGTTGAGTGCGGCAGGCTGCTTGATCAAGCCGGCCACGTTTTCGGCGGCGGCGACCAGTTGCGCGGCGCGTTCCAGATCGACCTGCAAGGCTTTGCCGGTGCTGTCATCGCTCAAACGCAGGGTGCATTCGACTTTGCCGCGCGACAGGCCGTTACGCAGGGCTTCGCGCACCGCGCCTTCGAGGTCGCGGAAGCTTTCCGGCAGGCGCAAATGAGGTTCCAGATAGCGATGGTTGACCGAACGCAGCTCCCAGCTCAGGGTGCCGTGGGTACCTGCCTGCTCGACGCGGGCGAAGGCAGTCATGCTGTGGATCATCGGGGCGAACCTCGCGGAAAGTCGAAAGCAAAGGCGTTCGATTGTAGCGCAGTGCGTCGGTCGCTCCCAATTCGACATGCCGTAGCGGGCTTACGGCCCTATAATGCCGGGCAGATTTTTTATTCAGAGCAGGAATTCCCAGATGAAACGTCCCAGTGGCCGCGCCGCCGATCAGTTGCGCTCGATTCGCATCACCCGCAACTACACCAAGCATGCCGAGGGTTCGGTGCTGGTGGAGTTTGGCGATACCAAAGTGATTTGCACGGTCAGTGTCGAGTCTGGCGTACCGCGTTTCCTCAAAGGCCAGGGCCAGGGTTGGTTGACCGCTGAGTACGGCATGCTGCCGCGTGCCACCGGTGACCGTAATCAGCGTGAAGCCAGCCGTGGCAAGCAGGGCGGCCGTACTCTGGAAATCCAGCGCCTGATCGGTCGTTCGCTGCGTGCAGCGTTGGATATGTCCAAACTGGGCGAAAACACGCTCTATGTTGACTGCGATGTAATCCAGGCTGACGGTGGCACCCGTACAGCGTCCATTACTGGGGCCATGGTTGCGTTGGTGGATGCGCTGAAAGTGATCAAAAAACGTGGCGGCCTTAAAGGCGGCGACCCGCTCAAGCAGATGATTGCCGCGGTGTCGGTGGGCATGTATCAGGGCGAGCCGGTACTGGATCTGGATTACCTGGAAGATTCCGCTGCCGAAACCGACCTCAACGTGGTGATGACTAGCGCCGGTGGCTTTATCGAAGTGCAGGGCACGGCCGAAGGTGCCCCGTTCCAGCCGGCAGAGCTGAATGCGATGCTCGAATTGGCGCAAAAAGGCATGACTGAGCTGTTTGAACTGCAGCAGGCGGCGCTGGTCGATTAAGACAGATATTTCTGCCCACACCGCACGGAGACGCACAATGAGCGACGAACCCTTAGCACCTCAGCCCACTCCCGGCCCGGAAGCCCGTCAGTGGGCGATGTTCTGTCACTTTGCCGCCTTTCTCGGTCTGGTCTTTCCCTTTGGCAATCTGTTGGGGCCGTTGATCGTCTGGCAGGTCAAGAAGGATCTCGACCCGTTCGTCGATGCTCAAGGCAAGGAGGCGCTGAACTTCCAGATCAGCGTGGCCCTGGCCGCGCTTCTGTGCTTCTTGTTGATGGTGGTGGTGATCGGCTTCCCGCTGCTGTTGTTGGTCAGCGTGGGGGCGTTGGTGCTGACCATCATTGCCGGGATCAAGGCCAATGAAGGTCAGGCTTACCGCTACCCGTTCTCCTGGCGGCTGGTGAAGTAGCTGCTGCGAGAGCAACCCATAAAAAACCGGCTATCAGCCGGTTTTTTATGGGGCGTCATACGCTGAGTAACCAGTCGTAGTCGACGATCAGTGGGGCGTGCTGCGAGAAGCGTGGCTGACGCGGCAGGCGGGCGCTACGGATGCTGCGGCGCATGCCCGGCGTAAGCAGTTGATAATCAAAGCGATAGCCCAAGTTGAGTAGCTCGGCCTGTTCGCTGTCTGGCCACCAGCTGAACTGGTCACCTTCACGGCTGACCTCGCGCAACGCATCGACATAGCCCATGGTGCCAATCACTTCGTCCAGCCAGGCGCGCTCCGGCGCTAGAAAACCGGGCGATTGCTGGCAGTCGCGCCAGTTCTTCACGTCGAGCTTCTGGTGTGCCACGTAGAACGAGCCGCAATAGATGTACTCGCGGCGCTTGCGGCGCTGCTTGTCCAAATAATGGGTGAAGTCGTCCATAAACTTGAATTTCTGATTCAAGCTCTCATCACCCTGCTGCCCAGAAGGCATCAGCAGGGTGGCAATACTTACTTTGTCGAAATCGGCCTGCAGGTAGCGCCCATAGCGATCGGCCATTTCAAAGCCCAGACCGCTGATTACCGCCTTGGGTTGCAACCGCGAATACAGCGCCACGCCACCTTGGCTGGGCACTTCTGCATCGCAGGCATAGAGGAAATAGCCATCCAGTTGGAGGGCTTGGTCGTCCAGTTCAAAGGCGGAGGCGCGGGTGTCCTGCAGGCAGATGACGTCGGCATTCTGTGCTTGCAGCCAACTGAGCAAACCGCGCTCGACTGCCGCATGAATACCATTCACGTTCACACTGATGATCCGCATAAATGGCCCCCAAAATCACGTGGGTGTATGATACCCGAGCTCGTGTCTAATAAGTAATTTCCTAGCAAAACCGTGCTGTCCGGGGCCTTTCATGCAAGCGTATCAACGCGATTTCATCCGTTTTGCCATTGAGCGCGGGGTTCTGCGCTTTGGTCAGTTCACCCTGAAGTCTGGGCGTGTCAGCCCTTATTTTTTCAATGCCGGGTTGTTCGACAGTGGCCTGGCTCTGGCTCAACTGGGGCGTTTTTACGCGGCAGCCGTTATGGACAGCGGCATCGACTTCGATGTTCTGTTTGGCCCTGCCTACAAGGGTATTCCGTTGGCCGCGACCACTGCGGTGGCGCTGGCTGAACACCATCAGCGCGACGTGCCTTGGTGTTTCAACCGCAAGGAAGCCAAGGATCATGGCGAAGGTGGCACGCTGGTGGGTGCGCCGCTGGCCGGGCGCGTGCTGATTATCGATGACGTGATCACCGCCGGCACGGCGATTCGTGAAGTGATGCAGATCATCCAGGCCCAGGGCGCCCAGGCTGCCGGTGTGCTAATTGCGCTAAACCGCCAGGAACGTGGCAAAGGCGAGCTCTCGGCGATCCAGGAGGTCGAACGCGACTATGGCATGCCCGTGGTGAGCATTGTGTCACTCGAACAGGTGTTGGAATATCTGGCAGGTGATGCTGAACTCAAGCAGTATCTGCCAGCGGTAGAAGCCTACCGCGCCGAATACGGAATCTAACCTGTCGATAAGGTGTTGCCTTGATGCGCAGACCCGCCCTGACCCGCTGTTCGCTGTTGCTAGGCCTACTGCTGCCGGTTGTGGCGGGTGCGGCTGAGCTGTACCGCTATGTCGATGAAAGGGGCACCACGGTGCTGAGCCGCCAGGGCGTGCCGCCGGAGCACATCAGCAAGGGTTATGAAGTGCTGAATGATCAGGGGCGGGTGGTGAAGGTGATTCCGCCTGCGCCCAGCGCCGAGGAAATGCAGCGCATTCTTGCCGACAAGGCCCGTGCCAGTTCAGATGCGCAGTTGCTGCGCTTGTACAGTACCTCGGATGACGTTGAGCGCGCGCGCGAGCGCAAGCTGGCCGAATTGGATGGTCTGATTGGTGTGGCGCGCAGCAACTTGCAATCGGCGCGTACTCAGCAGGCTAATTTGCAAAGCCAGGCGGCCGATCATGAGCGCGGCGGCCGTAATGTGCCGGCAAACCTCTTGGCTCAGATCGAAAACCAGAAGGCTGAGCAGGAGCGTCTAAAGGGCGAAATCGTGCGTTATGAAGCGGCGCGCAAGGAGGCCGATAACAGCTTCAATGCCGATCGGGATCGCCTCAAAGAGCTCCTTAGCCGCACTCGTTAGTTGCCCCTCTAACCTCGGGCCATCATTGCTGTGGTGCGCTGCGTTCAAATGCCAGAATCTTCTGCTTTAGCCAGTCCGGCAGTGGCCGGCTGTTGCGGTTGGCGCTGTCCGCGTACACGTAAATCACTTCGCCGGCGGTCAGTGCCTGCTCGTCGCGCCAGATGCCCATGACAAAGCTCAGGCTCGAGCGGCCCAGGCGGGCGACGCGAATGCCAATCTGTAGCTGATCATCAAAGCGTGCGGGGGCCAGATACTCCAGCACGGTCTTGATGGCGAAGAAATCGCCGCCATCGTGTCTCAGGTCGTCCGGGTAGCGAATACCCAACGCGCGAAAGTATTCGGTAATGGCGACATCGGCGTATGTCAGGTAATGGCCGTTGAACACGATGCTTTGCGGGTCCACTTCAGCCCAGCGCACGCGCAATGGGTGAAAGAAACTGCAGGCGTCGCGGGACGGTGGATGGCTCACGTGAAACACCTCGGCTGCAGGGCTAAGCCACTGAGCTTGGGCGCTGCAAGAGCCTGCTGCAAGGTGCGCAGCAGGCTATCAGGCGGGCGAATCAGCCACGATCAGCGGTCTGATTGGTGCCAGGGGTCAGTGACGCTTGCGGTTGCAGATCAGCGTACCGACACCGCTGTCGGTGAAGATTTCCAACAGCACGGCATTCGGCACGCGGCCGTCGATGATATGCGCGCTGGTCACGCCGCCTTGAACGGCTTCCAGGGCGCAGCGGATCTTCGGCAGCATGCCGCCGTAGATAGTGCCGTCGGCGATCAGGCCATCGACTTGCTCGGTGGTCAGGCCAGTGAGGACCTGGCCCTGTTTGTCCATCAGGCCGGCGATGTTGGTCAGCAGCATCAGTTTTTCGGCCTTCAATGCTTCGGCGACTTTGCCGGCCACCAGGTCGGCGTTGATGTTGTAGGACTCGCCATCCGGGCCGACGCCAATCGGTGCGATCACCGGGATGAAATCGCCCTTGACCAGCATGTTCAGCAGGTCTGTATTGACCCCGGTGACTTCGCCGACGTGGCCGATATCGATGATTTCAGGCTGAGTCATTTCCGGTGTCTGGCGGGTGACCTTGAGCTTCTTCGCGCGGATCAGTTCCGCGTCTTTGCCGGTCAGGCCGATGGCGCTGCCGCCGTGCTGGTTGATCAGGTTGACAATACTTTTGTTGACCTGGCCGCCGAGGACCATTTCCACCACATCCATGGTGGCGGTGTCAGTGACGCGCATGCCGTCGATAAAGTGGCTTTCAATACTCAGGCGCTTGAGCAGGTCACCGATTTGCGGGCCGCCACCGTGCACCACCACCGGATTGATGCCCACGGCCTTCATCAGCACGATGTCGCGGGCGAAGCCCTGCTTGAGTTCTTCGCTCTCCATGGCGTTGCCGCCGTATTTGATCACCAGGGTTTTGCCAACGAAGCGGCGGATATACGGCAGTGCTTCGGACAGTACCTTGGCGACGTTGGTGGCGGCATCACGTTCGAGGGTCATGCAGGGCTCCAGTAGAAAATGTACCAATCAATCAGAACGGCAGGTCGAGATCGGGCACCGTGCTGTACAGCTGGGCGCGGAAGATTTCCTTGATCCGTTCGAGTTCTTCTTCGGTTTCCGCCTCGAAGCGCAGCACCAGTACCGGCGTGGTATTGGAGGCACGCACCAGGCCCCAGCCTTTGGGGTAGTCGACGCGCACGCCGTCGAGGTTGGTGATGTTGCCGTCACCCCATACGCCGTCGCGTTGCAGGCGTTCGATAATGCTGAACTTGCTCTGCTCGGTGACCTGGATGTTGATTTCCGGCGTGGCGATATCGTTGGGGAAGGCGCTGAACACGTGTTCGGCATCACGACGATCCTGGCTGAGAATTTCCAGCAGGCGGGCAGCCGCGTAGATGCCGTCATCAAAGCCGAACCAGCGTTCCTGAAAGAAAATGTGCCCGCTCATTTCGCCGGCCAGCAGCGCGCCAGTTTCCTTCATTTTTTTCTTGATCAGCGAGTGGCCGGTTTTCCACATCACCGGGCGTCCGCCATAGCCACTGATCAGCGGCGTCAGGCGGCGTGTGCATTTGACGTCGAAGATGATGTCGGCGCCAGGGTTGCGTGATACCACGTCCTTGGCAAACAGCATCAGCAGGCGGTCCGGATAGATGATGGTGCCAGTATTGGTTACCACGCCGACCCGGTCACCGTCGCCATCGAAGGCCAGGCCAAGGTCGGCTTTTTCTGCCTTTACTCTGGTGATCAGCGCTGCGAGGTTTTCCGGCTTGCCGGGGTCGGGGTGGTGATTGGGGAAGTTTCCATCGACCTCGCAGTACAGCGGAATCACCGAGCAGCCCAGCGATTCAATGAGTTTTGGGGCGATCACCCCGGCCACGCCATTGCCGCAGTCGACGACTACGCGCATGGGTTTGGCCATGGCGATGTCATCACGGATCTGCTTGAAGTAGCGCTCCAGCACATCGACTTGTTCCACCGTGCCGACGCCACTGGCCAGGTCGTTGTTGTCGATACGTGCTTTCAGGGCCTGGATCTGTTCGTTGGCCAGGGTGTCGCCGGCGATGACGATCTTGAAGCCGTTGTAGTCGCGCGGGTTGTGGCTGCCGGTGAGCATCACGGCCGATTTGCCGCTGAGGATATGTCCGGCGTAATACACCACGGGGGTTGGCACCATGCCGACATCGCTGACATGGCAGCCGCAATCAAGCAGGCCCTGGATCAGTTGTTGTGTCAGTTCCGGGCCGGACAGGCGACCGTCGCGGCCGACGGCGATATTCGGCTCACCTTGAGCCAGGCTTTGTGAGCCGATGGCGCGGCCGATCCAGTAGGCGGTTTCCGCATTCAAAGTGCGGCCGACCACGCCGCGAATGTCGTAGGCGCGGAAGATATCAGCCGGCAGTTTGGGCGCTTTTGCCTGCACCGGTGCCGGTGGGGACTCATCGAGGCCAAGCAGGTCCTGGTCTTCGTCAAGGATGTCAATGTCCAGAATGTCGGTGTCCTGAAACAGCGGATCCACCATGGGCGCAGGCTCAGGATGCGGACTTTGACGCTCCGGGCTGGTAGCGGGTGTAAGGCTGGTCTGTTCTGGGCCACGACGTGGCATGCGTGCCAGGTTCTGCGCCAGGCTGTCCAGGGCGGGTAAGTTCAAGCTGAAGGCTTTAACGGTCTTGCCAGCGGCCAGTTCCTTGAGCATTTTCCCCAGTTGCAATACATCGTCACGCAGGTGGCGTTGCAGGGTGCTCTGTACCAGGTACAAGCCAAGCAATGCGCCACCCAGTGCCAGCAGACCGGCGATGACCAGCAGTAGGGGTGACAGCGCCGATTCGGTAAGGGATGGGCCAGGAATGAAGCTGACTGTCCAGTTGGGGTTGCCGGTGCTGAATGACTGCGCAGTGCCTTGCGCTTCGCCGCGCTGGGCCAGTACTTGGGCGGCTGTGCTGTTGAATTGCTGGATCAGCTGGATCTGGCCGATTTCGGCCGGCATGACCGGCAGGTTGGCAAGCAGGCGCTCAAGGTCGACAGCCAGCAGCAGGGTGCCGTGCAGCGGCTCGCCTTCACTCAGGCGCAGCGGTGCGGCGCTATACACCAGCCAGCGCTGGCCGACCTTGTAGGCTTCCGGCGCGGGCGTCTGGCCGTTTTCGGCGCGACGCAGCATATCCAGCGCCGCAAAGTTCATCGGTGCGTTGCGGCCCATGTCCTGTACCGCCTGGCCGCGAGCATTGAGATGAGCATCAACCACGTTGTGCCAGTAGGTGAGGTTGCGTTCGGCTGCGCGCACCTGGGTGATGTCCTGGCTTTGCAGGGCTTGCAACAGTTGCGGGTTGCGGGCCGCGGCCTGGGTGTCAGCATTGAGTTGTTGCAAGGCTTTCTGCATGACGGCCGCCTGGCCACCACCCCAGGCCTGGCTGAGTTGTTGCGCCTGCTGCTGATTGGCGCTGTTGAGCGGGCCAAGCCAGAGCAATGCGCCGCCGAGTGCAATACCGATTGCGGCGGCGGCCAACCCAGGCAGCAAGGCACTGAAGTTGGATTTGGCCGCTTTGGGTTCGGCTGGACTGGCGGCCAGCTCGGCGCTCGGGATCGCGGTATCAGCGTCCTTTGCTGTGCGCTTGAAGAGTTTCATGCAGCGTCTCCTCGCAATTCATCCTGGACTGGATCGACAGGCCGTTGGTCGCGCCCTGCATTATCAGTAGGCTGTGGGGGTAATCAGTGACTGCCGGAGTGACCGAAACCGCCTGCGCCACGTTGGGTTTCGTCAAATTGTTCGACCAGTTCGAAATGCGCCTGCACCACCGGTACCAGCACCAGTTGGGCGATACGTTCGCCGATGGCGATGGTGAATGGCGTCTGGCCACGGTTCCAGCACGACACCATCAATTCGCCCTGGTAGTCCGAGTCAATCAGGCCAACCAGATTGCCGAGCACGATACCGTGCTTATGACCCAGGCCCGAGCGCGGCAGGATCATTGCGGCCAGACCAGGGTCGCCGATGTAGATCGACAGACCGGTGGGGATCAGCACGGTTTGTCCAGGTTCCAGCACCAGCTCCTGCTTGAGCATGGCGCGCAGGTCGAGGCCGGCGGAGCCCGGTGTGGCGTAGTGCGGCAGCGGAAATTCGGTGCCCAGGCGTGGGTCGAGGATCTTGGCTTGTAAGGCGTGCATATCAGGCTCTGTTCGGTAAGTGGGCGTCAGCAGTTGGCCATGCGTTCGGCAATAAAACTCACCAGCTGGCGGGCAATCTTGCTTTTGCTGGTCTGGGCGAAGCTGCTCTGCTGGAGTTCACGATCAATGATGGTGATGGCGTTTTCTTCGCTGTTGAAGCCGATGCTGGGGTTGGCCACGTCATTGGCGACGATCAGGTCGAGGTTTTTGTCGCGCAGCTTGCGCGAGGCGTACTCCAGCAGGTTCTCGGTTTCGGCGGCAAAACCGACGCTGAACGGGCGGTCGCTGCGCCCTGCCAACGTGGCGAGAATATCCGGGTTGCGCACCATTTGCAGGAGCAGGCCATCACCACTGGTGGGGTCTTTTTTCAATTTGTGCTGGGCGACCACTTCTGGGCGGTAATCAGCCACGGCAGCGGCGGCGATCAGCAGATCACAGGGCATCGCAGCTTCGCAGGCGGCGAGCATGTCGCGGGCGCTGGTGACGTTGATGCGGGTAACGCGCTCGGGGGTGGGCAGGTGTACTGGGCCGCTGATCAGGGTGACTTTAGCGCCGGCCTCGGCTGCCGCTTCGGCGAGGGCAAAGCCCATCTTGCCGGAGCTGTGGTTGGTGATGTAGCGCACCGGATCAATGTTTTCCTGGGTAGGGCCGGCGGTGATCAGCACATGCTTGCCGGTCAGCGCCTGGTGCTGGAAGCAGTCGGCGGCGCATTGCACCAGCTGTTCGGCTTCGAGCATGCGGCCTGGGCCGATATCGCCGCAGGCCTGGCTGCCGGCAGCAGGGCCGAACAAGTGTAGGCCGCGTGCGGTCAGCAGTTGGGCGTTAGCCTGGGTCGCTGGGTCGCGCCACATGGCTTGGTTCATGGCGGGGGCCAGGGCTACAGGGGCGTCGGTGGCCAGCACCAGGGTGGTTAGCAGGTCATCAGCGACGCCCTGGGCCAGGCGCGCCATCAGGTCGGCAGTGGCGGGGGCGATCAATACCAGATCGGCCCAGCGTGCCAGTTCGATATGGCCCATGGCGGCTTCGGCTTCGGGGTCGAGCAGATCAAGGTGCACCGGATGCCCGGATAGGGCCTGGAGGGTCAGCGGGGTGATGAATTCACGACCGCCTTTAGTCATGACCACACGCACGTCTGCGTCCTGGTCCTTGAGTCGGCGAATCAGCTCTGCACTCTTATACGCGGCAATACCGCCGCCCACGCCAACAATGATGCGTTTCCGATACAGCCGCTGCATAGGCCTGCCTTTTATAGAGATGGATATACACCGCGACGCCGACACCTCCCCAGGTCGGTCGCCGCGCAAAAGTTGGGCTACGATAGCACAAGGGTTGTAAGCGAGTAGCGCTGCCAAGTGCTTGTCCGGCTTGGCTTTGCGCTCGCTGACGTGGCGCTTTGTCGCGCCTTTTAGCACACATGGAGGTGTGATGAGTATTCGTGATTGGCCGGCAGCCGAGCGTCCACGGGAAAAACTCCTCGCTCAAGGCGCCGGCGCGCTCACCGATGCTGAATTGTTGGCAATTTTCTTGCGCACCGGAGTGGCCGGGCAGAGTGCTGTGGATCTGGCGCGTCACCTGCTGGGCGACTTCGGCAGCCTGCGTGCTTTGTTACAGGCCGACCTGTCTTCCTTCAGTCAGCGGCTAGGCCTGGGACCCGCCAAATTCGCCCAGTTGCAGGCTGTGCTGGAGATGGCACGTCGGCACCTGGCCGAACAACTGCGCCGCGATTCCGCGTTAGAAAGCCCGCAGGCTGTGCGTGATTACCTGAAAGCGCTGCTACGGCATGAGCCACATGAGGTGTTCGGCTGTCTGTTTCTTGATGCCAAGCACCGGGTGCTGGCCTTTGAAGCGCTATTTCATGGCTCCATCGACAGTGCCAGCGTATACCCCAGGCAGGTAGTCAAGCGCGCCTTGGCGCACAACGCAGCGGCGTTGATCCTGACCCATAACCACCCGTCCGGTGTCGCCGAGCCCAGTCAGGCGGACCGGGTGTTGACCCGTCGCCTGAAAGAGGCGCTGGAGCTGGTGGATGTGCGTGTACTCGACCACTTTATCGTCGGTGACGGTGAGCCACTGTCGATGGCCGAGTACGGTTGGCTCTAGGGGCTGTTACCGTTTTGTTCGCGGTCGCGCCGAACGGCAGCAGCCCCTAGGGCTTCAGGCGTACCTTGGCAAAGTACTGGCGACCGAATGGGCTGACCTGATAACCCTCGACCTGCTTGCGCGTCAGCGCGTAAGCCGTCGGGTGAGCGAGTGGTAGCCAGAGTGCCTGCTGCTGGATGATCCGTTGCGCCTCCTTATAAATCTGGCTGCGCTGCGTCTGGTCGCTGGTGATTTTGCCGTCAGCGATCAGCTTGTCCAGCTGTGGGTCGCAATAGCGGGCGAAGTTCAGCCCGGATTCAAGCGAGGCGCAGGCAAACTGCGGCGTGAGGAAGTTGTCCGGATCGCCGTTGTCACCGGCCCAGCCCATAAACAGCAGGTCATGTTCGCCGGTCTTGGCGCGGCGAATCAGCTCGCCCCATTCAATGACGCGAATTTCCGCTTTGATGCCGACCTTGGCAAGGTCAGCTTGTAGCAGCTGCGCACCCAGGCTCGGGTTGGGGTTGAGCACGCTGCCGGTGGGGCGGGTCCAGATGGTGGTGCTGAAGCCATCGGCCAGGCCGGCCTGCTTGAGCAGGTCGCGGGCTTTTTGCGGATCATGCGGGTAGCCAGGTAACTCGCTGGCGTAGCTCCAGGTATTGGGCGGGTAGGGGCCGTTAGCTGCTTCGGCACTGTTCTCGAATACCGCCTTGAGGTAGCTGGTTTTGTCGAAGGCCAGGTTGATTGCCTGGCGCACGGCGGGTTGGTCCAGCGGCGGGTGCTGACTGTTGATACCGACGAAGGCAGTCATAAAGGCTGCGGTATGTGCGCTCTGCAGATTGTTATCACCGCTGATTGCCTGAATATCCTGCGGTTTTGGTGACAGGGCGATATGGCATTCGCCGCGGCGAAGTTTCTGCAGGCGCACGTTGGCGTCGGGGGTGATGGCGAACACCAGATTGTCTACCGCAGGTTTGCCCGCGAAGTAACTCGGGTTGGCGCTGTAACGTACGCTGGCATCCTTCTGAAAGCGCTTGAAGACAAATGGCCCGCTGCCAATCGGCTGGCTGTTGAGCGCTTCCGGGGTGCCGGCCGCCAGCAGTTGCGCGGCGTATTCGGCGGAATAAATAGAGGCGAAGCCCATGCTCAGGGTGGCCAGGAAGGTCGCGTCCGGGCGGTTAAGGTTAAAGCGCAGGCTGTGTTCGCCAGTTTTGTCGATGGATTTGATCAGGCTTGGCAGCTGCATCGACTGCGCATGAGGGTAGCCGCTGGGCGCAACCTTGTGCCACGGATGGGCCGGGTCGAGCATGCGTTGAAAGCTGAACAGCACGTCGTCGGCATTCAATAGGCGGCTGGGGTTGAAATAGTCAGTGTGGTGAAACTGTACGTCCGGGCGCAGGGTGAAACTGTAGCTCAGGCCATTCGCGCTGACCTCCCAGGCCTGCGCCAGGCTCGGCTGCAATGTGCCGCTGGCGGCATCGAAATCCACCAGGCGGTTCATCAGCACGTCAGCCGAGGCGTTGGTGGTGGTCAGCGAATTGTACTGCACCACGTCGAAACCATCCGGGCTGGCCTCCGTGCAGACGCTGAGCGTGCTGGCCTGGGCCAGGATAGGAGCCAGTAGCGGGGCGAGCAGCAGCGGTAGGGTGGCAAGACGCATGGCAAACTCCTGACAAGGTAGGCGCGCGGGCGAAGGTCATACCCTAGGTCATTATCCGGCGGCAGGGCAATCAGTCTTGGCGACGAGCGGTCGATCTGCGTTATGGCCGCTGCCGGCTGGGCCTGGGTGCTGGAATTGCGAGTTGGTCTTTGCCGGGTAAAGTACGTTTAACCTTGTTGCGCTGGGGGCTTTCTGGTATAAAGCAGCGCTCTTTTGTAGGGGCCCGGTTCTTGCGCTTTCAGGTACGGCCGGTAAGACCCTCGAGATACGCGGCGCTGAGCGCCAATGACATTGAGTTTAAGCGGCCAACCCATGCCGGGTTGGGCATGTGGTTTTAGAGGGCTGAGGCATGTCGAGAGTCTGTCAAGTTACCGGTAAGGGTCCGGTAACCGGGAATAACATTTCCCACGCAAACAACAAAACCCGTCGTCGTTTCCTGCCGAACCTGCAGCATCATCGCTTCTGGGTCGAGTCTGAGAACCGTTTCGTGCGTCTGCGCGTTTCTGCCAAAGGCATGCGTTGCATCGACAAGCGTGGTATTGACGTGGTTCTGTCCGAGCTGCGCGCTCGCGGCGAAAAGGTTTAAGGAGAAAGTCATGCGTGAATTGATCCGTTTGATCTCGAGTGCCGGTACTGGTCACTTCTACACTACCGACAAAAACAAGCGCACCACTCCGGACAAAATCGAAATCAAAAAATTCGATCCGGTTGTGCGTAAGCACGTGATCTACAAGGAAGGCAAGATCAAGTAATTGATCTGGCTCCTTGCCGAAAAAGCCCGCCTCTATGGCGGGCTTTTTCTTGTCTGAAATTCAGTCCAGACAGGGCTTGCCGCTGGTTGCTGGAAGTCCCGGGCAATAAAAAGCCCGCGCAAGGCGGGCAAAGGGTGACGCATGAATAGCGATCAGTTGCTGGCTTGCTCGAAGATCACATAGACCTTGCGGCACGGCTCCAGCACTTCCCAGGTGCCGGAGAAACCGGCCGGGATCACGAAACGGTCGCCGGCGCGCAGGGTTTTGGCGTTGCCGTCTTTGTCGCGCAGGACTGATACGCCCTGCAGAATTTCGCAGTACTCGTGTTCGGTGTAGTTGATGGTCCAGTGGCCGATGTCGCCCTCCCATATCCCCGCATTGAACTGCCCGCAGGGGCTGCCGTAGTGGTTGCGCACACTTTGCTCGGGGTCACCCTTGAGGACTTTTTCCGCCGCTGGGCGATAGTGCTCCGGGGTGGTGGTGGCGGTGGCGAAGTCGACGATCTGTTCGATGTTCATAAGCAGGTCCGGTTGGGAGTGTGCGCCTGTCTGGCCAGGCTTGTTGTCGGTTAGGGTGGATGTTTTTGGCAGTCTATGTTTAATAAAGCACACATAACAAGGCGAGTTTGCCAGTTTTTGTAAAAAATATTGGAAGTGTGCAGGCCTCTGGTTTAGTGTTGCCGGCAGGATTGGGCCGTAAGGTCCATGCAGAATAATTGACAGCGCAGCGGCCACTTGCGGCGCTTTACTAGCGATAGAGGATGTAGCAATGACTAGCCTGACTCGTGCCGACTGGGAGCAGCGTGCCAAAGACCTGAAGATCGAAGGCCGCGCCTTTGTCCATGGCGAGTACCGTGCCGCTGTCTCCGGTGCCACCTTCGAGTGCATCAGCCCGGTCGATGGTCGCCTGCTCGGCTTGGTGGCCAGCTGTGATCTGGCCGATGCCGAGTTGGCGGTAGCGGATGCCCGCGCCACCTTCGAGTCTGGCGTTTGGTCGCGCATGGCCCCGGCGCAGCGCAAGCGCATCATGATCCGTTTTGCTGACCTGATGGATCAGCACGCCGAAGAGCTGGCCCTGCTGGAAACCCTCGACATGGGTAAGCCGATCAGCGATGCCCTGGGTGTCGATGTGCCGGGTGCTTCGCGGGCAATTCGCTGGAGTGGCGAGGCGGTCGATAAGATTTATGACGAAGTGGCGGCGACGCCACATGACGAACTGGGCCTGGTGACCCGTGAGCCGGTCGGCGTGGTGGCGGCCATCGTGCCGTGGAACTTCCCGATGATCATGACCGCCTGGAAGCTTGGCCCGGCGCTGGCCACCGGCAACTCGGTAATCGTCAAACCGTCCGAGAAATCCCCGTTGACCGCCCTGCGCATGGCGCAACTGGCTCTGGATGCCGGTATTCCGGCCGGTGTGCTCAACGTGCTGCCAGGCTATGGCCATACCGTGGGCAAGGCGCTGGCGCTGCATATGGATGTCGACACCCTGGTGTTCACCGGGTCGACCAAGATCGCCAAGCAACTGATGATCTACGCCGGTGAATCGAACATGAAGCGCGTCTGGCTGGAAGCCGGTGGCAAGAGCGCCAATATCGTCTTCGCTGATGCGCCGGACCTCAAAGCCGCCGCCGAGGCCGCTGCCGCGGCGATCTGTTTCAACCAAGGCGAGATGTGCACCGCGGGCTCGCGCTTGCTGGTGGAGCGTTCGATCAAGGACACCTTCATGCCCATGGTGCTGGAAGCCATGCAGGGCTGGAAAGCCGGCTACGCGCTGGATCCGGACAGCAAGGTGGGCGCGCTGGTTGATGCGGGCCATCTGAATGCCGTGCTCGGCTACATCGACGCTGGCCACAAGGATCAGGCCAAGCTGCTGTGCGGTGGTAAGCGCACCCTGGAAGAAACGGGCGGCCAGTATGTGGAGCCGACCATCTTTGATGACGCGCACAACAGCATGCGCATCGCCAAGGAGGAAATCTTCGGCCCGGTGCTGACGGTGATTCCGTTCGACAGCACCGAAGAAGCCATCGCGATTGCCAACGACAGCATCTATGGCTTGGCGGCTGCCATCTGGACCAGCAACCTGTCCAAGGCGCACCTGGCCGCCAAGGCGCTGCGTGTCGGCAGCATGTGGGTCAACCAGTATGACGGTGGCGACATGACCGCGCCGTTTGGTGGCTTCAAGCAGTCGGGCAATGGCCGCGACAAGTCGCTGCATGCCTTCGACAAGTACACCGAGATCAAAGCCACCTGGATCAAGCTGTAAGTACGCAGGACGATCTTCTGGTCGTCGGCTATACGGCGTTGCGTCCTCGCTTTTAATGCTCACGTACTGCAGTACGCTGCGCTTAAAAGCTGCGGGGCGCCTGATTCGCTGGCGCTCACCCTTCGGGCCAGCCTGCGGCTGTTACTCCCGCTGGTCGTTGGTCCTGGCCTTAGCCCAGAAGATCTTTTCCGGGGCGGAATCCGGTCAAGGCAAGGATAGGTAGTATTGCGATAAAGGTCCGCCCTGTGGGGCCGGATCGAAAGGGCCACACCTGCGGCCGGGTTCCTATGGAGCCCGGCCGTTTTGCATCTGCGTGGCGGGCGTTGAGCCGGTCAGGCTGTTGAGTGAGAAGAATGAACTGGATGACCTATTTCGCCGTCAGTGCGGCGGTGGTGATTGTCGGCTTGGCACTGGGGGTGACGCTGCCGCTGGTGTCGTTTCGTCTTGAGTCCTGGGGCTACGGTTCGTTTGCCATCGGCGTGATGGCGGCCATGCCGGCCATCGGCGTGTTGCTTGGGGCGCGCATCACCGGGCATCTGGCCGGCTGGTTTGGCACGCCGCAGACCTTGCGCCTGTGCTTATTGGCCAGCGCCGCCTCGGTGGCGCTGCTCAGTGTTATGCCCAGCTATCCACTGTGGTTGTTGCTGCGTCTACTGATCGGGATTTCCCTGACCGTGGTGTTTGTGCTCGGCGAAAGCTGGATCAACCAGTTGGTTGAGGACCGTCTGCGCGGCCGTCTGGTGGCCTTGTATGGCACCGGGTTTGCGCTCAGCCAGTTAAGCGGACCGTTGTTGTTGACGGTGTTGGGCACCGACAGCGATCGCGGTTTTTGGTTGTCGGCGGCGTTGCTGGTCGCAGGCAGCGTGTTGCTGCTGGGGCGTGGCGGTGCACCCAAGGTGGATGCGTACAGCGCTTCGGGGCGTGGCATTGTCGAGTTTTGCCGCACGTCACCGGCAATTGCCTGGGCGGTGGTGCTGTTTGCTGCCTTTGAGGCCATGGTGCTGACCTTGCTGCCGGTGTACCTGGTGCGCGAAGGTTTTGTGCAGCAGATGGCGCTGATCATGGTCAGCGTGGTGGTGATCGGTGATGCGGCGCTGCAATTGCCGATCGGCTGGTTGGCCGATCGTGTACCGCGACAGACGTTGTTCCGCTGTTGCGGCGTGGTGCTGTTGCTGTCGAGTCTGAGCATCCCGTCATTGCTGCACACGCCGCTGATCTGGGTCGTGCTGGTGCTGTTTGGTGCCAGCGCGGGCGGCCTCTACACCCTGTCGCTGATTCTGGTCGGGCAGCGCTATCGTGACGATGCGCTGGTGCGCGCCAACTCGCATATCGCCCTGCTCTGGGGGGCGGGTTGTCTGCTCGGGCCGTTGTCGACGGGGGCTGCCAGTCAGTGGGTCAGCGGCCACGCCCTGCCGATGTTGATGGCGGTGGGCGCGGCGCTGTTTGTCTGGCTGGCGTTTCAGCGGGGTGCATTCAGCGAGGTGGCGGCCATCAAGGCGTGACCGTAACCTCTGCGCTGTTGTGTACGAGCTGTTGCTCGGCGAGCAGCGCGGCCACGCATTCGCCCACCTGGCGAATTGACTGTTCAAGCGCTGGAGTGGGTTGGCCGGCGTAGTTGATGCGCAGGCAATTGCGGTATTTGCCGGCGGCGGAAAAGATGCTGCCGGGGGCGATCTGGATTTTATGTGGGAGCAGTGCGCGGTTCAGGCGCTGGCTGTCAAATCCCTGTGGCAGCTCCAGCCACAACATAAAGCCGCCCTGGGGCCGGCTGACCCGCGTGCCGGCGGGGAAGTAGCGGCTGACCCAGTCGATCATGCAGTCGCGGTTGCGCGCGTACTGGCTGCGCATCCGGCGTAGGTGCGGCTCGTAATGCCCGCTGGCGATGTATTCGGCCAGGGCCAGCTGTGGCAGCTGCGCGGCCATGCCGGTGCTCATGTATTTGAGGTGCAGCACCTGTTGCAGGTAGCGGCCCGGGGCAATCCAGCCGGCCCGCAGGCCGGGGGCCAGGGTTTTGGAAAACGAACTGCAGAACAGCACGCGACCGTCCTCGTCGAATGATTTGATGCTGCGTGGGCGTGGGTAGCTGTAGGCCAGCTCGCCGTAAACATCATCCTCGATAATCGCCACGTCATAGCGCTGCGCCAGGGCCAGCAGGGCGCGCTTGTTGGCCTCCGGCATGATGTAACCGAGCGGGTTGTTGCAGTTGGGGGTGAGCTGGATGGCCTTGATCGGCCATTGCTCCAGCGCGAGCTCCAGTGCCTCCAGGCTGATCCCGGTAAGCGGGTCGGTGGGCAGTTCCAGGGCCTTCATGCCGTAGCCCTTGAGTGCCTGCATCACGCCATGAAAGCTCGGTGAGTCCACGGCCACGATGTCGCCCGGCTCGCAAACCGCGCGAATGGCCACGGACAAGGCCTCGTGGCAGCCGGTGGTGGTGACGATCTCTTCAATGGCGATCTGGCAGCCGGAGTCGAGCATCAGGCGTGACAGTTGTGCGCGCAGGCCAGGGTCACCATACAGGCTGCCATAGCTCAGCTCCTTGACCTCCTGGCGGCGGCTCATGCGTGACAGGATGCGCAGCAGCGGTTTCAGGGTCGGGCTGCTGATATCCGGCATGCCACGCCCCAGTTGCAGCACATCACCGCCTGGCGGCCGGCTGATCAGTTCGAGCACCTGGTCCCACTGGGAAATATCCACCGGTCGCTGGGCGGCGCGGCTGACCATCGGCAGCGCCGGCTGCTGGCGCGCCTGGGGCACAAAGTAGCCGGACTTGGGCTTGGGCGTGGCCAGGCCCTGATCCTCCAGGTGGCGGTAGGCCTGCTGCACGGTGCTCAGGCTCACACCATGTTCCATGCTGAGGGCGCGCACGGAGGGCAGGCGATCACCGGGGCGATACAGGCCTTGCTCAATACGGGCGCCGAGCAACTCGGCCAGGTTGACGTAAAGCGTCATAACAGTTGCCTCGCAATTTCTCTGTGTGCCGCGCCAAGCCAGTACAGATAGGCGATAAATCCACCATTCAGAGTCTGGTTTCTGAAATCTGTATGGATTTAAAAGTATATTTTTGAATCTGTCATGCTTTTCCCGTGTCACTCATCATGACCTCCCATCAGGCTTACGGGCAGGAGCAGGCGATGAACGGGTTGAGTGATGTCAGGCTGACAATGAAGTCAGGTGAGCTGCAGCAGGAGTCCGCGGGCGGGCATCTGTATGCTCAGGTGGGTGCGGCGAAGCCAGCTGTACGCCGCTGGAGCGCATTCTGGTTGCGCCTGACGACTCGTCGAGCGTTACTGAGGCTGTCGGATGAACAGCTCAAGGATATCGGCCTGAGCCGCGAGCAGGCCCTGCGCGAGGCGCAGCTGCCGTTCTGGAAGCTGTGAGGGGAATGCGCAGCAGGCCGTTGTGGCCTGCTGCGTAGAGCGTCAGACCAGTTCTTTCATCCGGTGCCAGAGCATGCCCAGGGCGAGCAGCGGCGAGCGCAGGTGTTTGCCGCCCGGGAAGGTCATGTGCGGTACCTTGGCGAACAGGTCGAAGCCGCTGCTGGCCTGGCCGGCGATGGCCTCGCCGAGCAGTTTGCCGGCTAAGTGCGTGGCGTTGACGCCGTGACCCGAGTAGGCCTGGGCGTAGTACACGTTGGGCTGTTCCTTGAGGCGGCCGATTTGCGGTAGGCGGTTGGCACCGATGCCGATCATGCCGCCCCACTGGTAGTCGATTTTCACGTCTTTCAGGTGCGGGAAGACTTGCAGCATTTTGGGCCTCATATAGCCGGCGATGTCTGCAGGATCGCGACCGGAATAGTGGCAGGCACCGCCAAACAGCAAGCGCCGGTCGGCAGAAAGGCGGTAGTAATCCAGGGCTACACGCTGGTCACACAGTGCCATGTTCTGTGGAATGATCGCCCGCGCTTCGGCCTCGGACAGCGGTTCGGTGGCGATCACGTAGCTGCCGGCGGGCAGCACCTTGCCGCCCAGGTTGCTGTTCAGGCCATTCAGGTAAGCGTTGCAGCCGAGCACCAGGGTCGTTGCGCGCACCAGGCCCTGGGCGGTGTGCACCTTGACCTCGCTGCCGTAGTCGAGGCGCGTCACTGCCGAGTTCTCGAACAGCTGTACGCCCAGGCTCTGCGCTGCAGCGGCTTCGCCGAGGGCCAGGTTGAGCGGATGCAGGTGGCCGGAGCCCATGTCGATCATGCCGCCGACGTAGCGGTTGGAGCCGACCACTTCGTGCATCTGCTCCGGTTGCAGCAGGCGCATTTCATGGCGATAGCCCAACTGCTTGAGTTCGGCCATGTCTTCGGCGAAGTCGTCGAGGTGGCTGGGTTTGTTGGCCAGGTCGCAGTAACCCCAGGTCAGGTCGCAGTCGATGTTGAACTGCTCGATACGCTGGCGGACGATCTCCACCGCTTCCAGGCCCATCAGTTTCAGTTCGCGCACGCCTTGCGCGCCAATCACCGATTCAAATTGCTCCACGCCATGGCCGACGCCACGAATCAGTTGGCCACCGTTGCGCCCGCTGGCGCCCCAGCCGATTTTGTGTGCTTCCAGCAGCACCACCGAAAGGCCTTTCTGCGCCAGCTCAATGGCCGTGTTAAGGCCGGAAAAACCACCGCCAACGATGCACACGTCGGCACGTAACTCGCCGCCCAGGGCGGGGTAGTCGAGTTGGCGATTGGCGCTGGCGGCGTAGTAGGAGCGGGCGTGCTGGCTGCTATGAACCGGCTGGTGAACGCGGGCGTTCATGTGTGGAATCCTGATTATTGTGTTTGGAAAATTTTACGAAGCATAAGCGTGAGATTTGCCAAACGCCAAGAGGCAATCGCGAAATAAGCGGATTTTCGTCGGTTAGCCCCTGCTCCTGCCACGATTCAACCCTGGGCACGGTTACTATGCCGGCCTGTGTTTCAGGATCACGCCCATGAGTTGCACCAGCCGCAAGATCGACCAGCTGCGTTTGCAGATCCCCAGTTTTGCCTGCGTGCCGGGTTGCCATGATTGCTGCGGCCCGGTTACCGCGTCATCCGAGGAAATGGCGCGGCTGCCGGTGAAAAGCGATGCCGAACATGATGCCGCGTTGGCCGAGTACAACTGCGTACACCTCGGCCCGCATGGGTGCACGGTGTATGACCAGCGCCCACTGATCTGCCGGCTGTTTGGCACCACGTCCAGCCTGCCGTGCCCGCGCGGTCAGGGGCCGGAGCAGATGACCGACCCGGCGGTGGAGCAGCGGGTGCATCAGCTGATCGCCACAACCCGCCAGGTGCTGGTGTAGGTTGGGTCGGGCCACGTGGGTCGGGCCACGTTGGTTGAGCGTAGCGAAGCCCAGCAGGGCGTGCGCAGCGCTCCGCCCGGCGATCTTGTTTATACCTCGTTGGGCTTCGTCGCAGGCTCCTCAAGCCAACCTACCCAGCTTCTTGCCGTTAATCGGCAATCGGCAGGCTCAGGCTTTCTTTCACTTCTTCCATGACGATGTAGCTCTTCGACTCACGCACGTGCGGCAGCTTGAGCAGGATGTCGCCGAGCAGCTTGCGGTAGCTGGCCATCTCGTTGATGCGCGCCTTCACCAGGTAGTCGAAGTCGCCTGACACCAAGTGGCATTCGAGCACGTGCGGCAGCTTGAGCACGGCGCGGCGGAACTCCTCGAAGGTGTCGCCGGACTTGTAGTCCAGGCTGATCTCGACAAACACCAACAGGCTGGCCTTGAGTTGCTGCGGGTTGAGCCGGGCGTGGTAGCCCATGATGATGCCTTCGCGCTCCAGGCGGCGTACGCGTTCGGTGCAGGGTGTGGTCGACAGGCCGACCCGCTCACCCAGCTCGGTAAAGCTGATGCGCCCGTCTTCCTGCAGGATGCGCAGGATATTGCGGTCGATCTTGTCCAGTTCGCGGCGGCTCTGATGTTGGGTGCGCACGGTGGATACCCCTCTGTAGAAGGCGATTTTGCCCAGAATTGTCGCCAAATATAGCTATTTATATAGTGAAAAGCACTGCCGATCTCTTCCTATACTGCGCTCAATTGTGATCTCAGGAATTATCCGTCGCGCATAGTCGCGGCGAGGAGAGCGGCATGCGGGTTTTAGTTCTCGGCAGCGGTGTGATTGGTACAGCCAGTGCGTATTACCTGGCGCGTCAGGGTTTTGAAGTGGTGGTGGTCGACCGGCAGCATGCCCCGGCCATGGAAACCAGCTTCGCCAATGCCGGCCAGGTGTCCCCTGGCTACGCCTCGCCATGGGCTGCCCCGGGCGTGCCGCTGAAAGCCATCAAGTGGCTGCTGCAAAAACACGCACCGCTGGCGATCAAGGCCACCGCCGATATCGACCAATACCTGTGGATGGCGCAGATGCTGCGCAACTGCACCTCCAGCCGTTACGCGGTGAACAAGGAGCGCATGGTGCGTTTGTCCGAGTACAGCCGCGACTGCCTCGACGAGCTGCGTGCGGAAACCGGCATCGCCTATGAAGGCCGCAGCCTGGGTACCACCCAGCTGTTCCGCACCCAGGCGCAACTGGATAACGCGGCGAAAGACATCGCCGTGCTGCAGCAATCCGGTGTGCCCTATGAACTGCTCGACCGCGCTGGCATTGCCCGCGTTGAGCCGGCCCTGGCCGCAGTCACCGACAAACTGGCCGGCGCGCTGCGTCTGCCCAACGACCAGACCGGCGATTGCCAGCTGTTCACCACCAAATTGGCCGAGATGGCCAAGGCACTGGGGGTGGAATTCCGCTTCGGTCAGGACATTCAGCGTATCGACGCCGTGGGCGACCGGGTCAATGGCGTGTGGATCGACGGCAAGCTGGAAACCGCCGACCGCTATGTGCTGGCGCTCGGCAGCTTCAGCCCGCAACTGCTCAAGCCGCTGGGCATCAAGGCTCCGGTGTACCCGCTCAAGGGATACTCGCTGACCGTGCCAATCACCAATGTGGCGATGGCGCCGACTTCGACCATCCTCGATGAAACCTACAAGGTGGCGATCACCCGTTTCGACAACCGCATCCGCGTCGGCGGCATGGCCGAGATCGCCGGTTTCGACCTGAGCCTCAACCCGCGCCGTCGCGAGACCCTGGAAATGATCACCGCTGATCTCTACCCGCAGGGCGGCGACCTGAGCCAGGCCGAATTCTGGACCGGCCTGCGCCCGGCCACCCCGGACGGCACGCCGATTGTCGGTGCCACTGGCTTGCGTAATTTGTTCCTTAACACCGGTCACGGCACACTGGGCTGGACCATGGCCTGCGGCTCCGGTCGCCTGCTTGCCGATCTGATGGCGAAAAAGCGCCCGCAGATCAGCGCCGAAGGCCTGGATATTTCCCGTTACAGCCGTTCCCAGGAGAGTCACAAGCATGTCAGTACAGCGCCTGCACACTGAAAGTCGTTACAGCGAAATCGTCATCCATAACGGCACGGTCTACCTGGCCGGGCAACTGGCGGACGACTACCGCGGCGACATCGTGCAGCAAACCCGTGAAACCCTGGCCAACACCGACCGCATGCTGGCCGAGGCCGGCAGCGACAAGTCGAAGATCCTCTCTGTGACTATCTACTTGAAGGACATGGACCGTGATTACGCTGGTCTCAATCAGGTCTGGGATGCCTGGGTTGCGCCCGGCGCCGCGCCAGCGCGTGCCTGCGTCGAGGCAAAGATGTACAAGCCCGAGGTGCTGGTGGAAATGATGATCGTGGCCGCGCTATAACGCCGCCCGTCCCGTTTGCGATACGTATTTGCCCGGCCATCACACCGGGCTTTTTTATAGCCTGAAAACTGCTGATAGCCGAGAACATCATGCGTCCTGCCCGTGCTCTGATCGACCTGCAAGCCTTGCGTCACAACTACCAACTGGCCCGTGACGTCAGCGGCGCGCGCGCCCTGGCAGTGATCAAGGCGGATGCCTACGGCCATGGCGCGGTGCGTTGTGCGCAGGCGCTGCAGGAGCAGGCCGATGGTTTTGCCGTGGCCTGTATCGAGGAAGCACTGCAGCTGCGCGAGGCCGGTATTCGCGGGCCGATTTTGTTGCTGGAGGGCTTTTTCGAGGCCGACGAATTGCCGCTGATCGAGCAGCACGAACTGTGGTGCGTGGTGCATTCGCTGTGGCAGCTGGAGGCGATTGAGCGCAGCACTGTGCGTGGCCCGCTGACAGTCTGGCTGAAGATGGACAGCGGCATGCATCGCGTGGGGCTCAATCCTGAGGATTATCAGGCGGCCTATCAACGTTTGCTGGCCAGCGGCAAGGTGGCAAAAATTGTGTTGATGAGCCATTTCGCCCGCGCTGACGAGCTGGATTGCTCGCGCAGTGATGAGCAGTTGGCCGTGTTCCAGCAGGCGCGCCAGGGTATTGTCGCTGAGGTCAGCCTGCGCAATTCGCCAGCCGTGCTCGGTTTGCCCAACGTTCCGAGTGACTGGGTGCGGCCCGGCATCATGCTCTACGGTGCCACCCCGTTCGAACAGGCGCAGGCTATGGCCGCGCGGTTGCAGCCGGTGATGACTCTGGAGTCGAAGATCATCAGCGTGCGCGAACTGCCGGCCGGTGAACCGGTGGGCTATGGCGCGCGCTTTGTCAGCGAGCGGCCGACCCGCGTCGGTGTGGTCGCCATGGGCTATGCCGATGGCTACCCACGTCATGCGCCGACCGGCACGCCCGTGGCGGTGGACGGCCAACTGACCCGCTTGATCGGTCGCGTGTCGATGGACATGCTCACCGTCGATTTGACCGATCTGCCACAAGCGGGCCTGGGCAGCCGGGTCGAGCTGTGGGGTAAACAGGTGCTGGCCAGCGACGTGGCCACCCAGGCGGGCAGTATTCCCTATCAGCTTTTCTGCAACCTGCGGCGGGCGCCGCTGCTCTACCTCGGGCACTAACAGCCGAGCTGTAGATGAGTTTGAACGCGAGTGTTGTAAATTCCGAACGCTATGCCATGATACGGCGACTTTTCCGTATCACTCCCAAGGGGGACTCCAGCATTGGACGTCGGTGTTCGACTGCAATCCATTCGCAAACTCAAAGGCCTTTCCCAGCGTGAACTCGCCAAGCGGGCGGGCGTCACCAACAGCACCATTTCGATGATCGAGAAGAACAGCGTAAGCCCTTCGATCAGTTCGTTGAAAAAGGTGTTGGCGGGTATCCCCATGTCTCTGGTGGAGTTTTTCTCCCTGGATGTGGAGCAGGACAGTCAGGCTCAGGTGGTCTATCGTGCTGCCGAACTTACCGATATTTGCAGCGGCGCCATCACCATGAAACTGGTGGGCAAGGCGCATCCCAGTCGTGCCATTTCCTTCCTTGATGAAACCTACCCCAGTGGTTCCGACACCGGCGACGAAATGTACGCTCATGAAGGTGAAGAGGCTGGCATGCTGGTCGAGGGCAAGCTGGAGCTGACCGTCGGCGACGAGGTTTTCATCCTCGAGCCAGGTGACAGCTACTATTTCGAGAGCAGCAAGCCGCATCGTTTCCGTAATCCGTTCGAGCAACCGGCCCGGTTGATTAGCGCCACCACACCGGCCAACTTCTAAGTCGCATTGATGAATCCGCCACGGTTCAGGGAAACACGGCCGTTTCCTGGCGGTTGGAAATAACCCTGCGACAATCTGGGTTGTTTCGGCCTGCACCGCTTGCCGTTATACTGTCGCCCGCTCGCGAAACCGTGGCCGCGAGCGTGACTAGCCACGAAGAGGGTGTACCGTGAACCTGATTAAAAAGATCCTGGTAGCACCGGCTACCGTATTGGCCCTGTGGGCAGTGACTGCTCAGGCCACGACCGACGATGCCATTGCCGAGCGACTGAAGCCGGTTGGCCAAGTCTGTGTGATGGGTGAAGAATGCAAGGGCGTGGGTGCTGTTGCCGTGAGTGCGGGCGGTGGTGCGCGTACTGCCGATGACATCATTGCCAAGCACTGCGGTGCTTGTCACACCCCAGGTATCCTGGGTGCGCCGAAAATTGGCGACACGGCTGCATGGAAAGAGCGCGCAGACCACCAGGGCGGCCTTGACGGCATCCTGGCCAAAGCCATTTCCGGTATCAACGCCATGCCGCCGAAAGGCACCTGTGCCGACTGCTCGGATGACGAGCTGCGTGCCGCAATTCAGAAGATGTCCGGCCTGTAACACGCCTGACGCTGCTGTGAAAAAGCCGCCTGAACAGGCGGCTTTTTTGTGGGCGCTAGAAACGGCTCAAGGCAATTCCCGGTGGGCTGCGGCCCTTAATCGATAAAGCTGACCTGGCCATCCTTGAGGGAGTCGATGCGCGCCAGCGACTCGACGCGGTAGCCCTGTGCATCCAGTTCGGCGCGGCCGCGCTGGAAGGACTTTTCGATGACGACGCCGATGCCGGCGATGCTTGCGCCTGCCTGGCCGATCAGGTCGATCAGGGCGCGGGCGGCATGGCCATTGGCCAGGAAATCATCGATCAGCAGCACATGGTCATGGGCACCCAGGTGTTTGGCCGAGATGGCCAGGGTGCTCTCGGTCTGCTTGGTGAAGGAGAACACCTTGGAGATGTACAGGTTGTCTTTGAGTGTTAGCGACTGGTACTTGCGCGCGAAGATCACCGGTACACCCAGTTCAAGTCCGGCCATCACGGCCGGGGCAATGCCCGAGGCTTCGATGGTGACGATCTTGGTGATGCCCTGGCCGGCGAAGCGCTGGGCGAATTCGTGGCCGATTAGCTGCATCAGCGCTGGGTCGATCTGGTGATTGAGAAAGGCATCAACCTTGAGTACCTGCTCCGAGAGCACGGTGCCTTCCTCGCGAATTTTCTGTTTCAGCGCTTCCACGCGGTGTCCCTCGTCGTTCTTTCTGATACCCGGTCTGCGCCGGGATGTAATGGTGCAGCGTAGCGCGGATGCAGGCGGTGACGAAATACGTCTATCTATGCCCGGCTGTGCTGCTGGTTATTTTTTTAGCATTGCACGCATATTGGCCAGCGCCGAATTGCCGGTGGCGGCCTTGACCTCGGGTGCGGCGTCTTCCAGGCCTTCCCAGACCAGGTCTTCGGGTGGCAGTTCATCGAGGAAACGGCTCGGTGAACAGTCGATGATTTCGCCGTACTGCTTGCGCTTGGCGGCGAAGGTCATGGTCAGGTTGCGTTTGGCGCGGGTGATGCCGACGTAGGCCAGGCGCCGCTCTTCCTCGACTGTATCGGCCTCGATGCTGGAGCGGTGCGGAAGAATTTCCTCCTCCACACCGAGGATGTACACCGAGGGATATTCCAGGCCTTTGGAGGCGTGCAGGGTCATCATCTGTACGCCTTCCGCGCCTTCTTCCTCTTCCTGCTGACGTTCGAGCATGTCACGCAACACCAGTTTGCCGATGGCATCCTCGATGGTCATCTCGCCGTCTTCGTCGCGTTCCAGGGTATTTTTCAGGGCCTCGACGAGGAACCAGACGTTGCCCATGCGGGCCTCGGCGACCTTGTCGCTGGAGGCGTTCTGGCGCAGCCAGTTCTCGTAGTCGATGTCCATCACCATGCTGCGAATGGCGGCAATCGGGTCGTTCTGCGCGCACTCCTGGCGCACCCGGTCCATCCAGGTGGTAAAGCGTGCCAGGCGTTCGGTGTAGCGCGCATCCAGCTGTTCGCCCAGGCCGATTTCGCCGGCGGCAGCGTACATGCTGATTTTGCGGCTGGTGGCGTAGTTGCCGAGCTTTTCCAATGTGGTCGAGCCGATCTCGCGGCGCGGTACGTTGATCACGCGCAGAAAGGCGTTGTCATCATCCGGGTTGACCAGCAGGCGGAAGTAACTCATCAAGTCCTTCACCTCCTGGCGGGCGAAGAAGCTGGTGCCGCCCGAGAGGCGATAGGGAATCTGATGGTGCTGCAATTTCAGCTCCATCAGCTTGGCCTGGTAGTTGCCGCGGTAGAGGATGGCGTAATCGCTGTAAGGGCGCTGGGTGCGCAGGTGTTCGGTGAGGATTTCCAGGGCCACCCGTTCACACTCGGCGTCTTCGTTGCGGCAGCGGATCACGCGGATCTCGTCGCCCATGCCCATCTCGCTCCACAGCTGTTTCTCGAAGGCATGCGGGTTGTTGGCAATGAGGATGTTGGCGCACTTGAGGATGCGGCTGGTGGAGCGGTAGTTCTGCTCCAGCATCACCACCTTCAACGAGGGGTAATCCTCTTTCAGCAGCATCAGGTTTTCCGGGCGCGCACCGCGCCAGGCGTAGATCGACTGGTCATCGTCGCCGACCACGGTGAACTGGTTGCGCATGCCCACCAGCAGCTTCACCAGCAGATACTGGCTGGCGTTGGTGTCCTGGTATTCGTCGACCAGCAGGTAACGGATGCGGTTCTGCCATTTTTCCAGGATGTCGGCGTGCTCCTGAAACAGCATCACCGGCAGCAGGATCAGGTCGTTGAAGTCCACGGCGTTGTAGGCACGCAGGGTACGCTGGTAGTGCAGGTAGACGATGGCGGCGGTTTGCTCCTTGGGATTGCGCGCGCCTGCCAGTGCCTGTTCAGGCAGGATCAGGTCATTTTTCCAGCTGTCGATGTAGTTCTTGATCTCGTCCGCACCGTCATCACCGGCATATTCCTTCTGCATGATGTCGGTCAGCAGTGCCTTGATATCGCCATCATCGAAGATCGAGAACCCCGGTTTGTAGCCCAGGCGCGCGTATTCCTTGCGGATGATATTCATGCCCAGATTGTGGAAGGTTGACACCGTCAGGCCGCGGGCTTCGGGGCCTTTGAGCAGACTGCCGACACGCTCTTTCATTTCCCGCGCGGCCTTGTTGGTAAAGGTCATGGCAACGATATGGCGGGCCTGGATGCCACAGTTTTGCACCAGGTGGGCGATCTTGCGGGTGATCACGCTGGTCTTGCCGGAGCCTGCGCCGGCGAGCACCAAAAGTGGGCCGCCGACATAGTTCACGGCTTCCTGTTGCCGAGGGTTCAGTCGGGACATGGAGTCAATCGTCAGGGCAAATGGGCGCGCATTTTAACAGGCCTGGCGCTTTCTGCTGTGACCATCTGGAAGTGTGTTGCACTGCACATAATGGCAAACAGCCAGGCTTGGTTAATTTTCCTAATCCAGTACTCTGGTGCCACTTCGGGTCCTTGCCATGCCGCAGGGCGCGCCACTGACACAAGGATGTGCGTGATTAGACGTCGATTACGACGCATCCGAGCGGGTTCAAAGCTCTTTATTTGTGCAGTGGGGGAAGTTGTTTGTCCGCGTTCGTCGAACCATTACGGTTGCTTTTGCTGGCGGAAACGCCGGGCTGGGCGCAGTTGCTGCGCGAGCGCCTGAGCACGCTAGGCAGTGGCTATGCCCTGATCACCGCACCGTCCTGGGAAGCGGCCAGCGCGCTGTTTGATTCCCCCAGCAACGCCTTGCTGCTGACCACGCCGCGTCATCTGCCCGCATCCGGGCGCTGCTCCCTGCCGATTGTCCTGCTGTTGGATGCCGAGCCCGACGTCGAGCCCGAGGGTATCTGCGACTGGCTGGTGCGTCATCAGCTCAGCAGCGAGGTGCTACGCCGCTGCCTGCGCTATGCCCGTGAATACGGCAAACTCAACGACACCTTGCAGCGCCTGGCGGATCAGGATGCCCTGACCGGCATTGCCAATCGGCAAGGATTCCAGACCCTGTTGGCCGCGCGCCTGGCCGAGTATGAAGGCCGTGGCCTGACCCTCGGCCACCTCGATCTGGACAACTTCCGCCACGCCAACGATGCCCTCGGCTACCAAGGTGGCGACAGTCTGATTCTGCAAGTGGTGTCGCGGATCAAGGCGCAGCTGCAGGCAGGCGACCAGGTGGCGCGCCTGGGCAGCGATGAATTTGCCTTGCTGATCGACAGCCGTCGCGACCCGCAGCGCGCAGAGCGCTTAGCCGCGCAGATTACCGAAGCCCTTGGCGAGCCCTACTGGATTGACGGCGAAAGTCTGCTGATCGGTTGCAGCCTCGGCCTGGCCCATTCCCGCGCCACAAGCAGCGCCGACCCACTGATGTGGCACGCGCATATCGCCATGCAGCAGGCTAAGAGCCAGCAGGGCTGCTCTTTTCATGTTTATGACGAGCGGATCAACCGCAGCGCGCGCAACCAGGCTGACCTGGAAAGCGAGCTGCGTCGCGCCCTGCGCCGTGACGAGCTGGAGCTGCACTACCAGCCGCGCCTGTGTTTACAAACCGGACGCATCCTCGGCCTGGAAGCGCTGGTGCGCTGGCGCCACAGCGTGCATGGTCTGCTGGCACCCAATGAATTTGTACCGCTGGCTGAGGAAAGCGGACTGATCGTACCGCTCGGTTACTGGGTGATCAGCCGTGCGCTGCGCGATATGCAGTGGCTACGCGGGCGCGGCTTGCCGGCACTGCATATGGCGGTCAACCTGTCGTTTCGCCAGTTTCAGGACAGCCAGCTGCTGCCAACCCTCAGCCGTCTGATTGAAGAGCGCGGCGTCGATGCGCAGTGGCTGGAGTTCGAGCTGACTGAAACCGCCGTGATGCGCCGCAGCGATCAGGTGCAGCAGACCATGCTGGCCCTGGGGCGTCTCGGCGTGCGCTTCTCGTTGGACGATTTCGGCACCGGCTTCTCCTCCTTCGTGCACCTGAACAACCTGCCGATCACCCTGCTGAAGATCGACAAGAGCTTTGTCGGCGGCATGTGTGAGCGTGCGGAGAACCGGCAATTGGTGCGGGCGATGATCAATCTGGCGCACAACCTCAACCTGCAGGTGGTGGGTGAGGGCGTGGAGAATGCCGAACAACTGGCGCTGCTGCGTCAGTACGGTTGTGACCAGGTGCAGGGGTACCTGATCAGCAAGGCCTTGCCGCTCCCGGAACTGGCGCGTTTTCTGGTGTTTGGCATGCGCCAGCCGTTGCTCGGCTTGCATAACGGCTGAGCGACTCGCTGATGGAACAAGGCCCGCTATGTCTGCGGGCCTTGTCGTTTTTTGGGGGGGCTTAGTGTGCGGCCTGGGCCTGACGCTGCGCCAACTTCTGCTGGCGGTAGCTGATGGCGGCGGGTGGCACGGCGGTGACCTTGCCGGTTTCCAGCCAGCGTTTGAGGCGGTTGGCGTCGGCCATGTGGGTGTATTTGCCGAAGGCATCCAGCACCACGAAGGCCACCGGGCGGTTATTCATCACGGTGTTCATCACCAGACAGCGGCCGGCTTCACCGGTGTAGCCAGTTTTGCTCAGCTGCACGCTCCAGCCCGGCTTGCGCACCAGGTTGTTGGTGTTGCGAAAGCCCAGGGTGTAGTTGGGTTTGCGGAAGGCCTGGGTTTTTTCCGAGGTGGTGCTGAACTGGCTGATCAGCGGGTACTGGCGTGCGGCCTTGAGCATCAGCACCAGGTCGCGGGCGCTGGACACGTTGTGTTCCGACAGGCCAGTGGGCTCGACAAAGCGCGAATGCTTCATGCCCAGGGCGCGGGCCTTGGCATTCATTGCCGCGACAAAGGCCGTGTGGCCGCCTGGGTAGTGGTGCGCCAGGCTGGATGCCGCGCGGTTTTCCGAAGCCATCAGAGCCAGCAACAGCATATCGTGGCGGCTCAGCTCGCTGCCCACGCGTACGCGGGAGAACACGCCGCGCATTTCCTGGGTGTCGCGAATCATGATCGGCAGCACCTGATCCAGCGGCAGTTTGGCGTCGAGGGTGACCATGGCAGTCATCAGCTTGGTCACCGAAGCAATTGGCACCACGCTGTCGGCGTTACGCTCGTAGAGCACCTGATTGGTCTGCAGGTCGACCAGCAGGGCGCTGCCGGCGGCGAGGTCCTGTTGCTTGGCGGGGGCGGCCTGGGTGTTCGATGCAACTACAAGGCAACTGCAGATCAGCAGCAGGCTTACTATCGATTGGCGGATTTTCACGGGGCGCTTCACGGACAGGTTGAAGGAGGGCGCCGCCCTGGGCGGCGCGCTGCCCAGTATACGGAAATCTACAGCGGCTCTTGCACGAGGCTGACGGAAAACGTCGCGCGACCACGTTATAGTGCGCCAGCCCCGTTGCTGCGAGCGTTGCCATGTCTAATCTGCCTGAAACCCCTGCACCTGCTGCGGTCAGCCTACGCGAAGCCTTCTGGTTCTGGCTCAAGCTTGGCCTGATCAGCTTCGGTGGGCCGGCCGGGCAGATCGCGATCATGCATCAGGAGTTGGTGGAGAAGCGCCGCTGGCTGTCCGAGCGGCGTTTTCTGCATGCGCTGAACTACTGCATGCTGCTGCCGGGGCCAGAGGCGCAGCAGTTGGCCACCTACATCGGCTGGTTGCTGCACCGTACCTGGGGTGGGGTGATCGCCGGTGTGCTGTTTGTGTTGCCGTCGCTGTTTATCCTGATCGGGCTGTCTTGGTTGTATATCGCGTTTGGCGATGTGCCGTGGGTGGCGGGACTGTTCTACGGCATCAAACCGGCGGTTACGGCGATTGTCGCGCAGGCGGCCTGGCGGATAGGTGGGCGCGTGTTGCGCAACCGCTGGCTGTGGGGCATTGCCGGGGCGTCTTTTGTGGCGATCTTTGTGTTTAACCTGCCATTTCCGCTGATCGTGCTGGGGGCTGCACTGTGTGGCTACCTCGGCGGTCGTCTGTTGCCGCAGTCATTCAGCCTCGCGGGTGGGCATCCGGCGGCTCAAGCGTCTTACGGCCCGGCGCTGATTGATGATGACAGCCCGGTACTGCCGCACACGCGCTTTAAACCGTCGCGGTTGGCGGGCTTGCTGGTGGTGGGGGCGTTGCTCTGGCTGCTGCCGATGGGCTTGCTGACCTGGCTGTTCGGCTGGGACGGCACGCTGACGCAGATGGCCTGGTTCTTCACCAAGGCGGCCCTGCTGACCTTTGGTGGCGCGTACGCGGTGCTGCCCTACGTGTATCAGGGCGCGATCGATCACTACGGCTGGCTGACGCCGACGCAGATGATCGACGGCCTGGCGCTGGGCGAAAGCACGCCGGGGCCGCTGATCATGGTGGTGGCGTTTGTGGCGTTTGTCGGTGCGTATCTGCAGCCGGTGTTCGGCGGCGAGTCGGGCTTTGCCAGTGGTGCCGTGGCGGCGGTGCTGGTCACCTGGTTCACTTTTCTGCCGTCGTTTCTGTTCATTCTCGCTGGCGGGCCACTGGTGGAATCCACCCATGGCGAGTTGAAATTCACCGCGCCGCTGACCGGTATTACCGCGGCGGTGGTGGGCGTAATCCTCAACCTGGCACTGTTTTTCGCCTATCACGTGCTTTGGCCACAGGGCTTCGGCGGGGCTTTCGACTGGCCATCGGCACTGCTGGCCGTGGCGGCTGCGCTGGCGCTGCTGCACTTCAAACGCGGGGTGATGGAGGTGTTGCTGGTGTCGGCACTGGCTGGGCTGGCGGTGTACCTATTGCGTTGAAGTCGCGCGCCCGCTGCCAATGCAACGGGCGCGCTGTCCGTCAGAGAAACCAACGGTATTCCCGCGGAGTGACTTCTTGCATAAAGGCCAGATGGTCCTGGCGCTTGTTTTCGCAGTAAACCATCACGAATTCCTCGCCCAGGCCTTGGTTGACCACCGGGTGGTCGCGCATGGCGCTGACTGCGCCGAGCATGTCCTGCGGGAAGTCGATGCCGCTTTGGCGGTTTTCGTTAAGCGGCGCAATCGGCTCTTTACCCGCATCCAGGCCGGACTCCATGCCGGTGAGGATCGCCGCCAGCACCAGATAGGGGTTGGCGTCGGCGCCGGCCAGGCGGTGTTCGATGCGCAGGTTCTTGCCGTCCGATTCGGGGATGCGGATGCACGCATCGCGGTCCTCGAAGCCCCAGCTGGCGCGGCTGGCGGCGTTGACCATGGCGCCGTAGCGGCGGAAGGCGTTGTGGTTGGCGGCGAAGATCGGCATGCAGTGCGGCAGCAGCTCCAGGCAACCGGCCACGGCGTGGCGCAGCGGGCGCTGCTCATCGGCGGCCAGCAGGTTGTGGCCGGCGGCGTCATACAGGCTGACATGCACATGCATGCCGCTGCCCGGCGCGTGCAGGTAGGGCTTGCTCATAAAGCTGGCGCGCTGGCCATGTTTGAGCGCCACGCCGCGGGTGCTGCGGCAGAACAGGGCGGCCCAGTCGGCGGCGCGCAGGCCGTCGTCGCAATGGCCGAAGTTGATCTCGAACTGGCCAGGGCCAAGCTCGGCAGTGATCACGTTGGCGTCGATGCCCTGTTCATTGGCGGCGTCGACGATGGCGTGCAGCACATCGCTAAAGCGCGACAGGCGTTCGATGTGCATGTTCGGCTGATCGTCGGCATCGCCGCACAGCGGGTCGCGTGGGAACTGCGGCAGGCCGTCCTGCAGCATGCGATCAAACAGGTAGAACTCCAGTTCAAAGGCCACCACCGGACGGATACCCCGTGCTTCCAGGCGCTTGAGCACGCGGGCGAGGACTTCACGCGGTTCGAATTCGATGGGCGCAGCGGTGCCGTCGGAGCTGATCAGCATCTGCCCCAGTGGCTGGCTTTCCCAGCGCACCGGCTTGAGCGTGCCAGGGATCAGCCGGCGCGGTGCATCCGGGTCGCCGTCGTTGAAGCAGTAATCGCCAATCGGGTGCAGGCCGCCCTGCACGCCGAGCAGCACGCAGTTCTGCGGGATTTTCAGCGGGCTGCCGGCGGCGACCTTCTCCAGCATGTCGATGGGGTAGCGCTTGCCGTAGAAATGCCCGGGGATGTCCAGGCTGATCAGGTCGACATAGCGCACTTCGGGGTGGGCGCTGCGGAAGGCGCGGACTTCGCTGAGCAGGTCGGGGAATGCTGTTGTTATTGTCATGGCGGCTATCTGCGTGGGTCAGGTGAAGACCCAGAGCACTCGTGTGGGGGAATCGGAAAGGTTGGCGTAGCGAAACTGCGCATGCGGCGGCAGCTGGAAACTGTCATTCGGGCCGAGGGTGACCGGCTCGGCGGCGTCGCCGTACCAGATCGTCAGCTCGCCTTCGAGGACAAAGCCGCCTTGTTCGGAGCTGTCGTTCAAATGCCCGTCGCCGCTGGTGGCGCCCGGGTCCAAACGGCTTTCGAGCATGGAGAAGCCGCCAGCCATGGTCGGCGAGGCGAGTACATCGGTGATGCCGCCGGCGTAATACAGCGTGCGGCGCTCGCCCGGTCGGGTGACCCAGGGCACGTCGCGCGGCTTGCTCAGGCTGTAGAAATAGGTGGTCGGCACGCCGAGGGTTTCGCTGATCGCGGTGAGGTCGGCCACGGTAGGGCGTGACAGGCCGCGTTCGACCTGGGAGAGAAAGCCCACCGAACGGTCGATGCGCGCCGCCAGCTCACCGAGGGTGAGGTTTTTGTGCTTGCGCAGGTCGCGGATCAGGATCGCCAGACCTTCGACTTCTTCCTGCATGTCCATACTCATGTCCTTTGTATAAATCTGTTTTCAAGCGTCGCGAGCGAAGGTGAGGCAAGGCGAAACGCGCCGAAGAAGCGGAGTTTACGGGTTGTAAATGAGCATTCTGAGGCGTGTTTCAACACAGCATCACCGAGCGCAGTAGCTTGAAGACAGATTTCAAATTACGTCGCGCAGGCGATACCAGGCCTTGCCCACGGCTTCGATCGGCGCGGCCAGTAAATCACCGCCGGGGAAACGCGGGTTGCTCAGGCCCTGGTACAGCTCAAGCAGGTCGGCGTCACCGAGGATCGCGTCGCTGACCGCACGGGCGGCGGCCAGGGTCGGCAGGATGCCGTGGCCGGAGAAGCCCTGCAGCCAGTACTTCTGCCCACTGCGGCCGACGTCCGGGGTGCGGTGCATCGTGCAGTCGATATGCCCGCCCCAGCCGTAGTCGATCTGCACGCCGCGCAGTTGCGGGAACACCCGCTCCAGATACGGCCGGGTGGCCGCTGGTACGTCTTTGGGGATGCCGCCCAAGTAGGTGCAGCCGCCGCCGAACAGCAGGCGGTTGTCCGGGGTGACGCGGAAATAGTCGGGGACGAACTGGTTGTCGATGGCGCAGGTGCCGCGCGGGAACAGCGAACGTGCCAGCTCCGGGTCCAGCGGCGCGGTGGCGACCTGGTAGGAGCCCACCGGCAGCAGGCGCTTCGACAGCTGTGGATCGAGCTTGTCGATGTAGGCGTTGCAGGCCAGTACCAGCACATTGCTGCGCACCTCGCCGTGTTCGCTGCGCGCTACATAACCGTCCGCAGTTTCTTGATAACTCAGTGCCTTGCTCTGCTCGAAGATCTTGCCGCCCGCTTTCTCGATGGCATCGGCCAGGCCCTGGGCCAGTTTCAGCGGGTTGAGGTGGGCCGCGCCGCTGTCGTGCACGGCGGCCAAGTAACGCGGACTGGCAATCCACTGCGGCAATTCGTTTTTCGGGATAAAACTGAGCTGGTTATAGCCGTATTTGTGTTCGGCTTCTTCGATGCTGTCCTGCAGTTGGCGCACGCGACGCGGCAGCACGGCGGTGTAGATGGCGCCGGTGCGGTAATCAATATCGAACTGATGCCGCTCGGGCAGCTCGCGCATTTCTTCGGCTGCCCAGACCATGCTGTCCCACAGGCGACGGGCGCGCTCCAGGCCTAATGCCTTCTCAAACGGCGGCATATCGCAGGACCAGCCCGGCAGCGCCTGACCACCGTTGCGCCCGGAGGCCGCCCAGGCCAGGCGACTGGCCTCCAGCAGTACCACCTTCTTGCCCGCCAAAGCCAGGCGCAGCGCGCTGTGCAGCCCGCTGAAACCACCGCCGATAATCAGCACATCGCATTGCAACGCTTCCTGCAGGCGCGGGCGCAGCGGGATGGCGCCGGGGTAGGTGCCGGCGTAGTAGGTGCCGATGTGCTGGGCGGATTGTTTGAACATGGTGCGCCTCATGAAATTCTATTTAAATAATTTCATGAAAATCTACGCCATAAATTTCATAAAACCAAGTGCAAAGACGTTTGGCCTAGTTGAGATCGATGGCTAAACGCAGACGATCTTTATGCTGCAAACCTTGTTCGAATAGCGGTTCGGGATAGTGGCGAAGAAAGTAATCCGGCTCGACGGCATACACCCGAAGCCCGGCGCGCTGGTAGAAGGTCAGTTGGTGGCCAAAGCTGCCGGTGGCGACTTCCAGGCGCATTGCGCCCAGTTGCCGGGCGCTGTGCAGGGCGTGCTGCAGCAGTTGCGTGCCGATGCCCTGGGCCTGGCAGTTAGGGTCGACGGCGATATTCATCAGCTCCAGGATTCCAGGGCCGCGCGCCTGTAGCACATAGAGACCGACGACCAGGTCATCAAGCTCGGCGAGGTAGCAGTGACCGTCCGCCAGGTAGGCTTGCACATACGGTAGATGCGGATCGGCTTCCAGCAGCAGGGCCGTCGGCAGCTGCGCGGCATTACAGGCGCGAATAGTTAGGTTCATGGCCAGCTTCAGCGCACCTGATTGCGCCCGTTGTGCTTGGCCGCGTACAGCGCGCGGTCTGCTTTATCCAGCAGATCATCGGCACCTGTTGGTGCATCTTCGGTGGAGGAAATGCCGGCGCTCAGGGTGACCGAGAACTGCAGGCCATTGGCGATAAAGTGCAGTTCGGCAAAGCGCTGGCGGATTTCATCGAGAATGCGCCGCGCCTGGTCAGACGGGCAGTCCGGCAGCACCACAAGGAATTCTTCACCGCCGTAGCGGCCAAGGCTGTCGATGCGCCGCAGGCGCTGGCGCAGCAGGTTGGCCAGGGCACGGATGACGTTGTCGCCAGCGGCATGGCCGTAGCTGTCGTTGACCTTTTTGAAGAAGTCGATATCCAGCATGGCTACGCTGGCCGGTTTACCGCTGCGCTGCGCACGCTCAAGCTCGACTGCCGCCTGTTCTTTGATATCGGCGTGTTTGAGCAGGCCGGTGAGGCTGTCGCGCGACAGCGCGTTGCTCAGCAGGCGCGCGCGCTGGGCGCGGGAAAACACGGCCGCCACCAGGGCGTTGTCGGAAATCGGTTTGGTGACGAAGTCATCGCCCGCCTTGATCAGGGCATTCATCTGTCGGTTGATGTCGGTTTCGGCCGAGAGGTAAACGATCGGTACACGCAGCCAGTCGTCGTTCATGCGGATGATCTGCGCCAGCTCCGGGCCGGTGCAGCCGGGCATGCTGACATCGAGCAGCACCACTTCGGGGTTGAAGCTGCGCATGCGGGAAAAGATCTCTGCCGGTTCGTGGAGCATTTCCACCAGCATGTTGGCACCGCGCAGGATCAGGCTGAAGCGGCTGGCCAGTTCGCGGTCGTCGTCAATGATCAAAACCCGGTAAGGCGCGCCTTGTTGCTGGGCAAAGCAGCGTTCCAGACGGTTTTCCAGTTGCGGGATGTCCACCGGCTTGGTGAAGAAGCCCAGGGCGCCGACACGCACGGCTTGTAGGTGGGTGGCAAAGTCGTCCTGAGTGGTAATCACCAGCAGCGGCAGCGGTTCATCCAGGCGCTGTTGCAGGTTGGCGGCATACTCCAGGCCGGTGAGGGCTTCGTCAGGCAGGTTGACGTCGACGATCAGCGCGTCCGGCAACTGCTTTTGCAGGGCCGCGTCGAGCTCGGCGATGCGGGTGAAGTGTTCGGCCTGGTAACCAAAGTTATTCAGTGTCAGGCGCATGCTTTCGCCAATCGCACGCTGATCTTCGAGGATATAGATGCGCCGCGCGCTGCTGTTGACGCGTGGCGTCTTGAAGGGCTGCGGGGCCTGCTCCTGTTGACGTTCGGCCTGGAACTGCTGGCTGGCCAGCTGTTGCAGGCTGCGGCTGAAGTCCTGCAGGCTCTGTTGTTCCTGCTGCAGGGTTTCCAGCCACTGATCGGCTTCCTGTTCCAGCTCACGGGCGCGCTGGCCGAGGCTGCTGAAGCCGAACGTGCCGGCGGCGCCGGCGAGCTTGTGCAACTGATCGCGCAGGGTTTGCAGGTGCTGTTGTTGCTCCAGCGGATCGGCGCTGTGCAGCAGGCCCTCGGCATTGCGGCCGAGGGCTGGCAGCTCCTCGTGCAAGCGCTGGGCGAAGGCATTGCTGAGCTGCTGCAGGCGTTGCTGCAGTTCATCGGCGGGGGGGGGCCATTACTCATGAGCCTGGCTCCAGATTTGCCGCACCTGGGCGGCCAGTTGCATCGGGTCGAAGGGCTTGATGATCACATCACGGGCGCCGAGGCTGCGGTAGAGGGCTATTTCCGCCGGCTGTACCTTGGCGGTCATGAATGCCACCGGCACCTGGTTGATGTCGATGAGTTGGGCGATTCGTGCCAGGGTTTGCGGCCCGTCCATGTCCGGCATCATCACATCCAGCAGGATAAAGTCCGGGGCAAAGTCTTGCAGTTGATCCAGTGCATCCTGGCCATTGGCACAGCTGAGCACTTGGAAGCCGCCAACGGCCTCCAGCGCCAGTTTGGCCACCGCCTGGATTGAAGGGTCGTCTTCCACATGCAGGATGCGCTGTAGTTCAGGCATATCAGGTGTTCTCGGCGCTGGAGAGCGACTCAGGTGTCGGTTCTGCAGCCAGATTAGTCAGTTCAAACCAGAAAGTCGCGCCCTGTCCGGGCGGCGAGTCGAAACCAATGCGGCCGTCCATGCGCTCGATGATTTCCTTGCTGATGGCCAGGCCCAGGCCTGTGCCGCCTTTCTGTCGGGTATCGGTGGCATCCGCTTGGGAAAACTTGCTGAAAATCCGCGATTGGAAATTTTCCGGCACGCCCGGGCCATGGTCGCTGACGCTGACCCTGACCTGCTGACCCTGATGGGTCACCTGTACGTCAACCGTCTGCCCGGCAGGAGAGAATTTCGCTGCGTTGGACAGCAGGTTGGCCAGCACTTGTGCCAGGCGCAGGCGGTCAACCTGCACCACGGCTGGGGTGGCTTCGGTTTGCAATTTCAGTTGTACGCGGAAGTGCTCGGCATACGGCTGATTCTCTTCGATGGCCTGTTCCAGTAGCGGCTGTAGAGGCTCGGGCCGCAGTTCGAAGAACATCTTGCCCGCGACCAGTTTTTCCATGTCCAGCAGGTCATTGATCAGCAGGTTGAGGCGTTGGCTGTTGTCCTGGGCGATTTGCAGCATTTGCTGCATGCCGGCGGGCACGGCACCGAGGGCGCCGCCGTTGACCAGACCGAGGGAGCCGGCGATGGCGGTCAATGGTGTACGCAGTTCATGGCTGACGGTGGAGACGAACTCGTTTTTCATCCGTTCGATGCGTTTACGCTCCTCGATATCACGGATCACCGCAATAAAACGCCGTTCGCCCTGGTGGCTGATCTGTGAGATGGCCAGCTCGATGGTGAAGGTTTCGCCGTTGCTGCGCAGGGCCGTCAGTTCGATTTCCTTACCGAGCATCTGCTGGATACCGGTTTTCAGGAAATGACTGAGGTAGCGGGCGCGCATCGAACGTTGCGGCTCGGGCAGCAACAGGGTGGCACGGTGCCCGGAAACCTCCAGGTGGCTATAGCCGAAAATACGTTCGGCAGCGTGGTTGAAGGTTTCGATATAGCCCTGCTGGTCGATGGTGATGATCGCATCGAGTACGTTGTCGAGCAGGGCTCGCAGGTAATCCTCACGTTCACGAATGGCCATTTCTGTGGCGATGCGTTCGTTGAAGTCCTGGATTTGCACCACAAAGTGCACCGGTTGGTCGTTGCTGTCGCGCACCAGAGAGACGCTGAGCAGCACCCAGATGATCCGCCCCTGGCTGTCCAGGTAGCGTTTCTCCATCTGGTAGGTGTTGACCTCGCCTGCCAGCAGTTCTTCGACATGCTGCAGGTCGGCGTCCAGGTCGTCAGGGTGGGTGATTTGCTGAAAGCTGGTTCGCTGCAATTGCTCGCGGCTATAGCCGAGCATGCTGCAGAGCACTTCGTTGACTTCCAGCCACTGGCCTTGCAGGGACACCAATGCCATGCCCTGCGGCGCGGTACTGAAGGCACTGCTAAAGCGCTGTTGGCTAAGGCGCAATTGGTCTTCCACGGCTTTGCGGTCGCTGATGTCCCAGATAAACCCGGAGATCCACTGCAGCTGGCCGTCGTTGTCATATTCGCCACGGCCTTTTTCACGCACCCAGACGCTGTGGCCATCGGCATGCAGCAGGCGATAGGTCAGTTCGAAGGATTCCTGACGTTCGACCGCGGCCACCGCGCGGTAGGTGATCGGCAGGTCATCGGGGTGTACCACGCTGGCGAAGCTGCGGATGCGGTTGTTGATGAAGTCATAGGCCGGGTAGCCGCTGAGGCTGTGGATCTCTTCGCTGAGGTAGCTCATCGACCAGTCCGCATCGTTGCGGCAGCGATAGACCGCCCCTGGCAGGTTGGCCACCAAGCCGCGGAAGCGACTCTCGCTCTTTTGCAGGGCTCGGGCGGTCTGCTGCAGTTCGTTGATGTCGCTGGCAATACCCAGGTAGCCGCTGATATGGCCCCGGCCATCGCGCATGGCACTGACGGTGAGGTTGACGGTACGCGGTTCGCCATTCTTGCGCAGGTAAGTCCACTGCCGCGTTTCCGGCTCGCCTTTGGCCGGGATGCAGGTGAGGACGGCAAAACCCTGGATGACCTGGCCTTCCTGCAGGCTGAGTTGGTGAGCGCGAGCCTGGATTTCGTCTTCGCGATGAAACAAAACAGGGCTGTGTTGGCCAATAACTTCGGCACTGCGGTAGCCCAGCAGGCGTTCGGCGCCGGAGTTAAACAGGGTAATCAGACCATCCAGATCGCTGGTGATGATGCTTACACCGGTGGCAGAGTCGAGTACGGCCTGGAGAAAGCGCCGAGCTTCGCGGGTCTGCTCTTCATGTTGCAGACGCTCCAGGGTGGCGCCGACCCAGCGGGCGAACAGGCGCATGAACTCTTCGTCAGCATCGTCGAAACTGCTGCGGGCGCTGCTGGCTGCAAAGCACAGGGTGCCAAAGCGTTGGCCGGCCACCCAGACGCTGGTGCCGATATAGCTTTCCAGCGCAAAAAGCGGGTAGCAGGGATGCGTGGCATGTTCGCTCTGACTCATGGCGGCGATGGCCAGTACGTCTGTACTGCGCAGGGCGATGCTGCAGTAAGTGTCGCCCAAGCTGAAACACTGGCCGTCCTGCAGGCCAGTGTGGGGGGATACCTGAACCATGACCCGGTAGGTGTCACCTTCAACTTGGCTGATGATGCCAATCGGCATGCCATAGAACGCGGCGCCCAGTTGCAGGGCCTGCCGCAGTTGCTCGTGGGTACTCAGTTTGGGCAGGGCGGCGATTTCATTGAGTGCATGTAGCGCGGCCTGTTGGCGTTGCATGTGCACTTGAGTCTGTTCGCGTTGCTGATCACGGCGCAGTGCTTCCAGGAGTTGGCCGAGGGTGGTCAACAGGGGTTGCAGCTGTACGGCAAAGTCAGCGCTGTAGCCGCCCTCGCGGTTGGCCAGGCCGAGCATGCCGAGCAGTTCGCCGTTGGCATGGATGGGCAGGCCGGCAAACGCCTGCAGCGCTGGGTGGCCGGACGGCAGGCCGCCGCTATGCGGGTGGTTGGCCGGATCATTGCTGATCAGCGCCTTGCCACTGCGGATGACCTGGCCGAACAGGTTGGCGAGGTTATGGAACTCCAGGCCAGCCGCTGCACGCATATCGTAGTCCGCGTGGCTGTGTTCATCCCAGGCGATGTTGCTGATGGCAAAGGTGCGCAAGAACGGGGCGCCTTGCGCATCGGCAAGGATTTCGCCGATAAAACCGAATTGGCTGGCTGTGAGGTCGAGAATCCGCTTGAGCAAGGCATCGAAGGCTTCGCGCTGGTTATGCGCATTGATATACGCCGCCTGTGCTTCGCTGATCAGGCCGAGCAACTTGCGCGAAGCTTCGCTTTGCTGATGCTTGTCCTGCAGTTCCTGATGATGGCGTCGCAGCAGCATCTGGCTGCTGTAGCGGGTTGCTTGCAGGAGCAATAACAGCAACGCTTCTGCTGCCAGCCAGGCGAGTAGCCACTTGCCCATCAGCCAGCGTTTTTCTTGTTGGTGATGGTCATGGAGTGCACTGATGTCGCGCCAGGTCAGGGCGACCACTGTCGGTGCATCGCCCGGCTGGGCGACGGCTGGATAGCGGTCGAGTGGCAGTTGATTGAGCAGGTATGTCTGCCCGTGGTCTTGCAGCAGTCGCAGGCTGTCGCCTGTGGCCGGTTCAGGCAGCAGATTGCGGCTTTGCCAGTGCTGCGCTTCGGGGCGTGAGAAACCTTCCAGGTACCAGGTCGGAGGCGTGCTGGATGCTCCCGCCGGGCGTTCAGCGGAGTATTCGCTCAAGGCCGCACGGGTCATGCGCAGGGCAATGCCTGCGCCTAGCTCGCGATCCAGCTGTTGCAGGTTGTGCGCCAGATTCAGGCTGATCTCCAGCGCCCCAATGGTCAATGGCGCCTGGTTGCCCTCGACCTGCAGCGGGATGATGGCGCGTGATACCAGGCCTTCTTCGGAATCCCCCAAACCACTCTTGCGGGTGGCCGACTGCAGGGCGTCAAGCAACATGCGCCGGGGGGCTTGCGGCTCGTCGGCAAAGCGTTCTGGCTGGTGTACGCGCAGCAATACTGTGCTATCGGCCAGGTGCAGGGTGAGGCTGAACGGGTGGCTCTGTTGCAGGTTACGCCAGCGTGGCGCCAGGCGTGCGAACAGTTGCCCGCGGATGTTTTGCAAGGCGCGCGCCTGGTCTTCAACCTGTGGATTCAGGGTTGCCGCCTCACGCACCAGTTCAACCAGCCAGGCATCCGCAACCAGGGTTTCGCCGAGCAGTTGCGCCTGGTGCTCCATGTTCTGTTGGGCACTGCGCAAGGCCAGGCGCTGCGCCTCATGCAGGTGGGTAAGCTGCATCTGCCAAAGCGCTTCACGCTCATTGATGGCGGCCGTGCCCAAGACAATGAACAGCAGCGCCAGGCTGAAACTGCCGAAACCGACGATCCAGTGGATCATCGAGGGCTTTACCTTTGTGTGCATCAATAGGCCCCGGGACGAATGACGCTGTTGCTCCCGTGATACACGGGTGGCTGGGCATTTTCCAGCTGTTCTGTGAGTGCAGCGGCCGGCTGCGGCCGACCGAAATGGTAGCCCTGGCCATGGTCACAGCCGAGCTGACGCAGCAACTCAAGCTGTTCCGCGCGTTCAATGCCCTCGGCCAAAATCTTTAGCCCCATGCTGTGACCGAGGGCGATTACTGCACGGGTAATGGCGATGTCGTCCTGGTCATCAGGCAAGCCGGCGACAAAACTCTGGTCAAGCTTGAGCTTGTGTACGGGCAAGCGCTTGAGGCGGGCGAGTGAGCTGTAGCCGGTCCCAAAGTCATCAATAGCCAGACGCACGCCCAGGTTACGCAGGCGTTCGAGTAGCCTGAGGGCGGTATCAGGATCATCCATCACCGCACTTTCGGTCACTTCAAGCTCCAGGCAGGCGGCGGGTAGACCGCTGTCGCTCAATACTTCAGCAACCCGCAGGTCCAGTTCGCCACGGCTGAACAGGCGGCTGGAAATGTTGACCGCAACAAACTGCAGGTTAATGCCCGCTGCCCGCCAGGCGACCATCTGTCGACAGCTCTGTTGCAGAACCCAGGCATCAATGGCGCTGATCAGGCCGGTTTCTTCGGCTATCGGGATGAACTCGCCAGGCCCGACCAAACCGCGTTGCGGGTGTTCCCAGCGCACCAGAGCTTCGACGCCGATCAGCTGCTGGCTATGCAGGCAGAGCAGTGGTTGGTAGTAGACCCGCAGTTCCTGGCTATCCAGCGCATGGCGCAGGGCGCTGGCCAGTTCGACGCGCTGGTGGGCATGGGCCGTCAGCTCCTGGCTGTAGAAGGCATAGCTCTCGCGGCCGCCACTTTTCGCCTTGAACAGCGCCGAGTCGGCATTGCGTAGCACCTGGGCGACATCCTGTGCATCTTCCGGGTATAGACAGATGCCAATACTGGCGGTCACAAACAGTTCGTGGTCAGCCACTTCGAAGCCGGTGGCCAGGCAGCTTTGCAGGCGCTGCGCCATAACCGCAGCCTGTTCGGCGCTTTGGCATTGTTCGTAAAGCAGGCCGAACTCGTCACCCCCGAGGCGGGCCAGGGTCATGCGCTTACCCAGTTGCTCGCTGAGTCTCTCCCCCACGGCTTTCAACAGCAGGTCACCGATGTTGTGGCCGAGGCTTTCGTTGATGTGCTTGAAGTGGTCGAGGTCGATCAATAGCACCGCCCCCGTGTGCTGGTCGCTGCGGTCGCGCTCCAGTGCGTGCTCGACCCGCTCGGTGAACAGCAGGCGGTTGGGCAGGTTGCTTAGCGGGTCGTGGTGGGCGAGGTAGTCCAGCTCACGCTGCGAGCGCTTGAGGGCGCTGATATCGGAAAACACGGCCACATAGTGGCTGATCTCGCCTTGCTCGTCATGAATCACCCGGATGCATTGCCACTGCGGGTAGATTTCGCCGTTCTTGCGGCGGTTCCACACTTCGCCACTCCAGGAGCCGCGTTGTTGCAGGGTATGCCACAGGTTGTCGTAGAAGCCTTTGTCATGACGGCCGGACTTCAGCAGGCTGGGTGATTGGCCGAGGATTTCCGCTTGTTCATAGCCGGTGATACGGGTAAAGGCCGGGTTGCAGTGAACGATACGCTGCTCGGCGTCGGTGACCAGTACGCCTTCCTGGGTGGCATCAAACACGGCAGCCGCCTGGCGCAGGCTGTCTTCATCACGGCGGCGCTGGGTGATGTCGCAGGCGGTGCCGATCAGTCGCTCGGCGTGTCCTGATGGATTGAACAACAGGCGGCCGCGGAACTGAATCCAGCGGTAGCTGTTATCGGCTTGGCGCAGGCGATAGTTGATCTCGTAGGGCGCCGGGTTGGATGCCTCCAGGCGCTGTTGCAAGGTGCGCTCGAAGGCCTCGCGATCATGCGGGTGCAGGTGTTCTAGCCATTGTGGCTGGTCGATCTCGCTGGGCGTGCCGAGCAACGCTGCGTAGCCGGGGGAGAAATACAGTTGATGGCTTTGCAGGTCCCAGTCCCACAGGCCGTCCTGGGCGGCATCCAATGCCTGTTGCAGGCGTTTCTCACTGTGCTGCAGGGCTTCGCGACTGCGTTGATGCTGACGGTGATGGGTGCGCAGGATGACAAACAGCAGAACGCCGGTCACGCCGACAAAGGCCAGGCCTTTTAACAGTTGCGCGCGCTCCAGCTGCTCAAGGGACAACCCCAGAGCGATCAGCTGGCTGTCACTGAATAATACCCAGAGGCTGGCCGCCAGGAGGTAGGCGAGGGTCAAACGCCAGGCACTAAAAGATGCAGTCATGGGCTACGGGTCAATCCATTGTCGGGGGCAGCAGTATAGAGGTTGGTCAGGGGGCGGCATTCTTATGCAAAAGACCAACTGGTTTTCTGATCCGGGTCAGGGATAATGTGTACAGATGTGCGCTAAAAAACCGCCATGTCTTTCCTTTTTTATGAGGCACGTGATCCATGTGGTACAACGGTTTTCTCGACTTGTCGATCTGGCAACTGATCGCGGTCACCCTGCTGCTGACGCATGTGACCATCGTCAGCGTCACGGTATACCTGCATCGCTACTCAGCGCATCGCGCCCTCGAATTGCATCCGGCGCTGAAACACTTCTTCCGCTTCTGGCTGTGGCTGACTACGGCGCAGAATACCCGCGAATGGACCGCGATTCATCGCAAGCACCACGCCAAATGCGAAACCGTCGATGACCCGCACAGCCCGGTAATCAAGGGCCTGAGCACCGTATTGCGCAAGGGGGCGGAGCTGTACCGCGAAGAAGCGCAGAACCCGGAAACCCTGCGGATTTACGGCAAGAACTGCCCCGAAGACTGGATCGAGCGCAACCTCTACTCGCGCTTCCCGGTTGGCGGCGTGGCGCTGATGGGGGCCATCGACCTGGCCCTGTTCGGCGCTGCCGGCATCACCATCTGGGCGGTACAGATGATGTGGATTCCGGTGTGGGCAGCGGGCGTGATCAACGGTCTCGGCCATGCTGTTGGCTATCGCAACTTCGAATGCCGCGATGCGGCGACCAATCTGCTGCCCTGGGGCATCCTGATCGGCGGCGAAGAACTGCACAACAACCATCACACCTACCCGAATTCGGCCAAGCTGTCGGTGAAGAAGTGGGAATTCGACATGGGCTGGTTCTGGATCAAGCTGTTCAGCTTGCTCGGCCTGGCTCAGGTGCAGCGTGTTGCGCCCATCGCTCACCGGGTCGAAGGCAAGCGCAGCCTGGACATGGACACCGCCATGGCCATCCTCAACAACCGTTTCCAGATCATGGCGCAGTACCGCAAGCTGGTGATCGCGCCGCTGGTCCAGCAGGAGCTGGCCAAGGCCGATGCCTCGGTGCGTCACCACTTCCATCGTGCCAAGCGCCTGCTCTCGCGGGAACCGAGCCTGCTCGATGAAGGCCACCAGGCGCGCATCCAGCGCATGCTGGAGCAGAGCCAGGCGCTCAAGGTGATTTACGAAAAGCGCCTTGCCCTGCAGCAGATCTGGGTGAAAACCAGCGCTAATGGCCACGAGATGCTTGAAGCCATCAAGCAATGGGTCACTGAGGCGGAAGCCAGCGGTATTCAGTCGCTGCGTGAGTTCGCTGAGCAACTGAAGACCTATTCATTGCGCCCGGCCGCTGTCTGAGTCGAGGTGACGTAACGTGAGCCCGCCTATTGGCGGGCTTTTTCTTGGCACCCTATGCTCCGCAGATCCCCTGCTGATTTCTGGCGTATGCTGATTCCGTGGCCCGATGAGCAATGCGTGGCGGTATTTATGGATGAACACAGCAAACTGCAGTTTGAGTTGGAGGAATTGACCCTGGCGCTGTTGCACACCCGTGGCGAGGTGGCGCGTCTGCAGGAGCGTGAGCAGTTATTCAGCACCCTGCTGGGAAGTGTCAATGCGGTGCTCTGGGCATTTGACTGGGATGCTCAGCGCGTCATTTATGTCAGCCCAGCGTATGAGCGTGTATTCGGTCGCTCTGCCGCGTTGCTGCTGGCGGGCTATGAGGAGTGGCGCAATAGCATCTACCCGGACGATCTGGAGTACGCCTCGACAAGCTTCGCTCAGGTGCTGCAGAGGGGCGCAGTAGAAGCACGTGAATACCGGATCTTACGCGGGGATGGTCAGGTCCGCTGGCTCAGTGACAAATGCTTTGTCAGCCGTGAGAACCCCTTGGGGCAGCCCCATGTCATCGTCGGCATTGCCGAAGACATTACCGAAAAGAAACAACTGGAAGGCGAGCTGCATCGTTTGGCCACCACCGATGTACTGACGCAGAGTGCGAACCGTCGGCACTTCTTTGAGTGTGCTGAGCGTGAATTTGCCCAGGCCCGTGAGTACGGCAGCCCACTGGTTTTTCTGCTGCTTGATTTGGACGATTTCAAGCAAATCAATGACCGTTACGGCCATCAGATGGGGGATCAGGTGCTGCAACGTCTGGCTTATACGAGTACCACGGTGTTGCGGCGGGGGGATTTGTTTGGTCGTATTGGTGGTGAGGAGTTTGCGGCGCTGTTTCCCCGGTGCGAACTGGCTCTGGCTGAGCAGATTGCCGAGCGACTGCAACGAGATGCGCGGCGGTTGAGCTTTAATCAGGACAACACGACGTTTGGCATCACCCTGAGTCAGGGGCTGACCAGCCTGCGCCCCGACGATGCTGGTCTGGATGCGCTTTATGCGCGTGCCGATGCGGCCATGTACCGCGCCAAGCGTCAGGGCAAGAATCAGGTCGTGATTGATTGAGTTAATGTGGCGGTAATTCGCCATCTATTGGGTTTTAATCGGCAAGAATCTGCTTGCTCCGCTTTCTACAGGTGTCTCGGTTTTGCCTTGCTTTCGCGCCACGCTACGCATCATAAGGGCTGCGGCCAGGCTGGCGCAGTATCTGCATAGGGCTCGCTCATAACGGCCAGGAATCCCGCCGACCAATAAGAATGAAGAGCCCAGACCATGACCTGCACCTGCCCACATACAACTCCTCATTCCCCAGTACGCGCTGAGAGCCATCGCGCGTTCACCTGATCCTGCTTGTGTTCGGTGGTGATTGCCCGCACCGGTTTGTGCCCGCGTGTCACCGCCCCGACATGAGCCCCGAATTCGGTGCGCGCCTGCCGCTTCATTGTCTGAAGTTTTCAGCGCACCGATGTGCAACCCACACATAACTGGAGAACACATAATGAGAAAGACCTCCCTGGCCCTGGCCGTTGCGGCCAGCACCCTGGGCTTGTCTCTGAGCCAAGCGGCGTTTGCCGACTTTATTGGCGACAGCAAAGCCAGCATCAGCATGCGTAATTTCTACTTCGATAACGACAACCGTGAGAGCCAGGGTGATGTGGGCGTTAATGCGTCCCACACTGGCCAAGTGCGTGAGTGGGGGCAGGCGTTCCAGCTTAATTACACCTCTGGTTTTACTGATGGCACCGTAGGTTTTGGCATGGATGCACTGGGTCTGGTAGGTGTGCGTCTGGATGGCGGTGGTCGTGCCGGCAAAGCAGGTATTGATCGCACGCCTAGTGCGCTGTTTCCGCTGGAAAGCAACGGCAGTGCCGTGGATGATTTCAGCAGCATGGGGCTGACTGGGAAGATCCGTGTTTCCAAAACTGTGGCGCAGATCGGTACATTGCAACCGAAACTGCCAGTGGTGACCTTTAACGACGGTCGTCTGATCCCTCAGACTTTTGAAGGTGCCCAGATCACCTCGAATGAAATCGACAACCTGACTGTGATTCTCGGTCAACTGGAGCATGCCAAAGGCCGTACTTCCAGTAACGCGGAGTCTCTGGCTGTTGCCGGTGCTCGCGTCGGTGCCGACAGCAACAAGTTCTATTACGGCGGTGCTGACTATAAGGTCAACCCGGACCTGTTGTTGCAGTACTACTACGGCAACCTGGACGACTTCTACAAACAGCATTTTGTTGGCCTGGTGCATAACCTGCAGCTGGGTGCGGGCTCTCTGAAGACGGATCTGCGCTACTTCGACACCGGCTCGGATGGCAAGAACAGCGGTGCCGCTGGTCGTGCAGACGGTTACCTGGGCTCTGGGTACTACGGCCGTAACCTTGCCGGTAATGGCATCACCACTGGTGAGATCGACAACCGCACCTGGAGTGCCTTCTTCACTTACAGCCTGGAAGGTCATGCGCTGAGCGCTGGTTACCAGCAGGTGTCCGGTGACAGCAACTTTATCCAACTCAACCAGGGTTCCATTCCAGGCCAGGGCGGGGCGACCACCTATCTGGTCACTGACCGTCAGATCACCAACTTCGGCCGTGCAGGTGAGCGCACTTGGATTGGTCAATATGGCTACGATTTCGCCAAGGTTGGAGTTCCGGGTCTGACCGCGAACGTGCTGTACATGAAAGGTGACAACATCAAGTCCGCCGGCGGTGATCTGGAAGAGTGGGAGCGTGACCTGACTGTTAGCTATGTGCTGCAGGAAGGCAGCTTCAAAGGGCTTGGCTTCGCGTGGCGAAATGCTTCGCTGCGCTCCGAAGCCGCAGCTGATACCGATCAGAACCGTCTGATTGTCAGCTACACCCTGCCACTGCTCTGATTGTGGCGGTTTCAGGCCGAGCTGTTGCATCCAGCTCAGCCTGAGCAGCAAACGAAACCCGGACTCTGTTCCGGGTTTTTTATTGCCTGCGTTTTACCTCTGTGTTGCTTGGCGACCAAGTCTTGCTATTCAATATTCAAAAGAATAGATTGTTTTTATCTTAATTGAGTGTGGGCCATGACCCCAGATGCCGCCCCCCTGGATATTCAGCAACTGCGCGCCAATGCCGATGCCGCTGGGCAATTGCTCAAAGCGTTGAGTAATCCGGACCGCCTGTTGTTGCTGTGCCAACTCTCGCAAGGCGAGCGCAATGTCAGTGATCTGGAGGCGTTGCTGGCCATTCAGCAGCCGACGCTGTCACAGCAACTGGCGGTGCTCCGGCGTGAAGGCTTGGTAGCAACCCGCCGGGACGGCAAGCAAATCTATTACTGCATCAGCAGTCCGGCGGCGCTGGCGGTGATCAGCACCCTGTATCAACTGTTCTGCTCAGGTGCCCAATGATGATTATCGACTGGTACAACTTCACGCCTTGGAGCGCTCTCGCCGGTGGTGCCTTGATCGGGTTGGCAGCGAGTCTGTTTGCCGTAATGAATGGGCGTATCGCTGGCATCAGTGGCCTGCTCGGCAGTCTGCTGGACGGTGGTGAGGGGCGCGGAGAAAAAGCTCTGTTTCTGCTGGGTGTGCTGCTTGCTCCTCTGCTTTGGCAAGTGGCTACTCGGTTGCCTGAAATGCAGATCGACAGCGGCTGGCTGGCGCTAACGATTGCCGGCCTGCTGGTCGGGGTCGGCACGCGATATGGCGCCGGTTGCACCAGTGGACATGGCGTATGCGGTCTCTCACGGCTTTCGCCGCGCTCACTGGTGGCTACCTTGACCTTTATGGCGGCGGGATTCGCCAGCGTATTTATCCTGCGTCATCTGCTGGGGGGGTTAGATATGCGCAAACTGGTGGCGTTTCTCGCGGGCGTACTTTTTGGCATTGGCCTGCTGACTGCGGGCATGGCGAATCCGGCCAAAGTGCTGGCTTTTCTTGATGTGGCCGGTGCCTGGGACCCTTCTCTTGCCTTGGTGATGGCGGCTGCTATTGGTGTGGCATTCCTGCCATTCAGCTGGGTTCGGCTGCAGCGCACCAGCTTGCTGGGTGCGCCGATGCAAATGCCGACAAAGCGTGAGCCGGATCGCCGTTTGGTTGGGGGCAGCTTGCTGTTCGGTATTGGTTGGGGAATTGCAGGCATCTGCCCCGGGCCTGCCGTGGCGCTGCTGTTGACCGGGCGCTGGCAAGTGCTGTTATTCAGCTTCGCCATGCTGGCTGGAATGCTCGCTTTTACTGTGCTGGAGCGCCGGCGCGGATAACGCTGAAGACCGGGTGATCATGATGAAAGCCAATGTCGGTAACCTGCGCGTTGCGCCGGGCTGATTCTGCTGGGTCTGAGCTTCGCAGGCATGTAATTGGCCTCTGGCGTTGTCCCGCTGGCCACTGGCGTGTTCCGCTTCCGTCCGGTGTATCTGCTGCTGGGCATCAATACCTGCAAAAGCAAAGGCTAAACGCATCGCGTCATATCAAGCTGACCTGCCCCGGGCCGTTCAAACGGCGATTACTGGCTCCGCCGTCTCCTTCTGCCGTTCTCGCGTCACACCATCACCGTCACCACATGTCCGTCATGACTCGCAGTTGCAGCGGGCGTTCTGCTGGCCGTCCGAAGTTGGGCTAAAACTAAATGGACGCAAGCCGATATGCGTCATACGCAAACACATAATCCCCGATCACCCATCGCCAATGGGTGCGCTTTGAGGCTCTCTCTATGTTCGGTACAGCGCTTCGCACGGAGTTACAGCAGTCCCAGTTGCAGTTGGCGTCCTATCAGCATCTCCTGGCTGCTATACGCCAGGCCTTTGCCGTGATCGAATTTACGCCAGAGGGTGAAATTCTCGATGCCAGCCAGCCGTTTCTCTCGGTTATGGGTTACAGCCTCGATGAACTGCGTGGTCAGCATCACCGCCTGCTTTGCAGTCATGAGCAAACCTCAAGCCCGGCTTATGCGCAGTTCTGGCGACGGTTAGCCAGTGGCGAGACGTTCTGCGACCGCTACAAGCGCGTGGCCAAAGGGGGGCGCGAGGTGTGGCTGGAGGCCTGTTACATGCCGGTGCGCAATGCCGATGGCAAGGTCGTACGGGTGGTCAAGATCGCTACCGATATCACCGCGCGCATGCATGCCGAGTTGCAGCACGAGAGCTACATGAATGCGCTCAACCGCTCAATGGCGATGATCGAATTCAACATGTCTGGCGAGGTGCAAACGGCCAACGAGAACTTCCTCGGTACGACGGGGTATCGGCTCGATGAGATTCGCGGCAAACATCACCGGCTGTTCTGTGCTCACGAAGAGGTGAGCAGTGAGGCCTATCGCAATTTCTGGCAGCGACTGACGCACGGTGAAGTGTTTTCAGGGCGCTTCAAGCGGGTCGGTAAGAGTGGGAGAACAATTTGGCTGCGTGCCACCTATAACCCGCTGTTTGATGCCAATGGACGGCAGTATGGTGTGGTCAAGTTTGCCACTGACATCACCGAGCAGGTTGAGCAGCGTGAAGCGGAGTCCGCCGCCGCTCGACTGGCGTATGGCATTGCCCGGCAAACCGGCAGCAGCGCGGATGCCGGTAGCGAGACGGTCCGTGAGGCCGTGCATGTGGTCCGGGGGGTGGCTGAAGAACTGGTGGACGTGGCGCAGCGCATTGAAGCCCTGGGGGCGCAGTCTGAACGCATCAGCAGCATCGTTCAGGTGATCCGCGGGATTGCCGAGCAGACCAACCTGCTGGCCTTGAACGCCGCCATCGAAGCGGCCCGTGCTGGCGAGCAGGGGCGCGGGTTTGCGGTGGTGGCCGATGAAGTGCGCAACCTGGCGGCGCGCACCAGTCAGGCCACCGTTGAAATCAACGACGTGGTGCGCCTTAACCATGATCTGGCCACGCAGGCCGTCAGTGGCATGGATGGCAGCAAGCAGCATGCGGAGAAGGGCGTGCTGCTGGTCAATCAGGCCGGTGAGATGATCCTGAAAATCCGTGATGAAGCGCAGCGGGTGGTTGATGCGATCGGTCAGTTCACCAATGTGATAGAGGACGAGTAGCGCCCCTCTGCAGTCGGGGCGCTAACCCTCAGCGTCCTTGAGGGGCAGGCTGTTGTTGGGTGATGCAGTGGATGTTGCCACCGCCCAGCAGAATTTCCCGCCCGGGCACCATCACCACCCGGTGCGCCGGGAACAGGCGAGCCAAAATGGCCTGGGCTTCGGCATCTTTAGGGTCTTCGAAGCTGGGCGCGATGATGCCGCCGTTGACGATCAGGAAGTTGACATAGGAGCCCGCCAGACGGATCGACGGATCGCGCTCCTGAGTGCCGGCCACCAGGTCCACCCCTGCGCATTCTTCATCGGTCGCATACAGCGGGCCGGGAATCGGCATTTTGTGCACGATTAATTGACGACCTTTGGCGTCACGGGCATTTTCCAGCACGCGCATGGCGGCCTGGCAGCGCGGGTAGTTGGGGTCATTGGCGTCATCGGTCCAGGCCAGCAGCACTTCACCGGGGCGCACGTAGCAGCAGAAGTTGTCAACGTGGCCGTCGGTTTCGTCATTGAACAGGCCGTCCGGCAGCCAGATCACCGTGTCGATGGCCAGGTGATCCGCCAGGTACTGCTCAATCTGCTCGCGCGTCAGGTGCGGGTTGCGGTTGGGGTTGAGCAGGCATTCTTCGGTGGTGATCAGGGTGCCTTCGCCGTCGACGTGGATGGAGCCACCTTCCAGCACCAAGTCATCGGTGCGGTAGCGGGCGCACCCTTCGATCTGCAGGATTTTGCGCGCCACCTGATCGTCACGCATCCAGCTGGCGTACAACCCGCCGTTATGGCCGCCCCAGGCATTGAAGGCCCAGTCCACGCCGCGCACTTCACCGCCGCTGTTGGTCACAAAGGTTGGGCCGGTGTCGCGGACCCAGGCGTCGTCGGTGGTGATCTCCACCACGCGGATATGGGGGTGGGCCAGACGCTCGCTGGCGTTTTCGTACTGCCCGGCAGACACGGCAACCGTCACGGGTTCGAATTCGGCAATGGCCTTGGCCACGGCCGTGAAGGCCGCCTGCGCCGGTTTGCCGCCCAAACGCCAGTTGTCCGGGCGCTCCGGCCAGACCATCCAGGTTTGGCTGTGAGGTTCCCACTCGGCGGGCATGCGAAAACCATCGGCGCGTGGGGTGGTGGTCAGGGCTGTCATAGGTTCACCAAAAATGAGGCGGCTGGGTGGGTGGCAGTCGATGTCCGGCATGGGCTGCTACCTTACACAGGCGCTGTGCGGCGGTCATCTGACGCGAACAGTGCAGTGTTAGCGTAGCGTGGGTGCAGGCTCGTTGCAGTGGATGGGCTATTTATAGCCGATAAAAATCGGCTTTTGAAGCATAAAAATCTTCCTTGAAGCGTTTTTTATCGATTAATATCGAATAAAAATCTGGTTACAGGGGTTCTTTACATCGACGTTTGGTTTCGCATGCCCAGCGTAAACCTCGCGTTAAAACGGATTGAGTGCCGAGTGTGTGCAGCGCCATGCTGGCTGACGGGTGCTGCCAACCAACCTTTACTTCACACGGCAGTGTGCGCACTGCATAACCCGCATCCCTTAGGTGGTGACAACATGATCGAAGTAACCGAGCTTTCCATTGCCGAACTGCGCGCCGCACTGGCAGCCGGTCGCACAACGGCGGTCGAGTTGGTGCAGGCCTATTACGCCCGCATTGATGCTTATGACGGTCCTGCTACACCGACCCGCCTCAATGCCGTGGTGGTGCGTAACCCGGACGCCCTTAAGGAAGCTCAGGCCTCCGATGCGCGTCGCGCCCGGGGTGAAACCCTCGGCCCGCTGGATGGCATTCCGTATACCGCCAAAGACAGTTACCTGGTCAAAGGGCTGACGGCCGCGTCTGGCAGCCCGGCCTTCAAAGACCTGATCGCCTACCGTGATGCCTTTACCGTGGAGCGTCTGCGCGCCGGTGGAGCTATTTGCCTGGGCAAGACCAATATGCCGCCCATGGCCAACGGTGGCATGCAGCGCGGCGTCTATGGCCGTGCGGAAAGCCCTTACAACGCCGCCTACCTGACTGCACCTTTTGCCTCTGGCTCGTCTAACGGAGCCGGTACGGCCACCGCCGCCAGCTTTGCCGCCTTTGGGCTGGCTGAAGAAACCTGGTCGAGCGGGCGCGGCCCGGCCTCGAATAACGGTTTGTGTGCCTATACGCCGTCGCGCGGGGTGATTTCGGTGCGGGGTAATTGGCCGCTGACGCCGACCATGGACGTGGTGGTGCCCTATGCGCGCACCATGAGCGATCTACTGGAGGTGCTGGAGGTGGTGGTCGCCGATGACGCCGACACGCGCGGCGACCTCTGGCGTTTGCAGTCTTGGGTGCCGATCCCGAAAGCCTCGGACGTCCGTCCGGCCGGCTACGCCCAACTCGCTGCCAAGGCTGACGCGTTGGCCGGCAAGCGTTTGGGTGTGCCGCGCATGTTTATCAACAAGGATGATGCCGCTGGCACCAGCGAGAACCCTGGCATCGGCGGGCCGACCGGCCAACGCATCCACACCCGGCCTACCGTCATCGCGCTCTGGGAGCAGGCGCGCCAGGCGCTGGAGGCTGCCGGCGCGGAGGTGATCGAAGTGGATTTCCCACTGGTGTCCAACTGTGAAGGTGACCGCCCCGGTGCGCCGACCGTGTACAACCGGGGTATCGTTACGCCCGAGTTCTTGCATGACGAGTTGTGGGAACTGAGCGGCTGGGCGTTTGATGACTTTTTGCGGGCCAACGGCGACCCCAAGCTGAATCGCCTGGCTGATGTCGACGGCCCGCAAATTTTCCCCCATGACCCCGGCACCTTGCCCAACCGCGAAGGCGACCTGGCCGCCGGTATGGATGAATACGTCAACATGGCCAAACGCGGCCTGAAGAACTGGGACGAAATCGAAACGCTGCCCGACGGCCTGCGTGGCCTGGAGCACACGCGCAAGATCGATCTGGAAGACTGGATGGACAGCCTCGGCCTCGACGCCGTGCTGTTCCCCACGGTGGCTGACGTTGGCCCGGCGGATGCCGATATCAATCCGGTTTCGGCCGACATCGCCTGGAGCAACGGGGTGTGGGTGGCCAATGGCAACCTGGCCATTCGGCACCTGGGCGTGCCCACCGTGACCGTGCCGATGGGCGTGATGGCGGATATTGGCATGCCGGTCGGGTTGACCTTTGCCGGCCGTGCTTACGACGACTCGGCGTTGCTGCGTTTGGCGGCCGCGTTTGAGTCCACCGGCTCAAAACGCCAGATCCCGCCACGCACACCGCCGCTGTCAGGCCGTTGAATCGCGTGCTGAGTTGACTCAGCGCGTGTTTCAGCTGGGGGCTGGCACGCAGTGCGCGAGGAGTAGTGGGCTATAGGTAGTCAGGCGCTGTGACGGTGGTGCAGTTCGAATTGCTGGTGGCCGTCGTCCCAGCCGGCTTCCCAGGCAGCGATCAGCACGTCGGCGGCTAGCCCGCGCGGGGCGTTGGTCTGTCCGGTCAGCCCTGCCATGTAGCCCTGTTGGTAAGCCTTGTTGAGGCTTTCCAGGCTCCAGTGCTGGGCATCTTCCGTGGTGAGGTCGGCGCAGGCCATAGCGGCAGCTCGCAGTAGATTGACCCCTATGATGCTAGCTGCATGCTCTGGGCGAGGTGTTGCCGCTGATCCCACTTTTGCCACCACTGGTGGTTTATGTGATGCAGTTGGCGAAATGCCGGCTGCGCGCGAGCCGGCATTCTTTGCCGTTAAACAGCTAGCGCCAGGATGCTGGCCTGATAGGCAGCGGCAAAGCTGTCGAAGTCGCCCTCTTCGTGTGCTTCCAGCTCGGCTTGCTCCTGCAGCGACTGCGCGGCGCTGGCCTCGAAGGCCGCTTGCTGTTCGGCGCTCAACGGCTGACTGCGGAAGTAAGCGGCATGCAGCTTGCTCTGGCGCAGGGCGAACTCGGTAAAGCTCAGGCCTTGTTGCAGTTGCGCCAGCACCTGGGCAGACGGCGTCAGACTGGAGTCGGCGACCTTCGCCTGTTGCGCTTGCAAGGCCAGGCTATGGGCATTGCTACCCTGGTTCTGGTCGAGCAGCTCGGCCAGCGGACGGATTTGTTCCAGCAACTCATCGGCCCAGGCCTGTAGCGCCACCGGCTGGCCATTGCGGTGCAGCTGCAGGCCTGGGCGGCGGCCTTCCTTGACCACGCTGAGGAAATTGTCGGTGCAGGCATGGCATTCGCCACTTTGCAGCAGCGGGCTGTCAGCCAGTGCGCAGAACAGCAGGAAGGCGTCGAGGAAGCGCGACTCGGTCAGATCGATACCCAGCGGCAGGAACGGGTTGATGTCCAGGCAGCGCACTTCAACGTATTGCACACCACGGGCCATCAGCGCCTGGATCGGCCGCTCGCCGCTGTAGGTCACGCGTTTCGGGCGGATGTTCGAGTAGTACTCGTTTTCGATCTGCAGGATGTTGGTATTGAGCTGCAGCCACTCGCCACCCTTCTTCGCGCCGATTTCTACGTAGGGCGGGTAGGGCGTGCCGACCGCTTGACGCAGGCTGTCGGTGTAGCTGGCCAGGTCGTTGTAGCAGGGCGTCAGGCCGGACTGGGCGCTGCTCTGATAGCCCAGATCGCTCATGCGCAGGCTGGTGGCGTAGGGCAGATAGAGGGTTTCTGCGTCCAGCTCCTGCAACTGATGTGGGCGGCCGCGCATAAAGCCCTTGTGCAGCGCCGGTGAGGCACCGAACAGGTACATCAGCAGCCAGCTGTAGCGGCGGAAATTGCGGATCAGCGCGATATAGCGTGCCGACTGGTAATCCCGCGCGCTGCGCGTGTCGCCTTCGGCCTGCTGCTGCAGCTGCCACAGCCCTTCCGGCAGGGAGAAGTTGTAGTGGATGCCGGCAATGCATTGCATGGTCTTGCCGTAACGCAGGGCCAGGCCCTTGCGGTAGACGTATTTGAGTTCGCCGATATGCGAGCTGCCATAGCGGGCGATGGGGATCGTTTCCTCGTCCGGCAGGGCGCAGGGCATCGAAGGGCTCCACAGGTATTCGCCGTCCAGCTTGCTGTAGGCGAAACGGTGGATCTGCTCCAAGTCAGCCAGGGTCGTGTGCGGATCAGGCTCGGCCGGGGTGATAAATTCCAGCAGCGATTCGGAATAGTCCGTGGTGATCTGCGTGTGGGTCAGCGCCGAGCCGAGGGCTGCCGGGTGCGGGGTCAGAGCCAACTGGCCGTTGCCGTCGACGCGCAGGCATTCGCGCTCGATACCGTGCAGGCACTGGGAAAGCAGGGAGAGGTTGGCGCGCTCGCCAAGCTGGGCCAGGCGGCGGGGTAACAGGTCGCTCAAGATTGCATTCCTTCACGCATCGGTCGCCCCAATATGGGGACGACAAGCCTGCTCTACAAGGGGGCGAGAAAACCGCTTTCAGCGGTCGGTAGCGCTTTATAACCCGAGGTGGGTGAAGAAGGTTATAGCTGGGCGCAGTGCTTTTGCATCCGGGCGACGCGGCAGGGGCGGGCGCATGGCCCACGGACATAATGGTTATGTCCGTGGGCGCTGGCTTATTTCTTCAGCTGTTTGGCATTGGCAAACAGCGCCGCCATGCCACCGCTGGCCGGCGCGGGCTTATCCTGGCTGGAGTGGCGTTCGCTGCGCGGCGCATTGCCGGCAGGTTTGCCACCTCGGGATTGACCCCCGCGCGGGCCTTCGATTTTCTCGCCGGGGGTATCGCCCATGCGCATCGACAGAGCGATGCGGTTGCGTGGGATGTCGACTTCCATGACCTTGACCTTGACCACGTCGCCGGCCTTGACCGCCTCGTGCGGGTCCTTGATGAACTTCTCCGACAGCGCCGAGATGTGCACCAAACCGTCCTGGTGCACGCCGATGTCGACGAAGGCGCCAAAGTTGGTCACGTTGGTGACGACGCCTTCGAGCATCATGCCCAGCTTGAGGTCGCTGAGGGTTTCCACGCCTTCCTGGAACTCGGCAGTCTTGAACTCCGGGCGCGGGTCGCGGCCGGGTTTCTCCAGCTCGCTCAAGATATCGCCGATGGTCACCAGGCCGAATTTATCGTCGGTGAACTGCTTGGGATCAAGGCGCTTGAGGAAGGCCGAGTCGCCGATCAGCGAGCGGATATCGCGGCCGGTGTCGGCGGCGATGCGCTGCACCAGTGGGTAGGTTTCCGGGTGCACGGCGGAGGCGTCGAGCGGGTTGCTGCCGTTCATCACGCGCAGGAAGCCGGCGGCCTGTTCGAAGGTCTTGTCACCCAGGCGCGGCACCTTAAGCAGGTCGGCGCGGCTGTTGAACGCGCCGTTGGCGTCGCGGAAGGCGACAATATTCTGTGCCAGGGTGGTGTTCAGCCCGGAGATGCGTGCCAGCAGGGCGGCGGAGGCGGTGTTCACATCGACGCCGACGGCGTTTACGCAGTCCTCGACTACCGCATCCAGCGAGCGCGCCAGCTTGAGCTGCGACACATCATGCTGGTACTGGCCGACGCCGATGGATTTCGGGTCGATCTTCACCAGCTCGGCCAGCGGGTCCTGCAAGCGACGGGCGATGGACACCGCGCCACGCAGCGACACGTCCATGTCCGGGAATTCCTTGGCCGCCAATTCGGAGGCCGAATACACCGAAGCGCCGGCCTCGGACACCATGACCTTGGTCAGATTCAGGCCTGGCAACTTTTTGATCAGGTCTGCGGCCAGCTTGTCGGTCTCGCGGCTGGCGGTGCCGTTACCGATAGAGATCAGGTCGACTGCGTGTTTGGCGCACAGCTTGGCGAGGATCGCCAGGGTGCCGTCCCAGTCATTGCGCGGCGCATGCGGGTAGACGGTGGCGGTTTCCAGCACTTTGCCGGTGGCATCGACCACGGCCACTTTGCAGCCGGTGCGCAGGCCCGGGTCCAGCGCCAGGGTGGCACGTGGGCCGGCCGGCGCGGCGAGCAGCAGGTCGTGCAGGTTGCGCGCGAAGACGTTGATGGCTTCGTCTTCTGCGCCTTCACGCAGTTCGCCGAACAGGTCAGTTTCCAGGTGGGTGTAGAGCTTGACCTTCCAGGTCCAGCGCACCACTTCGCTCAGCCATTTGTCGGCGGCGCGGCCACGGGCGCTGATGCCGAAGCGCTCGCCAATCATGCTTTCGCAGGGGTGCATGCTGCCTGGCAGCTCGTCGCCAACTTTCAGGCTGGCGCTCAAAACACCTTCATTACGGCCCCGGAAAATCGCCAGGGCGCGATGCGACGGTGCACCCTTGAACTTCTCGTCGTGCTCGAAATAGTCGCGGAACTTGGCGCCTTCGGTCTCTTTACCGGCAACCACGCGGGCGCTGAGGATGGCGTTGTCCTTGAGGAAGCTGCGCAGGCTGGCCAGCAAGTTGGCGTCCTCGGCGAAGCGCTCCATGAGGATGTACTTGGCGCCTTCGAGTACGGCCTTGATGTCGACAAAGCCCTTTTCGGCGTCGATAAAGCGTTCTGCTTCATTTTCCGGTGTTAGTGTCGGGTCATTGAAGAGTGCGTCGGCCAGCTCGCCGAGGCCGGCCTCCAGGGCAATCTGACCCTTGGTGCGGCGCTTCTGTTTGAACGGCAGATACAAATCTTCGAGCCGGGTCTTGGTGTCGGCGAGGTTGATTTCGCGCGCGAGTTCAGGGGTCAGCTTACCCTGCTCTTCGATGCTGGCGAGGATGCTGGCGCGGCGCTCATCGAGTTCACGCAGGTAACGCAGGCGTTCTTCCAGGGTGCGCAACTGGGTGTCGTCGAGGCTGCCGGTGACCTCTTTACGGTAGCGTGCGATAAACGGCACGGTAGAGCCTTCGTCGAGCAGCGCCACGGCGGCGGCGACCTGTTGCGGGCGTACGCCCAGTTCTTCGGCGATGCGGTTGTTGATGCTGAGCATAGAAAAAGCTACCCACACTGAAACGAAAAACCGGCCACGCAGAGCACGGGCCAGACACGAAAGCCGCGCATTATAAACACTGCCCGGCAGCGTGCCGGGAACCCGTCCGGGAAAAATCTGCTAACAATGGACTGCACGTTGGCTGCGGCTCCTGAGCCATAATGGCGGCTATTACACACTGCCAGCGCGTCCGCGCCCGGCGGATGCCCGGACAAGGAGCCCTGAATGAGCAGCACTGCACTTCCCGTTGAAGGCGAGAAAATCCTGATCGTCGATGACGACGCGCGCTTACGTCGCCTGCTGGAGCGCTTCTTCGACGAGCAGGGTTATCGCGTGCGCGCGGTAGAAAACGTCGAACAGATGGACCGTCTGCTGGCCCGCGAGCTGTTTAACCTGGTGGTGCTCGACCTGATGCTGCCGGGCGAGGACGGCCTGTCCGCCTGCCGCCGTCTGCGTGAGGCGAACAACCAGGTGCCGATCATCATGCTCACCGCCAAGGGCGACGAGGCCAGCCGTATCCAGGGTTTGGAACTGGGCGCCGACGATTACCTGGCCAAGCCGTTCAACCCTCGCGAGCTGTTGGCGCGGATCAAGGCCGTGCTGCGTCGCCAGGCCCCGGTCGTGCCGGGTGCGCCGGGTAGCGAAGACGAAAGTGTGAGTTTCGGCGAGTACGAACTGTCCCTGGCCACCCGCGAACTGAAGAAGGGTGACGAGGTACATATGCTCACCACCGGCGAGTTCGCCGTGCTTAAGGCACTGGTGCAACACGCCCGCGAGCCGCTGACCCGCGACAAGCTGATGAACCTGGCCCGCGGCCGCGAGTGGGATGCGCTGGAGCGCTCCATCGACGTACAGATTTCCCGTCTGCGCCGCTTGATCGAGCCCGATCCGTCCAAACCGCGCTATATCCAGACGGTCTGGGGCGTGGGCTATGTGTTTGTGCCGGATGGCAACAAGTAACCGCCGTAGGATGGATGACGCTTTATTCATCCTCCTCTGTTTCTGCTCGGTGGATCGATGAGGCGCGATCCACCCTACAACCGCATCGAGTCACCATGAAAACCCCTCTCTGGTTCCCGCAAAGCTTCTTCGCCCGCACGTTGTGGCTGGTGCTGATCGTGGTGCTGTTCTCCAAGGCGCTGACCCTGGTTTATCTGATGATGAACGAGGACGTGCTGGTCGACCGCCAATACAGCCACGGCGCTGCGCTGACCCTGCGTGCCTATTGGGCGGCGGACCCGGAAGATCGCACCACCATCGCCGAAGCGGCCGGGCTTACCCGCGTTCCGCATGAGCAGGTGCCGGCTACTGAACAGCATTGGCCCTATAGCGAGATTTTCGCGCGGCAGATGCAGACTGAACTGGGCCCCGACACCGAAGTGCGGGTGCGTGCCAAGAGCCCGCCGGCGCTCTGGGTGCATGCCCCTGCGCTGGGCGACGATTGGTTGCGGGTGCCGCTGTATCCGCATCCACTGCGCGGTCAGCGGATCTGGAGTGTCCTGGGCTGGTTCCTGGCCATCGGCCTGTTGTCGACCGCGGCGGCATGGATCTTCGTGCGCCAGCTCAATGCGCCGCTTAAGCGCCTGGTGTTCGCCGCTCGCCAACTGGGTAAGGGCCGCAGCGTGCGGCTGCCGGTCAGCGACACGCCCAGTGAAATGACCGAGGTGTACCGTGCGTTCAACCAGATGGCCGAGGATGTTGAGCAGGCGGCCCGCGAGCGCGAGTTGATGTTGGCGGGTGTTTCGCATGACCTGCGTACGCCCCTGACTCGTCTGCGCCTGTCTATGGAGTTCCTCAACACCGATTCGGAGCTGACCGAAGACATGGTGCGTGATATCGAGGACATGGATGCCATTCTCGATCAGTTCCTCGCCTTTATCCGTGATGGCCGTGATGAGCCGTTGGAGCAGCTTGATCTGCTGGAACTGATCCGCGAGGTAGTGGCGCCCTACAACCAGAAGCAGGAAATGGTGCGCCTGTGCCTGGAGGCGGTGCCAGCCTTCCCGTTGCGCCGGGTTTCACTCAAGCGGCTGCTGGTCAACCTGATCGAGAACGCCCTGCGCTACGGCTGCAATGCCGTTGAGGTAGCGGTCTCTCTGTCGGGTGATCGCAGTGCGCCTTACGTGGTGCTGAGTGTATTGGACCGCGGTACTGGCATTGATCCGGCCGAGCTGGGCAGTATCTTCAACCCCTTTATCCGTGGTGATCGCGCCCGGGGCGGGCAGGGTGCCGGCTTGGGCCTGGCCATCGTCAAGCGCATTGCCGCGCTGCACGGTGGCAGTGTCGAGTTGCGCAACCGCTCGGGGGGGGGCTGGAAGCGCGGGTTTGTCTGCCCTTGGGGCTGTTGCTGCCCCGCGACGCCGCATAGGGGCGCTGGCATACTGTCATCATTGAGCTGAACTATGCTGTGTCAGCGTCATGACATGAGGTCAGCATGCCTGCCGTCCCACCCCGTCTCTCCATCTGGACATGGTTGCTGCCGCTGCCATTGCTCCATACTGCCACCTGGCTTTCCCTGGCGACCCAGTTCACTGAAGGGGCGGCGCTCTGGTATCTGCCGTTTGCCATAGGACTGGTGCTGGTGCTCTGGTGGGGGCCGCGTGTGCTGCTGGCGGTTTACCTGAACGCCATGTTCGCGATACCGCTCTGGGGGCTGGATTGGCAATGGGCCCCGCTGTATGCCATTTCGGAGACACTGGGCATTGCATTAGCCTGGTGGCTCCTGCGCCTGCGTCCATTCGATCCGTCCTTGCCCGACCTCAGCCATCTGCTGCGTCTGATGATGTTGGGCGTGTTGCTACCTGCTGTGCCGATGGCGCTTGGCGTGCAGGGCAACCTCTGGCTGACCGGTTACTTACCGCTTTCGGAGTTGCTGGCCGGTAGCATCACCCTGTGGTTGGCCGACAGCCTGACGTCTGTTGCCCTGGCTGTTCCGCTGCTGGTCTATCTGACGCCTCTGTTACGTCGCCATGGCTGGCTGCGTGGCACTTCACGCAAGGGCTACAAGCGGGTGCCCGAGGTGCTGCTGCAGTTGCCGCCTTGGTCGCTGCTGCTGGTGTTGCTGCTGAGCATGCCCTGGTTGCTGGGGATGTTGCCGTTGACCCTGAATCTGCCCTTGATTGGTGTGATGATGCTGGGGTTGGCGTTGGTCTGGGGCTTTGCGGGCAGTGTCTGTGGGGCCGTATTGAGTGTGCTGATGGTCTTGATTCTGCCGCTGCTGCGCGGCATGGGTGAGACTGAGGCATGGTTTAATCCGCAGCGTCTGGAACTGCATTTCAGTGTGCTGCTGTTTATGTTGGCCACCTTACTGGTGGGACGCAGCCTCAGTGACTTGCGCCTGTCGCTGGGGCGCAGCGCGCAGATGCAGCAGCAACTGGCGTTGGCCAACCTGGCGCTGGAAGCCAGTCCGCTGGGGGTGGTGATTGCCGATGCACGGCAACCTGGCCTGCCGCTGATCTACTGCAACCCGGCGTTTGGACAGATCACCGGGTACAACCGTGCCGAGACCTTGGGCAATAACTGGAGTTTCTTGCTGGGTGACGATCGTCAGCAGGAAGCCTTCAGCCGTCTGCAGCAGGCCGTGCGTGATGGCATGCCCTGTGATGTGGTGCTGCGTAACTACCGCAAGAGCGGGCAGATGTTCTGGAACGAGCTGACGCTGGCACCCATGCGGGATGACCTGGGCATCAGCCATTTTGTTGCATTGCAGAGTGATGTGAGTGCCCGCGAACAGTTGGCCACTCAGGTGCGTTCGCAGAGTGACGAATTGCTCAGGCAGAGCTATCTGTTCAGTCAGACCGAGCATATCGCCAACCTCGGTGGCTGGGTGCTGAACATGCCGCAGCAGACCATGGATTGGAGCGCGGGCTGTTTCCGCATCTACGAACTGGATCCGAAGAACGGCACGCCCGACCTCAATAGCGCCTTGAGTTACCTGGATGCCAGCGGCCGCGTTACGGCCGAGCAGGTGCTGCAGCAGCTCATTGATGGGTTGGAGCAATTCGATATTGAAGTGCGCCTGCTGACCGCCAAAGGTAAGACTCGCTGGCTGCGCATTCGCGGTATCAGTGAGCGCGACGGCCGCGAGTTGGTGCGGGTGTATGGCGCACTGCAGGATGTCAGCGCGCGTAAATACGCCGAGCAGCAGTTGCGCGAGCGTGACGAGCGCCTGCATCTGTTTTTTGAAGCACCATTGATCGGGATGGCCCAGACCAGCCCTAACTTTGCCTGGGAAGAGGTCAATCACAAGCTGTGCAGCATCCTTGGTTGTAGCCGTGAGCAGTTAATGGCCAGCTCTTGGGAGAGTCTGTCGTTAAAAGAGGATCTGCGCATCGAGCAGCCTTTGCTTGATCAGGTGCTCATCGGTATGCGTGAAGGCTTCGAGCTGGAAAAACGCTTCCGCCGTGCTGACGGCAGTCTGGTGCATACCCGCGTCAGCCTGCGTGCCGTTCGCCACAGCACCGGGCGGGTTCGCATGTTTCTCTTGCTGGTGGAGGACATCAGCGAGCGCCTGCAGGCCGAGGCCCGCTATCGCACCCTGGTTGAGCACGCACCTGAAGCCATTGTGTTGTTTGATCTCAATGGCAATTTGGTCGAGTGCAACGAAAATGCCCTGCGCCTGCTGCGCTACAGCCGCGAGGAAATCGCCCGCCGGCGCGTATTTGATCTGAGCCCACCCAAACAGGCCGATGGCCGTCTGACCAGTGAGCTGGGCAGAATTTACCTGCGCCGGGTAATGGCCGGTGAGGCTCCGGTTTTTGAGTGGCTACACCGTGACAGCGCTGGCCGGCAGATTCCCTGCGAGGTTCGCCTGGTACGGATGCCCGGTGAGCCGATCCTGATTCGCGGCAGCCTCACCGATATTTCCGAGCGTCAGCGTTATCAGCGCGAGATCGAGCGGCTGGCGTTTAGTGATGAACTCACCGGGTTGCCGAATCGGCGCTTACTGCTTGATCGCCTGCAGCATGCGATGGACCGCGAGTTGCGTGAAAACACCTTGGGCGCCTTGTTGTTTATCGATCTGGATCACTTCAAGACAGTCAATGACAGTCTGGGTCATCTGGTTGGCGATGGCCTGCTGCGCGAAGTGACGGCGCGCCTGGCCAGCGGTCTGCGCGCTGAAGACACCCTGGCGCGGATGGGGGGAGACGAATTTGTGGTCCTGCTGGAGGGGCTCGACAGCAATGCGCAACTGGCTGCCGAGTCTGCTGCGATTACCGCCGAGAAGCTGCTGAAAAGCCTAGCCGGCACCTGCTGGATCGACGGTCATGAGCTGTCCATCAGTGCCAGTATCGGCATTGCGTTGCATCCGTTTGGCAGTCAATTGGCCTCTGATGTACTGAAGCAGGCCGATACTGCGATGTACCGGGCCAAGCAGAGCGGGCGCAATGCGCTGCATTTCTTCGCGCCAGAAATGCAGGCAGCCATCGACCAGCGCCTGCAGTTGCAGAGTGAGTTGCGCCAGGCTGTGCAGCGCAACCAGTTGCATCTGGCGTTTCAACCTCAGGTGGCCCTGAGCAATGAACGGGTGACGGGCGCCGAGGTGCTGCTGCGCTGGGTGCACCCCGAGCGTGGGGAGATCATGCCGACAGACTTTATCCCATTGGCCGAAGAAACCGGGCTGATCGAGGAGTTGGGCGGTTGGGTGCTGGAACAGGCCTGTGCCGCTTTGGCGCGCTGGTTGCCGCAGTGGCCGTACATGGTTCTGGCGGTCAACCTCAGCCCGCGAGAATTGCGTCAGCGCAGTTGCGTGACACGCGTCAGCGAATGTCTGCAGCGTCATCAGGTCCCGGCGACAGCATTGGAACTGGAAATTACCGAAGGCGTGCTGCTGGAAGAGGTCGAGCAGTGCATCAGCAATATGCAGGCGCTCAAGGCGCTCGGTGTGCGTTTCGCCATCGATGACTTCGGTACGGGCTACTCCTCACTGACGTACCTCAAGCGCCTGCCACTGGATCGCCTGAAGATCGACCGCAGTTTTACCTGGGACATGGACGGTGAAGATGGCAGTGGTCTGATGCTGGTGCAGACCATCCTCGTCATCGCTCGCAACCTGGGCCTGGAGTGTGTTGCCGAAGGCATCGAAAGCCAGTGGCAACTCGACTGCCTGCGCCAGCAGGGCTGTTCATTGGGGCAGGGCTATCACTTCAGTCAACCGTTGAAAGAGGCGGATTTCCAGGCCTGGCTGGAGCAGCACCAGCTATAGGCTTGAGTATGCGTTTCGGTATCCCTGCTGTGATCTGCAGGACCGGCCCGGCCATCCTTGGCCGGCGTTCGCCTACATCCGGCTCACCCCTTGCCCTTGGTGCGGGTCAGGTGTGGGCCGCCGTTCTTCTCGATGTACTGGATGATCATTCCGGCGACATCTTTGCCGGTGGTGGTTTCGATGCCTTCCAGGCCCGGCGATGAGTTCACCTCCATCACCAGCGGGCCGTGGTTGGAGCGCAGGATATCCACGCCGGCCACGCTCAGCCCCATGACCTTGGCGGCGCGGATGGCCGTCATGCGCTCCTCTGGGGTGATCTTGATCAGGCTGGCGCTGCCGCCGCGGTGCAGGTTGGAGCGGAATTCGCCGGGCTTGGCCTGGCGCTTCATCGCCGCAATCACCTTGTCGCCGACCACGAAGCAGCGGATATCCGCGCCGCCGGCTTCCTTGATGTATTCCTGCACCATGATGTCCTGCTTGAGGCCCATAAAGGCCTCGATGACCGACTCGGCCGCCGTCGCCGTTTCACACAGCACCACGCCGATGCCTTGGGTACCTTCCAGCACCTTGATCACCAGCGGTGCGCCGTTGACCATCTGGATCAGGTCGGCGATGTCATCCGGTGAGTGGGCAAAACCGGTGACCGGCAGGCCAACACCTCGGCGCGACAGCAGTTGTAGCGAACGCAGTTTGTCCCGTGAACGGGCGATGGCCACCGACTCGTTGAGTGGAAAAACACCCATCATCTCGAACTGGCGCAGCACCGCGCAGCCGTAGAACGTCACCGACGCGCCGATGCGTGGAATGACCGCATCGAAGCCTTCCAGCGGTTTACCCCGGTAATGGATTTGTGGCTTGTGACTGGCAATGTTCATGTAGGCGCGCAGGGTGTCGATCACCACCATCTCGTGGCCCCGTAGCTGTCCGGCTTCGACCAGGCGGCGGGTGGAATACAGGCGCGGGTTGCGCGACAGCACGGCGATCTTCATTGGGCACCAGAAGGGTCTGCAAGGGTGGGTTTGTTTTGTACGTAGCTCAATGCCGGGTTGACCAGTAACTGCCCGGCAATCAGCGCCTTGGAGCCGAGCAACACGCGGTAGCGCATGGTTTTGCGGCAGGTCAGGGTGAACTCCACCGGCCACTCGCGTTCGCCCAGGGTCAGGGGAGTGCGGATTACATAGCGCGACTGGCTCTGGCCGTTGGAGCTTTTGATGGTCTTTACCGATACCAGCTGTGCTTCGCAGCGGTGGCGGCGTTGCACCAGGGTGCCCAGGTGCGCCGTGAAGCGTACCCAGGGTTCGCCATCGCGATCGAACGGCTGGATCTCACTGGCGTGCAGGCTGGACGTGCTGGCGCCGGTGTCGATCTTGGCGCGCAGGCCAACCATGCCCAGCTCCGGCAGGTTTATCCATTCGCGCAGGCCAATTACGCCCAGTTGGTCAAAGGTCTTCAAAAGGTAGTTCCAAGCTATTTGCGGGCATTCTAGTTGGCACGTGTGACAACTGCATCAGGCAAAATGTCCGTCTCACGGCGTGATCAGCGAGGATCGGATGAGCGATAAAAATGAAGACGACAAGGTGCGTCTGGACAAATGGCTGTGGGCGGCACGCTTCTATAAAACCCGCGCCTTGGCCAAGGCGGCCATCGAAGGCGGCAAGGTGCATCACCGCGGTGAGCGCTGCAAGCCAGGCAAGGAGCCGAAGGTGGGCGATGTCTATGTGATCCGCACCGGTTTCGAGGAGCGCAGCGTGGTGGTGCAGGCGCTCTCAGTGGTGCGCCGGGGCGCGCCAGAAGCGCAGGCTCTGTATGCCGAAACGGCTGAGAGCATCGTGCGCCGCGAGCAGGCCGCCGCCCAGCGTAAGGCAGGCGCATTAGGCATGCAAACCGAGGGGCGGCCGAGCAAGAAGCAGCGCCGGCAGATTCACGACTTCAACGAGCGGCAGGACGGTGGCCTGCGCCATCCCTGGGCGGATGAGGAGTGATTCAGCGCTCGTAAAGGTTCCACGCTGTGTACATACAATCAGGCCATTCTTGCCAGCAGCGGTGGCCTTCTGCGGCCGTGATAGCTTCTTCCCGCAGGACCGATAGATAAGAGGCGCTTGGTCGGCTGGGCGTTTGCGCCTAAAATCGCCGGCCGAGTCACATTCAGTGAAGTTGGCATGTCTGATTTTTCTCAACGCTTCTTGTTCGACGACAGCGATATCCGCGGCGAACTGGTCGGTCTGACCGACAGCTACAGCCATGTGCTGGCCAAGCACACCTACCCGCAACCCGTCGCCCAACTGCTGGGTGAGCTGCTGGCTGCTGCTGCTTTGCTGATTGGCACCCTGAAATTCGAGGGCCTGCTGATCCTCCAGGCTCGCTCCTCCGGTGCCGTGCCCTTGCTGATGGTTGAATGCTCCAGCGAAGGCGAGTTACGCGGTATCGCCCGCTACCACGCCGAGCAGATTGCTGCCGATGCCAGCTTGCGCGAGTTGATGCCCGATGGCGTGCTGGCCATGACCGTCGACCCGAAATCCGGGCAGCGTTATCAGGGCATCGTCGATCTGGAAGGCGACACCCTGGCCGACTGCCTGACCAATTACTTCGCCACCTCCGAGCAGTTGCCTACCCGCTTCTGGCTTAGCGCCGATGGTCAGCGTGCTCGCGGCCTGCTGTTGCAGCAGTTACCGGCCGACCGCCTGAAGGAGGCCGATGAGCGTGAAGCCAGCTGGCAGCATGCCATGGCTCTGGCCGATACGCTGAAGGCCGAGGAACTGCTCGGTCTGGATAACGAAACCCTGCTGCACCGTCTGTATCACCAGGAAGCCCTGCGCCTGTTTGATCCGCGTGTCCTGCAGTTCCGCTGTAGCTGCTCGCGTGAGCGCTCCAGTCGTGCCCTGATCAGCCTGGGACAGGCCGATGCCGAGGCGCTGGTGCAGGAGCATGGCGGCAGTGTGGAAATCGACTGCCAGTTCTGCAACGAGCGCTACCTGTTCGATGCGGCGGATGTACTGCAATTGTTTATTGATGGCAGCATCGATGCGCCGTCAGACACGCGCCACTAGGCGTGCGGCTCTAAAACGAGGCGTGGAGAACTGATCAGAGGCTGCACCCGCAGTTTAGTTTTTCTGGCATAATCCGCGCACTTTTTCGCTGTAGTAGTGCTCTCTTTTCTACTACAAAACGTTCGGAAGACTCGGCCACGTGGCCGACGGGGACCCACATGACGCAAGCCAACAACGCCGTGTACACCGACATCAGCGCTGCCCAACTGGTCGAAGAAGCCCTTCGTCGCGGTGAAGGCGAGCTGGCCGCCAATGGCTCGCTGGTCGTACGCACAGGCCATCGCACGGGTCGTTCTCCGGCTGACCGCTTCATCGTGCAAGAGCCGAGCACCGAGGCGAAAATCGCCTGGGGCGCAATCAACCGCCCGTTCCCGGCTGACAAGTTCGATGCTCTGTGGGACCGCGTGCAGGCATTCTCCGACGCTCAGGACAGCTTCGTGTCCTACGTTCATGTAGGTTCTGCCGATGCGCACTACCTGCCGGTCAAGATGACCACCGCCACCGCCTGGCAGAACCTGTTCGGCCGTTGCCTGTTCATCAATCCGGAGCAGTACAACCCGGCTGGCAAAGACGAGTGGCAAGTGCTCAACGTCGCCAACTTCGAATGCGTACCGGAGCGTGATGGCACCAATTCCGATGGCTGCGTGATCCTCAACTTCGCCGCCAAGAAAGTCCTGATCGCCGGCATGCGTTACGCCGGTGAAATGAAGAAAGCCATGTTTAGCGTGCAGAACTTCCTGCTGCCGGACGCTGACGTGCTGCCGATGCACTGCGCCGCCAACATCGGCGAAGAAGGCGACGTGACCCTGTTCTTCGGCCTGTCCGGCACCGGCAAGACCACCCTGTCCGCTGACCCAAGCCGCTACCTGATTGGTGACGACGAGCACGGTTGGGGCGTAGGCGTGGTGTTCAACATCGAAGGCGGTTGCTATGCCAAGTGCATCGACCTGTCCGAGAAGAACGAGCCGGTGATCTGGAAAGCCATCCAGTTCGGCGCTGTCCTGGAAAACGTGGTCCTCGACGAAAACCGCGTACCGAACTACGCCGATGACAGCCTGACCCAGAACAGCCGCGCGGCTTACCCGCTGGAGCTGGTCGAGAAGCGTTCCGAGAAGAACCTGGGCGGCGAGCCGAACGCAGTGATCTTCCTGACCTGCGACCTCACCGGCGTACTGCCGCCCGTGTCGATCCTCAATGAAGAGCAAGCGGCGTACCACTTCCTCTCCGGCTACACCGCGCTGGTGGGTTCCACCGAAATGGGTTCGGGCGGCGGCATCAAGTCGACCTTCTCCACCTGCTTCGGCGCGCCATTCTTCCCGCGTCCGGCTGGTGAATATGCGGAACTGCTGATCAAGCGCATCCGCGGCTTTGGCTCCAAGGTCTACCTGGTCAACACCGGCTGGACCGGCGGTGGCTACGGCGTTGGCAAGCGTTTCAATATCCCAACCACCCGTGGCGTGATTGCAGCGATCCAGAGCGGCGCGCTGATCGGTGCCGAAACCGAGCTGCTGCCAATCATCAACCTGAGCGTGCCGAAGTCGGTGCCGGGCGTTGAAACCAACCTGCTCAACCCGCGCAACACCTGGGAAGACAAGAACGCCTACGATGAAGCGGCGAAAGGTCTGGCCGGACTGTTCATCGAGAACTTCAAGAAGTTCGATGTCAGCGATGCCATCAAGAACGCCGGCCCACAGCTCTAAGCTGTATCCGAAGCGTTGAAAAAACCGCCGTTATCGGCGGTTTTTTATTTTGGGAAACCACAGCAATATCCTGTAGGAGGCGCTTTAGCGGCGAGCTTTTAAGACGTTGTCGCGGCTAAAGCCCCTCCCGCGGTACTTTGCATGTGCACTAAGAAACGGAAAAGCCGCCCTTAGGCGGCTTTGGGTGCGTATCTGCCAGCAGATCAGGCACGTTTGCGTGTGTTGCGCGTTGCATTCTTGCTCAGGTGGCCGCTCTGCACGGCCTGGCTGTTGCTGTATGGCTGTTTCGGGCCACAGCGCTAACGGGGTTGGCAGCTCAGGCGATTTCCAGGGCCGTTGTCTGCGACTGTCGTCTTCAGCATGACTGGCTACTGCCAGGTAGGTGTCGATATGTCGCGGGTGAGCACTGGCGCTTTCGAGTTGTATGGCGGCGTTAGGTCTATGGTTTGGCACACCTCACGGCGAACCTGAGTTTTCCCGCCAGACTGCGCATCGGCCTGTGGTTCGCATCAGCTACTCCGGTTCCGCCGGGGTCTTTGCTGCGCGGCCACCTGACCTGGGTGGTGAGCGATCTAGTGGGTAACCGGCAAGCTGCCGCTGAAACCAGATACCTGCATACTCATCTCCTTTTTTATTGGCATGGTGTGAATGTACGCCTGTGTTGCCCATGGTGTTAGTTGGATTGGCAATAGCGGTGCGCCTTGTAGGAATTAATCATTGTTTACCGCTGCGGCGGTCAATGGAGTGACAGCCATGAGTACCCTGGAGCGTGTGTTCGGCTTCAAGCAATTGCGCCCCGGTCAGGAGCGTGTGGTCACGGCCGTGCTAGCAGGACGTTCGGCGGCGGCGATCTTTCCCACCGGGTCGGGCAAGTCACTGTGCTACCAGTTGCCGGCGCTGCATCTGCCGCATCTGACCCTGGTGATCTCGCCCTTGCTGGCGCTGATGCAGGATCAACTGGCCTTTCTGCATAGTCGTGGCATCAGCGCCGCCAGTATCGATTCGGCGCAAAGCCGCGATGAGACCATCGCGGTGATGGCGCGAGCGAAAGCCGGCGAGCTGAAGATTCTGATGATCTCGGTCGAACGCCTGAAGAACGAGCGCTTTCGTAACTTTATCGGCCAGGTGCCGATTTCGTTGCTGGTGATTGATGAGGCTCACTGCATCTCCGAGTGGGGCCACAACTTCCGCCCGGACTACCTCAAACTGCCGGACTACCAGCGCCAGTTCGGCATCCCGCAGGTGCTGCTGCTCACCGCCACTGCGACACCCAAGGTGGTGGCCGACATGCAGCAGAAGTTCGCCATCGCTGAAGCTGATGTGGTCACCACCGGTTTTTATCGGCCCAACCTCCACCTGCTGGTCGAGCCGGTTAGTGGGGCCGATAAACTGCGCCGGTTGCAGCAGTGGCTGTTAGCCAAGGCCGGGCAACCCAGCATTGTCTATGTAACCCAGCAGCGCACCGCCGAGCAGGTGGCTGAGCGCCTGAGTGAGCGGGGCATTGCCGCCAGCGCCTATCACGCCGGCATGCCGCACGAGGCGCGCGAGGCGATTCAGCGCCAGTTTATGGCCGGACAAATCAACTGCATCGTCGCCACCATCGCCTTTGGCATGGGCATCGACAAAAGTGACATCCGTAACGTGGTGCACTTTGATTTGCCCAAATCCATCGAGAACTACAGCCAGGAAATCGGTCGTGCGGGACGTGATGGCCAGCCCTCGGACTGCCTGGTACTGGCCAACCGCGACAGCCTCAACGTGCTGGAGAACTTCGTCTACGGCGACACGCCAGAGCGGGACGGCATTCGCTATGTGCTCGATCAGCTGTTGGCCGGCGGGCAAGACGGCGAATGGGAACTGATGCTCAACCCACTCTCCGAGCAGAGCAATATTCGCCAATTGCCGCTGAAAACCCTGCTGGTGCAGTTGGAGCTGCGCGGCATCATCGCCCCACGCTACGCCTATTTCGCCGAATATCGCTTCAAATACCGGCTCGAACCCGAGGCGTTGTTGGCTCATTTCAGCGGTGAGCGGCGGCAGTTTGTCGAGGCGCTGATCACCACCTCGCAGCGCGCCCGCACCTGGTGCACGGTGGATTTTGCGCAGTTGTATCAACAGCATCAGGCCGAGCGCAGCCGGGTGATCACCGCACTGGATTACTTTCAGGAAAAAGGCTGGATCGAGGTGGAAAGCAAGCAGATGACCGAGGTCTATGCCTTGCTGCAGCCGGGGTTTGATGCCGAGGCGCTGAGCGCTGAATTGCATGGCTATTTCAGCCGGCAGGAGGCCAGCGAAATTCAGCGGATACACGCCATGCTCGCGCTGTTTGCCAGTCAGCAGTGCCTGAGCCAGCGCCTGGCCGCCTATTTCGGTGATGCCAACGCGCCGCAGCAGTGCGGGCATTGTTCGGTATGCCGTGGACAGGTCGCCCGCTTGCCCGAGCCGCCAACCCTGCCGCCGTTGGCGGAGCTGGATATGCGGGCGCTCTGTGACGGTTTTGTGCGCAAGCATCAGGAGTTAAAGGGCGTTGCGCCGAGCACCGAATGCCTGACGCGCTACCTCTGTGGCGTCAGTGTGCCGCTGTTCACCGCGCTCAAGGCCCGTCAATTAGGCGGTTTTGCGGCGTTGGAGGCCTACCCCTACGCCGAGGTGCGCGCGTGGTCAACGGCGCAGCGCGTGTAGGCGCTACTCGCCGATATCCTCATTCCACAGCGTCGGTTGGGCGGCAATAAAGTCCTGCATCAGGTGCAGGCATTCGCTGTTGTGCAGCACGTCGAGCTGTACGCCGCGCTCGCGCAGCAGCGCTTCTTCGCCGAGGAAGGTCTGGTTCTCGCCGATGATCACCTTGGGGATGCCGTACAACAGGATTGCGCCGCTGCACATCGCGCAGGGCGAGAGGGTGGTGTAGAGCACCGACTCGCGGTAGGTCTGCGCGGTTTGCCGACCGGCGTTTTCCAAGGCGTCCATTTCACCATGACGGATGGCGCTGCCCTGTTGCACGCGGCGGTTGTGGCCACGACCGATAATCTGGCCGTTGTGCACCAGCACCGAGCCGATCGGGATGCCGCCTTCGGTCAGGCCCTGGCGGGCTTCGTCGATAGCCGCTTGCATAAATTTGTCCATGGTTCGCCCCTCGCAAAAACACCTCAGTTTATTTTTGCTGCGCTGTCTGGCCTTGGGTCAGGGTCCATTCCAGCACCTCACGGGCCAGTTGGTCGCCGGCCTGGCCGAAGGCGTTGACCACTGCTGGCACTGAGGTGTCGCTGGCGGCCTGGCTGACTTCGAAACGTCGGCTGGCGAGGATGCGCAGGCTGCCGCTCTGTACCAGGCGGGCTTCGAACAGGATGCGCGCGGCTGGGCGGCCGTTTTGGTATTCGCTGTGGAAAGCGCGCAGGTCGCCGTCCAGTTCAAGGTCGGCCTGCAGGCGGCTGTCATCGCTGCTGACGGCCTTGAGGCGGCCGTCGTCGAGGAAGGCGTCGATCAGCCGGTCGCGCAACAGCAGTGGCGCACGGTCGCTCCAGCGCACGCCCTGATAAGCGCTGATCTGGTCGCCCGGCGGCAAGACGGCAATCCGTGTGCTGTCGAGCAATTGGCTGCTGTAGGGCTTGTTCACCCGCAGCGCCCAGTCGGCACTGACGTTATGGCTGGGCAGGCTGCTGGAGGGCAGGCGGTAGATGCTCAGCACCTGGCTTTTCGGCAATACCGAACAGGCAGTCAGGCTGCCGATCAGCAACAGGGCTGTGAGCAGGCGAAGACGACTCATGGTTGAAACTCCTTGATGGTGTCGCTGCGCAGCAGATAACCAGCCGGGTCTTCCTCCAGGCGGCGGGCGAAGGAGCGCAGGGCGCTGAGGGTTTCGCGCAGTTCAATGATGGTCGGGCCCAGCTCGCCGATGCCCTGCATACCGCCATTGAGAGCGCTGCGATTGTCGCTGAGCAGGCGTTCGATCTCGCTGCTGCTGCGCTCCAGTGAGGTGATCATGCGCCCGGCACTGTGCAGCGCGTCATGGCCGGGGCCGCTGAGCAGTTGATTGGCGTTGCGCATCAGGCTGGCCGCTTCCTGGCTGGCGCTGCTCATCTGCTGCAAGGCCAGACGCAGTTCATCGCGCTGCTCGGCCACGCTGGCGCTGGTTTGTTCGACGTTCGCCAGGGTGCGGGAAACCCGCTCGATGTTCTCATCGGAGAACAGTTGGTTCGCCCGGTTGAGCAGCCGGGTGACGCTGAGCACCAGGTCTTCACCGTTGGCCATCAGGCGAGTCAGCGGTGAGGGATCGGCAATGATCTCCGCACGTTTGCCCTCTTTTCCCACCAACACCTGGCTTTTCGGCGTGCCGCTGTGCAATTGGATCAACGCCGCACCGGTGATGCCGGTAATCGACAGGCGTGCGCGGGTGTCTTGTTTGATCGGCGTGCTGGCGCTGACGCGGATGTGCGCGCGGACCTTGCGCGGGTCTTTGGGGTCCAGGCGCAAGCTGATCACATCGCCCACTTTGATACCGCTGTATTGCACGGCGCTGCCGGCCGAGAGCCCGCTGACCGCCTCCTTGAAGATTACGTCGTAATCGTGAAACGCCTGATCCGAACTGGCCTTGCTCAGCCACAGGGCAAAGCCCAGTGCGCCGGCCACCATGAGCACGGTAAACAGACCAATCAACACGTGGTGGGCACGCGGTTCCATCAGGGGCTCCCTGGCGCGCCGTTGGCGGCCTGTTCGGCTGCGCGTCCGCGCGGGCCGTGAAAATAATCGTGAATCCATGGGTTGTCGGTGGCGGCCACCACGTCCAGGCGGTCGGCCACCAGCACGCGTTTTTCCGCCAGCACGGCCACCCGGTCGCAGATGGTGTAGAGCGTGTCGAGGTCATGGGTGACCAGAAATACGCTCAAGCCCAGCGCATCGCGCAGGGTCAGAATCAGTTGGTCGAAGGCCGCCGCGCCAATCGGGTCAAGCCCGGCGGTGGGTTCGTCGAGAAACAGAATGTCCGGCTCCAAGGCCAGCGCCCGCCCCAGTGCCGCGCGCTTGATCATGCCGCCCGACAGCTCCGTGGGGTATTTATCGCCTGCTGTGCGCGGCAGCCCGACCAGTGCCAGTTTGACCTGGGCCAAGCGTTCGGCCGAGGCACGGCTAAGGCCTGCGTGTTCGATCAGCGGCAGGGCGATGTTTTCCGTCACCGTCAGTGAGGAAAACAGCGCGCCACGCTGATAGAGCACACCAAAGCGTCGTTCCAGCCGCGAGCGCCGCTCGGGCGACAGGCTCAGCAGTTCTTCGCCGAACACCCTCACGGTGCCGGCGTTAGGCTGGCGCAGGCCGAGAATGCTGCGCAGCAGCACCGATTTGCCGGTGCCCGAACCACCGACCACGCCGAGCACTTCGCCGCGGTACAGGTCCAGCGCCAGGTCCTGGTGCACGGTCTGCGTGCCAAAGCGGTTGACCAGGTGGCGCACTTCGATAATTGCTTCGCCCATCACCAGCCCATCTCCATGAGGAACAGCGCGGCGAGGGCGTCGAGTACGATCACCACAAAAATTGACTGCACCACGCTGGAGGTGGTGCGTTCACCCACCGACTGCGCGCTGCCGGTGACTTTGAAGCCTTCCAGGCAGCCGATGACGGCGATCAGAAAGGCAAAAATCGGTGCTTTGGCCATGCCCACCAGAAAGTGCTTGAGGGCGATGTTTTCCTGCAGCATGGCCAAATACATGGCCGGTGAAATATCCAGGCTGAGGGCGCACACCACCGCGCCGCCGAGGATGCCGCTGAGCATGGCGATAAAGGTCAGGATCGGCAGGGCGATCAGCAGGGCGAACACCCGTGGCAGCACCAGCAGCTCCAGCGGATTGAGCCCCAGGGTGCGAATGGCGTCGATTTCTTCATTGGCTTTCATCGAGCCGATTTGCGCGGTAAAGGCGCTGGCCGTGCGCCCGGCCATGAGAATGGCGGTGAGCAGCACGCCGAATTCGCGCAAAAACGAGAACGCCACCAAGTCGACCGTGTAGATGCTCGCGCCAAAGTCGGCGAGCACTGTGGCGCCGAGAAAGGCCACCACCGCACCGACCAGAAAGGTCAGCAGGGCCACAATCGGCACCGCGTTCAGCCCGCTCTGCTGCACATGTGCGACCAGCGAGGTGATGCGCCAGCGGCCAGGGCGCAGCAGGATGGCGAACATCGCGGCCAGGGTCATGCCGATAAAGCCGAGCAGGGTCACGGCCTGTTGCCACAACTCTTCCACGGCCTGGCCGATCTGCCCGAAAAACTCGCGCCAGGCCGGTATGCGTTTGGCGGGTTCAACATCGCCCGCTTCGGCAATTGCGCTGCCCACGGCTTGCAGCAGGGCGCGGCGTTCAGTGCTCAGGTGCGGTGCCTGCTGCGTCAGTTGTGCCAAACGCTGGCTGCCGAGCAACTCCACCAGCAGGGCCGCACCGGCCGTATCGAGGGCGTTGAGCGCATCCAGATCGATAGGGGCGTCCGTCGGCAGACGACCGCGCAGGCCCTGCACCTGCGCTTCGAGGACGGCGTAGTGGGCCAGCGTCCAGTCGCCACCGATACGCAACCCAGAAGGCGCATCCGTGCGGCTGGATTCAAGCGGCGTAATAAAAGGGGCTGTACTCATGCGGCACAGCTTACCCTTGTCGCAGCGCATCCGCCCAGCGTCCGGCGAAGAGAGCGGTCACCGGGCTTGGTGAAATGGGCTTAACCGTCTGCAGTGATTTCGGCAATCAGCTCGCGCAGGGCTGCTTCGGCCTCCTCGTTGGCCAGCTGGCAGGTGCCGGCATTGGCATGACCGCCGCCGTTATAGCTCAGGCATAGCTCGCCGACATTGGTATTGGAGCTGCGGTCGAGGATCGATTTGCCGATGGCGAACACGGTGTTTTGCTGTTTAACGCCCCACATCACGTGGATCGAGATATTGCACTGCGGGTAGAGGGCGTAAATGACGAAGCGGTTGACCGCATAGATTGTCTGTTCGTTGCGCAGATCCAACACCACAAGGTTGTGGTACACCGTGGCACAGCGCTGGATCTGCGCCTGGGCCTCACGTTGATGATCCAGATACAGCGCCACGCGTTCTTCAACATCCGGCAGCTGAAGAATTTCATTGATGCCGTGGGTCTGGCAAAAGTCGATCAGCTGCATCATCAGCTGGTAGTTGGAAATACGGAAGTCACGGAAACGGCCGAGGCCGGTGCGGGCATCCATGATGAAGCTCAGCAGCTCCCAGTCTTGCGGGTCGAGGATGTCTTCGCGGCTGAATTGTGCGGCGTCAGCTTTGTCCACGGCCTCCATCATTTCGTCCCAGTCCCTCGGGAATACATCGTGACCGCCGTAGTGCTTCCACACCACTCTGGCAGCCGAGGGGGCGTCAGCATCGATCAGGTGATTGCTCGCAGGCTGGTTGCGGATGGTTTCGCTGAGGTGATGGTCGAAGGCCAGGTAGCAGCCAGGCACGTAGGGCAGGTTAGTTGTGATGTCGTTGCTGGTGATCGCCACCTTGCCGTCCTGCATGTCCTTGGGGTGGACGAAGAGGATGTCGTCGATCAGCTTGAGGTGTTTGAGTAGGGCGGCGCACACCAGGCCGTCAAAATCACTGCGGGTGACCAAGCGGTAAGAACTGGACATAGAGCATCTCCGGAGCGGGTAAGCGGCGTTAAGAACGTATAGGCTCTCTTCAAGGTAGCACGCGGTTTATCCCTCAGCCTGGCAGGTGCGACTGCGCTTCCAGGCAGCTGAAGGTCGACCTCAGGACAGCTACGGGCAGGCTATGGCTCTAGGCTTCGGCTGTTTTCCTACCGACCTCAGGAGCCACCTATGTCACCGATTACTGTACTGCGTGATACCCAGCCGATTCCGCTGCTGGATGCCTGTAAGTGGACGCGCATCGCCGGCGAACCGCACACCGTCAATCTCAACGCCTACACCTCGGCCGACGGTAGCAAGATCATGGGCACCTGGATCTGCACGCCTGGCAAATGGCAGGTGGCCTATGAAAAGTGGGAGTACTGCCACTTCCAGGAGGGCTATTGCATCATCACCCCGGAAGGTCAGGCACCGATTCATCTGCGTGCTGGCGATATCTTTATCGTCGAGCCGGGGATGAAGGGCACCTGGGAGGTGGTGGAAACCGTGCGCAAGTACTTTGTGTTTGCCTGATCCGGTCAGTGCCTGTTGGCAGCCAATGCGGTATTGGCTGCCGGGTCAGTGTTGTTTCAGGGCCTGAAATTGCGGGCATCCTGAGCCCAGGCATCGAGTGCCGGTTTGAGGTCCTTGAGTTGCAACTGGGTGCTGTCATTTTCCAGCTTCAGGCCATGCCCCTTGCGTACTACGCGGGTCACTGGCGCGCTGGTGCGGCCGTCAACGGCTTCCAGTTCGACGTAGATTTCGGTGTTCAGGTCGCGGGTGCCGGCGGCTGTGCTGGCGGCAGCGGCAACCAAGGCGACAGGCACCACTTCATAGACTTTGAGTCCTTCCGGTGAGAGGTTTACCGCAGTAATAGCTGAGCGTAAGACCAGCGTGTCGCGATCTGCATGCTCAACGATGCGCAACCGTCCAGCCAACTCCAGGCGTATCGCCTGTTGCAGGTACAGGGCGATGTTATCCAGGGTCTGTTGGCTGACTTGGCTATTGGGGGTTGGGGCGGGATAAAACTGTGGCCGTTCGACCAGTACCGAACGGTAATTTTCGGCCTTGAAGTCGGGCGAAATCCAACGCATGACCGGTGCGCCGCTGGCCGATTGCGCCGGCTGCAACTGCGAGTAGTCGCTGAGAAAGCCCGAATACTGCGACGGGGTGGGCGTTTGGCTGGCGCATCCGGCCAGCAGTAGAACGGTGGTCAGGGCAAATACAGGGGTAGTGAGCTTCATCACAAAGGTCTCGGTTGCGGGCAGTTGTCTAACTGTAGACCAGGCTTGAAGCCTGTTCTGCATGAGCTAGTGGAGTTGGAATGCCAGGGCTTTGAGGGCGCTGTCCGGCTGGCTATCGGGGAATTCCGGCGGGTTGCTCAGGCGTTCGACAAAGCGCAGGCCCGGCGCTTCATCGGCCATGGCCTGAATCAGGTAATTCGGGCCGATTTCCGGCTCATTGCTGCAGGCCAGCACTAACCCGTTCGCGCTCAACAGTTCTGGCAGGCGGCGTAGCACCTTGGGGTAATCCTTGCTCAGCACAAAGCTGCCGCGCTGAAAGGAGGGCGGATCGATGATGATCAGGTCATAGGGCCTGTACTTGGCCACCTTGCCCCAGGACTTGAACAGGTCATGGCCCAGAAACACCACCTGGCTGAGGTCGTGCTGGTTTAGCCGGTGATTGTCACGGCCACGGCTGAGTGCGGCCCGAGCCATGTCCAGATTGACCACCTGCTGCGCGCCGCCGGCCAGTGCGGCCACCGAGAAGCCGCAGGTGTAGGCGAACAGGTTGAGCACGCGTTTACCCGCTGACTGGGCTTGGACCCATTGGCGGCCATAGCGCATGTCGAGAAACAATCCGCTGTTCTGCTTTTTGCCCAGGTCGAGGCGGTAGTGCAGGCCGTGCTCGCAGATATCCCAGTGCTCAACCGGTTCACCCAGCAGCCACTGCGTGGGGCTCTCGGGCAGGTAGCGCTGCTGCAGCAACAGGCTGTGCGCGCCGCTCTGTTGCCAGGCATTGGATTGACTGAGGTCGCGCAGCATCTGTTGCAGCGCGGCCAGTTCGGCATCGCTCACCGGCTTGAACAGTGCCACCAGCACCACACCTTGCAGCCAGTCCACAGTGATCTGTTCCAATCCCGGCCAGCAGCGGCCACGGCCGTGGAGCAGGCGACGGGTTTCACTGGGTGGCGCAGCCAGGGCGTTGCACAAATGTTGCTGCAGGACGGCAAGGGCGGTGGGGTGCATGGTCGTGGGCCTGTTTGTGAGGCCGCGATTTTAGCAGGCGCGTCATTACCATCGTCTGCTTCGATAGTTTCTATCGCTAATGGCGTTTGGCATTCGTGCAGCCAAGTGCCTAGCATTGCCTTCTCTTTCAACCGCATTTAAGGAACGACCATGCACATTGATGAAGCCATTCGCAGCCGCCGCGCCGTCAAGGGTTATGACCCGGCATTTACGCTGAGCGAGGCCGAGAAGGATGAGTTGCTGCAACTGGCGCTGCTGGCCCCGTCGGCGTTCAATCTGCAGCACGTGCGCCTGGTCGAAGTCAGCGATCCAGCGCTGCGTCAGCAACTGCGTGAAGTGGCCTGGGGCCAGGCGCAAGTGACCGATGCCTCAATGCTGGTGGTGGTGTGCGCGCAAGTCGACAGCTGGGAACAGAATGTCAGCCGCGTCTGGGAAGGTGCTCCGCAAGAAGTACAGGCCTATATGGCTGGCGCCATCGACACCTATTACCGCGACAAACCGCAGGTTCAGCGTGACGAAACCATGCGCAGCTGCGGCCTGATGGCCCAGACCCTGATGCTCGCCGCACGCGGCAAAGGCCTGGACTCCTGCCCGATGGATGGTTTCGACTTTGAGGCGGTGGCCAAGCTGATCAACCTGCCGGATAACCACGTGATCGCCCTGATGGTTGCGGTAGGCAAGAAGACCCTCGAACCCAAGCCGCGCATCGGCAAACTGCCGTACAACGAGGTGGTGTTGCGCAACCGCTTCTGATTGTCAGGCAGATGGCTGCGCGCTTCGGTCATTCTTCAACTATCACTGTGGTCAGCCTGCGGCTGTTCACACCACTAAAGGTTGGATGACAAACGCGTTGTGGGGGGTGAATCTGGCGGGCATGCGGGCGCTATACATTGCCCTGCCGCCATAAGAACAAGCCTGAGGAGCCCCCATGTCTGCCGAACATCTGGATGTCTTGATCATTGGTGCCGGCCTCTCCGGCATCGGTGCGGCCTATCACCTGATGAAGCATTGCCCCGGCAAGCGCTTTGCCATCCTCGAAGGCCGTGCGGCATTGGGCGGCACCTGGGACCTGTTCCGTTATCCGGGCATTCGCTCCGACTCGGACATGTTCACCCTCGGCTACAACTTCAAACCCTGGACCAACCCGCTGGCGATTGCTGACGGTCCGTCGATCCGTCGCTATATCGAAGAAACCGCGCAGGAAAACGGTATTCAGGAAAAGATCCGCTTCCGCCACAAAGTGCTCAAGGCAGACTGGTGCAGTGAGCGCGCCACCTGGACCTTACAGGTACAGCGCGGCGATGACGCCGAGTCGGTCAAACTGAGCTGCCAGCATCTGCTGATGTGCACGGGCTACTACCGCTATGAGGCGGGCTACACCCCCGAGTTCAAAGGCCGTGACCTGTTCCAGGGCGAATTTATCCACCCGCAGCTGTGGCCGGAAAACTTCGATTACAGCGGCAAGAACGTGGTGGTGATCGGCAGCGGCGCGACAGCCGTGACGCTGGTCCCGGCGATGGCCGACAAGGCCAGGCACGTGACCATGCTGCAACGCTCGCCGACCTATGTGGTGAGCCTGCCGCAGGGTGATCCGATCTCTGATGTACTGCGCAAGTTTCTTCCGGAAACCTGGGTCTACCGTCTGGCTCGCACCCGCCAGGTGGCGATCCAGCTGGGCTTCTACAAACTTGCCAAGGCGTGCCCCAACCTGGTGCGCAAGGCATTGCTGGGCCTGGCCAGGCATCAGCTGGGTAAGAACTTCGACATGCGCCACTTCAGTCCGCGCTACAAACCCTGGGATGAGCGGGTATGTGCGGTGCCTAATGGTGACCTGTTCAAGGTGCTGCGCCAGGGCAAGGCCTCGGTAGTGACCGAACATATCGATGGTTTCACCGCCAAGGGCATCCGCTTGAAGTCCGGCGAGGAGCTGCCGGCGGATGTGATCATCAGCGCCACGGGCCTGGAATTGCAGCTGTTTGGCGGTATGCAGGTGGCTGTGGATGGGGTGCCCTTCGATGCGGCCAAGAGCATGGGCTATCGCGGCATCATGCTGCGCGATTTGCCCAATGCCGCTGTGGTACTGGGGTACACCAATGCCAGCTGGACGCTCAAGGCTGATCTTTCCAGTGAATACTTTTGCCGCCTGATCAATCACATGGATGCTACTGGCATGCGTCAGTGCACCCCACGTGACAGTGCGCGTCAGGTCAAGAGTGCGCCCTTCCTCGACCTGGCATCTGGCTATATCCAGCGCGCCGCGGACAAAATCCCTACTCAAGGCGATCGCGCGCCCTGGAAGCTCTATCAGAACTACCTGCTGGATTTGGCGCTGCTGCGCTATGGAAAGGTAGAAGACGACTACCTGGCGTTCAGCTCACCGCATGTCGGCGAGTCCACTGCCGCTGCTACGGCGGTCTAGAATTGAATCTGATGTAAGCCAAACGCTATATCAACCTGATGCGTTGAGCCTACAGCGATGTGGCCATTTGCCGCTTTGGTGGTTGGCACAAGGCCACTATGCTCTGTAACAGCTATCACGGATGAATGGCCAGGTGTACTTGGCTGCTGTCACAGAGGAGTCCTCTAGAGGATGCGTAGAATGGAATCGCTTCAGCAAGAACAGCGCTATTTGCCAGAACTGCGAGCACATATCGACAAGCTGCTGGCCAAGGGGTGGGTAATTGCCGAGCGCAATCCACTGACCCTGCAGTCCGGTCGCAAGACCTATATGGTTGTGCACGGTATGTTGATTGGTGACGCTGCGTTCTAAAGCTTGTCCAGTCGGTTTCCCAAACCACTGCCGGTCCTAGTGATCGGCAGTGGTTTTTCTATGCGCCTGATCAACCCGATGTGCGAGGCAGTTGCCAGTGGGTTGCCGCCAGCCAGCTGGCAAACGCGGCGGGTGGCAGCGGTTTGCTGAGCAGGTAACCCTGGGCGATGTCGCAACCGAGCTGATCCAGACGGTCGAGAATGGCCTCGGTTTCCACCCCTTCGGCAACGATCTTCAGGCCCATGTTGTGGCCCAGCTCGATGGTCGAGCGGACGATGATGTCGTCATCGGGATTGCTCAGCAGGTCAAGCACGAAGGACTTATCGATTTTCAGCTCATGCACCGGCAGGCGCTTGAGTTGGGCCATGCTTGAGTAACCCGTGCCGTAGTCGTCGATCGACAGTTTCACGCCCAATTCGCACAATTCCCGCAATTGCCCCATGGCCAGTTCCGGGTCGGCCATCACCGCGCTTTCAGTGATTTCCACAATCAGGGCGGATGGCGGCACGCCATGCTCGGCCAGTTGCGCGGCGATAAAGCCAGCAAAGCCGGGATCGGCCAGATCCAGTGCGGAGATATTGATCGCAGTCATCAGCGCCAGCCCCTGTTCCTGCCAGGCGCGACTCTGCGCCACGGCGGTGTGCACCACCCAGCGGGTCAGGGCGCAAACGTTGCCGGTCTGTTCGGCCAAGGGGATAAATTCGTCCGGCGGAATAAACCCATGCACCGGGTGAATCCAGCGCACCAGGCATTCCACGCCATACAGGCTGCGCGTACGGATATTCAGCTTCGGTTGGAAATACAAGCTGAGCTGCCCGCCTTCCACCGCGCCTTTCAACTCGCTCATCAATGCCAGGCGCAGCAGGCTGTGGCGGTCCAGTTCTGGGCGGTAGAGGGCGTAGGGCGAGCGCTGCTGTTTGCCCAGGTACATCGCCACTTCGGCATGCTGCAGCAGGCTGCCGGCGCTTTCACCGTGGTCCGGATACAGGGCGATGCCAATCGTGGCGTTGAGGGTCATGCTGATGCCGCGCACGGCGAATGGCTCGTGCAGGGCGGCGCGGTAATGCTCGGCGGCAGGGATCAGCCAGCCGGGCTGGCAGGGGCTGATCAGCAGCGCAAACTCGTCACCACCGAGGCGCGCCAGTTGCTCGGTGGGGCGTAGCAGCACCTGCAGGCGCGCGGCGAGCTGGCAGAGCAGCTGGTCACCGGCGTCGTGGCCGAGGGTGTCGTTAAGGTCCTTGAAGTTGTCCAGGTCCATCAGCAGCACGGCGACGCCTGCGCCTGGCGGACACTGCGTCAGGGCCTGTTGCAGTTCGGCGACAAAGCGGTTGCGGTTAGCCAGTTCGGTCAGCGGGTCACGGTAAGCGAGAAAGCTGATGGTGGTTTCGCGCTCGGCAATGCCTTGCTGCATGGCGACGAATTCACGGGCGAGCAAGCCGACTTCGCCGCTCGCCTGCGTCTCCATAGGTACCTGATAGTCGCCGCTGGCGATGCGCCGCACGTTGTCGACCATCTGGCTCAGCGGCCGGCTAACGGTGTTGGCAATCCACAGCGCGCCGAGTCCGGCCAGCAGCAGGGCGATGGTAAAGATGGTTGCCAGCTGCCATTGCAGCGGTTGGTAATCAGCCAGCTCGGCGGCCAGCGAGCGCATCAGCAGCACCTGCAGTTCGCTACTGGTGTCCACTAGAGGTGCGCGCAGGGCCACCTGTTCCAGTCCCTGTAAATCGAAGCGGAACACGCCCTCAGCATTGGGCAGCAGCTGGCTGGCCAGCTCGGCCCGAGGCAACGCCTGCAGGTTGCTGGCGAGTACCCGGTATTGGCCTGGGCGGCCATCAATGAACGCTACGTCAGCGCCACTAAGGCGCGCCAGGTGCGCGGTGGCCTGGTCATCCAGCTCGAAGGCCATCAGTAGCCAGCCCATCAGGTTGGGGCGCGGGGCGAAAATCGGCGTGGCGTTGACATGCAATACGCGCTCGCCAAATACCACCAGGCGCTCCTCACTCTGTGGATCATCCACATCGAACATGGCACTCCAGGGCAGTTCCGCGCCGGGCAGCAGTTCACCGCTGGTGCCTGCGAGAATCAACCCTTCGGGGGCGCTGACCAGGGCAAAGCTGGCCTGGCTGCGCGAGGCAAACGACTCCAGTGCTGCAGACAGTGATTGCGCTTCCTGCTGGGGGCTGGCGATCAGGTCGGCGATTTCGCCGAGCAGGGTGAAGTCCTTGGCGATCAGATCGGCCATGGCGCTCTGCGCCTGGCGGCGGCTTTGCAGCTCGTTACTTAGCACGGCATGGGCGAAGTTCAGCTGCCCGGCCACCTGACTCAGGGTGTGTTGATACGTGGAGCGATAGACCAGCGCCAGCAATAACACCATGACCGTCAGCAACAACAGCAGAAAGAAGCCGAGAATCTTGCCGCGCAGGGTCATGAGGCGTAGTCACCTTTGGTCATGGGGCGGGCTTTTGGTTCTTTCGGGCGCGGGTCGCGTTTCAGCGTGCCGGTCAGTTGCCAGGTCAGCGTGCCGTTGCTGGGCACGGCGCGGCTCAGGGCTTCCTGCGGGTCGGCGATGCGCGGGTGCCAGAGCTGCAGGGTTTGCCCAGCGGCGGCCTCGAAGCTCAGGCGGGCCTTGCCCTGGCTGTCGGTCTGGGCAAACCAGGGAGTGTCGAGTACCAGGATAAAACCGAGCATCCAGTCATGGATATTGCAGCCCAGGGTGACCAGGCCAGGCTGGTCGAAACGCATCTCCTGGGGTGCGGCCTTCTGCTGGTGCAGGCGCAGTTCGAAGCGCTTGGCCGGCGAGAAGGAGTAAACGTGGTGGTTGATCGGGTCGGCGTTGGGGAAGCTCACCGTGGTACCGACCTGCACGGGCAGAACATAAGGGGTGAACTGGCGCTTCTGCTGGTCCATCACCGCATGGCTGGGTTGGCTTTGCGCCGGGCCGGGTTCGATCCACAGCACGGCGTCGCTGAGCGGTTTGCCCTGATTATCGAGCAGCACGATTTGCAGATTCTGGGCCTGTGCCAGTGTGCCCAGCACCGCCAGCAGCAGCGCCAACGCCGATTTCAGCATGATCGATTCCCCAAGGCCGCACGACAGTAGCCGTCAGTATAGGAAGGCTTTGTCCGGCTGCCGGGTGATCAGCGCTGACCGATCTGCTGGATCTGTTCAATCAGCCACTGCAGTGCCGGGTCGCGTTGGCGCTGGGCCAGGCTGACAATTTCCAGGTGAAACGGGCCGAGAGCGAACGGCAGCTCGAACAGTTGCAGCGGCAGCAGGCGGGCAAAGTGGCGTGCCAGTTGGGTCGGCAGCACGGCAACCAGTTCACTGCTGGCGACGATATGCGCGGCCTGCAGGTAATTGGGCGTGGTGTAGCGAATCTCCCTGCACAGGCCCTGTTCGCCCAGCCATTGGTCGACCATGCCGCGGGTCTGACCGCCGTGTACCCACAGGTGGCGCAGCTGCAGAAAGGTCGGCAGGTCCATCGGTTGATTGCCCAGGGGATGGTCGCGGCGCAGCGCCAGTTGCAGGGTTTCACTCATCCAGTGCTGGCGGGCAAAGCGCGCGGGGATGTCCTCGAAGCGCCCCAGCACCAGGTCCAGCTCGCCCTTGTCCAGCGCTTCGGCCGGCAGGCTGGGGCTCAGGTGGCGGATGTCGATGCGCATGCCGGGTGCCTGCTGGCTGAGTTGTTCAAGCAGGAGCGGCATGCAGATCAGCTCGACATAGTCGGTGACGGCGATGCTGAAGTGCTGGCGGCTGTTGGCCGGGTCGAACACGTCGCCGGCACTGAGGCTCTGTTCCAGTTGCTGCAGGGCCGCGCGGATCGGCGTTTCCAGCGCCTGGGCGCGCGGCGTGGGCTGCATGCTGCGGCCCACCCGCACCAGCAGCGGGTCGTCGAGCAGTTCGCGCAGGCGATTCAGCGCGTTGCTGACTGCCGGCTGGCTCAGGGCCAGGCGCTCGGCCGCGCGGGAAACGTTCTGCTCACGCATCAGCGCATCGAACACGCGCAACAGGTTGAGATCGAAGGTAGAGAAATTCATCTGCTGAATACGACTTATCACAAGACTAAATTTCAAAAATAGTAGCGCCTTGCTTAAGGTGGCTGGCGAATTTTCTTTGCAGCACAGGCATTTCGTTCGGCACTAATCAGAGGAGTGGACATGAGCAAGGCATTCGAGGTTCGACAGGCCGCCGTGATCGGCGCGGGCACCATGGGTCGCGGTATCGTTATGAGCCTGGCCAACGCCGGCATTCAGGTCCTGTGGCTGGACAACAACCCGCAGATGCTCGAGCAGGCCATGAAGGTGGTGGCCGAGACCAATGCCCATAACCTCAAGCTGGGACGGATCAGCGCCGAGCAGTCGGTCGCGCGCCTGGCCTGCGTCACTCCGGTGGGCGACTACGCCGCGCTGGCAGATGCCGATCTGGTGATCGAAGCGGTGTACGAGAACCTTGAACTCAAGCAGCAGATCTTTCGTACGCTCGATGCGACCTTGAAGCCCGGTGCGATCCTCGCCAGCAATACCTCTGCGCTGGATATCGATGCGATTGCCGCCGTTACGGCGCGCCCGCAGGACGTGCTCGGTCTGCACTTCTTCAGTCCGGCGCACATCATGAAGCTGCTGGAAATCGTGCGTGGTGCCAAGACTGCGCCGGCGGTACTGGACGCGGCACTGGCCCTGGGCCAACGCATTGGCAAAGTCAGCGTGGTGGCGGGTAACTGCGACGGCTTTATCGGCAACCGCATGCTGCACACCTATGTACGCGAGGCGCGCATGCTGCTGCTCGAAGGGGCTTATCCGCATCAGGTCGACGCCGCGTTGCAGGGCTTTGGTTTCGCCATGGGCCCGTTCCGCATGTATGACGTAGTCGGCATCGACCTGGAGTGGCGCGCCCGCGAGCTGGCCGGCAAGGGCCAGGATGATCCGGCGGTGCAGGTGGATAATCGCCTGTGCGGCTTCGGCCGTTTCGGCCAGAAGGCGCGTATGGGCTACTACCGCTACGCCGAAGGCAGTCGCCAGGCCGAGCACGACCCTGAAGTGGATGCGCTGGTGCAGCAGGTGTCCGAACAGCTGGGTTTCACGCGCCGCGACATTGACCCCTCAGAGATTCTCGAGCGCTGCCTGCTGGCACTGGTTAACGAGGGGGCGAAAATCCTCGAAGAGAATATCGCCGCCAACAGCCACGACATCGATCTGGTCTACCTCAACGGCTACGGCTTCCCCGCCGACAAGGGTGGGCCGATGAGCTGGGCCGACAGCCAGGGTGTGGCGGCGATTCATGACCGTTTGAAGGCGCTGCAGGCGGCGTTCGGTGAGCACTGGCTGCCGGCACGCCTGATTGGAAAGCTGGCCAGCAGCGGCCAGCGCTTTGCCGACGTGCGGGTCGCCGACGTGCGGGTATCCGACGTGCAGGAGGGCCGGGTATGAGTTACCAGGCCCCGTTGCGCGATATGCGTTTTGTCCTGCACGAGCTGTTCGATATCAGCGGCCACTGTGAACTGCTCGGCAACGGCCTTGACCGCGAGCTGATCGATGGCGTGCTGGAGGAGGGCGCGCGTTACGCCGCCGAGGTGGTGGCGCCGCTGAATCGCAACAGTGATGAACAGGGTTGCCAGCTCAACGATGGCCAGGTGCGCACGCCGGATGGCTTTGCCGAGGCCTATCAGCAATATGTCGATAACGGCTGGGCGAGTATGACCGGGCCGAGCGAATACGGCGGCCAGGCGCTGCCGCAGATGCTTGCGTGCAACTTCCACGAGATGTTGATGGGCGCTTCGCTGTCGTTCCGCGTGTATTCCGGGCTGACCGAAGGCGCGGTGCTGGCGCTGTACAAGCACGGCAGCGAAACCCTTAAAGACACCTATCTGCACAAGCTGGTGAGCGGCCAATGGACCGGCACCATGTGCCTGACCGAGCCGCAGGCCGGCACCGACCTGGCCCTGCTGCGCACCAAGGCCGAGCCGCAGGCGAATGGCAGTTTCAAGGTCAGCGGCAGCAAGATCTTTATCAGCGGCGGCGAGCAGAACCTCTCGGAAAACATCATTCATCTGGTGCTCGCCCGTCTGCCGGATGCGCCAGCCGGGGTGAAGGGCATCAGCCTGCTGCTGGTGCCGAAATTTATCGCCGCGGCCGATGGCACGCCGGGCGAGCGCAATGCGCTGTCTTGCGGCGCCATCGAGCACAAGATGGGCATCAAGGGCGCGTCCACCTGCGTGATGAATTTTGATGGCGCCACCGGCTGGCTGATCGGTGAAGCCAACCAGGGTCTGGCCTGCATGTTCACGATGATGAACGACGCGCGCTTTCAGGTCGGTTTGCAGGGCTTAGGCATCGGCGAAGCGGCCTTCCAGGGCGCGCTGCGGTATGCCCGCGAGCGCCTGCAGTCGCGCGCGCTGAGCGGGCCGGCGGAGCCGGGCAAGGCGGCCGATCCGATCATCGTTCACCCCGATGTGCGGCGCATGCTGCTGACGCAGAAAAGCCTGGTCGAAGGCAGCCGTATGCTCGCCGTCTACTGCGCGCGCCAGCTTGATCTGGAGCACGCTCATCCGGACGCCGCGGCGCGCAAGGCCGCCGGCAAGCGCGCGGCGCTGCTGATTCCGATCGTCAAAGCCTTCTTCACCGACATGGGCCAGGAAGTCGCCAGCCATGCCGTGCAAGTGTATGGCGGCCATGGTTTTATCCGCGAGTGGGGCATCGAGCAGCTGATGCGCGACAGCCGTATTACCCAGTTGTATGAAGGCACCAACGGCATTCAGGCGCTGGACTATATCCGCCGCAAGGTGCTCGGTGACGGCGGTGCCGAGCTGTCGGCGCTGCAGGCCGAGTTCAGCGAACTGTGCGACGCTCAAGCGGGCCGCCTGGCATTGGCCGAGATGGCCAAGAGCGTGCAGGCGCGCCTGGGCGAGTGGCGCGAGCTGAGCAGCGCAGTGATTGCGGCTAGTCAGCGCGATGTGCAGGAGATCGGCGCGGTGTCGGTGGATTTCCTCCAGTATTCGGCTTATGTGCTGCTGGCCGGCTTCTGGCTGCAGGCGGCGGCGCGGGCGCAGGATGCCCTGGAGGCGGGCCATGGCGAAGCGGCGTTCTACCAGGCCAAATTGCAGTCGGCCGACTTCTACCTGCGCCGGGTGTTGCCACGGGCCAGCGCCCATCGCGAGTCGCTGCTGGGCGGTGCTGACTGCCTGATGGCTATGGATGAGGCGAGTTTCGCTTTTTGACCGAAGCGCGTAGCGTGAGTGCAATTCACGCTGCTGTACGAGCCATTTATTACAACAAGAGGATCACCCCCATGCAGCCCTTTAGCTTTGCCACCACGGCGCAGATTCTGTGCGAGATCGGTGCGTCCCGGCGTCTGGCCGAGCTGTGCCGCGAGCGCGGTGCGCAGCGGGTGCTGATCGTCACCGATCCGGGCATCAGCAAGCTCGGCCTGCTGGCGGATGTGCTGCCAGGCTTTGCCCGCGCCGAGCTGACCGTCGAGGTGTTCGATCAGGTGGTCGCCGACCCGCCCGAGGCGATTTTGCGGGCAGCGGTTGCGCAGGCTCGTGCGCTTAACGCGCAGCTGATCGTTGGCTTTGGCGGCGGCAGTTCGATGGACGTGGCCAAGCTGGTGGCGCTGCTGGCCCATCCCGACTGTGGCCAGGAGCTGGCGCAGATTTACGGCGTTGGCAATGCCCGAGGCCAGCGCTTGCCGCTGATTCTGGTGCCGACCACCGCCGGCACCGGTTCGGAAGTCACGCAGATTTCCATCATCACCACCGGTGAAACCACCAAGATGGGCGTGGTTTCGCCGCTGCTGCTGCCGGACCTGGCGCTGCTCGATGCCGAGCTGACCCTCGGCCTGCCGCCGGCGGTCACCGCCGCCACCGGTATCGATGCCATGGTGCATGCCATTGAGGCCTACACCAGCGCGCTGAAAAAGAATCCGCTGTCCGACCTGCTGGCCCGCGAAGCGCTGCGTCTGCTGGCGGCCAACCTGGATGAAGTGGTGCACAACGGCGGCAACCGCGAGGCGCGTCAGGCCATGCTGCTGGGCTCTTGCCTGGCCGGTCAGGCGTTCGCCAACGCGCCCTGTGCAGCGGTGCATGCACTGGCCTATCCGCTGGGCGGGCATTTCCATATTCCCCACGGCCTGAGTAACGCCCTGGTGCTGCCGCATGTGCTGGCCTTCAATGCCAGCGTGGCCGCGCCGCTGTATGCCGAGCTGGCACCGCTGGTGCTGGGGGATCAGCTACGCGCGGGCAGCGCGACTCAGCAGACTGAGCAGTTGATCGGCGCACTGGCCGATTTCAGCCTGCGCAGCGGCCTGCCGACGCGTCTGCGTGATGCCGGCGTACCGCAGGACATGCTGCCGACGCTGGCGCATGACGCCATGCTGCAACAGCGCTTGCTGGTGAATAACCCACGCGAAGTGAACGAAGCCCAGGCGTTGGCCATCTACCAAGTGGCGTATTGATTCATAGCGCGTAGGGTGGACATGGCGTAGCCGTGTCCACCTCCCGCTGGATAAATGGCGTACAAGCCTTCGGCATGCACGCCCTACGGTCTTCTTGCCCAAGGATTCCCCATGAACCAACCCCAACACCTGCGCAGCGATTACCGACACTTCCAGCCGCTCACCACGCGCTGGCATGACAACGACGTCTACGGCCACGTCAACAACGTCACCTACTACAGCTTCTTCGACAGCGCGGTGAACACCTACCTGATTGAAGTCGGCGGCCTGGATATCCATCACGGCAACGTGGTGGGCTTTGTGGTCAGTTCCAGCTGTGATTACTTTGCCTCCATCGCCTTCCCCGAGCGCATCGAAATCGGCCTGCGGGTCGGCAAACTGGGCAACAGTTCGGTGCAGTACGAGTTGGCCGTGTTCAAGGCCGATGAAGATGAAGCCTGTGCGGCCGGACGTTTTGTCCACGTCTTCGTCGACCGCAGGAGCAACCGCCCGGTGAGCATCCCCGAGAACCTGCGCGCAGCGCTGACGGTGCTGCTGATGGACTCGGCAGGCGGTTAAAGAATGCGCATGGGCGCCTGATGCGCGTGCAGGCGAATCGCCACGTACTTCGAGGTTGGGGTAAAGCTGCCCGCGCCAAAACTCTGCAGCGGCACCAACGGATTGGCTTCCGGGTAGTAGGCGGCGGCCTGGCCAGCGGGAATGTCGAAGGCCAGCAGGGTAAAGCCCATGACCTTGCGCTCGATGCCGTCATCCCAGATCGACTGGATATCGACCTGCTGCCCCGGCTGGAAACCCAAGCGCAGGATGTCGGCCTCGTTGACGAACAGCACCTGACGCTGGCCTTTGACCCCACGGTAGCGGTCATCCAGACCATAAATGGTGGTGTTGTACTGATCGTGGGAGCGCAGCGTCTGCAGGATCAGGTCCGGCGTTTGCCCGCTGCTGCGCACTTGCGGCGGCAGCAGGTCGGCGGGCAGCGGATTGGCCTTGAAGTTGGCCTTGTGGCTGGCGGTCAGCCAGCGGCGTTCGGCAGCGGCGTTGCCCAGGTAGAAACCGCCGGGGTGTTGCAGGCGCTGGTTGAAGTCGCTGAAGCCGGGAATGGTGTCGGCAATCAGCTCGCGGATGCGCCGGTAATCGGCAATCAGCGCGTCCCAGTTCACCGGATGGTTACCCAGCGTAGCCTTGGCGATACCGGCAATGATCGCCGGCTCCGAGCGCATCTGCGCCGACAGCGGTTCGAGCTGGCCGTAGGAGGCGTGGATCATGCTGAACGAGTCTTCCACGGTCACCGCCTGCGGGCCGCCGGCCTGGTGGTCGATATCGGTGCGGCCCAGGCACGGCAAAATCAGCGCGTCGGCTCCGGTGGTCAGGTGGCTGCGGTTGAGCTTGGTGCTGATCTGCACGGTCAGCGCGCAGCTGCTCAGCGCGGCATGGCTGCGCGGGCTGTCCGGGGTGGCCTGGGCAAAGTTGCCGCCCAAACCGATAAACACTTTGGCCTGGCCGTCGAGCATGGCGTTGATCGCCTCGACGGTGTTGTGGCCCTGCGCGCGCGGCACCTGGAAGTTAAAGCGTTGCTCCAGCGCATCGAGAAAGGCTGCCGATGGGCGCTCATTGATGCCCATGGTGCGGTCGCCCTGCACGTTACTGTGGCCGCGCACCGGGCACAGGCCAGCGCCGGGGCGGCCGAGGTTGCCGCGCAGCAGTTGCAGGTTGACGATTTCCTGAATGGTCGCCACCGAGTTGTGGTGCTGGGTGATGCCCATGGCCCAGCAGATGATCACCCGCTCGGCGCGGCGGTAGAGCAGGGCGGCATGCTTCAGTTCGTCCAAGCTCAGGCCGGATTGCTCGACCAGCGAATCCCAACTGCTGGCATCCAGCAGCGCTAAATAGTCGTCCACGCCGTGGGTGTGTTCCGCGATAAACGCCAAGTCGAACACCGCCGGCTCGCCCTGGGCCAGCGCTTCGCGGTGCCATTGCAGGAGGAACTTGGCCATGCCGCGCAGGGCGGCTAAATCGCCGCCCAAGGCCGGGCGGAAGAACGCGGTGTTGAGCGGTTCGGAGCCGTTGCTGAGCATCTCCAGCGCATGTTGCGGATGCTGAAAACGCTCCAGACCGCGCTCCTTCAGCGGGTTGAAGCACACCACTTGCGCGCCACGTTGGACCGCCTCGCGCAGCGGTTCAAGCATGCGCGGGTGGTTGGTGCCGGGGTTCTGCCCAAGCACGAAGATCGCATCGCTGTGCTCAAAATCAGCGAAGGTCACACTGCCCTTGCCGACGCCCACGCTCTGCCCGAGGGCCACGCCGCTGGCTTCGTGGCACATGTTCGAGCAGTCGGGAAAGTTGTTGCTGCCAAAGGCGCGGACGAACAGTTGATACAGGTAGGCCGCTTCGTTGCTGGCGCGGCCGGAGGTGTAGAACTCGGCCTGATTAGGACTTTGCAGCGCATTCAGGTGCTCGGCGATCAGGGCGAAAGCGGCGTCCCAGCTGATCGGTTGGTAATGATCGCTGGCGGCGTCATAGCGCATCGGTTCGGTCAGGCGGCCCTGGTATTCCAGCCAGTAATCGCTTTGCTCACGCAATTGGCTGACGCTGTAGCGGGCGAAAAAGGCGGCGTCCACACGGCGCTTGGTGGCTTCCCAGTTGACCGCTTTTGCGCCGTTCTCGCAGAACTTGATGTGGCCGTCTTCCGGTGAATCACCCCAGGCGCAGCCGGGGCAGTCGAAGCCGCCGTGCTGGTTGGTTTTGAGCAGGGCACGCAGGTTTTTGAAGGGCTGCTTACTGTCCAGCCAGAAGTGCGTCACGCTGCGCAGCGCGCCCCAACCGGCGGCGGCGCCGGTGTAGGGTTTATAGCGTGGCTTGATCGGTTGCAGGCTCATGGCTGGGCGGCTCCGGATGCGGCCGGGCTGTAGACCCGTGGTGCGCTGTGCTGGGGCAGGTGAATCAGGTTGAGGTTGTGCTGGCGCGCCCACTGCACGCTGAGGGTGGTCGGCGCAGACAGGCTGACCAGGGTGCCGATGCCAGCGCGCAGGGCCTTGTGGATCAGCTCCAGGCTGCAACGGCTGGTGACCACGGCAAAGCCCTGGCGCGGGTTTTCCCCTGCGCGGTGCAGGGCACCGAGCAGCTTGTCGAGGGCGTTATGCCGGCCGATGTCTTCGCGGCACAGGCGGATCTGCCCCTGATCATCAACAAACAGCGCAGCATGCACGGCGCCGCTGTGGCGGGCCATGGTTTGTACGGTTTGAATGCGCGTGCGCAAACCTTGTAAATGAGCGGCTGCCGGCAGGGGACTGGGCGTGAGGCTGGGCAATTGCGGCAGGGCTTGTTCCAGCGCCTCCACCCCGCACAGGCCGCAGCCGCTGTTGCCGGCCAGCGTACGGCGCTGCTGCTTGAGCGCCCAGAAGGCGCGGTTGCTGACCTGCACCTCGGCGCTGATGGCGCTGTCGTGCTGCTGGAGGCGAATATCGTAGACCTCATCGAAGCTGTCGATCAGACCGGCACTCAGGCTGAAACCGTAGATAAAGTCTTCAAGGTCGCTGGGCGACACCATCATCACGCTGTGGCTGATGCCGTTGTAGCTGATCGCCAGGGCGGTTTCGCTGGCCAGCGCGGCGGCGCCGTCCTGCGGTGCGTCCGTTAGTTCGACATAGCAGTAGGTGGGCGCTGGCAGCAGTATCGGCGCGGATTCTTTAGCGATGGTCGGGGCGTGACGTGGCATGAGCAGGCTTCCCGGCAGCGAGGCAATAGCGCCAGCCTAGGCCGCTCTAACGGGGGCGTCTAATCGCTGTTGCCGATCTTGTGATCGACAGCATCTATCAAGGCTTCAAGCCTGAGCCTTTCAACCTGTCGCGCCCGGTAAAAGTGTCTGCGCTTCGGCAAAGCAGGCTTCGGCCAGGGCCGAGCGCGGTGCGCTGCGGCGCAGGATCAGGCCCAGCGGGGCGAGGGTGTGGGCGTCCTCAATCGGCGTGAGCGCCAAGTGCTCGGTGAACTCGGCCAGGCCGCCGTTGAGCGGCATGATCGCGCAGCACAGCCCGGCGCTGACCGCTTGCAGCAGTTGATGTACGGCATCGGTTTCCAGTCGTGGGCTGGGCGTCAGGCCACGGGAGCGGAAGCTGTGGTCGATGGACTGGCGAAAATGCATGCCGGCCGAAAGCAGCCCGAGGGGTAGGTCGATCAGGCTTTCCCAGCGCAGGGACGGGTCGGTGAACTGAAAATGTCGACGGTCATGCAGCAAGCCCATGCGCGTTTCCGCCAGCTCCAGGCTGTCGAAGTGTTCCGGGTTGAGGCGATCAAGGTAGGACAGGCCAAGGTCGAGCTGATTACGCCCAAGGCGTTCGAGTATTTCCTCGCTGCTCAGGGCAAACAACTGAAAGCGCAGCCCGGCATGCTGCTCAGCGAAAAACTGCACCAGGCGCATCGGATCGAAACCGGCCAGTGGCACCACGCCCAAACGCAAGGTGCCGACCAGCTGGCCACGGCAGGCGGCCGCTTCGGCATACAGGCCATCGTGCGCGGCCATCAGGCTGCGCGCCCAGGCCAGAATGCGCTCACCCTCGGCACTGAACCCTTCGAAACGTTGGCCACGGCGCACCAACTCAAGGCCCAGTTCGTCTTCCAACTGACGCAAGCGCATCGACAGGGTTGGCTGGGTGATATGGCAACGCGCGGCGGCCTGGCCAAAGTGGCGGGTTTCATCCAGGGCGATGAGGAATTTCAGCTGTTTGATATCCATGATGCATCCTCAACGTCCTAGGGCGGCCAACGGGTATGAGGTTAAAGCCCCTGCACCAGTGCGCGGTAGTCTTCGACGGCTGCAAATTCCTCGGTGTCCTTCGGCCCCGCCTGGCTATCGGGCTGGCGCACGGCGAGCAGGTGGCCGACGCCAAAGCGCCCGGCGCTGCGCAGGATTGGCAGGCTGTCATCGATAAACAAACTGCGCGCCGGTGTGAAGCTGATGTCCTGCTGCAGGGCGTGCCAGAACTGCTGGTCTTCCTTGGGGAAGCCATAGTCGTGGGAGCTGATCAGCCGGTCGAAGTAGGGCGCCAGTTCGATGCGTTCCAGCTTCAGCGACAGCGAGTCGCGGTGCGCGTTGGTAATCATGACCACCTGCTTGCCGGCCTGGCGCAGGGCCTGAATAAAGGTGTCGGCGTCGGGGCGCAGGGCGATCAGGTGCGCGACTTCGCGCTTTAGGTCGCGGATCGACAGGTTCAGCTCACGGCTCCAGAAATCCGTGCAGTACCAGTTGAGCGTGCCGGCGTGCTCGCGAAACAGCGGCAGCAGTTCGGCTTCGGCCAGCGCGCGGCTGACACCGTGGTGCTCGGCATAGCGCTGCGGCAGGTGCTGCAACCAGAAGTGGTTGTCGAAGTGCAGGTCTAGCAAGGTGCCGTCCATATCCAGCAGGACGGTGTCGATGGCGTTCCAGGGCAAGGCAGGCATGCGCAGTTCTTCTGGTAGATGCGCAGGCGGTCGCGATTTGCGCCGTGGGCGTCGTGATCGCGCAATCTCCTACGCAGATAATAGGAAAAGCCGCGCTATGATAACCCGCTATGTCCTGCCCAGGAGCCGCCCCATGCGTCAGAAACCCACCGTACTCGCTCGCGAAATTGTCGCCAGCAGCCGCTTGTTCCGCGTTGAGGAGCTGCAACTGCGCTTCAGCAACGGCGTGGAGCGCACCTACGAGCGGCTGGTGGGCAAGGGTTCCGGCTATGGTGCGGTGATGGTGGTGGCGATGGTCGATGCCGAGCACGCGCTGCTGGTCGAGGAATACTGCGGCGGCACCGATGACTATCAGTTGTCCCTGCCCAAAGGGCTGATCGAACCGGGCGAGGACGTGCTGGACGCGGCCAACCGCGAGCTGAAAGAAGAAGCCGGCTTTGGCGCGCATAAGCTTGAGCTGCTGGCCGAGCTGAGCCTGTCGCCGGGTTATATGAGCCAGAAGATTCAGGTGGTGCTGGCCTCGGACCTCTATGAAGAACGCCTGCCGGGCGATGAGCCCGAGCCGATGCGCGTCGACCAGACCAGCCTGCGCGAGCTGTCGAGCTTGATCCAGCATCCTCAATTTACCGAAGGTCGCGCCCTGGCGGCGTTGTACCTGGCCCGCGATGTACTGACTCAGCGTGGGATCTTTAAACCATGAGCCAAACCATGCCCCATCCGCTGATCCCTGCTGTGATTGAACTGGTGCGTCAGGCTGGCGCGGCAACATTGCCGCATTGGCGCGCCGATGTGACGGTGAATGAAAAAGCCGATGCGTCGCCGGTCACGGCTGCCGACATGGCCGCGCACCATATTCTGAATGACGGCCTGCTGGCCTTGGCGGCTGACATTCCGGTGCTGTCCGAAGAAGCGGCCGATATTGCCCTGAGCACCCGTACGCAGTGGTCGCGCTGGTGGCTGGTTGACCCGCTGGATGGCACCAAGGAATTTATCGCTGGCTCCGAGGAGTTCACCGTCAACGTCGCGTTGATCGAACAGGGTCGCGTGGTGTTTGGCGTGGTCGGCATTCCGGCCACCGGCCAGTGCTATTACGGCGGTGCCGGTCTTGGGGCTTGGCGCGCGGATGCGGCAGGTACGGCTGAGCCGATTCGTGTGCGTCTGGCCCCGCAGGAGGCCTTTACTCTGGTGGCCAGCCGCCGCCATTCCAGCCCGGCGCAGGAAGCGTTGTTGACCGGGTTGAGCGAGCGCTTTGGTGATCTGCAACTGGCCAATGTCGGCAGCTCGCTGAAGTTCTGCCAGCTGGCTGAAGGCAACGCCGATTGCTACCCGCGCCTGGCGCCGACCTCGCAGTGGGACACCGCGGCGGCGCAAGGCGTGCTGGAAGGGGCGGGCGGCGAGGTGCTGACTCTTAAGGGCGAGGCGCTGACCTATGAGGCGCGCGAGTCGTTGCTCAATCCGTATTTTCTGGCGCTGCCAGCGGCCGCTGCCTGGCGCGCCGAGCTGATCCAGCTGGCCCGCGCGTTGGATTAAGACGTGGCCGTAGGATGGGTTAGCCGCAGGCGTAACCCATCACTGACGTTCAGTCGAGCATATCGCCGTAGCGTTCGTCCTTCTTGAACACCAGCGGCTGGGCAAAGCCCGGTACCTTGATCTGCTCGCAGTTGATCTCGATCTGCTTATCGTCGATCAGGTCGTTGCCGAAGTTATAGATAATCCCCAGATCCCCCAGCAGCGCCTGCGCGTCGTAGGCCTGAGCGGTGTGGCGCGTGGCTTCGCGTCGCTGCAGGTAGGCAGCAAAGGCCGCTTCGCCGTGGCGCTTGCGCAGCATGCGTTCGGCCACATGCGGCGCCAGCAGCAGGGCGCTGGCGTTGTTGCCGCCAAAACCCTTGGAGTTGATTACGCACAGATCCAGCTGCTCGGGCGCGAGGGTGCGGTCGGCGGTGGCAAAGCTCAGGTGCTGTTGGTGCACGTCTTCGGCTACCGCGTCGATGGTCTTGATGCCGGGGATGATGCCGTACTTGAAGCTGCCCAGGGCGGAGATCACCTGATCACCACTGGCGGTGGCCAGGGAGTGGCCAACAAAGGCTTTCACCGCCGTCACCGGCCACTGCTTGATGGCGAAGGCGCTGGCCACGCGGTCGAGGATTTCCGATTCGGTCACCCGGTTGGCCGGGGTGCTGGAACCGTGGGCATGCACAAAGCTGCGCTCACGCACTGCGTCGATGCCCAACAGTTGCACGGCGCTGGCCACGGCCTTGGCCACGGTCAGGTAGTTGCCGGGGCCAGGGGCGGAGATGGACTTCTTGAAACCGTCGGCGTTGATAAACACATCCGGCACCGCGCCATGGATATCGGCGCCCAGCTCCAAGGCTAGGGCGTCGTCCATCAGCACCACGAACTGGCAGGCTTCGGCCAGGGTAAAGCCGCAGTTTTCGCCAAACGGGCGGCTGGCGCGGCGGAAGTCGACCGAATCCTTACCTTCGATCTGGCGCAGGCCGTCTTCGGTGGCCAGCGCGCCCATGGCGCCGTAACCCTCGATGCATTCCTGATTGATCGGCGCTTCGCTGTTGCCGACGATGGCCACCCGCGCCTTGCCCGAACTGATCAGCTCGATGCCTTTCTGCAGGTTATAAAGGAAGGTGGCGCAGGCGCCGGTGACGCTGCCGGTGGTGCCGACGCTGCCCAGTACATAGGCGTTGATAAAGTCCGCCGGCATGGTGTTCAGGCCCAGGGCCAACTGCTTGGCGGTGACGCGACCACCCTTGAGGCGCGACTGCATCAGGCCGCCGAAGCCGTTTTCGTCGAGCTGACTCATGATGCTGCCGGCAAACACCGCGACTTCGTCCGGCGCCACGTGCTGCATGATGGTCTGCCAATCGATGCCGATGGCGCGCAGGGCGTCGGTAACGCCGACAATGGTCATGGCCAGGCCGCGCGGATGGAAGCGCGCGTTGTACAGCTCGCTCGGTTCGAAGCCGCTGGGCAGCTGCCCGGCGGATTTCACCGGCAGGGCGCGGTAGCTGTCGACCTTGAATTCGCAGTTGTCGTGTAGGGTCACCAGTACTTCGCTGGCGTTTAACTCGTCCACCGTCCAGTCGGATGGCAGCGGCTCGGGCAGGTGCTTGCGCAGGGTGATAAAGCTCAGCGGCTGACCGGCGGTGGCGCTGATATCGATGGTCTTCTGCCAGTGCGCGGCGTCGACATCCAGGTGCTGCTTCTCGATACGACGCACCAGGGTCGAGGCGAGAATCTGCTCGGCGAAGCGGCTGTCGATCTCGGCCAGGCTCAGGGTGTTGCCGGCGTCATCCTGATAGTGGCCATCGACTACCTTGACCAGTTTCATCATCACCGCCAGACCGGCGAGGGTCTGCTGACGCGCCGGCGTGTTCATCGACTCGATTACAGTACGGCGGAAGCCATGGTGGAAGGAGCTGCGCCCGGCCGCGTTATAGCCACCAAAACCAACGATCACAGGTAAGCGTGAGGTCACTCGATAACTCCTTGAAAAGATAACGCCAGACAAACTGAGGTGAGGCTATGGCGGTTTGTCATGCTGCCGGAACGCTCTAGAACGCGTGGTGCGCCGTGGGTGAGCGTCCAGCATGGCTAGTTGGATGCCTATGCTGACGTGATTGCTGACTTGCGAGTCACGGTTTCGACCAAGGTCGCGCAGCGTTAAAACCCCAGCACTGTTAGGGTTTCTCCAGCCCGAGGTTCAGCTGGAGAACAACCATGCACAGCGTCAATCCCTACGAGTACGGTATGCCGCGCGATGCGGCGAATTTTCAGGCGCTCAGCCCGCTGAGTTTTCTGGAGCGCGCCGCCAGCGTCTATCCGCAGCGTTTGGCGCTGATCAACGGCCGCCTGCGTCAGACCTGGGGCGAAACCTACAGCCGCAGCATTCGTCTGGCCTCGGCGCTGGCCCAGCGCGGCATCGGCCTGGGCGACACGGTGGCGGTGATCGCGCCCAATGGCCCTGCGATGTTTGAAGCGCACTTCGGCGTGCCGATGTGCGGCGCGGTGCTGAATGCCATCAACACCCGCCTGGATGCCGAAGCCATCGCCTTTATCCTGCAACACGGCGAAGCCAAGGTGCTGCTGGTGGACAAGGAGTTCGGCGAACTGGCGCAGCGCGTGGTCGGCCATTTGCCACAGCCGCCGCTGGTGATTGGCATCGATGATGCGGAATACGCCGAGGGCCTGCTGATCGGTCAGGTGGAGTACGAGGCGCTGCTGGCCGAAGGTGATCCGGATTATGCCTGGCAGTTGCCGGCGGACGAGTGGCAGGCGATCTCCCTCAATTACACCTCGGGCACCACCGGCAACCCCAAGGGCGTGGTATACCACCACCGTGGCGCGCACCTGAATGCCCTGTCCAACGCCATGTGCTGGGACATGAGCCGCTTCCCGGTGTACCTGTGGACGCTGCCAATGTTCCACTGCAATGGCTGGTGCTTTCCGTGGGCGTTGGCGGCGTATGTCGGCGTTAACGTGTGCTTGCGCCATGTGCGCGCCGAAGCCATTTACCCGGCGATTGCCGAGCATGGCGTCGATCATTTCTGCGGCGCGCCGATTGTGCTGAATATGCTGGCCAACGCCGCCGATGATTTAAAGGCGCTGAAGACTCGTCCGGTTAAGGTGCTGACTGCTGGCGCTGCGCCGCCTGCGGCAGTGATCGAAGCCATGGAGGCGCTGGCGTTCCGCGTCACCCACGTCTACGGCCTGACCGAAACCTACGGCCCCAGCGTGGCCTGCGAGTGGAAAAGCGAGTGGGACAGCGAAACCCCTGAGCAGCGCGCGCGCCTGAAATCCCGCCAGGGCGTGCGTGCGCCGTTGCTCGACGGCTTGATGGTGGCCGATCCCGATACCCTGCAACCGGTGCCGAAAGACGGCCAGACCATCGGCGAGATCATGATGCGTGGCAACGTGGTGATGAAGGGCTACCTGAAAAACCCCTCAGCCACTGCCGAAGCCTTTGCCGGTGGTTGGTTCCACTCCGGCGACTTGGCCGTGTGGCACGCCGACGGCTATGTGGAGATCAAGGACCGCAGCAAAGACATCATCATTTCCGGTGGCGAGAACATCTCGTCCATTGAGGTGGAGGACGTGCTGTATCGCCATCCGCAGATCCTCGAAGCCGCCGTGGTGGCCATGGCCCATGCCAAATGGGGCGAAACACCCTGCGCCTTCGTCACCCTCAAACCGGGTGCCGAGCTGACGGCCGAGGAGGTGATTGCCTTCTGTCAGATGCGCATGGCGCGTTTCAAGGTGCCGGGCTGCGTGGTGTTTACCAGTCTGCCAAAGACCAGCACCGGTAAGGTGCAGAAGTTTGTCCTGCGCGAGCAGGCCAAGCAGTTGGCCGCGCAGCAGGCAGTGGCATAGGCGGATTGAAGGCACTTGTTACAGGTTTAAATAGATAACGAGTTGAGAACCTAAATGCCATTCACTAGTATTTGGCACCTTAACTCGTCTATACCAAGAGGCATTACACCATGCAGGTAAGCAAAGGCTTGTTCGCCGCACTCTCTCTCACCGCGTTGACCAGTACTGCGCAGGCCGCCGATGAAGTGGTGGTGTATTCCTCGCGTATCGACGAGCTGATCAAGCCGGTGTTCGATGCCTACACCGCGAAAACCGGGGTCAAGGTCAAGTTCATCACCGACAAGGAAGCGCCGCTGATCGCCCGCCTGAAAGCCGAAGGCGCCAATACCCCGGCTGACCTGCTGATCACCGTCGACGCCGGCAACCTCTGGCAAGCCGAGCAGGAAGGCGTGCTGCAGCCGACTAAGTCCGAGCTGATCAACGCCAATATCCCCGCTCAGTACCGCTCGAGCACTGACAGCTGGACCGGCCTGTCGCTGCGCGCACGAACCATTTTCTATTCCACCGAGCGGGTTAAACCGAGCGAACTGAGCACCTACGAAGCCCTGGCCGACAAGAACTGGGAAGGCCGTCTGTGCCTGCGTACCAGCAAGAAGGTCTACAACCAGTCGCTGACCGCCACCCTGATCGAAACCCATGGTGCGGCCAAGACTGAAGAAATTATCAAGGGTTGGGTCAACAACCTGGCCACCGACGTGTTTGCCGATGACACCGCGCTGCTGCAGGCCATCGATGCTGGTCAGTGCGACGTCGGCATCACCAACACCTACTACTACGGCCGCCTGCATCAGCAGCAGCCTGATCTGAAAGTGAAGCCGTACTGGCCGAACCAGAACGACCGTGGCGTGCACGTCAACCTGGCCGGTGCCGGTGTGACCAAGCACGCACCGCACGCCGAAGCCGCACGCAAGCTGCTGGAGTGGATGACCACCGAAGAAGCGCAGACCATCTTCGCCGGCGTTAACCAGGAGTTCCCGGCCAACCCGGCGGTCGCACCGTCCAAGGAAGTCGCTGCTTGGGGCACCTTTAAGGCCGACTCGATCGCCACCGAAGTGGCCGGCAAGCGCCAGGCCGAAGCGACCATGCTGATGGATCGCGCGGGCTGGCAGTAAGCCTCAGGCTTTCGCCGCTCCAGCTCGTAGGATGGGTCGGACCGCGTAGGTCGAGCGCAGCGATACCCATCGAGTTCCGATGCGATGGGTATCGACGCTACGCGCCTCAACCCATCCTACCTCGTTATACTCGACGCCCCGGCCCAGTCCGGGGCGTTGTGTTTTCAGTCTGAGGAATTTGCGTGGCCCATCCTGCCCAGCGCCGCTGGTACCCCATCGCCCTTGCTGTTGCCTTGCTGGTGCTGCTGCCGCTGAGCGTGCTGCTGTTCAGCTGGCACGAGGTCGATCGGCAAATCTGGACGCACCTCTGGCAAACCCAGTTGCCGCGCCTGCTCGGCAATACCCTGGTATTGGTCTTCGGCGTAGGCGTTGGCGTGACGTTGCTTGGCGTGAGCCTGGCCTGGCTCACCAGCCTTTGTGAGTTCCCCGGCAGGCGCTGGCTGGACTGGGCGTTGATGCTGCCATTTGCCATTCCCGCTTATGTGCTGGCGTTCGTGTTTGTCGGCCTGCTGGATTTCGCCGGGCCGCTGCAAACCCTGCTGCGTGAGTGGTTCGGCAGCGGCGTGCGTTTTCCTCGGGTGCGCTCAACCGGTGGGGTGATCATCGTCCTGGTGCTGGTGTTCTATCCCTACGTTTACCTGCTCGCACGCAATGCCTTTCTGGCCCAGGGCAAGGGCTTGATGGAAGCCGCGCGAGTGCTCGGCCTGAGCCCCTGGCGGGCGTTCTGGCGTGTCGCTCTGCCGATGGCACGCCCGGCGATTGGCGCCGGTCTGGCGCTGGCCATCATGGAAACCCTGGCGGATTTTGGTGCCGTGTCGGTGTTCAACTTCGACACCTTCACCACCGCCATCTACAAGACCTGGTACAGCTTCTACAGCCTGACCAGCGCCACCCAGCTGGCCAGCCTGCTGCTGCTGGCGGTGATGCTGGTGCTCTATGGTGAGCGCCGCGCCCGGGGCTCGGTGCGTCCGGTGAATGAGCGGCCGCGCGGCAAGGCGTTGTATCACCTCAAGGGCGGCAAGGCGCTGGCCGCCAGTGCCTGGTGCGGGCTGGTGTTCGCCTGCGGTTTTGTTATCCCGGTGCTGCAGCTGATTGTCTGGTTCTGGCAGCGCGGCCGTTTCGATCTGGATGAGCGCTACAGCGCGCTGATCCTGCACACCCTCTATTTGGGCGCGATGGCTGCGCTGATCACCGTTAGTGTGGCATTGCTGCTGGCGTTCGCCCGGCGTCTGGCCCCGACACGCTTGATGCGTTCAACGGTCGGGCTGGCCAATCTGGGGTATGCCTTGCCCGGCTCGATGCTGGCGGTGGCCATCATGCTGGCGTTCAGTTACCTGGACCGCGAACTGGTGATTCCGCTGTCCAGCTGGCTGGGCGGTGCGGGCAAGCCGATTCTGCTCGGCAGCCTCTCGGCGCTGCTGCTGGCTTACATGATCCGCTTTATGGCGGTGGCCTACGGGCCGCTGGAAAACAGCCTGGCGCGCATTCGCCCCTCCTTGCCGGAAGCGTCGCGCAGCCTGGGTGTCGGCGGCGTTGGGCTTTTCTTCAAGGTCTACCTGCCCCTGCTGGTGCCGGGGGCGCTGTCGGCGGCGCTGCTGGTGTTTGTCGATGTGCTCAAGGAAATGCCCGCCACCCTGCTGATGCGTCCGTTTGGCTGGGACACGCTGTCGGTGCGGGTGTTTGAAATGACCAGCGAAGGCGAATGGGCGCGCGCCGCCTTGCCGGCGCTGACCCTGGTGCTGGTGGGTTTGTTGCCGGTCATTTTGTTGATCCGCCGCTCGGCCCGGCGCATCGGCTAGGGTGTGCGAGCCGCAGAGCGGCGTAATCCGCCGGCTGCCTAACAGGCAGCCAAGACCAAGATGACCGTCCCCGGTCTTGCCGCTACAATGCGCGCCATTCGCAGCGGCTGATCCTCTCGATAGCCCGTGCCAGCATCCGCACCGGTTGCCGCTGCACTGCCCAGCCCGCAAGGAGACACTGATGGGACAGCGCACACCGCTTTACGACCTGCACCTCGCTCTGGGGGCCAAGATGGTCGACTTCGGCGGTTGGGACATGCCGTTGCACTATGGTTCGCAGGTCGAGGAGCACCATCAGGTGCGCCGCGATTGCGGTGTGTTTGATGTGTCGCACATGACCGTGGTCGACATCACCGGCAGCCAGGCCAAAGCCTACTTGCAGCACCTGCTGGCCAACGACATCGGCCGCTTGCAGAGTGTCGGCAAGGCACTCTACAGCGGCATGCTCAATGAGCAGGGTGGCGTGGTCGACGACCTGATCGTCTACCTCACCGACGTGGGTTACCGCGTGGTGGTGAATGCCTCGACCCGCGACAAAGACCTGGCCTGGATGCACCTGCAGAGCGTTGACTTTGACGTGCAGGTGCAAGAGCACCGCGAGTTGGCGATGCTGGCCGTGCAAGGCCCGCAGGCGCGCAGCAAGACCGCCGAGCTGGTTAGCGGGCCGCGTGCTAGCCTGATCGAACGCCTCAAACCCTTTGAAGGCCTGCCGGAGGGCGACTGGTTTATCGCCCGCACCGGGTATACCGGTGAAGACGGTCTGGAAATCATGCTGCCGGCCAGCGAAGTGGTGGCCTTTCTCAATGAACTGGTCGGTGCCGGTATTCCCCCCATTGGTTTGGGCGCGCGTGACACCCTGCGCCTGGAAGCGGGGATGAACCTCTACGGTCAGGACATGGACGAAAGCGTCACGCCGCTGGCCTCGAACATGGCCTGGACCGTTGCCTGGGAACCGGCGGAGCGGGCTTTTGTCGGTCGCAGCGCATTGGCCAGGCAAGTCGCCGAAGGCGTCAGCAGCAAACTGGTTGGCCTGGTGCTGGAAGAACGTGGCGTGTTGCGCGCCCATCAGGTGGTGCGGGTTGAGGGCGTCGGCGAAGGTGAAATCACCAGCGGCAGTTTCTCGCCGACCCTGGGCAAATCCATCGCCTTGGCCCGTGTGCCGGCGGCAACCGGTGAGCGTGCCGAAGTGGAGATCCGCGGTAAGTGGTTCCCGGTGCGCGTGGTGAAGCCCAGTTTTGTGCGTAACGGCAAAGCCCTGATTTAGATTCTTGGTGGCCATGGACGGTCAGAAGCCGCGGCCTTGAGGCAGCGGACTAGGTTTTTAAAGACTTTCTTTCGGTATGGCCACGGCCTGCTAAATTTCCCTGACGGCGTGGTCGCCGTCATGTCAGATGAGGAACGACACATGAGCACTATCCCCGCCGATCTGCGTTACGCCGCCAGCCACGAGTGGGCGCGTCTGGAAGCTGATGGCAGCGTTACCGTGGGTATTTCCGATCACGCGCAGGAAGCCCTGGGTGATGTGGTTTTCATCGAGCTGCCGGAAGTGGGCAAAGCCCTCAGCGTCGGTCAGGAAGCCGGTGTGGTGGAGTCGGTCAAAGCTGCCTCCGATATTTATGCACCGATTTCCGGCGAAGTGATCGCAATCAACGATGGCCTGGCCGACAGCCCGGAAAGCGTCAACAGCGACCCGTACGGCAGCTGGTTCTTCAAACTCAAGCCGGCCGATGCCAGCGAACTGGACAAACTGCTCGACGCGGCGGCCTACAAAGCGGTCGCCGACAGCGACGCGTAAGCGGATCGTGTTCAACAAAGCCCTGCTCTGCAGGGCTTTGTTGTTTCTGGGCAGCTGCTTTACGGCATTAGGGTGCGTGCTGCGCTGATTCGTCTTGATCCCGCCGCCTCGATTCGCCAGCCCGAACGGTTGCAGCCGCCACGATGCGGACTAGGCTGTTGATCCATGTCATAGAAGCGTCGTGTGGTTGTCGCATAGTCTGTTGCACGTTTTTGGGAATCATTACCAATTTCGCTGTTCTGTACATCTTCAACAGGCGCACGCTTTCTGATGATCGATCTGGTTGGCGCCAAAGGACTGTGGAGGCAATGCAATGATTGGACGCACCAATAAAACCCTGAAAATGCGCGTGTTACTGGTGGATGACGACCTCGGCAACCCCGGCAGTATGCGCGGTCGCGTGCTGACCGAACTGGTTGATGAATTCGCTGAACGCAATGCTGAGCTGATCAAGGCCATCTCCTTTGATGATGCCCTGGCGGCCGTGGTCTCGGATGCGGCCTTGCATTGTGTGTGCGTCGACTGGACCTTGGGCAAGAACGACGAAGCCTCGCACGCTCAGGCGCTGGAATTGCTGCGCACCATTCGCCAGCGCAACGAGAACCTGCCCGTGTTTCTGCTGGCTGATCGCAATGCGAAAAAGAGCATCACCGTCGAGGCCATGGAACTGGCGGACGAGTTTGTCTGGATGCTTGAAGACACCGCGCCTTTTGTTGTCGGCCGCGTGATTGCCGCGATCAACCGTTACCTCGAACACTTGCTACCGCCCTTCACCGACGCGCTGCTGCGCTACACCAGCAAAGACGAGCATTCGTGGGCCGCGCCGGGGCATCAGGGCGGCATTGCCTTTACCAAATCGCCGGTTGGGCGGGTGTTTTTCGACTTTTTTGGTGAAAACCTGTTTCGTGCCGACAGTGGCATCGAGCGCGGTAACCTCGGCTCAGTGCTCGATCACAGCGGCCCGGTCGCGGACTCCGAAGCCTACGTGGCGCGCATCTTCGGGGCCCATGCCTCGTATTCGGTGCTCAATGGCACCTCAGGCTCGAACCGGGCGATCTTTATGGCCTGCGTCGGCGAAAACCAGTTCGCCCTGTGCGACCGCAATTGCCACAAATCCATTGAGCAAGGCTTGGTGCTGAGTGGCGGGCTGCCGCTGTACATGACGCCCACCCGCAACCGTTACGGCATCATCGGGCCGTTATTGCCCGCGCAGTTTGACCCGCAGCGCATCCAAACGGCGATTGCCAACCACCCGCTGCGCGCGCAGGCCAAGGGTGACAAAGCGGTCTACGCGGTGGTCACCAACTGCACCTATGACGGCATGTGCCTGCACGCCGAGCGCGCGGAAAATCTGCTGGCGCAGAGCAGCGACCGTATCCACTTCGACGAGGCGTGGTACGGCTACGCGCGCTTTAACCCGTTGTATCAGAATCGCTTCGCCATGCGCGGTGAGCCCAGCAGCCACAAGGCCGATGCGCCCACGGTGTTCGCCACCCATTCCACCCATAAGCTGCTGGCCGCGCTGTCGCAGGCCTCGTTCATCCATATTCGCAATGGCCGCAACCCGGTCGAGCACAGCCGCTTCAATGAGTCGTTTGTGATTCAGGCCAGCACCTCACCGCTGTATGCCCTGTTCGCCTCCAACGAAGTGGGCGCGGCGATGATGGACGGCAAGGGCGGCTACACCCTGACCCAGGACTCGATTCGCGAGGCCGTGGATTTTCGTCAGGCGCTGGCGCGCACCCACCGCGAGTTTGCCAGCCGTGGCGATTGGTTCTTCCAGCCGTGGAACGCGCCACAGGTCAACGACAGTAAAACCGGCAACCCGGTTGATTTCGCCGACGCCGACCCCGAGCAACTGGTCAGCGACCCGGCCTGTTGGACGCTGGAACCGGGTGCCTCGTGGCACGGCTTTGAGGGCCTGGAAGCCGGTTGGTGCATGCTCGACCCGATCAAGGTCGGCATCATGGTGCCGGGCATGGGGGCTGACGGGCACCTGCTTGAACAGGGCATTCCCGCGCCGATCCTCGGTGCCTTCCTCTATCGCAACAACATCGTGCCGTCGCGCATCACTGACTTTATGGTGCTGTGCCTGTTCAGCATCGGCGTGACCAAAGGCAAATGGGCCACCTTGATCAACGTGCTGCTGGCGTTCAAACGCCATTACGACAACAACACGCCGCTGCAACGCGTGCTGCCGGATCTGCTTGCGCAAAACCCAGAGCGTTATGCCGGCATGGGCCTGCGGGACCTGAGCAACGAGATGTTCGAGTACATGCGCAGCAGCCGCATGGATGCGTTGCAAGCGGAGGCCTTTGGCAACCTGCCGCACATCGAGACCACCCCACGCGCGGCGTTTCAGGCCTTGCAAGCCGGTGAGGCGCAACTGCTGCCCCTGCATCAGGCCGCCGGCCGGGTCACCGCCGTTGGCATCATGCCGTACCCACCGGGCATCCCGATTGTCATGCCCGGTGAGAACCTGGGGCCGCTGGATGGCCCTTGGATTCGTTATATCCAGGCCCTGCAGAATTGGGGCAACCACTTCCCCGGTTTTGAGAAAGAAGTGGAGGGCGCCGTGCACAAAGACGGCGATTACCACTTCTGGTGCCTTAACCCGTAATCAGGCGCGGGTAAGCGCACCACGACGGTTACCCGCGCAGCGGTATTTATTGAGAAGGAGTTCTGTATGAGTCACGCCAAGTTGCCGTTACCGGCCTCACTGGCCCAGCGTTACCCCGTGCTGATTGTGGTTAATACCCTGGAAAACCCGGACAGCATTGTGCTGCGCAGCGCCGAGGAAGTCGCTGCCGCGTTGTTGCAGCAGGGCCTGGAGGTGGTGCGCGTCAGCTCGCTGGAAGATGCCGAAATCGCCTTTCGCGCCAACCCGGCCTATTGCTGTGTGATCCTCGGTTGGGGCGCTTGCGAGGGTAACCTGCCGCAGGCAATGAGCCTGATTCAGTTGATCCGTCAGCGCACCGCGCAGTTGCCGATCATGCTCGGCATGAGCCGCACCCATCATGGTCAGGTGCCGTTGGCGTTTATCGAAAATATCGACGGCTTTATCTGGCAGCCCGAGGACAGCCCGGAATTTGTCGCCGGGCGCATTGAGGCTGCTGCCCGGCGCTACCTGGACAGCATCCTGCCGCCGTTCTTTGGTGCGCTGGTGAACTTCGCCGACACCCACGAATACTCCTGGCACACACCAGGGCATACCGGTGGCACGGCCTTTATGAAAACCGCCGTGGGCCGTAGCTTTCTGGATTTTTACGGCGAACAGATGCTGCGCTCCGACCTCAGTGTGTCGGTGGGTGAACTGGGTTCGCTGAATGACCATTCCGGGCCGATTGCCGAAGCGGAAAAATACGCCGCGCGGGTGTTTGGTGCGGATTACACCTTTTTCTCGGTGGGCGGCAGCTCAGCCAGTAACGAGATCGTCCTGCATTCAGCGGTGACCGATGGCGATGCGGTGCTGGTCGACCGCAACTGCCACAAGTCGCTGAACTACGCGCTGAATATGTCCGGCGCGGTGCCGCTGTACCTGCGCCCTCGGCGTAATGCGCGCGGGCTGATCGGCCCGGTGCCACGCAGCGAGCTGACGCCTGAGGCGGTGGCGCAGAAAGTGGCCGAAAGCCCTCTGTTGGCGGGCAAGGCGGTGCAGCCGGTGTTGGCCGTGCTGACCAACTCGACCTATGACGGCCTGTGCTACAACGTGCAGACCACCACCCGCGAGCTGAGCCGCAGCGTCGACCGGATTCATTACGACGAAGCCTGGTACGCCTATGCGCGCTTTAATCCCTTGTATGAAGGCCGTTACGGCATGCACCGCGGCGAGCGGCATGCCGACGACGCCACGGTGACCGTCACCCACTCCACCCACAAGCTGCTGGCGGCGCTGTCGCAGGCGTCGATGATCCATATCCGCTCGGGCAAGGTGCCGGTCAAACCGGCGCTGTTCAACGAAGCCTTCATGATGCACACCTCGACCTCGCCGCAGTACAGCATCATCGCTTCCACCGATGTGTCGGCGAAGATGATGGACGACGCTGGCGAGTACCTCACCGACGAGTCGATTGCCGAAGCGATTGGCTTTCGTCAGGCCATGGTGCGTCTGGGCAACGAAGTCCGCACACGCAACCCACAGGACTGGTGGTTTGGCGTGTGGCAGCCGGATGAAGTCAACGGCATCCCCTTCGCCGATATCGACCCGCAGGCCTTGCGTCATGGCGATGCCTGGGTGCTCAGGCCAGAAGCCAGTTGGCATGGTTTCGGTGATCTGGGCAGCGACTACTGCATGCTCGACCCGATCAAAGTCACGGTGCTGACGCCCGGGCAAACGCTGCAAGGGCAGATGCAGGCCAGCGGCATTCCCGCGCCGCTGGTGTCATCCTTCCTCGCCAGCCGTGGCATCGTGGTGGAAAAAACCGAGCCGTACTCGATTCTGCTGTTGTTCAGCCTGGGCGTGACCAAGGGCAAGTGGGGCTCGCTGGTGGCTGGGTTGCTGGAGTTCAAGAAACACTACGACCACAACGCCTCGCTGGAGTTGGTCATGCCCGAGCTGGTCGCCAACTACCCGGCGCGCTACAGCGGCATGGGCCTGAAAGACCTGGCCGACGCCATGCATGCGGACATGCTCAGCTCCAAGTTGCTGCACAACATGGACGCCGCCTTCAGCTTGCTTCCCGATGTGGTGTCGTCGCCACGCACCACCTTTGCCAGCCTGGTTAAAGGGCAGATTGAGCAGATCGCCGTGCGTGACATGCAGGACCGCACCGTGGCCGTGCAGATCGTGCCGTATCCGCCGGGCATTCCGCTGATGATGCCGGGCGAGAAGGCCGGCGCAGACAAGCAGGCGATCATTGACTACCTGCTGGCCATGGAGCTGTTCGACAGCCATTTCCCCGGCTTTGAGCATGACAACCATGGCGTCGAGATTGAGCGTGATGCGCAGGGCGGGCTGGTCTACAAGGTCTATGTGGTCAAACAGTAAGCCCCTGAGCCCGTTAACCACCTCGCTGAGGTCGTTAACGGGCCGCTGTGCTGCATCCGGTGCTGACACGGTCAGTACCGTCTAGAACAAGGAGAGGTCGATGGCTGGGTCAAGCAAGAAGATGAGCCTGGTGGGGCTCACCACCCTGGTGGCGGTCAATATGATGGGCTCGGGCATCATCATGTTGCCGTCGAGCATGGCCCAGTTGGGGGCCGTTTCGCTGTTGTCATGGATCATTACGGCTGTTGGCTCCATGGCCATTGCTTACTGTTTTGCCCAGTGTGGGATTTACTGCCATCGCTCGGGCGGCATGTCGGCTTACAGCGAGGAGGCGCACGGCAAGTCGGCGTTCTTCCTCTGTTCGTTTTTGTACTTCCTCTCGTTGGCCATCGGCAACGTGGCCATCGGTATTTCGGCGGTGGGTTACCTCACGCCGTTCTTCCCCTGGCTGGGCACCGGTGCCATTCCGCTGTTTGTCGGCACGGTAGGGCTGATCTGGTTGACCACGGTGGCCAACTTCGGTGGCCCCAATATCACCGGCAAGATTGGCTCCATCACTGTGTGGGGCGTGATCATTCCGGTGGCCGGGCTGAGTGTAATCGGCTGGTTCTGGTTTGATGCACAAGTGCTCAAGGAGGCCTGGAACCCGCATAACCTGGTGATCAGCGATGCCATCGCGCAGAGTATTCCGCTGACCTTGTGGGCCTTTTTGGGCATGGAATCCGCGGCGCAAAACTCCGACGCGGTGGACAACCCCGAGCGTAACGTGCCGTTGGCCTGCCTGTTCGGCACCCTGGGCGCGGCAGTGGTGTATGTGCTGTCGACCACCGTGATTCAGGGCATTGTGCCCAACGCTGAGCTGGCCAATTCCAGCGCACCGTTCGCTTATGTCTATGCGCAGATGTTCAACCCCTTTATCGGCAACATCATCATGGGCTTGGCAGTCATGGCCTGTATTGGCTCGCTGCTGGGCTGGCAATTCACCTTGGCGCAAACCGCCAAGGTCACGGCCGATCAGGGCATGTTCCTCAAGCTGTTCGGCAAGGTCACGGCGGTCAACGCCCCGGTGATTGGCATGATTGTCTGCGGTGTGCTGCAAACGCTGTTGGCCCTCTCGACCATCTCGCCCAATGCCAGCGAGCAGTTCAGCAAACTGGTGAATCTGGCGGCGGTGACCAACCTGATTCCCTATGTCACGGCGCTCTCCGGCTTGCTGGTGATCATGTACAAGGCGCGGGTCAGCGCGACGGTGTACACGCGCAACCTCGTGGTGCTGATGGTGGCCATGGTTTATTGCTTCTACGCCCTGTACGCCTCGGGCAAAGACGCCGTGTTTGGCGCGATGCTGGTGCTGGCGCTGGGCTACTTGCTGTACGGCTTTATCGCCAAACGCTTTGTTGCCGAGCAACCCGCGCCCGGTAAGGCGTAATGGCCGGTAAACCCTTTGAATCTGGGGATATGGATATGAATCTTCACCCGTGCAATTCGTTCAACCTGTTGCTGGCCTGCCTGTTGCTGCTGTCGCCTGTTGCGCAGGCCGATACCTTGCAGCGCATCGAAAGCAGCAACACCCTCAACCTGGGCTACATCGACGACATTGCCCCCTTCAGCAGCCTGCAAAACGGTGAGGTCGGTGGCTATGCCATTGAACTGTGCGAGAAGGTGGTCGAACAGGTCAAAACCGAACTGAACCTGCCTGCGCTGCAGGTGCGCTATCAGTCCGTGAAGGCGTCACAAGGGCTGACCGCCGTGCACGACGGCGCGCTCGACCTGCTCTGTTCGCCCAGTGTGGAAAGCCTCACTCAGCGTAAACAGGTCAGTTTCTCCTTGCCCATCTACACCGCCGGGTTGGCGGTTTTGGTGCGTAAGGATGCGCCCGAGGCGTTGGTCAAGGTGCTCAACGGCGAGGTGGCGCACAGCGGACCGACCTGGCGCGCCACGCTCAATCGCGGCTTGGCCAACCACACCTACGCGGTTAAACAGGGTGAAGCCACAGAGGCCTGGATTCGCAAGCAGCAACGCATGCTGGGTGTGGTCGCCACGGTGGTGACTGTCAACAGTCAGGAGGAGGGCGTGCAACTGGTGGCTGAGGGTAAGGCCGATGCCTTCTTCTCAGAACGCATGCTGCTCAAGACTTACCTGGCCCGGCGTGATGACGCCAGCGCCATGCAGGTGCTGGAGCGTATCTACGAATATGCCCCGGTGGCCATGGCGTTGCCGCGCGGTGACGAAGACTTCCGCCTGCTGGTCGACACTGCCCTGAGCAAGGCACAACGTTCGGGCGAGCTGGAGCAGATTTACAGCCGCTACTTCGGCGAGCCGGGGGAGATGGTCAAGGCGCTGTTCAAGGTGTACGCCTTGCCTGAGTGACTGGCCGCGAACCGGCACTGGGCGTTGTCCGCCAGTGCCGGGTTATGTGTCAGGCGGATTGCTCGGCCTCGACCCGCAGCACCACACCGTCCTGCCCCACCACGCGTACCGGCGTGCCCGCCGGCAGGTTAGGGCCGCTGACCAACCACAATGAATCTCCGGCTTTTATCTTGCCGCGTCCTTCATGGATGGCTTCATGCAGGGCAAAGGTGCGCCCCATGAATTCGCTGCCACGCTGGTTCAGCCCCGGTTGGTCGGAAGGTTTGGCGGCGCTGCGTTGGCGTTGCCACCAGAACACCGCCGTCAGCACCGACAACAGGCCGAACAGGATGAACTGCGCTGCCCAGGGCAGGCCCGGGAAGATAAAGGTCAGCAGGCCGACGCTGGCGGCGGCCAGGCCGATCCACAGCAGATAGCCACCGGCGCCAAACACTTCCAGGATCAACAGCAGGGTGCCCAGGGCCAGCCAGTTCCAGTACGACAGATGCTGCAAGAAGTCCCACATGGCTTAACCCTTCCGCTCACCGAAGGTGGCTTTGACGATCTCACTGATACCGCCCACCGCGCCAATCACCTGGCTGGCTTCCAGCGGCATGAGGATGACCTTGCTGTTGTTGGCGCTGGCCAGTTGGCCAAGGGCTTCGATGTATTTCTGTGCGACGAAGTAGTTGACCGCCTGCACGTTACCCTGAGCAATCGCCTCGGACACCATGCGCGTGGCCTCGGCTTCGGCCTGGGCGGCCCGCTCGCGCGCCTCGGCTTCGAGGAAGGCGGCCTGGCGCTGGCCTTCAGCCTTGAGGATGTCGCCTTGCTTCTGCCCCTCGGCGGTGAGGATGGCGGCGGCACGCAGGCCTTCGGCTTCGAGGATCTGCGCGCGCTTGATGCGTTCGGCTTTCATCTGCCCGGACATGGCCGCCATCAGGTCGGCGGGCGGGCTGATGTCCTTGATCTCGATGCGGGTGATCTTGATGCCCCAGGGTGCTGTGGCTTCATCCACGGTTTTGAGCAGGCGTTCGTTGATCGCGTCGCGCTGGCCGAGCATGGCGTCCAGTTCCATTGAGCCGAGCACGGTGCGGATATTGGTCATCACCAGGTTGCGGATGGCGTGCTCGAGGTTGTTGACCTCGTAGGCGGCCTGCGCCGAGTTGATGATCTGGAAGAAGCAGATGGCGTCAATCTGCACCGTGGCGTTGTCGGCGGTGATGACTTCCTGCGGCGGGATGTCCAGCACGCTTTCCATGACATTGAGCTTGCGGCCGATCTTGTCCATCACCGGGACGATGATGTTCAGGCCCGGTTTGAGTGTGTTGGTGTAACGGCCGAAGCGCTCCACCGTCCACTCGAACCCCTGCGGCACGACTTTGAATCCCATAAATACGATGGCGACGGCGAGGCCGACAAAGAGGAAAATAACGCTGCCAATTTCCATGTGGTGTAGCTCCTTGAGAAGGGGGTGTTTGCTGGGTAGCGGTTCAGGTATCTAAGCACAGTTGGCCTTGGCGCTGCTGTCGATGCGCTTGCAAGGTGCGCCGATCAACGGTTGCATCGGCCGATCAGGGTACGTGCTGGGCCAGCGCCTGGACCAGGTGGGTGTTGGCGTTGTTAATCCAGGGGAAAATTATTCGTTCATCAATGCTAGCGTTCAGCGTCTAAGCCGGCCCACGCCCCTAGGCGGCTGAAATGCCTCCCACGGTTGAACAATACGCAGAGCGATTCGGGTGGGGTGTAAATCTCAACGTACACAAGCCACTTGTCAGACCGGGTGAAAGCGTAGCAAGCGAAGGTTCCACAAGGCGCAACGCAGCAAAGTAGGCGAGAAAGTGCAGTTTACGAGTTGTAAATGAGCATTTGATTCGCGTTGCTCATCCCTGCGGGGTCGCGCTAAAGCGCGTTCAACGCTGCGCTTTTGTCAGCCTGTTTTTAACGCCTCATAACCGAGCACAGTCGTTTTCACAAGGTTTGTGGGGGCGATTGTTGTCATCGTTGCTGCTGTTCTGGGTGTTGGACCAGTAGTTGTGGCCGTTGTTATTACTGCCCCTCACTGCCCTTGAGTGGCCACAATGACTCGTCATCCCGACCGGCCACATGGCCTCCCTCTGCAACGTCACGCACCCAGCGGACACGCCGCGTGGGCAAGGCCGGTTAAACTCCAGGCCACCATAATGGTTCGGCCCTTTGGACGCCTACCCAAGCCAGCGAGCATTAACCCTCTCCCGCGCGACTGGCTCTGCGTACTCATCATTACTAAGCTTTGCCAAAGTACCAGCCACTGCAGTGGCTGGTAACTGGCTAGCCGCATTTGGCTCCGTTCGTTTAACACGTTCAGCGTACACCGCCGCCTGCAAGGCGGGCTGTTAGGGAAACTCTGAAAAAGACTTCCTGATTTTGGCAAAATCCCCGGATGCCACCCGCCGAGTTTTCCGATGAAGCAGATGACCTTCGCCGACGCCGAGTACGCCGGCAAGCGCAAGCAGACCCGCAAGGAACTACTCCTGATCGAGATGGATCAGGTTGTGCCATGGAAGGGTTTGATTGCCTTGATCGATCCGCATTACCCCAAGGGTGAAGGCGGTCGTCCGTCCAACCCGCTGATGGCAATGCTGCGGGTTCATCTGATGCAAAACTGGTTCGGCTACAGCGACCCGGCGATGGAAGAAGCACTGTACGAGACGACCATCCTGCGCCAGTTTGCCGGGTTGAGCCTGGAGCGTATTCCGGACGAAACCACCATCCTCAACTTCCGCCGGCTGCTGGAGAAACACGAACTGGCTAGCGGCATCCTGTCCGTGATTAATGGCTACCTGGGTGACCGAGGCTTGTCATTGCGGCAAGGCACCATCGTCGATGCCACGCTGACTAATGCGCCGAGTTCGACCAAGAACAAGGACGGCAAGCGTGACCCGGAAATGCACCAGACCAAGAAGGGCAAGCAGTATTACCTCGGCATGAAGGCCCACATCGGCGTGGATGACGAATCGGGTTTAGTGCACAGCGTGGTCGGCACGGCAGCCAATGTTGCAGACGTTACCCAGGTCGACAAGTTGCTGCACGGCGAGGGAAACATGGTCGGTGCCGACGCGGGTTACACCGGCGTAGATAAGCGCCCAGAGCATGACGGCCGGGAGGTTATCCGGCAGATCGCGGCCCGCCGCAGTACGTACAAAAAGCTGAGTAAGCGCAGCGCGCTGTACAAAGCCAAGCGCAAGATCGAGAAGGCCAAGGCTCAGGTACGCGCCAAGGTCGAGCACCCGTTTCGGGTGGTCAACCGGCAGTTCGGCTACGTCAAAGTGCGCTTCCGTGGTCTGGCAAAGAACACGGCGCAGTTGGTCACGTTGTTCGCGCTGTCGAACCTATGGATGGCGCGTCAGCATTTACTGACGGATACAGGAGAGGTGCGCCTGTAATGTGGGAAATGGCTACGGCGAGGTTATCGCAGCGGCCAGAAACGCTGAAATGAGCGGGCGATCTGATCGTGTTTGATCAGTTTGCCGCTTTCAAAATCGGCGGTGGCTGAAGTCGACCGGAAATGCAGGACTACTTCAGACCATCCCTAACGCCGCCCAATCAGGCGGTGTGAAAGCGCATTTCTGCGAGCCAAAAGCAAACGCCCCGACAGTGTCGGGGCGTTTGCTTTTGCGGGTGTTGGCGTTGTTTTTGCAAAAAGAAATATCCGGCCATCAGCCTAATCATTTGGCGGGCGTCCATCTTGCGTTAATCGCCGCGCGCCACATAGGCCTGGCTAACGCGCGTTAACTGTTGTAGTTGGAAAGTCGTGATAGTTTTGAATAAATGGGGTTGAATAGTCGACATCAGAGATGGCTCTCAAAAATAATTGTTACATCACCGCTAAAGTGCAAATAGCCGTCGTCGTAATTGTTAGGTAAATCCAAAGAATGTGCTTGTGTAACGAATTCAATGTGTCCAGGGGCTGCGAATAGAGGTCTTTCGGGGGTAAATGAAAGTGGCGTGGAGAAAGGGTTTGTTAACCATTGTGACCCTCCTTGGTAGGCAGCGGGCAGGTGGAGGAATGCATCTATAAAAACCACCCTGGTTTTATCCGTAGACCGTAGCTTGCATTCCCCGGAGATAGTTGGATACTGGCATCTTACGGTCACACTGAAGGGGCCGCTGACGCTTATAATAAAACCACCACGGCCTTCTGAAGCATTCCGCCTCTTTTGAATTTTATCGCTCGCAAGCCAAGCTTCCCAGCCTATTTTGGGCTGCATATATACGGTTGTACTGCCTATTGTCTGGACCTTTAGTATGTGGGTGACAGTGAAGTTTAAATTAAAGGTTATCGTCCGATTTTCGGATGAGATTTGTTTATGCTTGCCTACATATATGTCTTCGTTGCCTTGCTCGCCGACGGATAATTCATAGCTGCCGGTATACTGGCCTGCGTTTAAATCCACAGGCTTATCGAGTGTGTTGATCTCAAAGCCAATAAGCAGTTGCGTGTATCTAAGCTGCGCGGCGTCTTTTGCTTGGCTGGCTAGCTTAACAACGCAGGGCTGATTATCTTTTAATGAATATACTCTTTTTGCGTAGGTGCCGAGGTTAGTGGCCCAGTTCGCAGCGCAATTTGAAGTCAGATAGTCGGCCGAGCCTGAAAGTTCCGCTAAGTTATCGGGTGCATAGTCAAGGGTCGCCCCGAGTGACGTTATTTTAATAGTGGCCCTGAGCGTGTCGCCACGCTCATTTTTAAGTGTGACCTCTCTAGGGCTGGTGCTGGCTTTAAAGTACCCCCCTCTTCATTCGGGCTGTCTTTGTTGAGGGGTTGGGCGCGGGGCATCACCGCCGTTGGATTTTGGAGCCCCACGATGAAGTTTTTATCCGGCTCTTTGCAGTGCACGGCAATGCACTCATTGTTTGCTACGGTAATTTTAAATTGAGTGCTGTTTGGGTCAGCTGCGCTTGGGTGATAGGTTCCGATTACGTTAATTTCGGCCGCTGATGCCGCAGCGGAGAGTATCCATAAGAGGCCAGTGGAAATAATTTTTAGCAATTGCATTTCGATATGCCTTTTAGTTAGTTAGCGCACGGCTTTTTACTGCCGTGATTATTCAGTCTTGGCTGTGCGTCGTTTGCAAGCGCTGAATAATGGATAGCCCCGTTATGGTTGGCACTGAGTCGAGGTGCCTTCAGGCTCGCTAGGTTTGTTTTGCTATGGGGCCTCAGATTCAAAAATAATACGGATGGACCCCTTGTATTGGCCTGGGTGCAAGTCTGCCTCTGGGACCGTAAGCTCCAAAGGTATTGTCGTTTCGTGCAACGCTGTTTTCGCGTCTACTATTGTTCGGGGTAAAGTATCAATTTTTATTTTGTTAATCGCTATATGCACAGGTAGGGAGTGTTTGTTGCTAGAAATATTGTTCAAGTGGGTGTCGTTAGCCGTCGTTCTGGCTGTGATGCCTCCGGCGTTATTGCGTACTTTAAGGTAAGTGAGGAATGGCGAAAACCGAGCGGTTGATACATTCCAGTGCAGGTTATGTTCCTCTGTAAATAGCTGACGATTAATCGGAAATACATAAAAATTAACAGTGGGGATCTGTATAACTGCAGTGTATGTGATCTCTTGTTTTTGGCTATCAGCCGCGACCTCGCCCGCGAGCACAAGGGCGAGGCAGCTAATGGTGGGGTAAATAATTTTGAGCATGGAGGATTGCCTTCGGGTTCAACGCTGTGCTTAGCGCACCTCAATGGTCTTGTTGTTGGCGCCTTCAATTAACTTGAATTTGTATAGGCGTCCTTTTTGTTTGCTGAGTATATGATTTTTGCCTGGGCGCACATGCACTTGGCTGGCAGGCAGGCAGTTGTATTGATCATCTTCGGCGCAGTCTGTGAACTCGTCGAGTACGATCAATGAGTTGCCGGCGTTGCGCACCTCATACTCGTGTGTGCGGTTGTCGAGGCGGGTGTCAAAGCGGCTGTCTTTGGGATGCACAATAAACACGGTGCCAAAGCCGGTCATCAGGTTGAGCCCGGCGGAGAGTGATTCCTTGTATTCGTTGCGCTCTTCGTTGCTGATGGCAAACTTATCTTCTTGCTCGGGCACTACGGGCAGGAAGCGCACGCGAAAATAACGCTCTTGGCTGCGCTCACCCATAAATATCAGGCGTGTGCTCTGGGAGCTTTTGCTGGGGATGATGAGGCGAGCGGGGCTCGCCATCAGACCGTTGCGGGTGATGCTGCTGCCGTCGATGCTGAGGGGAACCTCCTTAGTGCTGTCGTCGGCGGCATAGAGAATCTCTTCGATTTCGACCTTGACGAAGGCGGTGGCATCGCCAGTGTTGTTAATAGGCTTGGCCTGCACACTCTTGTCGGCGTCGAGGTAGTCGTAGAACGAACTAATGTGGATTTGTGGCCCTGCGTGCGCCATTAGGGGCAACGTGGCAAGCGCGAGTATGTGAGCGATACGTTTCATGGGTTTACCTTTGATGCGGTTACTGCGCAGCCGGTTTGACTGCGGCCTCGATTAAAGAAGTGGTGTTCGGCGGTCAGCCCGCCAATGGTGACTGCGGGGTAACGGCGGTCAGTTTCTTGGGGTCGCAGAGTAGGTCGCCGACCATCAATACATCGCCCTCCAGGCGGTGGCTGGCGGGGTCTAAGCGAAACTGGCAGCGCAGTTGGTTGTGGTAGCTGACTTCCAGGGTCGGCGCGCTGGCGCGCATTTCTAGCGAGAAGAAGCCGTCCACTTCGCTCATGCCACGGCTGGCTTGGTTGATGATGTGGTGGCCTTTGAGTGGTCGCCCTTGCGGGTCAATCAGGCGGCCTAGCACGGTGACGGTTTTGATCACCAGAATTCGCTGGTAAACCACGCCGCCTTTGTTCAGGTGATAGTCGGCGCGTTTGGGTTCGATTGTGCCGGCGGCGTCTGCCGAGCCTTCGGCAAGATTGAAGTTGATGCTGTTCTTTTGGTAGGCATTAACCGGCAGGAAGTTGCGCCCTGGGTGCAAGATGGCGCTATAGCCGCCCAAGTCGTCGGCGCGCAGAGCGATCTGCTCTATGTCGGATTCCACATCAATGATCATCCCGGCTGTACTGGCTGAGTCGGCCTTGCTGCTGAGCACGAACTTGCCCGCGCCGACGGCCAGGCTGCTGTCTAGGTTCAGGCCGCCGCTGAGCTCGCCGTTGTAGCTGGAGCGTTGCAGGTAGCCACTGCCATTCAAGTGCCTGCCGGCAAAAGATGTTTGCCCGTTCAGGCCAGTGCCGTAGCTGTCCTTGTTGGCGCCTAGCGAGACATTCTGTAAAAAATGACCCTCCAGGCTGCGCGAATAGTTAAGCGAGGTGTTGGTTTCTGATCCGCCGTCGCGGGCGCTACGCCTGCCAATGCTGCCATACAGATTTTGACCGGGGCTGCCGAGGGCTACGCTTAGGCGCAGGTCAATGCCGCGATCGCGGCCGCTGCCCGTGTTGCTGCCTGGGCGCTCGAACAGGGTCACGCCCCAGTTGGCATCGCTGCCGAATAATTGGCTGCGACGTGACCAGCTCAAATCCAGGCCAGTGCCATTTCTGGGCCCCTTGGCATGGTTGATGCGGCCACTCAAGGTTGTGGTGTTGCTCAAGCGGTAGTTGGCGGTGACAGCCGTGTTGCTGGTTTGGCCGTTGTAACTGGTACGCTCGCGCTCGCGCTCGCGGGTGCCGTCAGCGAGTTGCCGATACGTCTTGCGGGTGTCCAGCCAGCTACGGTTATGGCTGATACCCAAGGTTAGGTAATCAAAGTTGATGTTGTTGTACAGGTCGACGCCGGTGCCCTGGCCATCGGTATGGTAAAGGCTGGCGTAGAAGCTGCTCTTGTCACCGATCAGCCAGTCGGCCGAGGTGCCGTATTGGATCTTCTCTTGCACTTGACGCACCGACAGACCGGTAACCAGTCGTGGGTGCATCAGGTAGTTAACGGCGGCGCCGGCACTCAGGCTGCGCTCACGCGGCTCGTCCCAGTTGCTCAGTAGGTCGGCTTCTTGGCCGGCATACAGGTTGTAGCGCCAACGCTCCTCGGGATTACGCCAGTTATTGGGTTTGTAGACCAGTTCCTGAGTTGTTGAAACGAGCTGGCCATCCTCGATGATGCGCACTTCCACGTCGTAGATACCGCCGGGCAGACGGCGAGTGTCAAGCGTCTGCAAACCGGGGGCTATGGCTTGGGTGCTGATCAGTACGCCGTTGCGGTAAATTTCGGCGCTGGCCTGTCGATTGGCAGTGACATAGATCGGGTACACGCTGGGCTGCGGACTGTCGATGGCCAGGCTGTCGGAGCTGCCATACATGACGCCGATCAGGCTGTCGGGGCTTGCCCCTAGGGTGCGCGGCTGACGGCTGAGGCCTTGACTCTCAGGCATGAAGTAGCCGAAGCGAGCAAAGTGACCACTGAGTTCACGTTGGCCATACAGCTCTTGCAGGTTGTGCCGCAGCTTTTTTTCGCCCTCACCGCTGCGCGACAGCAGCAGGGTGGCAGTTTGCGTCCAATTGCCCAGGCTGCTGGTGCTGCGCAGGACATTACTGCCACTCATGGGTCGTCCCTGACTGCCGTAGAGGCTCAGGCTATTGTTCAGCAGCAGGCCATGGCTGCCGTCCGCAGGTAGGGCGAGATAGCGCGGCTCGTCCGCATTGCGCTCGGCGGTTTCGGTAATGATGGAGAGCGTTGATGTTTCTAAGCTGTAATGTACCGCCAGTAACTGGTACGGGCAGTTGCGCTCACAGATGCCCAGTGGCACGCCCAGACGCAGAAAGTCTGCCCAGCGCTGGCGCTCCTCGGCGGGCTGACTACTGCTGCTACTGTCGGTCAGCTCGAGAAGACTGACCCGATCATCGCGAGACAGGGTGACCAAGGCTTCGCTGAGCAGTTGGTTGTTGAGCTCAATTTTGGCAGCAAGAGGCGCATCAAAAAAATATTCAGCAAACTCAGCCGGCAAGCCACGTGTCTGTTCGAGCAAGCTAATGGCGGCCAAGGTCGGTGCGGCCAAGGTGCAGTTCGAGAATATAAGGCTGAGAATTGTAATGAGGGTTTTTAAGTGTCGCAACAGCATTGTCTTATACCAATGTCTTTAATGCCTCTCTATTTAATCAGAGGCTAATGCTTAAGCATTAGCCTCTGATGTTTTTGCTTGATTGGTTACACTGCGGATGCCTCAAAGATTATGCCGACGGCGCCGCGATACTCGAGTCCGGCTTCTCCAGCGCCTTGAGGCTTAATAAATAAATCGAAGGAATTGCCGAGTCCCGCCTGAGTTTTTGTCACTACCTCTTCGGTTTTTGTATCATTAACTAATACACCGTTGAATCTAATGCTAAGGTCCATTGTTTCAAGGCCGCCAGGCGTTAGGGCGTAAAGTTTGTTACTGGTCGCGTCAGTGAGTTTTGCATATACCGCACTCGTGCTTTTTACTCTGAAAGACGTGATGAATGGATAAAATTCTTTTTGAGCTCCGTTGTAAAACAGATGCTGCTCAACACTGACTGCGCTCGGGTTATTGGCAGTGATCTGAAAGTTCTCAGTGGGAACTTTGGCTACAAGTTTAACTTCAAACTGAGCGCGTTCTTGTGGCGCTACCACGGAATCATTTGCGGGGAGGATGATAGGATCCTCTGCGGCGAATACTGAGGCGCTGATCAGTGCAAGGCTACTTGCGGCGGTAATGAAGGTTAATTTGTTCAGCATGGGAGTTTCCTGTTCAAAAAGGTTGTAATTGCGTATTTGCACGTCGATAGCTTGTTAAGAAGCGGAACACAGTTCAATCGCCGGCTTTTATGGCATGGGCGTGCGAAGTGAATCGATGAGAACTCGCGCTTTTTTATTTGTGCCCGATTGATTACGGTGTGGTTACTTCAAATACTAGACCGACAGTGCCTGAATAGGTGCCCGCAGCCGTAGATTTGTTAGCGTCGGTCGTAATGTCCAATGGGTATTTTTTGATCTGATTACCTCCTCCGGCCACTGCACCTATTACCTCGGTAGCTGTGGTTGAGAGTGCTTTGCCGTTGAACTTGATTGTGAGGTCAATCTCCTTGTTACCGCTGGTAAGCTTGTCACTGTCGGCGTTTGCGAGCTTAACCTTCACGGCTTTAGAATTCTTGACGTTGAACTGGGCCTGATAAGGAAAGAACTTTTCCGTAGCCGCATCCCATCTTAGTTGCTGTTTAAGGGATGTTGTCGTTTGATCTACAGGTGAAACTTGGAAATCGCTAGTTGGGACGATAGCTTCTAGACGGATATCGGCCGTAATTGGATCTGTCGCCAAGGCTGAGGCGCTGATGAATGTAAGGCTAACTGCGGCGCTAAGTAAGGATAGTTTTTTCAGCATAGAAGTGCCCTGCTAAATTAAGTGATGTGCGCGTGTATTTGCACGCGGGGAGTTTTTCCAAATGCAGTGGGCGGCCCATCAGTTCAAGTCGCTGTGCATTCCCGACTTACAGTGTTGGGTGCAGGGTTAGTTGTAAAGTGAATAGGTGTGAATAGGTGTGAATGGGTGCTGGCATGCCGCTTTTGGAGTTGCGGCTTCGCGGGTTTTGCCTAAGTGTCGGCTACCGTTTAATTCCCCTTGATTAGTTATGCTAGGGCATTTCAAACACGCGTTGGACAGCGCCTCTATAGCTCTTGGCTACTGTAGCTCTGTTAGCGCCGACGGTAACCACCAAGTCGTAAATTCCAGCCGTACTAATGTTTTTTCAGCGGCGACTTGCTGGGGATGGTATCCATTTCTACATTGTTAAACTTGATTTCTATCGTTAATGCTGTATCTGGCTTCTTAGCACTGTAAAGATAAGAACGTCGAGTGGTTGAGAACTTGGCGTTTACGGGGGGGTATTTCTTACTGTGACTTGGCTTTGTAAGGATAGAGTTTTTCTGTGGCATTATCCGAGAGTAATTTCTGTTCTAAAAGTGTGGTGTTTGGGCAGTAGGGAGATAATTAAGCTTTATTTTTATGATTATATTTTTCGCTGCTAACAGAGCTGCCGTTTTCGGCTTGTCGGCTACACTGCGCGAACTGCTCGGTGATGACGAAAACCGCGTGATCATGCAAACCATAGCGTGCCACTGCGAGGGATGGTCCGAGTTAGGTATCGGCCGATTTTGCAAGCGGCAAATCGATCAAGGGCGATAAGGTCAACCCCGCTATTGATCACCGCCAGCAGTTAGCGCTCTTCCTTTTGGCTCATGCGCTTGAAATACGTCGCCAATATAGCCCCGGAAATATTGTGCCAAATGCTGAACAGGGCGCTGGGCACCGCAGCCAGCGGTGAGAAATGCACACTCGCCAATGCGGCACCCAAGCCTGAGTTCTGCATGCCCACTTCCAGCGACAGTGTTTTGCGTTGCTCCAGCGGCAGCCCGAATACACGTGCGGTGAAATAGCCCAGCAGGAAGCCAAAGCTGTTGTGCAGAATAACCACGGCCATGATCAACAGGCCTGACTCGGCAATCTTCGCCTGGCTGGCCGCCACCACTGTGGCGACAATAGTCACGATGCTGACCACCGACACCAGCGGCAACACCTCAACTGCATGCCGCACCCGGGTGCCCAGCAATCGCTGCGCCACCAAGCCAAGCGCGATCGGCAGCAGCACCACTTGCAGAATCGACCAGAACAAATCCATGAACGACACCGGCAACCAGGCCGAAGCCAGCAGCCAGATCAGCGCGGGCGTCAGTAACGGTCCGATGAGTGTGGTGACCGCAGTGATTGACACTGACAGGGCCAGGTCGCCCCGGGCCAGCCAGGTCATTACGTTGGAGGCGGTGCCGCTAGGGCAGCAACCGACGAGGATAACGCCGACGGCAAGTTCGGGCGGCAGATCAAAGGCCTGGCACAGCAACCAGGCCACGCCGGGCATAATGACGAACTGCGCGACAACGGCCAATGCCATGCGCCACGGGTGGCGCGCCACTTCAGCATAATCTTCAAGTTTGAGGGTAAGCCCCATGCCGAACATCACCAACCCCAACAACGGCACGATGGAGCCTTTAAGGCCGATAAACCAAGCGGGGTGCAGGAACGCAACCACAGCAAAAAACAGAACCCAGTAGGCAAACGTATTGCCGACGAAACGGCTCAAGGCAGCGAGCTCGCGCATGGGGTTGATCCTCGTTATTAAGCTTTATAGGTACTTAAATTAACTGCGATTCGTTATTTCGCGGCTCACTGATGAAGGTCCTGCGGTTGCCATCGGGAAATAGGTACGGGTTGATCACGGGTATGGGTAATGCTGCTTTTGTTTGTGCCCAGGGCAGGCGGCATTGCATTACGTTTGTTTAGTGACGGATAGCGCCGCGCGGTTCAGCAGGCTACGGCAACCAATAACACCAATGCCTTCTATGCCTTCTATAAATTGAATCATTCATACAAGCGCCACTGCGTATTTAACCTAGGCCGCCGCCTAGGTTCTGTAACACGCGAGGGTTAAATACCCGTGCGGTCCGTGCAGCTCTACTTCGCAGTTATGCGGCTGCTATCAGTGATCAGGTGCGTTTGTTAATGGACAGCCATATGAGGCCTTAACCATGGATGCATCAAGAACACCCATTTCCCCCGTAAATTGATAGAAGCCACGCACGGATTGCCATTCTTTCAAGATGCCCTCAGAAAGACTCTCGTCGATAGTATCAATACCGTACGCGTTACCTTTTGCGTCATACGCCTGGAAGCACAGCTTGCTCAAGTCAACGTCTTCTTTGCCGGTATTTAAAAGAGATGCGTCAAAGGCTTTGAAATAAACGCCATTGCCATTTGCCCAAATTGATCCTTGGTTTTTATATGTCGACATCAAAAATAAGGAAGGTGTGGGCTCAGGTCGCTCGGCGTGTGCACTAAGTACAACGGCACTCAGCGCAATCGCCGTTAAAGCTTTGATAGACATGTTTCGCTCCAGTTAAAAGTTATAGTAGGTTGATCAATCATCAGATTTCAGGTGGCTTGATCGTTTTTCAGTCGCCCATGTGAGGCCATTGCCGCACATGGGCGTAATCAATACAGCCTGTTCTTCTGTCGGAACGGCCAGCGGTTTTTACGGGGTTGGGCGTTTCTTGTCAGATGCTGGAGGCGCTACCTGCTCTTCTGCAGGTGCGTCTTGCTCTTCAGCAGGCGCTTCCTGCTCTTGTCCAGCCGCTTGTTCTTGAGATGGATTTTTTTTCTGCTGTTCAGTGGCATGTACTTGCTGTAGAAAAAAAGCAAATGCCGCGCAAGCAAAGATCAGTTTTTTAAAGCTCATAATAATCACCTATAGGCATGTAAGAGTTTCAAGAAAGCTCTATTTCTAGACCTGTTCATGATTGTTCAATCTCAAGTAGCGATGACATAAAAATATTCTGTACTTTAGGCAATCCCTATGTGCCAGTACTCATTTCCAGCCCTCTTGCGCACGCATCAATACATAGCTGGCTACATCGTCGATATCTTCAGCGGAAAGTCTGCCTCCAAAGGCGGGCATAGCATTTTTTCCATTTGCAACAATCATATAAATGGCTTGGGTTTCAAACATCCCTGAGTTAGAGAGTGATGCCTCAGAAAGGTCTTTTTTCGGCATAATGACGTTCTTGCCGCCGGCGTGACAGGCGGCGCAGTTTGCACTAAACACTTTACCCCCTGCAGCTGTATCCCCTGCGATTAGGTTTCCTGAAAAAAACGCGACGCATATGATTGGTGCTATAGAGTATTTCATTATGCTGTTTCCTTATTTGCCGTTAACGTGTTTAACGTACGCAACTTAAGTATTAGTGTAGATTGTTGAGTGTGTCAAACTACTAAGAAGGATCTGAAGTGCATTTCGCCAAGCCGTTACGCACCCCGTCAGGTAATTATTAATTGGCTAAAATCAACTTTCATAATGGCCAGTCCGCCGGCTTCTACTTCTCGCACACTCTTAGGGAAGGTCTGAAAAAGTCCCTCGTCGAAAAAATAGGGGCTAGTAACTACGCGGCTTACAGATCTGCCATTTCGTAAAAAAGCAGGCTTTTTCAGAGGATCCTTAGCGGTTATGCGCAGCCACCCCGCTTGAGAAAGGCCGCGATTTTCGGGATGAATATGCGGCCTGTGTCTAACTGTTCAAGGAAGCCGACTATGAGTAACAAGCCAATCCATGCCCTTAATAGGTGAAGCCAACCCGCAACTGGCCACCAAAGCCTGAACGCTGCCCTTCATACCCTTGCAGGCCGACATCCAGGCTCAAGACGTTGTTGTCAATCTTGTGTGTGGCGCGAACGCCAACTTCAGCAACGGTTGTTCCACCTTTGAGTGTCGGTGCAGCCAGCTGCATACCATGGACGCTGCCATTGGCTTTGCCGTCGAATTCATATTCGTATGACACGCCACCGTAGGCGGCAAGATTGTCCAGTACGTCATGGCTAATGCGCACACCGTTAACCCAGCGCTTGGAATCGGTTGCGGCAAAGCGATAAGGGTCATTGCCAATGTGTGTCGTGGTGCCTTTTTGATGGGCCCACTCCACACCGCTGCGCATATCAACTGAGGTTTTATCGGTGATCGGCTGCACGTAACCGATAGCAAGGCTGGCGCCGTAGTACGCCACCGAGCTGCTGTAGTCGGCACATTGGCCTTGCTCATCACACCAGGTTTTGCTGGCGAAATTAAGCCCTGCACGGCCTGCGCGCAGGGTGCTATCGAGGTAAAGACTTTGATTAAGGTCGTAACGGCCCAGCAGGCCTAGGCCGGTGTAGCGCGCCTTACCCGAGCCTTTCACACTGGCCGCATTGCTGAAGGTGTTGACGCTGTTGTAACTACCTTCCCCCGCCTCAAAAAAGCCACCCAGCAGGCCAAAATCGGTGCGTTTGGCGACGCCGGCAATCAGTGAGGCGCCATTCAGATCAACATGCGAACCGCTCTCGTAGCGCGACGACGTGCCGCCGGAATTAATGAACCCCTGCACATCGCCCTCAGCGAGCTCAGCGCCCAGCGATTGCCCCATCGCCACGGCCATGTCGGTGCCTTGGTTAATCATGGCAAGGCCGGCGATACGGCCTTCACTGGCGGCCTTGGTTTGCGGGTTGAGATTTACGCCAGTAATTTTTAACTGCAGGGCATTATCGCCCGGAGCTTTGAGCGGCTCAGCAGTGTTAACCATGGCGATATCGGCTTGGTATTGCATCGACAAGCCCTGGGACAGGAGCTGGGTCGTGGCGCTAGCGTTTGTCACCTTGTTGATCAGCGTAGCGCGATCACCAACACGCCATAGACCACCCTCGGTGATGCGAACCTTGCTGCCTGTCATGTCGACGGCGGTGTTAACCGACAGCGCTGCGACCTCAGCGGACGATGGATTTAGACTGAAGTTGTAATGCTCAACACCTTGCACCCCGGCAGCCGTTACGCCATAGCCATTAATGTTTAGGCTGTTGTTCGACACTGTGCCTGCTGCGCCGCTCTTGCCGCCGTAAACGATGCCGCCGATGCTCACATCACTGCCCAGTGTCACGCTATTGCCGAATACCGCACTGGAGCTTGCGCCCAGACCTCCGAAGACGTTGCCCGCGATATGGCCGCCGCTAACGCTCACGCTATTGCCGCTCACTTCTGCGACGCCGTTGCTATTGCCTCCGTAGACGTTGCCCGCTATCTGGCCGTCGCTGACGGTCACGCTATTGCCGCTCACCGCGCCGAAGCTAAAGCCGCCGTAGACGCTGCCCGCTATCTGGCCGCCGCTGATGGCAGTGTTATTGGCGCTCACCAAGGCTCCGTTAGCGCTGAAGTTGGCGCCGCCGTAGACGCTGCCCCCTATCTGGCCGTCGCTGATGGCGGCGCTATTGCCGCTCACCACGTTACCGCTACCGCTGAAGCTGCTGCCGCCGTAGACGCTGCCTGTTATCGCCCCGTTGCTGACGGTCGCGTTATTACCGAGTACCCCGTTATCGTTGCCAGCCGCGACGTGCCCACCGTGGACGTTGCCCCCTATCTTGCCGCCGCTGACGGTCGCGCTATTGCCCTGCGCCAAATTACTGTTGCCGGCGGCGATAACGGCGCCGTTGACGTGGCCTCCTATCTCAGCCGTGTTGCTCACAGTCGCGCTATTGCCGATTAGAGAGTTGTTTGAGGTGCTTGAATCGGCGCCGAAGGCGTTGCCCGCTATCACCCCGCCGCTGGCTACCAGGCGATTGCTTATCATGCTGGCGCCGTCTGCGTTGCCTTGGGGATTATAGCTTCCATATGCATTCTGACGAATCAATCCACCGAGGATTGTTACGCTATTGCTGATCGAGAGGGCATTATTAACATTTAAGATCAAGACGCCCTTTACATCAGTTACGGATCCACCGTTGATTATTGCGTGATTATCGCTGTGCTTGTTTGCAGCCCCTGTGGATACATAGACCTGCTGGGCGTTTCCACCATTGATGGTTATTGTATTGCCGCTCGACTCTTTGTAGATGGGTGCGTCCAACGATGGACCCTGATGTCCAGGCGTAACATGGGTGGCTTTGAGTGTAAGTGCTTCCCCGTTGTTCATGGTAATGCTATTGCCACTCAGTGTTCCGTTGAAGCTGGAGGTCGCGGCCTCTATGCTACCTGCTTTCCCCCCCTCAATGGTCACGCTATTATTTTGCATGTTGAGGGCTTTGCTAGGATCAATACCTGCAGTTTTGTTTGAGGCCCCATAAAGGTTCGTTTTTAAATCTGCGCCTTCGACAATTGTTATCTTGTTATTAGATGTGCTGCCGTTAAGATGATCGCTGGCGTTGACGCTTGCCCAGGGCTCCTGCGGGAGGGCGGCGGAAAAAGCTGCATCAACGGTTAAAATTGAAAGCCCTGCAGCATGCGCCTCTAACAGTGTCGACGCTAATGCGCTACAAAGAATGGTTTTTTTAAAGGGGTTCATATGGCCTGCTGTATGCCTCAAGGCTGTCAATTCAGTTGAATTTAATCGAAGTTCAAAGTTGGATTGTTTTGTGGTCTGTTGTGGCCGCGCCCTGTTGGCGGGCTCACATTTGCCGCCATTAAGCCGGGCAGGCCGGCAAGCGCCTAATCAAATGCTGTGAATTGATACTTTTTGATGGGTTTTGATGATTTTTGAGTTATTTGATGGGGTTTGATGGGTTTTCTGCTGCAGCATGCGGGGTCAATAGCCGAGGTCATTAAATGAGCCGGCTGCAGGCGTTGGGGGTAATGCGTGAGAGGTTATTGGCTATTGCTAATGGCTGTTAGGTTTTATGCATTGTATTGATAGGGCTCGATGGCGGGCGCGAAGTGTGGCGACGTGGGGTTATTTGCGCCGGGGTTGCCGCTGGTAATACGTGGCCTTTATGGTTGTATTTTACGCGGCTGACAACGTTGCAGCTCTCGGCTAGGGTGTGCGAAAGTGTGTTCACGTAGTTGATTTTATTTGCTAATTTCAGCCAGCAGAAACCCCGGCGTCGCGAGTGATCAGCATGAGCAGTACGAATTCTGAAAAACCATTGATGCAGAACTATCAAATTCGTGCGCATGAAGGAGGCCGGGTTTTGTGCTTTGATCCATCCAGTCAGCGCGTGACGATTCAGGAAAGTGTCGCTAACGAATCTGTCGATTTGGGTTTTGCGCCGAGCCGGATTTTGCAGTTGTTAATCAGTCGGGCGGATACGATTGTGACGCGCGATGAAATATTCGAATTTGCCTGGCCGGGTCGAGTGGTTGGGCAAAATAGCTTAAATCAGGCCATTGCGACGCTGCGCGAACTTCTCGGTGATGACGAAAAGCGCTTGATCATTCAAACCATACCGCGCCACGGCTATCGCTTGAGTTCTGCCTTTGTCAGCGTGGCAGTCGAGCTGCCGGGGCGTGAAGTCGGTGAGTCGCAGGCTGGGCAGTCTGTTGCGCCTGCTGAGCGGGCCGCTGATGAGGTTGTGGTGGTTGATGCCTCGGCTCGGTCGGGTTTGTGGCAGCGGCTTTGGCGGGTCAATCCCTATTGGCAGCGCGCAGGCTTGTGTGCGCTTGTTGCGGTATTGGCGTTGAGCCTGTTGTGGCGGATTGATTGGGGCTTGCTGACGCAGTCGGGGATGGTGACTGTTAGTCGCCAAGTTGGGCCGCAGCAGCAACTGTTTGTGGCGCCCAATAGCGCGGATGTAAGTGTGCTGATGGATGAAGTGTCATCAGTCAGTCGGCGACTGGGGGGGTAGTTGAAGCGCCGACGACGATTATCGTCAATAAGATGCACAGTTATTATTCTATTGTGTGTGTCGATGAGCGCGGGGCGAGTGAATTTATTTTGGTGCATCGCTCGCAACTCAACGATGTGACTGATGTGCAACTGCGGGCCTGTCTGCAATGAAAATTAATCATTATCTTTGTCTTAGTGCTGCGCTGCTAATTCTGGCGCACATTGCATATGCTGTTGAAAGCCAGCGTGAGCCTTTAAGTGGTGATCATTTTACAAGTGGGATTTTGTTATCGAGTAATGCGGCAGCGTTAGATTTCAGTTTTCGCGTGCACTCCGATAATGAACAGCAGTTCCATTATGGTCGTTATGTTGGGGGTAGCACGAAGCTTATAGTGCATTTTGTATCGGGATTATTTGGTAGTGCGCGCATGAGAACAGAGGGTGTTGTTGATGAGCAGATTCAGGGGCTTGATCGCGATGTTTTGTTCAATTCTAGCTATCTCTCTAAGCCAGGTTCTAAAGTGTCGTTGTATCGCTTGAATGTGGTCAATAGTAACTGTTTTTATGCTCCTGAGATTTATGCTGTGCGCTGTCTTGGGCCTGAGCGGGTACGAGTTCCCAATTAGTTCGCAAGAGATTAGTGGCTCTGTTGCACGCTATTGTGACTGCCGTCCTTGGCGAGTCTGTCGGGCCTAGGGCTAGGCCAGGCCGGGATATTGAATCATGAAGAAATGTCTAGCCAGATTGCTGGCGGATAAGTCTTTGGAATATAGCCAGCCTTGAGCAATGTTGACCCCCGCATAACTAAGAATGTCGGCCTGGTCGTCGGTTTCAATGCCCTCGGCGATAACTGTTAAGCCCTGCACTCGGGCCATGCTGATGATGTGCCACCATATGCCGTTATGGTATTTTAGTTTGTCTGGCGTGATAAATGAGCGGTCAATTTTCAGGATGTCGGCGGGCAGAGTGTCGAGATGGGACATGCTCGAGTAACCCGTGCCAAAGTCATCAATGGCGATCTTGTGACCTTGTTCTCTGAGTTTGTTTAGTTGCACTATCGCTTTGGCCTTATCATTCAGGCTTTCTTCGGTAATCTCAAAGACAATCCGCGAGCTGGGTACTTGGTAGTGGGCAAATAAGCTTTTGGTAAATTCCGGAAAGCTTTCGTCGAGTACATCTTCTGCCGACAAATTGATGCTGATATAGAAATCCTTGCAGGCCCACATCAGGCTGGTATGGTCTTCGGCTACCCGGGTGCACACACGGCGAGTCAGCTGGCGCATCAAGCCTGCGCGTTGCGCCATGGGAATCAATACATTGGGGCCGATGTTTTGCCCATTAAGTGTGCAGCGCAGCAATGCCTCGGCTCCGACCCATTGCTTGGTGTTCATGTCGACAATCGGTTGGTAGCGGATTTCCAACTTGTCCGTATTGATTGCATGGCGAAGTTTGGCTGGCAAAGAGAAGTACTTGGCGTGCAGTTTCAATGTGGTCTTGAGCAGGGCCCACGCAAGCACTAAGAAGACGGCGCTAAATGTAAGCAGTGCTTGCAGGTATTGGCTGACAGGTGTCGAGGCGACTGCCAGCAACCCATTGGCTTGGGTCGGCGTGGCTAAGTAGACATGACTTTTTCCAAATGTCAGCTTGTTCCACTCAAGGCGGCGCTCAGGCGCCGGCCAAGGTGTGTTATCACTTGAGAACACTGGCTGAAGGGTTCTTTCGTCGAGCAGGTCCAGCTCTACACCGGCAGCTGCTGTCAGCGATTCGTTGATGATGCCTTTGTTCAGCCAGACATAAGCATGGTGCTGGCCAATGATGATTTCACCTTTGTCGCTGTTGACCTGCCGATTAGCGTTGAACCAGTAGTCCACGCCGCTGTTGGAGCGATAGTGATTAGCTTGTTGGTCATTGGGCAGTTGTTCTGCTTGCAGGGTTTGCCCGTATGAGGTGCAGACCTTGCCGTTGTCTAGCTTGATGGCGCTGGCGTAAATATAACGTTGAGTTTTTGTTCTTTCGGTGAGTTGTACATTGATGGCTTCGCTGCACGCCTGCACATCCCGTGGCAGCTCATTTAGCGCGTTCAGGGTTGTGGCTGTTTGCATTTTTATCGCAAGAAAGTTCTTGCCATTTTGCTCGATGACGGGCGTCAGTTTTCGTACGAGATACTGTTGGCTCAGGGTGTCTGCGGCCAGCACAGCCGCGCCCAGAGACAGGGCGACGCAGAGCGTCGTTATAGCGCCTTTGGCAGGACTACTGAACAGCGTCGAGTAGTTTTCGCTGAGGTGCGCTTTGATGCGCTTAAGGTTGTTGCTTTGCAGCCTGTCAAAGTGCTGTTTTGTCTGGGTTGTAGGGTTCATAGGTGAGTATCGTCTGAGTTGGCTGGACGGATGAATCATCGCGTCGGGCTTGGCTCAGACATAATCAAAAAGGGTGAATTCACTGTTTTTCACCTGCCGCGCAGCCGCCGCGGGCTCTGCTTTGGCTGCGCAGTCGGTAACATGCCTGTTGGTGGCTTGGCGTTTGACCGGTCTAGTCGTTAGTAATGAACCGCGGGGTATGTGCGTATCGGCCTTTAAGCATTTCGCTAGGTGTGATTGCGCATGGCGGCTGAACACTAAAAACCAGACGGTTGGATTTGCTGGGACTTATTGGGATATTCATCAAAGGTGAAATTTATGCGTAAGTTAGTCTGTGTGGCCATCGGCAGTGCCATGGCGTTGTCGGCTCAGGCCCATGACAAGATTGGCGAAAAAGATGGCCTGACCGGTTATGGTTTTCTCGGTGTTTCGACCAGTTTGATGGAAACCAATACCACGGCGACTATTGGTGGTACTGATGTGGGTGACCGGCGCATCGGCTCCTTGACCCGTTCGCCAGACAGTCAGGGTTATGGCGGTCTTGTGCCGGCGTTTAATCTGACCTACACCTTCGCCGGTTCGCGTACGCAGATTTTTGGCGGCACCGAACTGGAAGACTTCCTCAGCCAGGACAGCACCTTCGGTTTGGGCGTGCGTCAAGGCGCGGGTAGCCTAGGTAACCTGCGCGTCAGCCTGTTGGCCGGTACCCGTAGCGAGGTTTGGCAAGACCCTTATGTGGTCAACGCTAGCCGCAGAAAAACTGATCGTAAGAGTTCGGGTGTGCGACTGGGCTGGGAGCACATTCTGGAATCGGACTTCGCGGTTACTCTGAGCAATCGTAAAATTAAATTGGATGACGAACTCAGCGGCACAGCATTGGGGCTGACGGCGGCGCAGAGCAAGTTGCTTGTGCGTGAAGGCAATCAGAAGAAAGCAGATCTCAGCTACCGCTGGATGCCAAATGCCAATCACGTACTGATCCCGACTATCAGCGTCATCGACTACGACCTCGACGGTGAGGCGATGGCGATGAAGGGCACCCAGCTCGAGCTGAACTACGCCTATCTCGGTCTGCAGGATTGGGAGTTGATTGCTAGCGGTCTGGTGGGCTCGCTGGAAAGTAACAAGACCAACCCGATCTATGGCAAGAAGCAAGAGCTCGACCGTATGGGCGTGTCGCTTGGGGCTACCTACAAAGAGCCTTTCGGTTTGAAAGACTGGAAAGCCAGCGCCACTCTGAACTATGGCCAAGAAGACAGCAATATCGACTTCTACAACACCCGCATCAAGAGCCTGACCGTGGGTATGCTGTACAGCTTCTGATTAGTCGTTAGATACGACAAAGCCGCCTCATTGGGCGGCTTTTCCGTTTGTGCAGATTGGCGTAAGCCGGCGTAGTTACACTGCTTCAACCCGCAGTACTACAGCGTCTTGGCCAATCACCTTGACCTGGGTGCCGGCCGCTAGATCCACTCCCGCCACCAGCCATAGGCTGTCGCCGGCCTTGATCTTGCCGCGTCCACCGTTGATCGCTTCGTGCAGCACAAAGGTGCGGCCTATAAATTCACTGCCCCGCTGGTTCAGGCCGGGTTGGTCGGACGGTTTGCTTGCGCTGCGTTGGCGTTGCCACCAGAACACCGCCGTCAGTACCGAAAGCACGCCGAACAGGATGAACTGCGCCGCCCAGGGCAGGCCCGGGAAGATAAAGGTCAGCAGGCCGACGCTGGCGGCGGCCAGGCCGATCCACAGCAGATAGCCACCGGCGCCAAACACTTCCAGGATCAACAGCAGGGTGCCCAGGGCCAGCCAGTTCCAGTACGACAGATGCTGCAAGAAGTCCCACATGGCTTAACCCTTCCGCTCACCGAAGGTGGCTTTGACGATTTCACTGATACCGCCCACCGCGCCAATCACCTGGCTGGCTTCCAGCGGCATGAGGATGACCTTGCTGTTGTTGGCGCTGGCCAGTTGGCCAAGGGCTTCGATGTATTTCTGTGCGACGAAATAATTGACCGCCTGCACGTTACCCTGAGCAATCGCCTCGGAAACCATGCGCGTAGCCTCGGCTTCGGCCTGGGCGGCCCGCTCGCGCGCTTCGGCTTCGAGGAAGGCGGCCTGGCGCTGGCCTTCAGCCTTGAGGATGTCGCCTTGCTTCTGCCCCTCGGCGGTGAGGATGGCGGCGGCACGCAGGCCTTCGGCTTCGAGGATCTGCGCGCGCTTGATGCGTTCGGCTTTCATCTGCCCGGACATGGCCGCCATCAGGTCGGCGGGCGGGCTGATGTCCTTGATTTCGATGCGGGTGATCTTGATGCCCCAAGGTGCTGTGGCTTCATCCACGGTTTTGAGCAGGCGCTCGTTGATCGCGTCACGCTGGCCGAGCATGGCGTCCAGTTCCATTGAGCCGAGCACGGTGCGGATATTGGTCATCACCAGGTTGCGGATGGCGTGCTCGAGGTTGTTCACCTCGTAGGCGGCTTGCGCCGAATTGATGATCTGGAAGAAACAGATGGCGTCGATCTGCACCGTGGCGTTGTCGGCGGTGATGACTTCCTGCGGCGGGATGTCCAGCACGCTTTCCATGACATTGAGCTTGCGGCCGATCTTGTCCATCACCGGGACGATGATGTTCAGGCCCGGTTTGAGTGTGTTGGTGTAACGGCCGAAGCGCTCCACCGTCCACTCGAACCCCTGCGGCACGACTTTGAATCCCATAAATACGATGGCGACGGCGAGGCCGACAAAGAGAAAAATAACGCTGCCAATTTCCATGTGGTGTAGCTCCTTGAGGAGAGGATGTTTGCTGGGTAGCGGCTCAGGTATCTAAGCACAGTTGGCCTTGGCGCTGCTGTCGATGCTGTTGCAAGGTGCGCCGATCAACGGTTGCATCGGCCGGTCAGGGTGCGTGCTGGGCCAGCGCCTGGATCAGGCGGGCGTCACGCGCGTAGATGTCCGGGTAGTAGCGCACGCCACCGCTGTTGTTGGCCTCGGCAGTCCAGTAGGCAATCAGCAAGGGCGCGGGATGGCGTAAACGGTACTGCTGGGTGGTACCGTCGGCGATACGCGCGCGTACCGTGCCCAGCTCGTCGGGACTAAGCAGCCAGGCCAGCAGGTTGTCCACGGCTTCGACCCGCACGCAACCGGAGCTGAACGCGCGTGGTGCCTTGCTGAACAGCTGCTGGCTGGGGGTGTCATGCAGGTATACGGCAAACGGGTTGTCGAAGCGCAGGGCCAGGCGGCCGAGCGGGTTGAGGCTGCCGGCGGCCTGGCGCAGGCGGATGGCACCTGGGTTATCCCAGTCGACGGTCTGTGGGTCGAGGCGGTTGCCATCACGGTCGAGCACGCTGATCTGATGACGCTCTAGGTAGCCGAGATCGTTGCGTATCGCCGGTATTTTATCCTCGCGCAGGATGGTCGGCGGTACGGTCCAGGTTGGATTGAGGGTCAGGCGCTCCAGGCGCGAGGCTAACAGCGGTGTCTGTCGATCGGCACGGCCGACCTGGGTACGGCTACGCCATAGCAACTGTTCCTGACGCCAGATCTGCAGCTCGCCAGCAGCTACGTTGATCAGTACTTCGGCCGCGCGTACATCATCCGCCAGCCAGCGCAGGCGTTCGAGGTTGGCGCGCAGCTGTTCGCGGCGCACCTGGGCGCTGACATTCAGCTCGGTCAGGCTGGCGGGGCCGAGAATGCCGTCGGGGTTGAGCCCGTGGTCACGCTGGAACTGTTCCAGTGCCGCTTGAGTGTCCGCATCGTAGTGGTTGTCCGGTTTGCCTGCTGCGGGCGTTAGATAGCCTTCGGCGCTCAGGCGCTGGCGCAAGGTTGGCAGGCGCGGATCTTCGCCCTGTGGTTTGAGCAGGGCGCCGGCGTCCAGGGTCGGCCACTCGACCAGAGGTTGCAGGCGTTGCCGGGCATAGACCTGGCGCAAGTGCTGGTATTGCGCGCTGGCAGGTCGCGCGCTGACAAATGCCTGGCTCGGCATCTGCACGTGCAGCAAGGCCAGTGACAGGGTGGCCAACTGGGGATCGGCAGTGGTCAGCGCCGGTGAGCGCCACAGCGGTTCCAGGCGCTGTTGCAACAATCGGCCGCGGCGCAGGTGCAGCAGTGCCTGCAGGTAACTGTGGGTGGTCAGCAGGTCGGCGCAGTCGTAGCGCTCAATTTGCGTATTGGCCACCAGCGGCAGGGGGTAGGCGCTGCTCGCTAGGCCATCGTCGGCGAGCTGCTCGATCTGCTCATTTAACTGCAGCAGTTGCGCACTGCTCTGCCAGGCCGGCTGGCCTGCGCGCTGGGCATAGAACTGCTGCAGGAGGTCTTCGGCCTTTTCGTCTAGGCTTGCCGGTAGCGGTGCGCAGTGCGCGCGGAGGTTCGTCAGCAGCGGGCGCAGATCGCCTGGCTTGGCGAACAGTGGCGCAGCAGCATTCGCGACCAGTGGCAGGAGGAGCAGGGTGAGGCTCAGGTAACATGGCGTTTTTTTGAACAATCGACTGCTCCAGTCCTTGGTTCAGAGCGGTATTGCGCAGGGCAAACATTTGCGCAGTATAGACGGGGGCGCATTAGGCTCCTGTGACAGACCCGGAGGTAGTGGCGTACATGTTCGGACGGTTATCCCGCTTTCTGCTGGCCCTGTGCCTGGCGACAGCGCCAATGGCGGCGTTGGCTGGCGGGTTGGATGCCCTGCAACGTGACTTGTCCAGGGTCGCTCCGGGGCTTAATCCGCAGGCCCTGCGCCATGCCCTGGCGGCCATGCAGTGTGCGGTCAATCATGGCGCTGATCCGGCGCGCCGCCTGGCGGTGATCGATTATTCGCGGCCTTCCAGCGAGCGACGGTTGTGGATCTTCGATTTGCAGCGCAAGCGTTTGCTGCTGCGTGACTTCGTCGCCCATGGCCGCAAATCCGGGGAGAACTTCGCCGAGCTGTTTTCCAATCGCCTGGGTAGCCATCAGTCCAGTTTGGGCCTGTTCCGCACGGCGGAAAGCTACCGCGGTAAGCACGGTTATTCCCTGCGCATGGACGGGCTGGAACCGGGTTTGAATGACCTGGCCCGCGAACGGGCCATCGTGATTCACGGTGCGGGCTATGTGAACCCGCGCTGGGTGGCGAAACATGGCCGTATCGGGCGCAGCCTGGGTTGCCCAGCGGTGCGCCCGGAAGTGGCGCGGATGGTGGTCGATCAGCTCAAGGGCGGGCAGTTTCTGTTTGCCTGGCATTCCAATCAGCGTCTGCTGCAAGCCTCGGCCTATCTGCAGTGCAAACCGCAGCGGGTCGCAAGCCTTCTCGCCCGCCAGCAGCGCTTGCCTAGAAGCTGAGGCGTCTAACGGCGCTATTTCTGCTCGCTCTGCGGGGTGACCCGCAGCACTTCCTCGATGGTGGTCAGGCCGGCGGCCACCTTCTGTGCACCGGACAGGCGCAGGCTGCGCATGCCTTCTTTGAACGCGTGCCGGCGCAGGGCGATCAGGTCCGTGTCCTCCGTGATCAAGGGCTTCATCGCATCATTGATCAGCATGATTTCATACACCCCGGCGCGCCCTTTGTAGCCGGTGTCGCGGCATTCCAGGCAGCCCACGGCGCGGTGTGCCTGCGTTGGCAGCGGCGCGCTCCAGGGTTTGGTCAGGCTCTGCCAGCCGTCTTCATCCAGCGTGTGCGGCGCTTTGCAGTGCGGGCAGAGGGTGCGCACCAGGCGCTGGGCCATGACGCCGAGCAGGGTGGCCTTGAGCAGGTAATGCGGCACGCCGAGTTCCAGCAGGCGGGTGATGGCGCTGGGGGCGTCGTTGGTGTGCAGGGTGGACAGCACCAGGTGGCCGGTCAGCGCCGCCTGGATCGCCATCTCGGCGGTTTCCAGGTCGCGGATCTCGCCGACCATGATGATGTCCGGGTCTTGGCGCATCAGCGCGCGCACGCCGCTGGCGAAGGTCAGGTCGATATTGCTCTGCACTTGCATCTGGTTGAAGGTGCCCTCGATCATCTCGATCGGGTCTTCGATGGTGCAGACGTTGACCTCAGGCGTGGCCAGTTGCTTGAGCGTGGTGTACAGCGTGGTGGTCTTGCCCGAGCCGGTAGGGCCGGTGACCAGGATGATGCCATTAGGTTGGCTGGTCATGCTCTGCCAGCGCTTCAGGTCATCGGCGGAAAAACCCAGCTGGTCGAAGCTTTTCAGCAGCACTTCCGGGTCGAAGATTCGCATCACCATCTTTTCGCCAAAGGCGGTGGGCAGGGTCGATAGGCGCAGTTCGACTTCACCGCCGTCCGGGGTTTTGGTCTTCACCCGGCCATCTTGCGGTTTGCGTTTTTCTGCCACGTTCATCCGCCCGAGGCTCTTCAGGCGGCTGACAATGGCCATGGTCACCTGCGGCGGGAATTGATAGACGGTGTGCAGCACACCGTCGATGCGAAAGCGCACGCTGCCCTGCTCGCGCCGCGGTTCGATATGGATATCACTGGCGCGTTGGGTAAAGGCGTACTGGAACAACCAGTCGACGATATTGACGATATGCGCGTCGTTGGCATCGGGCTCCTGATCCTGCGCGCCGAGGTTGAGCAGTTGCTCGAAGTTGCCGGCGCTGCTGGTCTTCACCTCGCCCGCGTTCGCTCCGGTGACCGATTTGGCCAGTCGGTAGAATTCCACGGTGAAACGCTGAATATCCGTCGGGTTGGCCACCACGCGCTTGATCGGGCGCTTGAGCACATGGATCAGATTGGCTTCCCAGCTGTGCACCAGGGGTTGGCTGCTGGCAATGGTTACGCTGTCGTTATCCACCGCCACGGCAAGAATCTTGTGGCGCTGGGCGAAGGCGTAGGACATCAACGGAGTGATGGCGGCGACATTGATTTTCAGCGGGTCGATGCGCAGAAAGGGCTGGCCGCATTGTTCCGCCAGCCAACTGGTCAGGCCTTCCAGTTCAAGCTTCTTGCCAGGGCTTTTCAGATCATCCAGTTGCTGCGCGGCAAGAAATTCCAGCGGGTGCTGCTGGTTATTCACGGCACTGCGGCGGATCGCCAGGCATTGTTCGGCATTGTCCTGATTGGTCCGGCCCTGGGCGACCAGCTCTCGCAGCAGATCGGCGAGTTCCAACTGGCGATCATGGGTGGACGAGACGAATGCGGACATAAAGCTCCCTGGCGATCCTGATTACGTTTTAACGACCTGCTAAGCACTGCCGGCAGCATGACGGCAAGGACGCAGGCTGTCTGCCGACTTGATTCATTTTTGCACAGCTGCCGATTCCTGCTCTGGGTCAGAACCTGTTCAGAGTCTGGCAAGCCAGAGTCATGCAAGGCGCTACGTTAGTAACAGCCTCCGGCTGGTCAAAACAGGCGAGGAAGCGGAGTTTACTGATGTAGATGAGCATCCCGAGCCTGTTTTAACGCAGCAGGGCCGGCGCGCAGCCGACTGCGGGTAGGCTCTCAGGCGCGCTTGAGGGTTTTCACACCCTCGGCGGTGCCGAGCAGCAGCAAGTCAGCCGGGCGTGCAGCAAACAGGCCATTGGTGACCACGCCGACGATGGCGTTGATCTGGCTTTCCAGCTCCACGGGGTTGGTGATCGACAGGTTGAACACGTCGAGGATGATATTGCCGTTGTCGGTCACTACGCCTTCACGGTACACCGGATCGCCACCGAGTTTGACCAGTTGGCGGGCGACATGGCTGCGCGCCATCGGGATCACTTCCACTGGCAGTGGGAACGCGCCGAGTACCGGCACCAGCTTGCTGGCGTCGGCAATGCAGATAAAGGTCTGCGCCACCGCTGCGACGATCTTCTCTCGGGTTAGAGCGGCGCCGCCGCCCTTGATCAGATTGAGGTGCTCGTCGCTCTCGTCGGCGCCGTCGACATAGAACTCCAGGTCGCTGACGGTGTTCAGCTCATACACGGGAATGCCATGGCCCTTGAGGCGTGCGGCGGTGGCTTCGGAGCTGGCCACGGCACCGTCGAACTCCATCTTGTGCTTGGCCAGGGCATCGATAAAGCAGTTGGCGGTGGAGCCGGTGCCGACACCGATCACACTCTTGGCGTCGAGTTTGGGAAGAATAAAGTCGACGGCAGCCTGGGCAACGGCTTGCTTGAGTTGATCCTGGTTCATCTTTAGGCCTGGTGTGGGAATGGTGGAAAGGCGCGAATTATAGCCTGACTGAGGCGCCAGCGGGCCGCTGGCTGGGAAAACCCCGTGGCTTGTATGGTCGTTCGGCGCAGCGCTGGGGTAGACTCGCTGACTCCCTGAAAAGCCGCCTGCGATGCCCGCCATGCTCGAACAGTACGTCAAGAAAATCCTCACCTCGCGCGTTTATGACGTGGCGGTGGAAACCCCGCTGCAGGTGGCTAATCAGCTATCCGAGCGCCTGGGTAACCAGATTCTGCTCAAGCGTGAAGACCTGCAGCCGGTGTACTCGTTCAAAATTCGTGGTGCGTACAACAAGCTGGCGCAGCTCTCGGCTGAAGAACAGGCGTGCGGTGTGGTCACCGCGTCGGCCGGCAACCATGCCCAAGGCCTGGCGCTGGCGGCCAAAGTGCTGGGCGTTAAAGCCACCATCGTGATGCCCAAGACCACGCCGGAGATCAAGGTGCAGGGTGTACGCTCGCGGGGCGGTAAGGTGGTGCTGCATGGCGACAGCTTCCCTGAGGCGTTGGCTTTTTCGCTGAAACTGGTCGAGGAAAAGGGCTACATCTATATCCACCCCTACGATGATCCGCACACCATCGCCGGCCAGGGCACCATTGCCATGGAAATTCTCCGTCAGCAGCCGGGCAAGCTCGATGCCATCTTTGTGCCGTGCGGCGGCGGTGGGCTGATTGCCGGGATCGCCGCCTACGTGAAATACCTGCGCCCGGAAATCAAGGTAATCGGCGTTGAGCCGGACGACTCCAATTGCCTGCAAGCGGCCATGGCCGCTGGTGAGCGCGTGGTGCTGAGCCAGGTCGGTTTGTTCGCCGATGGCGTGGCCGTGGCGCAGATCGGCCAGCACACCTTCGAGGTGTGCAAGGACTATGTCGATGAAGTGATCACCGTCAGCACCGACGAGATCTGCGCGGCGATCAAGGACATTTACGATGACACCCGCTCGATCACTGAGCCAGCGGGGGCGCTGAGTGTCGCCGGGATCAAGAAGTACGTGGAGCGCGAAGGCTGCCGCGGCCAGGTGCTGGTGGGCATCGACTCCGGTGCCAACGTCAATTTCGACCGCCTGCGCCATGTCGCCGAGCGCGCCGAGCTGGGCGAAAAGCGTGAAGCGATCATCGCCGTGACCATCCCCGAGCAGCCCGGCAGCTTCAAAGCCTTCTGCGAAGCGCTCGGCAAGCGGCAGATCACCGAATTCAATTATCGTTTCCACGAAGACAAAGAGGCGCACATCTTTGTCGGTGTGCAGACCCACCCGGACAGCGATCCGCGTGCCGCGCTGGTGCAAGGGCTGCGTGATCAGGGCTTCCCGGTGCTGGACTTGACCGAGAACGAACTGGCCAAACTGCACATCCGTCACATGGTCGGCGGGCATGCGGCGGCCGTGCCGGATGAAGTGGTGCTGCGCTTTGAGTTCCCTGAGCGTCCGGGTGCGCTGTTTAATTTCTTACAAAAACTCGGTGGCCGCTGGAATATCTCGATGTTCCACTATCGCAACCATGGTGCTGCCGATGGTCGCGTCGTCGCGGGGCTGCAAGTGCCGCAAGCCGAGCGACATCTCGTGCCGGCGGCGCTGGAAGCCATCGGTTATCCCTATTGGGATGAGAGCGACAATCCGGCGTACAAACTCTTTCTTGGATAAGCCGGAAACCCGGTAGGACTGAATCAATGGAACACTATCCGCTACTGAAAATGTTGCACATGCTGCCCGGTATCCTCCTGCTGATCGGCGTGCCCGTGCACCTGTTTATGCTCTGGAAAGCCACGCGCAGTGGCGATGCCGCTGTGTTGCAGCGCAAGCTCAAGCGCACCCGCCTGATCAGCCTGCCGGTGCTCGGCCTGCTGGCCCTAAGCCTGCCAGTAACCGGCTGGTTGCTGGTTGACCTCATCGGTTGGCCGTTGAGCCAGACCTGGCTGCTGCTGAGCAGTGTGCTGTTTGTTGTGTTGATGGTGGTGGGCCTGCTGCTGGCCGGTCGTTTGTCAGCTTGGCAAGCCCTCAACGGCGCGCCGGCACCCAAGCGCTTGCTGAATTTCTGCGCTGTCTATGCCGGTCTTATTCTGCTGTTGCTGCTGGTGATCATGGCCCTGATGGGTGCCAAGCCGGTCTGAGCTGGCTTGCAAACAAAAACGCCGCCTGATCAGGCGGCGTTTTTATTGGCGGCGGATTCAGCGCAGCGAGATCACTGGCCAGCCGCGTTGTTCGGCTTCGGCGCGCAGCTTCGGGTCGGGATCGACGGCGAAGGGGTGGGTGACGTGCTCCAGCAGCGGCAGGTCGTTCATGGAGTCGCTGTAGAAGTAGCTGTCGTTGAGGTTCAGGCCGCTCTCCGCCAGCCAGCGGTTCAGGCGCGTGACCTTGCCTTCCTTGAAGCACGGCACATCGGTGGTGCGCCCGGTGTAGCGGCCATCTGCCATTTCGCATTCGGTGGCCAGCAGCGTGTCGACGCCCAAGCGCGCCGCAATCGGCGCGGTGACGAAGCGGTTGGTGGCGGTGATGATCAGCAGCTTGTCGCCGGCTTCGCGGTGTTCGGCCAGCAATGCTTCGCCCTTGGCGAGGATGATGGGCTCGACGCAATCGCGCATAAATTCGCGGTGCCATTGCTCCAGCTGGGCCATTTCCGTGCGGCCGAGGATTTCCAGGCTGAAATTCAGGTAGTCGGTGATGTTCAGGCGGCCTGCCAGGTAGTCCTGATAGAAGTCATCGTTACGCGCCTTATAGGCGATGCCGTCGAGAATGCCGCGTTCACACAGGTAATCACCCCAGGCGTGGTCGCTGTCGCCACCGAGCAGGGTGTTGTCGAGATCGAATAAAGCCAAACGCACGGGAACCCCTTTAACTGCCTGCCACGAAAGGCGGCCAGAATAACGGCTTTTATACGGCTTTCCTATTACACGGGCCGCTCGCGTTGCTGCTGCTGCGGGCTTTGTGGAACAATGCCGAAACATGCGTTTACGAGGTTGTGCGCCGTGATCGATCCTGATGGTTTTCGCCCGAATGTCGGCATCATTCTGACCAATGATGTTGGCCAGGTGTTGTGGGCGCGTCGGATAAACCAGGACGCCTGGCAGTTCCCACAAGGCGGGATCAATGACCATGAGTCGCCGGAAGAGGCGCTGTACCGCGAATTGAACGAAGAAGTGGGGCTGGAACAGCAGGATGTGAAAATTCTCGCCTGCACCCGGGGCTGGTTGCGTTATCGTCTGCCCCAGCGCCTGGTGCGCACGCACAGCCAACCGCTGTGCATCGGGCAGAAACAGAAGTGGTTTCTCCTGCGTTTGACTGGCGCAGAAGACCGGGTACGCATGGACCTGACCGGTAAGCCGGAATTCGACGGTTGGCGCTGGGTCAGTTACTGGTACCCGCTGGGCCAGGTGGTGACATTTAAACGCGAGGTTTACCGTCGCGCCCTCAAGGAACTCGCGCCGCGCCTTTTGGCGCGCGACTGACACAGGCTGAGCCAAGTATGCTCAATACGCTGCGCAAGATTGTCCAGGAAGTAAACGCCGCCAAGGACCTCAAGGCGGCGCTGGGCATTATCGTGCAGCGGGTGCGCGATGCTATGGGCAGCCAGGTCTGCTCGGTCTACCTGCTTGACCCTGAAACCAACCGCTTTGTGCTGATGGCCACCGAGGGCTTGAACAAGAAAGCCATCGGCAAGGTCAGTATGGCGCCCAACGAGGGTCTGGTCGGTTTGGTCGGCACCCGCGAAGAACCGCTGAACCTCGAGCACGCCTCTGAACATCCGCGCTATCGCTACTTCGCCGAAACCGGTGAAGAGCGTTATGCCTCCTTCCTCGGTTCACCGATCATCCACCACCGTCGGGTAATGGGCGTGCTGGTTGTGCAGCAGAAGGAGCGTCGCCAGTTCGATGAAGGTGAAGAAGCCTTCCTGGTGACCATGAGCGCACAACTCGCCGGGGTTATTGCCCATGCCGAGGCCACAGGGTCGATTCGCGGTCTGGGTCGTCAGGGCAAGGGCATTCAGGAGGCCAAGTTCGTCGGGGTGCCGGGCTCGCCAGGTGCCGCCGTGGGCACTGCCGTGGTCGTGCTGCCGCCAGCTGATCTGGAAGTGGTGCCGGACAAGACGGTGGATGACATCGCCGCCGAACTGGAGTTATTCAACTCCGCGCTGGAAGGCGTGCGTGCCGATATGCGCGCGCTTTCGGCGAAGATGGCTACGCAATTGCGCCCCGAAGAGCGCGCCTTGTTTGACGTTTACCTGATGATGCTGGAAGACGCGGCCCTGGGTAACGAGGTGGTCAAGGTCATCCGCACTGGGCAGTGGGCGCAGGGCGCGTTGCGTCATGTGGTCAGCGAGCACGTCAATCGCTTCGAGTTGATGGACGACGCCTACCTGCGCGAACGCGCCAGCGATGTCAAAGACCTCGGCCGCCGCCTGCTCGCCTACCTGCAGCAGGCGCGCCAGCAGACCCTGGTATACCCGGATAACTGCATTCTGGTCAGTGAAGAGCTGTCGCCGGCGATGCTCGGCGAAGTACCGGAAGGCAAGTTGGTTGGCCTGGTGTCCGTGCAGGGCTCCGGCAACTCCCATGTGGCGATATTTGCCCGGGCCATGGGTATTCCCACGGTGATGGGCGCGGTCGACCTGCCGTATTCGAAGATTGATGGCATTCAGCTGATCGTCGACGGTTATCACGGTGAAGTGTTCACCAACCCCAGCGAAGTGCTGCGCAAGCAGTACGCCGATGTGGTCGAGGAAGAGCGTCAGCTGGCCCAGGGCCTTGATGCGCTGCGCGCCTTGCCGTGCGAAACCCTCGACGGACACCGTATGCCGTTGTGGGTCAACACCGGCCTGCTTGCCGATGTAAAACGCGCTCAGGAGCGCGGTGCCGAAGGGGTGGGCCTGTACCGCACCGAAGTGCCGTTCATGATCAAGGAGCGCTTTCCCAGCGAGAAGGAGCAGCTGGCGATTTATCGCGAGCAACTGGCCGCCTTCCACCCGCTGCCGGTAACCATGCGTAGCTTGGATATCGGTGGTGACAAGGCGCTGAGCTATTTCCCGATCAAGGAAGACAACCCCTTCCTCGGCTGGCGCGGTATCCGCGTGACCCTCGACCACCCGGAAATCTTCCTGGTGCAGACCCGCGCCATGCTCAAGGCCAGCGAGGGGCTGAACAACCTGCGTATCCTGCTGCCGATGATTTCCGGGATTCAGGAGCTGGAAGAAGCGCTGCACCTGATTCACCGCGCCTGGGGCGAGGTGCGCGACGAAGGCACTGACGTGCCGCTGCCACCGGTTGGGGTGATGATCGAGATTCCTGCGGCGGTCTATCAGGTGCGCGAACTGGCGCGCCAGGTCGACTTTCTCTCCGTCGGCTCGAATGACCTGACCCAATACCTGTTGGCGGTGGACCGTAACAACCCGCGCGTCGCCGATCTCTACGACTTCCTCCACCCGGCGGTGCTGCAGGCGCTGCGCATCGTGGTGGCTGGCGCGCATGCGGAAGGCAAGCCGGTGAGCATCTGCGGTGAGATGGCCGGTGATCCGGCGTGCGCTGTGTTGCTGATGGCCATGGGCTTCGACGGGCTGTCGATGAACGCCACCAACCTGCCCAAGGTCAAATGGCTGCTACGGCAGATCAGCCTGGGCAAGGCGCAGGAATTGCTGAGCCAGGTCATGAGCATCGACAACCCGCAGGTGATCCACAGCACCCTGCAACTGGCCCTGCGCAACCTCGGCCTGGGCCGCATGATCAATCCGGCGTCGGATATCCAGGCGTGAGCGCTCGCGGCTCGTGCTGAGTCCTGCAGATAACCTCCTGGCGTTGCGCCAACTGGCTACCCTGCGTCTGTCGGCAGCCAGTGCACTGGTGTGTCAGGGGCAGAGCTTGTGGGTACTGGCTGACGATGCGCTGGTGCTGCAGCGCTATAACCTGAGTGGCGACTGGCAGGCCGAACAGACCCTGCTCCCCGGCGAATTACCCACCGATGCCAAGCAGCGCAAACGCCTTAAACCGGATTTCGAGGCGTTGCTGTTATTACCTGAAGGCGGCCTGCTGGCCTTGGGGTCGGGTTCGACCAAGCGGCGTTGTCGCGGTTGTCTGGTTAAGGCTGACAGTGTGCGGGTTATCGATCTTAACCCCTTATACCAGGCGCTCGCTGAGCACTTTCAGGACCTGAATATCGAAGGCGGGGTGGCCTATCGCGGGCAGTTGCTGTTGGCGCAGCGCGGCAATGGCCGCGGCCGGGAAAATGCTCTGGTAGTGCTCGATTTGCCGCAGGTGCAGCGCGATCTGCAGCACGGACAACTGAGTGCCGCCGCTCTGCAGCGGACGGTGCCGCTGCAGTTGCCGGAGCTGGACGGCGTGCCACTGAGCCTGACTGACCTCAGCGTGGCGCCCTCTGGTGCGCTGTATTTCACGGCGACGGCGGAGGCTACCGACTCCAGCTACCTGGACGGTGCCTGTGTCGGCAGCGTGCTTGGGCGGCTGGATGCGCAGCTGACGGTCGTTGAGCTAAGCCGCCTGACGCCTGTGGTGAAGATCGAAGGGTTGGCTTTTCAGGCCGATGGTCGGCCGCTGCTGGTTGCCGATGCCGACGATCCGACGATTGCCTCGCCGCTGTTTACCCTTGATGGATTCAGCGAGCCTGCCCGCAGCCACTGAGCGGCCTCAGCAGTGCAAAATCACCTCACCTAAACAGCTGCCATAGCTGCCGAACGTGCGCTCGGCCAGCACGCGGCTGCCGTCGGCATTGACGATCAACGCAGTACTGGCGCGGGTACCGTAGGTGGCGCTGGCAATAAATATGCTGGACAGCAAGCGTTCGCCGGTCAGGCCGATACCGGTTTGCGGCAGCTCAGCGTCTGCTGCGCGCGTGGGGTCGGCCAACAGCTTGAACAGCATCTGTGGATGCGGCTCATGCAGCCCTTTGTGCAGCGCCTGCTTGGCCCGCTGCAGCTTGGGCCAGGGCGTGTCCAGGTCGGCATTCGACAGGCCGTGCACGCCTTCAGCCAATGGCCTGGCGCGTCCGTTGAGGGAGTTGAAGTGCCAGAGTTGCTGGCTGTCACCGAGCAGCAGGTTGAAGCCGCTGTAGTGACGGCGCTGCTCGTGCAGGTCATGCAGAAAGTCTTTGATGCTGTGGCTGCCGGCGAGAAAGGCCACCGGCAACTCGCCCCGTGAGCGGCTGCCTTGAGCCTGGCCGGGGTCGCGAATATTGGTCAGGGCGGCAAAGCGCCCATTGGCGCCGATGCCTAGCCAGGTGCCGCCGGCTTGCAGGTCGCGACCGGCAATCACCCCCGGCATATCGGGCCATTCGGCCATTGCCTGGCTGGGACGCTCATAGAACTCATCACGGTTGGCTGCCAGTAGCAGCGGCTGGGCATGGCCCGGTCGCCAGGCCAGGACGATCAGGCACATGAGTTAGCTCCTTAACTTTGCCAGCACGCCAGCGTTGTCCAGCTCGATGCCCAGGTGGAGGCGCACTTTTCGCGCGCCGCAGCCGAGGCCGAGCTCCAGCAAAATGCGCTCCTCGACCTGCGACAGGCCGCCTTCCAGGCGCTCCAGCGGTTGAATCAGCAGTTGCGGCGGCCGGCTCAGGCGCAAAAAGCGTTTGGGCAGGATTTCATCGACGCCGCGCTGCAACAGTTGCTGCGCGGCCGCGAAATCTGCCACCAGCAGGCGCTGGTTGCTGAAGGCAGGAGCGGCCGGCAAATGCAGCTCGCGGCCGCTTTGCAGGTGGCTCAGGTGCATCTGGTTGCAGCTCAGTTTGAGGTACAGGGTCGGGCGCACGGTGGTCTATTCCAGGGGCGGTCACGGCACTTTACGCAAAGCCCGGGCTTACATCCATCGCCCAAAGTAGAGTCTGGGGCGTTGCATCCGTTACCATGCCGGATTGTGTGCGGGGGTGCTGATGGAACTGCTGCTGTATTTGATCTTGGGCGCTGCGGCCGGAACCCTGGCTGGGCTGTTTGGCGTTGGTGGCGGCATCATCATCGTCCCGGTATTGGTGCTGAGCTTTGCTGCGCAGGGCTTCGATCCCCTGGTGCTGACCCATCTGGCAGTGGGCACTTCATTGGCCACCATCATTTTTACCTCGATCAACTCGGTTCTCGAGCACCACCGCAAAGGTGCGGTGCTGTGGCCGGTATTTGCCTGGATGACCCTGGGTATCCTGCTGGGCGCGGCCATTGGCGCGGTCACTGCAGCGGCCATTCAGGGGCCGATGCTGCAGAAGATCATCGGCGTGTTTGCCATCATCATTGCCGTGCAGATGGCCCTGGAATTGAAACCCAAAGCCAGTCGCACGGTCCCAGGCAAGCCAGGGTTGGCGGTGGCAGGTGTGGTGATCGGCTGGGCCTCGGCGATTTTCGGGATTGGTGGCGGTTCTCTGACCGTGCCGTTCCTGACCTGGCGCAGCGTGGCTATGCAGCAGGCGGTAGCCACATCCTCGGCCTGTGGTTTACCTATTGCTGTGGCCAGTGCCTTGAGTTTTATCTGGTTGGGCTGGGATAAACCCGTGCTGCCGGAGTGGAGCCTGGGCTTTGTCTACCTGCCGGCGCTGGTCGGTATCGCCATTCCCAGCATGTATTTTGCCCGTGTCGGCGCACGCCTGGCGCACAAGCTGTCACCGCGCCTGCTCAAGCGTCTGTTTGCCCTGCTGCTGTTTAGCGTGGGCCTGAGTTTTCTGATTTGAGGAACTGAAATGCTGCCTTATCCGCAGATCGACCCGGTTGCACTGGCTCTTGGCCCGCTGAAAATCCATTGGTATGGCCTGATGTACCTGATCGGCATCGGTGGTGCCTGGTGGCTGGCCTCGCGCCGGGTCAACGCCTTTGCGCCGACCTGGAACAAGGAGAAACTCTCTGACCTGGTGTTCTGGGTCGCCATGGGGGTGATCCTCGGTGGCCGCCTGGGTTATGTGCTGTTTTACGACCTGGCGGCCTATATCGCCGAACCGGTGCGCATGCTGCGCATCTGGGAAGGCGGCATGTCGTTCCACGGCGGATTGATCGGCGTAATGCTGGCCACCTGGTGGTTCGGCAAGCGCAACAACAAAAGCTTCTTCGAACTGATGGACTTCATCGCGCCGCTGGTGCCAATTGGCCTGGGTGCCGGGCGCATTGGCAACTTTATCAACGCCGAACTGTGGGGCAAGGCCACCGATCTGCCTTGGGCGATGATCTTCCCCACCGACCCGCAGCAACTGGCGCGCCACCCCTCGCAGCTTTATCAGTTCGCCCTGGAAGGCGTGGCGTTGTTCACCATCCTCTGGTTCTACTCGCGTAAACCGCGCCCGACCATGGCCGTATCCGGCATGTTTGCTCTGTGTTACGGGATCTTCCGCTTTATCGTCGAGTTCGTCCGCGTGCCGGATGCTCAGCTTGGCTACCTGGCCGGCGGCTGGCTGACCATGGGCCAGATCCTCTGCCTGCCGATGATCTTCGGTGGCCTCGGTCTGATTGCCTACGCCTATAAACGTCAGGCGGCGCAGGAGGCCGTGCAATGAAACAGTACCTCGACCTGATGCGTCTGGTGCGCGAGACCGGCACCTTCAAGAGTGACCGCACCGGCACCGGCACCTACAGCATTTTTGCCCATCAGATGCGCTTTAACCTGGCCGACGGCTTCCCGCTGGTGACCACCAAGAAGTGCCACCTGAAATCGATCATCCACGAGCTGCTGTGGTTCCTCCAGGGCGACACCAACATCAAATACCTGAAGGACAACGGTGTGCGCATCTGGGATGAGTGGGCCGACGAAAACGGCGACCTCGGCCCGGTGTACGGCTACCAGTGGCGCAGCTGGCCCGCGCCGAACGGCGAGTCGATCGACCAGATCAGCAAGCTGATCGAGATGATCAAGAAGAACCCCGACTCGCGCCGCTTGATCGTCTCCGCCTGGAACCCGGCGCTGGTGGAGCAGATGGCCCTGCCGCCGTGCCATGCGCTGTTCCAGTTCTACGTGGCCGACGGCAAGCTGAGCTGCCAGCTGTATCAGCGCTCGGCGGATATCTTCCTCGGCGTGCCGTTCAATATCGCCAGCTACGCCTTGCTGACGTTGATGGTGGCGCAGGTCTGTGGCCTGCAACCGGGCGACTTTATCTGGACCGGCGGCGACTGCCACCTGTACGCCAACCACATCGAACAGACTGACCTGCAGCTGAGCCGCGAGCCGCTACCGCTGCCGACCATGAAGCTCAACCCCGAGGTCAAAGACCTGCTGGCCTTCAAGTTCGAAGATTTCGAGCTGCTTGGCTATCAGGCGCATCCGCATATCCCGGCGCCTGTCGCGGTCTGATCTTCCTCGATATTGTTCGCGGCTAAAGCCCCTCCCACAGATCGTTAAATGTCTTGTGGCAGAGGCTTTAGCCGCGACGCCTTGAGCGGTTAGAGCAACTCAGCCGCCAACGCCTGCACCAGCACCTGGCGTTCACCATCCTCCAGCGTTGCGCCGGGGTTGAGCGATGACCATTCGGGATGAGCACGGGCTTTGCACAAAGTGTCTGGCAGCTTGCCCTCGCGCCAGCTGGCGTCCTGCGGCGTACTCAGGTTGATGGCCTCGACGGCGGCGTGGCCACGGGCTTCCAGCGCGTGCAGTAGCAACTGCTGGCGCAGTGCGAGCAGGCGTAGCACGGCGTCGTCCACGGTCAGCTCGCGCTGACCCTTGAGTTTGCCTTTCAGCCGCGCGCCGTAGTTACGCAGGGTCTGCGCGCTGCCGCCGAGCACGGCACCGATAAGCGCTGCCGCGCCGAGGGTAATGCCGCCGACCAGCATATCGACGCCGATGCCGGTGGCCGCACCCGCCGCCATGCCGCCACCGATATTGATGCCGAGCTGCTTGAGGGTTTCCGGGTTGAACAGGTCGTCACCCCAGCGCCCGTCGAGCAGTGGCAGTTCGCCGGCCTCGGCGTCGTTCCGGCGAAAGGCGTACAGGCGCAGCAGGGCGTCCACACAGCGTTGTTCGCGCTGGCGAATGGTTTGATGCAGGTCGCGGATTGCACCCTGTTCCAGCACCGCTTGCGCGGCCACGCTACGGCGGCAGGCGGCGCAGTCCAGCAGCAGTTCGGCGATCAGCCGCGCAGCGCTGCTTTTGCGTAATTGGCGCTGCGCCAGGTGGTCGTCGATCAGTTGTTGCAGTTGTGGCCGGGCTTTTTCCTGCAGCAGCGCCAGGCTGTCGTACAGGCGGCGTTCGCCATCCAGCGGTGGCGCCACGCTGTCGAAGCATACCAGGGCATGCAGGCCGAGGCGGGCGAGGGCATCGCGCCAGTTCTGCTCGCGATGCTGGCTGCTGCTGACGAAGTTCAGCACCGGCAGCAAGGGCTTGCCGCACATGGCTAGCACGGCCAGTTCGTCGCGGTATTTGGCCAGCACCGGCTCACGCGCATCGATCACATACAGGCCGGCATCCGAGGCCAGCAGCTGGCGCAGCACCTTGGCTTCCTGCTCGAAACGCTGGCGCGCTTCGCTGCTATCGAGAAAACGCGCCAGCCGCGCCGGGCCGTCCAAACGCTCGCCGGGGCGATCCAGGCGTTCCAGATAATCGAGCAAGGCGATGGCGTCTTCCAGGCCGGGCGTGTCGTACAGCTCCAGCAGGGCCACGCCGTCCACTGACAGGCGTGCGCCTTCGACGTGGCGAGTGGTACTGGGACGATGGGACACCTCACCGAAGCCGACGTCGCGGGTCAGGGTGCGCAGCAGCGAGGTCTTGCCGACATTGGTGTGACCGACCACGGCCAGCTTGAGGGCTTTAGTCATGGCCATGCTCCAGCCAGTTGAGCGGCGCACTGTCGCTGTAGCTCAGCTGCAATTGCTCCAGCGCGCGGTGCCAGTCGCCCAAACGGGTGCTGTCGAGGGCTTCGCCGGGCGGCGGTGGCAGTAACCAGATGCGCGTGGCGGCTGCGCTGCGTGCCAGTTCACCGAGCAGTGCCAGGCTGCCACGATCCGGCGAACGGCGCGGGTCGCAGGCAATCAGCAGGCGGGCCGGTGGAAAGCGGTTGAGTTGGTCGAGCAGCTGCTTGCGTTGTTCGCGGCTGTCGATCACCCCGGCATCGCCGATGCCCTTGGGTAAAACGGGTGGCCAGCTGCGCAGCGGGTCCAGTTCGACGGCCACCAGCAGCGCACCCTGGCTGCCTTCGGTGTGGTTGCCTGCCTGGGGTTGATGCAGCTGTGCAGGCGCGGCATCGCACACGCCGAGGCGTTCGCTGCTCGGTTGCAGGCGTTCGCGCAGCAGGCTGTAGCCAGGCAGGCTGAGGTCCAGGACCAAGCGCCTCTGCCCGGCCTGCCAACGCCACAGGCAGAACAGAGCCAGCAGCAAACGTGGAAGGATGCCGAACACCAGCAGCACGCCAAGCAGCCAGCCGGCCCAGGCATGGCGCGCGGCTTCGATCGGGAGAGCCGCATCACCACTGGCGCGGATGATGTCGGCACTGGGTACGGTAAACCCCAGGAGTGCCGGGATGGCACCCAGCGCGTGGGTCAGGCTGACAAAGGTGTCGCTGCCCAACAGCGTCGTTTCCCAGACAAATCCGTAGCGCCGGGTGGCCAGCAAGGCCAGGGTGAGCAGCAGGGCGCTGAGCAGAGCGACCAGCCACAGTCCATGCACCAGCAGTCCCAGCAGCCAGCGGCTGAGTCCCTGACGCTGCAACAGCAGCAGGAGTGCCGGGGCCAGTTGGGCGGCACGAGCATCGCGGGCCAGCTTTTCACTCAGCCACAGCCACAACCGGCCCAGCACGCCGGGCTGTTTACCGGTCAGCAGCAGGTTCAGCAGCCAGGCACAGAGCAGCAGCAGATGAAGACCCAGCAAGCTGCCCACAGCCCAGAACACGTTGATCGGGCGCTGGCCATCGCCCAGTGCACTCAGCGCCAAGCCCGCTCCGCTGAGCAGGGCCAGCAGTACCAGCAGGCCGAGGGCCATGCGCGCCCCTTGCAGCCAGTGCTGTTGGGCCTGCAGCTGGCCATCACGGTTGGCCAGCCACAGGGCGCGTGCTTCAATGCGTTCAGGCAGGCCGCTGGCCGCACGTTGGGCCTGGCGGTTGGCTTCGCCGTCTTCCAGTGGGCCGGCATGTTCTTCACGCAGGCGCAGGGCTTCGCACAGCCACAGGCGCTGCAGGCGGTTGCGCGTCGGGTTTTCGAGTGGACTCACACGGGCTTCCAGAAACGAAGGGAAAACACAGCATAACTCCAGCGACCTATGCGTGGGCGTGTCCTGCATCTCTGCGCCCAGCTAGTTTGATCGACAGGTGTGTAACGCTGATTCGGCCCAATTGGAGAGTCTGTCTTCTTGACGTTACCGAACCTGAGGTGGGTCAATCAGGACTCACCCTACTTGCGTCAATACTTTCAGGGCACGCGTGGCCTTCGCTTTGCCAGCGAACTGGAGGCGGTCTTCAAGCGTTATTAGATCACTGTGCACCTGCGGTGGATTGCGCGGGTGATTGGCGAGCGGGCCAAACGGCCACTGGGTTGTCTGGCGCGCTATGGCGGTGAGGTGTTTGTCGGCCTCTGGTATGGGGTGGGTGAGGCTCAGATGTTGGCGATTCAGCAGGATATCCGTCAGACCATTGAGGCCCTCGGCTTGCCCCATGATTTTCCGCGACTGCCCGTGTCGTGACGCTGAGTATCGGTGTGGTCTATCTCCAGCCACGGCCGCCGCAAACCTTGGCTGAGGCCTTGCGTCTGGCGGATGCGGCGCTCTACCTGGCCAAGGCACAGGGGCGCAACCGCGTACTCAGCCAGATTCTGGATGCACAGGTTTGAAGCCGTACAAGGCTTCAATCATTAGCTCAGAGCCGGTATTCTCGCGCCTATGAACATTTCCCTGCCTCTCTGCATGATCGCTGCCCTGGCGGAAAACCGCGTGATCGGCCGCGATAACCAACTGCCCTGGCATCTGCCGGCGGACCTCAAGCATTTCAAGGCGCTGACCTTGGGCAAGCCGATCATCATGGGTCGCAAGACCTGGGATTCCCTCGGCCGGCCCTTGCCGGGCCGACTCAATCTGGTGGTCAGCCGCCAGCCCGGTTTACAGTTGGAGGGCGCGGAAGTCTTCGCCAGCCTCGATGCCGCGCTCGAACGTGCCGAAGCCTGGGCGCGCGAAGAAGATGCCGAAGAGCTGATGCTGATCGGCGGTGCGCAGTTGTACGAATTGGGCCTGGCTCAAGCCAAGCGCCTGTACCTGACCCGCGTCGGCATCAGCCCCCAGGGCGATGCCTACTTTCCTGAACTGGCGAAGGATGACTGGCACCTGTCTTCTGCCATCGAACACACGGAAGGGCTGGGAACGCCCGGCTATGTGTTTGAGGTGTGGGATCGCAAATAGCCCGTTCGGGCTGAGTTTTTCCGCGCTGCATTGATCTCCGCCAGGGTGGGCGGAGGTAGGGTGTGCCACGCTGCGCATCGTTGTTGTGTAGCGTTAACCCGCGCCAGGTGATCCCTTGCTGGTCGCTACGCTGTCTATTGCCGTTTGCTCTCTACAGGTTGTTCCCCATGCATGACGCTGATGCCGATCACGCCGAGCCGGATCGTATTGCCGCGATCTTTATTCGTCATCCACTCTGGGAGGACGGCCTGGCGCTGTTGCTGGGCACCGCCATGGTGGCGCTGGGGATTACTTTTTACAGTCAGGCCGGGCTGCTGACTGGCGGTACGGTCGGGTTGGCCTTCCTGCTCAAGTACCTGCTTGGCTGGCCCTTTGGTGTGGTGTTCTATCTGATCAACCTACCGTTCTACGCCCTGGCCATCTGGCGCATGGGCTGGCCGTTCACCCTGCGTACCTTCTGTGCGGTGGGGATGGTCTCGCTGCTGGCTGAGTTGACGCCGCAGTGGATTGGTTTTACTCACCTGAACGTGGTGTATGCCGCGCTATTCGGTGGTTTTGCCATGGGTCTGGGCTTGCTGATGCTGTTCCGCCACCGCGCCAGCCTGGGTGGGGTGAACATCCTGGCGCTGTACCTGCAGGAGCGTTTTGGCCTGCGCGCCGGCAAGGTGCAGATGGCTATCGATATCCTGATTGTGTTGGGCGCCGTGCTGATTGTGCCGTTGGACAAGGTGGCGCTGTCGATCCTCGGCGCGCTGGCGCTGAATATGGTGCTGGCGATCAACCACCGCGCCGGGCGCTACATGGGGGTCAGTTAACAACAAAAAAGCCCGACACTGAGCCGGGCTTTTGCGTGCTGTGCGCTGTTTTACGGCACCCGTTTTTAGCAGTGCCTTGTCACGTGCCGCACCCTTGTCGGCGCTGGTGACGAGCAGGGCGTAGGCCTTGAGTGCCGTGGTGACTTTGCGCGACGCACTTCCACCGGCATCCAGCCTATCTTGTCCGCAGCCAGCTCTTCATCGCTGATCAGCAGGTTGATTGAGCGCTCGTGGATGTTGATCAGGATCTTGTCGCCTTCGCGCACTCGGCCCAGGGCTTCCATCAGGCAGTTCATCGAGTTGGCAGTGAACATGCCGGAGCAGCTGCCGCAGGTCGGGCAGGCGCAGCGCGCATAGTCGGCGACTTTCTCGTTGGAGGCCATGCTGCCGGTGATCTGGCTTTGCAGGCTGTGGCCCGGCGCATGCCTATCAGCTATGGCAATGGCGCTGACAGTGACTCAGATGCTGGCTCTGCAGGCGCCGCAGTAATGTTCCGGCAGGCTTCTAGAGCAGCGTGGACGGTACGTTTGATGTCGTCATGCAGGTCTTGAGCGGCCATGCGCAACGCGCTAATGGATTCCACGCCAGCGCCGGCCTTGATGCGCAGTTCCAAGGCCGCCGCGTGCTGGCTGAGAGCATCCATACCGAGTGTTCCTGAGCTGCCCTTGAGGCTGTGCACCATGCGTTGGGCGGTGCTCCAGTCGTCGTGGTCGAGGGCCTGGAGCAGCTCGTCGGCAAAGCTCAGAGCATGGCGCTGAAACTCTTCCAGCAAATACAGCATGGTGGAATGCCCCAGTTGTTCGGCCAGCAGCAGGCCCCGTTGGTCAGCGTGGTCGATGATGCTCCGGTCCGGCTCCTCGGCGGCCGGTAGCGCGCTGGCTGGCGAGAGGCTGGCGGGCAGGTGGCGCTGTAGGCACTCGATCAGGGTATCTCGCACGATCGGTTTGCTGAGGAAGTCATCCATGCCCGCGGCCTGGCAGCGCTGACGAATTTCTTCATAGGCATTGGCCGTCAGTGCAATGATTGGTGTACGGCGCTTGCCCTGTTGCTGCTCCCAGGCGCGGATAGCCTGAGTGGCGGCAAAGCCGTCAAGCACCGGCATGAGGCAATCCATCAGGATCAGGTCGTAATCGTGCTGCTGTGTGGCTTCAACGCCGAGTTGGCCATTGTCGGCAAAACTCAAGCGCAGGCCGAAGGGCATGAGCATGGCTTTGAGCACGGTTTGGTTGACGGCGGTGTCCTCGACCACCAGCACGTGGCCGTGTAACTGGTTTTGCTGGCGTGCGGTGCTGGCTGTTTGTGGGCTGCTGTGCGGCGCGCCGCGGAGGGCCAATTGCACCGCTGCACGCAACTGCTCCTGAGCCAGTGGCCGATTCAGGCGGGTGGGATCGTTGCTTTGCGCGGTGTTTGCGGCCTGATCACACAGCCACAGGCGTCGTGGGTTGGCGGTTGCTGGCAATGGCTCGCTGAAACTGTCGCAGACCAGCAGTAAGTCATGTGCCGGCAACGCTTGCGTGAGGTCGTAGCGTTGCTCTACGCGGTAGCCCAAGGGGGCCAGTGCGGCCTGGACGATGGCCAGGTTGAGAGGCTGGGGATCGAGCAGCAGCAGCTGTTTATCGCTTTGCAGCACGGCTGCCGTGTGGGTGGTAGGTGCCGAGTTGCGCAGTGTGAGATTAAAGCTGAAGCAACTGCCTTGCTCAGGTTGGCTGCTGACGCTGATGTCGCCCTGCATCAGAAACAGCAACTTGCGGCTGATCGACAGGCCGAGGCCGCTGCCGCCAAACGAGCGGGTGGTGGATGAGTCTGCCTGGGTAAAGGGCCTGAACAGCTTGGCTTGCTGCTCGGGCGTCATGCCGATGCCCGTGTCGCGGATATGCAGGCAGTAGTGGGTTTGCCCATTAGGGCGCGGGCTTGCGCTGAGGTGTAGGTGAACGTGCCCCTGGGGGGTGAATTTGATCGCGTTGTTGACCAGGTTGAGGATGATCTGCCGCAGGCGCAAAGGGTCACCGAGAATCTGCAATGGCACGTCGGGATCGATCAACAGCAGCAGTTGCAGGGGCTTTTTCTGCGCCTGGGGCTGCAGCAGCTTGAGTGCGTCGAGCAGGATGGCCTCCCAGTCGCAGGGCACCTGTTCGAGCTGCAGCATGCCCGCCTCGATTTTGGACAGGTCGAGAATGTCGTTGAGTAAACCCAGTAGCAGGTCGGCAGAGAGCTGCAGGGTGTGCACCAGCTCTTGCTGCTGGCTGGTCAGGGCGGTGTCGGCCAGTACTTGAGCCATGCCGATCAGGCCGTTCATGGGGGTGCGGATCTCGTGGCTCATGGTGGCGAGAAATTCGCTCTTGGCACGGTTGGCGTCTTCGGCTTCGCTGCGGGCGATCTCCAGCCCCCATTCGTACTGCTTGCGCGCTGAAATATCGCGCAGCATGCCGACAAAGGCCTTCTGTCCGTCAATCTGCAAGGGCGATACGGACAGCTCCAGGGCAAACTCCTCGCCATTCTGGCGTAGGCCGAACAGGTCGCGGGTTTTGTTGATGATGCGCGGTGCATGCAGGGCGGAGTGGCTTAGGTAGCCATCATGGGCTTGGCGAAAGCGTTGTGGCAGGAGCATGTCGATCTCGTGGCCGAGCATTTCGCCAGCCAGGTAGCCAAACAACTGCTCTGCGGCTGGGTTGACGCTACGGATGGTGCCGTCAGCGGTCAGGGTGATGATTGCTTCGCTGCTATTGCTGATGATGGCGCGCGACAGCTCTTCACTTTTGCGCAGCTGTTCGGCCGCCTCGGCGGCCTGCTGGTGGTGATTGAGTTCGCGCCGTAATTGGCGGCGCAGGGTGCTGGCGAGCAGGCCAAATTCGCCGGATTTGATCTGCCCCAGGTTGTTCAGCACGCTTTGTGAGTCGCTGGCGGAGATGCCTTTTAGCAGGGCGTTCAGTGGTTGCAGTACCAGATGCCGCAGGAGCAGGGCCAGGGCGCCGAGCATCAGGGCGGTGGCGAGCATCAGCCAGGCGGTTTGCTGAATGATTTCACGGTTCAACTGACGGTTCAGGCTGGTGATGTCCAGGCCCAGATAGATGGCCCCTTGGGTGCGCACCTGGCCATTCAGCTGGCTGTTGGTCAGGAGTATTGGGCTGGAGTAGTCGTAGTGGGTACCAATCGCGAAGTGACGTATCGGAGTGCGCGTGCTCAGCACGTGGGTGAGTATTTCGCGGCTCTCCTCTTGTGCCGGCAGTTGATCAAGGCGCATGCCTTGATGGGCCCCCTTGGTGCTGGCAATGATTTGCGCCGGCTGGCCGGCGACCACCAGGAGTTCGTGCACGCCGTTTTCGGCGCCCAAGGCCATCACCACACGGCGCAGGTCGCTGATGTGGCTGACGGTCTCGGCGGTCATCTGCACGCTGGCAATAAAGGTCTGGGCGCGTTCTTCCAGGCGATTTTGCAGTTGCACCTGGCTGCTTTGCCAGGACAGCAGCAAGATAACCAGCCCGGAGAGCAGCCAGAGCAGGCCCAGGGGCAGCATGATGCGGCCGTTGAGTGACAGGCGTTGCCACATGTCAGGGGGCTACCAGGGCGTCGAGGTCGGTGGGTTGCGTCAGCTCCTGGCTGTGCAGCAGTACCCGCTGGATATGTTGCAGCGAGTGCAGCAGGCGCTGTTCGGCACCGAAGTAGGCTATCTGGTCGGCGGCGCTTAGCAGCTTCAGGTCGTTTTCCACGGCGGCGCGGAAGTCTTCCGGGCTGATCCCTTCGCGTGCGGCCATGATTGCGTAGGCCTGTTCGGGATGTTGGCGGGTGTAGTGGTGGGCGGCCTCCAGGGCGCGCAGCATGGCCTGCACGTCGGCCTTGCGCGTGGCCAGTACGCTGGCATCGACGGCAACGATGTCGAGGATTTCTCCGGGAATTTCCCGGGTGCTGAAAATCTTCTGAAACTGCGGCTGCTTGAGTATCTCCAGGGTAAAGGGCGGGTAGGTCACTACGGCGTCGACGCGGCCTTGCTGCAGGGCTTCGAGCATCTGCCCTTGCGGCACGCTGGTCAGGGTTACCTGGGCGAGGTCGAGGCCCTGCTGCTCGAGCGCGCGGGCCAGGATCACGGTATTGAGGGTGCCGGGTTCGACAGCCACGCGCAGGCCAACCAGTTGCCGGACGTTGTCGATGCCGGGTCTTGCAATCAGCATGTCGCCGCCGTTGGAGTAGTCCGTCACATGCACCACCTGTGGGTGGCGCTGGCTCTGTTCGCGGGCCACCAAAACCTCTACCAGCGTGCCGCCAAAGCCATCGGCCTGGCCGCGTTCGTAGGCGCGCCGGGCATCGTTGAGGGAGTCGAACTGGAGAATCTTGACGCCGACCCCTTCGGCCTCGAACAGCTGCTGTTGTTCGGCCAGGTAGAGAAACTCGTGGCCGGGCCAGGGGTTGATGGCGATGCGCAGCGGCGGCTTGGGCTCCGAGCAGGCGGCGAGCAGAAGCAGGGCGGCGAGCAGCAGGTATCTGGCCATGGCTGTTCTCGGTAGGCGGGCTCTCTCACTATAGACGGTGTTCTTTCAGGCAAAAAAAAAGCCCAGCACGGAGCTGGGCCTGGATGTTGCGGTGGTGTGATCAGTCAACCAAACGATCCAGTAACGCCTTGTCGCGCACGGCGCCCTTGTCGGCGCTGGTGGCGAGCAGGGCGTAGGCCTTCAGTGCGGTGGTGACCTTGCGTGGACGCTTCTCTACCGGCTTCCAGCCTTTGGCGTCTTGCTCGGTGCGGCGCGTGGCCAGGTCCTCGTCGCTGATCAGCAGGTTGATTGAGCGGTTCGGAATGTCGATCAGCACTTTGTCGCCATCCTGCACCAGGCCGATGGCGCCGCCAGCAGCGGCTTCCGGCGAGGCATGGCCGATGGACAGGCCCGAGGTGCCGCCGGAGAAACGCCCGTCGGTGAGCAGGGCGCAGGCTTTGCCCAGGCCTTTGGACTTCAGGTACGAGGTTGGGTAGAGCATTTCCTGCATACCCGGGCCGCCTTTCGGGCCTTCGTAACGGATGATGACGATGTCACCAGCCTGCACTTCGTCGGCGAGGATGCCGCGCACGGCGCTGTCCTGGCTCTCGAAGATTTTCGCGGTGCCTTCGAAGACGTGGATCGACTCATCCACACCGGCGGTTTTAACCACGCAGCCATCGACGGCGATATTGCCGTAGAGCACGGCCAGGCCGCCTTCTTGCGAATACGCATGCTCGACGCTGCGGATGCAGCCGTTTTCACGGTCGTCATCCACGGTGTCCCAGCGGGTGCTCTGGCTGAACGCGGTCTGCGTTGGGATGCCGGCCGGGCCCGCGCGGAAGAACGTGTGCACGGCTTCATCGTCGGTCTGGGTGATGTCCCATTGGGCGATGGCTTCGGCCATGGTTTTGCTGTGTACGGTCGGCAGGTCGGTGTGCAGCAGGCCGCCACGGGCCAGGGAACCGAGGATGCTGAAGATGCCACCGGCGCGGTGCACGTCTTCCATGTGGTACTTCTGGATGTTTGGCGCGACCTTGCACAGTTGCGGCACTTTGCGTGACAGGCGGTCGATGTCGCGCAGGTCGAAATCGACTTCGCCTTCCTGGGCGGCGGCCAGCAGGTGCAGGATGGTGTTGGTTGAACCACCCATGGCGATGTCCAGGGTCATGGCGTTCTCGAACGCCTTGAAGTTGGCGATGTTGCGCGGCAGCACCGAGGCGTCGCCCTCACCGTAGTAGCGTTTGCACAGCTCGACGGCGGTGCGGCCGGCTTGCAGGAACAGCTGCTTGCGGTCGCTGTGGGTGGCCAGTGTTGAGCCGTTGCCCGGCAGGGCCAGGCCTAGGGCTTCCATCAGGCAGTTCATCGAGTTGGCGGTGAACATGCCGGAGCAGCTGCCGCAGGTCGGGCAGGCGCTGCGCTCGTACTCGGCTACTTTCTCATCGCTGGCGCTTTCGTCAGCGGCAATCACCATGGCATCAACCAGGTCCAGGCCGTGGCTGGCCAGCTTGGTCTTACCGGCTTCCATTGGGCCGCCGGAGACGAAGATCACCGGGATATTCAGGCGCAGCGATGCCAGCAGCATGCCGGGGGTGATCTTGTCGCAGTTACTGATGCAGACGATGGCGTCGGCGCAGTGGGCGTTGACCATGTACTCCACGGAGTCGGCGATGATCTCGCGGCTCGGCAGCGAATAGAGCATGCCGTCATGGCCCATGGCGATGCCGTCATCGACCGCGATGGTGTTGAATTCCTTGGCCACGCCGCCGTGCTTTTCAATCTCGCGGGCAACCAGCTGGCCCATGTCCTTCAGGTGCACATGGCCGGGCACGAACTGGGTGAAGGAGTTGGCGATGGCGATGATTGGCTTCTTGAAGTCTTCGTCCTTCATCCCGGTGGCACGCCACAAGGCACGAGCGCCGGCCATATTGCGGCCGTGGGTGGAGGTCTTCGAGCGGTAATCAGGCATGGTGATAAATCCTGCAAAGGCTATTCAGGTCACGCGTGCACAGGCGAGGGTGCTGTGCGGGCAACGGGCTGTTGGTGCGTATGTTGAGCCGGCTTCAGGCCCAAGGCAAACGCAAGTGCGCATTTACCGGGCCGGGGCGCTGCCTGGCGCGGGGTCGGCGCTGGCGTGGCTGGGCTACAAGGTCCGCCTGGATAGGGCAGGAGAGCGCTGATTCTAATCCCTTGGCGCGCTCGCAAGGAAGGCCGGTGCGCTCAGCGGCGAGCGCGGTTCGGCCGGGTGCGTTAGCTGATCGGCTCAATCCCGCGCATGCGTTCGGCGCGGCGGCGCAGCAGTTCGATGGTCACCAGCAGAGCGATGGACACCAGGATCAGCAGGGTGGCGATGGCCAGGATGCTCGGGTTGATCTGCTCGCGCAGGCCCGAAAACATCTGCCGCGGGATGGTGCGTTGCTGTGGGCCGGCCATAAACAGGATCACCACCACCTCGTCGAACGAGGTGATAAAGGCGAACAGCGCGCCGGAAATCACCCCCGGGCGGATCAGCGGCATGATGATGTCGAAGAACACCCGCAGTGGCGTGGCGCCCAGGTTCAGCGCGGCGCGGGCCAGGCTGTAGTCGAAGCCGGTGAGGGTGGCTGTGACGGTGATGATCACGAACGGTGTGCCCAGAGCCGCGTGGGCAATGATCACCCCGAGGTAGTTGCCGGCCAGGCCCAGGTCCGAATAGAAGAAGAACATCCCGGCGGCGGTGATGATCAGCGGCACGATCATCGGTGACAGCAGCAGGGCGGTGATCAAGCGGCGTGCCGGCATGTCATCGCGGGCCAGACCGACTGCTGCGCAGGTGCCGAGCACTGTAGCGATCAGGGTGGCGAAGATGCCGATCAGAAAGCTGTTTTTGATCGCCAGCAGCCATTTGTCGTCGCTGAAGATGGCGCTGTACCAGCGCAGCGAGTAGGCCTCGGGCTGCAGTGTGAGCATGCCTTCGGTAAAGCTGAAGAACGGCTCGGCGTTGAATGACAACGGGATGATCACCAGGATTGGCAGGATCAGAAACAGCAGTACCAGCCAGGAACTGGTCTTCAGCAGCCAGGCGCCGAGGTGATGCCAGAAGCCGTAGTAGGCGGGAATCTTCATCGTCTGTTCCTTAGCCCAGTTTGATATTGCTGGCGCCGACAAAACGGTCGTACAGCCAGTACAGCAGCAGGATCAGGCCGAGCAGCAGGGAGCCCAGTGCGGCGGCCAGTTCCCAGTTGTTCGAGCGCTGCATATGGAAGGCGATGATGTTGCTGATCATCTGCCCATCGGTGCCGCCGACCAGCGCCGGGGTGATGTAGTAGCCGACCGAGATGATAAACACCAGCAGCGCCCCGGCACTCAACCCCGGTAGGGTCATTGGGAAGTAGATGCGGGCAAAGGCTGGAATCGGCCGCGCGCCCAGTGACAGTGCCGCGCGCAAGTAGCTGGGGTCGATGCCGCGCATCACGCTGTACAACGGCAAAATCATAAACGGCAGCAGGATATGGGTCATCGCCACCACCGTGGCGAACGAGGTGTAGAGCATCTCGATGGGTTGGCCGATGACGCCGATGCCGAGCAGGAAGGAGTTGATCACCCCGTTGGTCTGCAGCAGGGCGATCCAGGCCGTGGTTCGCACCAGCAATGAGGTCCAGAACGGCAGCAGTACCAATACCAGCAGCAGGTTAGCGCGGTTTTCCGGCAGGCCGGCCAGGTAGTAGGCCAGTGGGTAGCCAAGCAGGGCGCAGAAAAGGGTGATGACCAGGGCCATGCTTAGGGTTTTGTTGTACAGCTGCAGGTAGATCTGCGTGTCTTCGCGCACCTGAATGCCCTGCTCGGGGTGCAGCTCCAGGTCGAGCGCGGTCAGGTAGTAGTCATAGGTATAGGGTTTGCCCGCGCGCTGGATGGCGTACCAGATTTCCGGTTTGCTCCAGTTGCGGTGCGACTTGAGCAGGATGTCGGCACCCTGCTGCTGCAGTTGTTCGCCTTGCAGGCGGCTGAGTTTGCGCGCGCTGGATTTGACCACACTGGACATGCCGGCCGAGGCGCGGTTGAACTCTTCGGCCAATTTGCCGGACTGGCGCTCTTTGGCCAGGCTGTGCAGCTCCTGGGCGAACACGCTCAGGGTTTTTTCATCAGGAAGCGCTTTGCCGTCCCAGCGTTGCAGCTCGCTCAGGGTCAGCGGAATCAGGGCGGCCACCGTCGGGTGGTGGACACTGCGCCAGAGCATGCTGGCAATTGGCGCGACGAAGGTCAGCAGGATAAACACCAGCAGTGGCACGACAAACAGAAAGGCGGTGAGGCGTTTCTTGTTGCGGGCGCTGGAGGCTTGACTGGCTTCGGTAGACGTGAGGGAGGACAAGGCGTTACTCCGAAAATCCTGACCCCTCTCCGGCAGGAGAGGGGTCATAGCGGGTTACTTCAACAGCCACTCGTTGAATTTTTCACCGAGGGATTCGCCATAGTCAGCCCAGAAGTCCGAACCGGCCTGGATGCCTTTGCTCAGGTGAGCAGTCGGCAGGTGCGGTGCGGCGCTCTGGTCAGCCAGCGGCATGGAGGATTTGCGGGTTGGGCCGTAGGCCACGTCCGGCATGCCGGCCAGTGGGGTGGAGCCAGTGGCGTAGGCAATGAATTTCAGTGCCAGATCCTTTTTCGGTGAGCCTTTGACGATGGCCCAGGCGTCGAGGTCGTAGACGTGGCCGTCCCAGACGATGACGAAGGGTTTTTTCTCCTGGCGGATGGCGTCGTAGAAACGGCCGTTAGCCGATTGCACCAGCACCGCGCCGCCGTCGTTGAGCAGCTGTGGCGCTTGCGACCAGGAGTCGAACCAGACGATGTCCTTCTTGATGGTGTCCAGCTTGGCGAAGGCGCGGGCCTGGCCTTCTGGAGTGGACAGCACGTCGTAGACTTCGGCCGGCGGCACGCCATCAGCCAGCAGTGCCCACTCCATGTTCACCTGTGGGCGTTTGCGCAGGGCGCGCTTGCCTGGGATTTTGCGGGTGTCGAAGAAGTCGGTGATGCTTGCAGCCTTGGTGCCGCCGATGGTTTTCTCGTTGTAGGCGAATACCACCGACCAGACGATGTTGCCGACCGCGCACTCACTGGCCAGGGCTTCGGGGATAAAGTCTTTTGCGGCCGGGACGCCGTCGATACCGGCGGGCAGGATGTCACGTGGAATGCTTTCCAGCAGGCCTTCAGAGCAGGCACGCTCCAGGTCGATCACCTCAAAGTCGACCACATCCCATTGAATGTTGCCGGACTCGACCTGGGCTTTGATCTCGGCCACACCGCCGGTGTAGTCCTCGAATAGCACCTTGTTGCCGGTGTCTTTCATAAACGGGTCAATCACATGTTTCTGCTGGGCCGCGCCGTAGGCACCACCCCATGACACCACGGTCAGCGTCTCCTGCGCGCTGGCGGCGAAACTTGCCGTGCCTAGCGCGGCAGCTAAAGCGAAGGTGGAAAAGCGGGTGGTCAGTGTTCTAGCCATTGCTGTGCTCCATTGCTTCTTATAGGTCAGGGGTTGTTACGGGGCGATCCAGGGCCTGGCTGTCTTGCGGCTGCCAGGCCAGGGCGACTTCTTCCTTGGCATTGAGTTGCGGGGCGCTGCTGTCATTCATGTTCTTCACCACCAGCTCGGTGCCGTCGGCGGTTTCGAAGTGGTAGCGGATGTATTCGCCGACATAGTGACGAGTGACGAAGCGCGCCATTATCTGGTTGCCGGCGGCGCCCAGGCGGTCGGTAAAACTGAGTTTTTCCGGGCGTATCGACACGGTGGTGGGCAGGCCGACTTCTGTGCAGTTGGCCTTCAGCGAACTGACCAGGGCGCCGTCGTCCAGGCGAACTTGTACCGTCTCAGATCCGACCGATTCGATCACGCCCTTGAGCTTGTTGCTCTCGCCGATAAAGTCGGCGACGAACAGGTTGGCCGGGCGCTCGTAGAGCACGTGGGGCGGCGCGCATTGCTGGACGATGCCGTTGTTGAACACGGCGATGCGGTCGCTCATGGTCAGGGCTTCGGTCTGGTCGTGGGTCACGTAGATCACGGTGAAACCGAGCTGTTCGTGCAGGCGCTTGATCTCGAACTGCATCTGCTCGCGCAGCTTCTTGTCCAGCGCGCCCAGCGGTTCGTCCATCAGCACGATATCTGGGGCGAAGATCAGCGCGCGAGCCAGGGCCACACGCTGGCGCTGGCCGCCGGAGAGCTGCCCGGGGAAGCGGTTGCCGAAATCCAGCAGCTCGACCAGCGACAGATACTCGTCGACCTTGGCGCGAATCACCTCTTTGGGCTGTTTGCGGATCTTCAGCGGGTAGGCGAGGTTTTCGCGCAGGGTCATGTGCGGAAATAGCGCGTACTGCTGGAACACCATGCCTATATTGCGCTGGTAGGGTGCGATGCTGGTGACCGAACGGCCGTTGATCAGGATTTCGCCGCTGGTTACGTCCTCGAACCCGGCGAGCATCATCAGGCAGGTGGTTTTACCGGAGCCGGAAGGGCCGAGTAGGGTGATAAATTCGCCCTTGGCCACATCCAGGTTGAAATCCTTGACCACCAGATGCTTGTGGTCGTAAGTCTTCTTGACGTTGGTGAATTGCAGGAACGGTTTGTTCCCAGCCAGGTCAGCCATACCCCTCCCCAAATGTGCTCTGAACAGACAGCAGCTTGTGGCCGTTATCTGAATACTTGAATCCGCGCGCCCGCTTCGATGCTGTAACGGGTACTTGTTTGAATGTTCAAGTTAGGCAAGCATTGTGCCAGTGCGCTGTGGCTCATTGCGGGCGCTGCAGTGCTGGGGGCAAGCCTAGTTCAGGCGCTGGGTTGCGCCATGCAGGTGTGGGGAGTGGTAACAGCGCGGGAGAGAAAGAAGCACCTGCCGACACGCACTCGGCAGGTGCAGGTGCTCAGCTATTGGGCAGCAGACGCACGGTGAGGCTCTTGATGTAGCGGGTTTCATTGATGGCTGGGTGTACCGGGTGGTCCGGGCCCTGCGCGCCGCGTTCGAGCAGCTGGATATTGCGATCCAGATGGCGTGCGCTGGTCAGCAGGATGTTCTGCAGGTCATCTTCCGGCAGGTGCATGGAGCAGCTGGCGCTGATCAGGATGCCGTCCTTGTTGAGCAGGCGCATGGCTTGCTCGTTGAGGCGGCGGTAAGCGCCTTCGCCGTTTTTCAGGTCTTTCTTGCGTTTTATAAAGGCGGGCGGATCGGCGACGATCACATCGAAGCGCTCTTCCGAGGCCTTGAGCTGTTTCAGCGCCTCGAATACATCGCCTTCCACACAGGCAACCTGGTCGGTCAAACCGTTCAGCGCGGCGTTGCGCTCCACACCGTCGAGAGCAAAGCCGGAGGCGTCCACGCACATCACATCGCTGGCACCGAAGGCTGCAGCCTGCACGCCCCAGCCGCCGATGTAGCTGAACAGGTCGAGTACGCGCTTGCCTTTGACGTAAGGTGCCAGGCGCGCACGGTTCATGCGGTGGTCATAGAACCAGCCGGTCTTCTGCCCTTCGATTACCGGGGCTTCAAACTTCACCCCGTTCTCTTCCAGGGCGACCCATTCCGGCACCACGCCGAATGGGGTTTCCACGTAACGCGCGAGGCCTTCGGCATCGCGGGCGGCGGAGTCGTTCTTGAACAGGATGCCACTGGGTTTGCACACCTGAATCAGCGCGGCCAGCACGTCATCCTTGTGACGCTCCATGGTGGCGGAGGCCAGTTGCACCACCAGAATGTCGAAGAAGCGGTCGACCACCAGGCCCGGCAGAAGATCGGAGTCGCCATAAACCAGACGGTAGCAGGGTTTGTCGAACAGGCGCTCGCGCAGCGACAGGCAAACATTCAGGCGATGCACCAGCAGAGATTTGTCCAGTACGTGCTTGACGTCACGCGACAGCAGGCGTGCGCAGATCAGGTTATTCGGGCTCATCGCAACGATGCCCAGTGGCTTACCGCCGGTCGCTTCAAGGATGGCCTGGTCGCCGGCAGCAAAACCGCTCAGCGGGGTGGCAGCGACATCGATTTCATTGCTGTAGACCCACAGGTGGCCGGCGCGCAGGCGTCGATCGGCGTTGGCTTTCAGGCGCAGGCTGGGCAGGGACATGCTGGGACTCCGGAAAAAGAGCGGAATTATAACGGGTTCAGGAGCATCTGCTGACGTTTCAATGCAGGCCGCGGTGCACAAGGGTGTGTTTACAAAAGTCGCCTGTGGAAGTTCCATGAGTTTAGCTAGACTGTGGCTTACCTCTCGTTTTGGTTGTGTTCGTCATGCCCCAAGAGCTTTCCGCCGAATATATCCAGCAGGTGCTCCAGGGCATCAGTGTTCCTCCTCAGCCGCAAATCATGGTGGATTTGCAGATGGAACAGGTGATGCCCAATCCGGATTTGCGTGTCATTGCCAAACTGATCAGTCATGACCCTGGGCTGTCTGGCGCGTTGTTGAAGCTGGTGAATTCGCCCTTTTTTGGGTTGACCAATCGCATTGCCTCGATCCAGCAGGCCGTAAATTTGCTTGGCTGCAATACGGTCATCAATCTGATCAATGCACAGTCGATTCGCGGTGAGCTGACCGATGAAGCCATCGTCACCCTCAACCGTTTCTGGGATACCGCCCAAGACGTTGCAATGACCTGCCTGACATTGGCCAAGCGCATCGGCTATCACTCACCGGATGAAGCCTACACCTTGGGCCTGTTCCACAATTGCGGCATCCCGCTGATGCTCAAGCGTTTCCCTGACTACATGACGGTGCTGGAGGATGCCTATGCCAGTGCCACCGATGGCCGGCGCATCGTCGATACTGAAAATCGGCTGTTGAACACCAATCATGCTGTCGTGGGGTACTACACGGCGAAATCCTGGAATCTGCCGTTGCATCTGTGTGAGGCGATTGCCAGCCACCACAATGCGTTGGCGATTTTTACCGATGACTCCAGTCGGGATGCGCAGCTGAAAACCCTGTTGGCGATCCTCAAAATGGCCGAGAACATCTGTGCGAGTTACCGCGTACTGGGTAATCAACAGGATGATTTCGAATGGCAGGGTATTGAGCAACTGGTGTTGGAGTATGTGGGGTTGTCGGAGTATGACTTCGAGAACCTGCGCGAGAGCATCCGCGACATGGGGGCGAGCTAGTCCAGGTTCGCCTGCCTCGTCCCGTTTGGGCATTCCTGCTAAGGTGAGCGCCCGTTTTAATGCTCACCTGATGACGTGCCATGCCAGAACTTCCTGAAGTTGAAACCACTCGCCGCGGAATTGCGCCCTACCTTGAGGGGCAGCGCGTCAGTCGGGTGATCGTGCGTGAGCGCCGTTTGCGCTGGCCGATTCCCGAAGACCTGGATATCCAGTTGTCGGGGCAGCGTATCGAGGGCGTCGAGCGGCGCGCCAAATACCTGTTGATCAAGGCAGAAACGGGCACGTTGATCAGCCACTTGGGCATGTCCGGCAGCCTGCGCCTGGTTGAGTGCGGCCTGCCCGCTGCCAAGCATGAGCATGTGGACATCGAGCTGGAATCCGGTCTGGCCCTGCGTTACACCGATCCGCGCCGCTTCGGTGCGTTGCTCTGGAGCCGTGAGCCGCTGGAGCATGTACTGCTGAGCAAGTTGGGGCCAGAACCCCTGACTGAATCGTTCGATGGTGAGCGGCTGTTTCAGTTGTCCCGTGGCCGCGCCATGGCTGTCAAACCTTTCATCATGGATAACGCGGTCGTTGTGGGCGTAGGCAACATCTACGCCAGCGAAGCCTTGTTTGCGGCAGGTATCGATCCGCGTCGCGAGGCCGGTTCGGTGTCGCGGGCGCGTTATCTGAAACTGGCGGATGAGATCAAGCGCATCCTCGCCTATGCCATTGAGCGCGGTGGTACGACATTGCGCGATTTTGTCGGCGGTGACGGACAGCCAGGCTATTTTCAGCAGGAATTATTTGTCTACGGTCGCGGTGGTGAGTTCTGCAAGACCTGCGGCAGCACCCTGCGCGAGGTCAAGCTGGGCCAGCGCGCCAGCGTTTATTGTCCGCGCTGCCAGCGCTAGCGTTACGGCGTAGGTTTAATGTGGGCAGCACTACCGAGTGCTGCGCACTGCAATACACAACAATAAGAAACACCGAGGTTTGTTGATGTCCGGTAACTATCTGCCCCGTCACTCATTGGCCGAGTGGGTCGGCCGTACTGCGTTGAATCTACTGGGTTGGCGCATTGAAGGTGAGCTACCCAAGCTCGACAAGTTTGTGGTGATCGGTGCCCACCACACCTCCAACTGGGATTTTGTCGTTTTTATCGCGGTGAAATTTGTTTTGCGTCTGAATGCGCGCTGGTTTGGCAAGCACACCATCTTCCGCTGGCCTTTTGGCACCTTGATGCGGCTCTGGGGCGGTATCCCGATTTACCGCGAGCGTCAAGGCAATACGGTAGAGCAGGCCGTGAGGGCTTTTCGCGAGCATCAGCAGTTTATGCTGATCCTCTCGCCCGAAGGCACGCGCAAAAAGGTCGAACGCTGGAAAATGGGCTTCTATCACATCGCCCTGGGGGCGGGTGTACCGATTGTCTTGGGCGCGTTGGACTATCAGAATCGCCGTGTCTTTATTGGCCCGACTTTTATGCCCAGCGGAGATGAAGCCGCTGACATCAGGACGATTATGGATTTTTATCGACCGTTTATTCCGAAAAACCGCAATATGCCTTTAATGGCGATTGACGGCCGTCACGCTGACAATTACCAATGCACTGTTATAGTTAGAACCACTGCCTCCTAATAGCTGAAGGATCGCCCCATGAAACTGTTCCGCTCCACCGCTGCTGCTCTGGCACTGTCCACCGGTTTGCTGGCTCTGCCGGCCCATGCTGAGGTGGCGCAGCAGAACACCAGTGGTGATCCGATGTACACCACCGAATACCCGCCTGCATTTTCGATGGTCGGTGATTTTCTGATTGCTCGGCCGCTGCTGATCGCGGCAACCGCTATTGGTGCGGGTGTTTTTGTGGTCACACTGCCGTTCTCCGCCGCAGGCGGAAATATCGGTGAAGCGGGCAACGCTCTGGTTGTTGAGCCAGGCAAAGCAGCCTTTGTCCGTTGCCTGGGTTGCACCACCAACGGTTACAAGAAAAACTGACAGCCCACTGGGCGTTGAGGGTTGCTGTACGACGCGGTGGCCCTTTGCCGCAGGGCTGACAGTGATGTGTCTGGTTACTGCGGTTTCTTAAGCGTGACGGCAGTTGTACCGATCCCGCGTGGATCGCTTGCTGCTGAAACCTTTCCGTCTTGTTTGTCCCAATACAGCACTTGCTGATTGCCGTACTGTCGGCCTGTTGCCTTCAATTGATGCCCAAGTGTCTCCAGCGCTTTAATTTCTGTTGGGTGGAAGGCGTTCGGCTCATGCTCGATCACGTCGGGCATGAACTGGTGGTGGAAGCGCGGCATCGCCGGCCAGCGTTCAATCGGCTGCTGATTCAGGTACTCCAGTATCGCCAGCAGCACCATGCTGGGAATTCGGCTGCCGCCCGGTGTGCCGAAACTGGCGAAGTCCTCGGCACTTTCGATAAAGCTTGGGCTCATGCTCGACAGCGGCCGTTTACCAGCCGCGATGCGGTTGGCCTGGCTGCCGCTTAGGCCGTAGGTGTTGGCGCCTTGCACGTCGGCGGCGAAGTCGTCCATTTCATTGTTCAGTAGCACCCCGGTGCCGGGTGCAGTAAATGCTGCGCCGAACGGCAGGTTGATCGACAGGGTGGCTGCCACCGCATTGCCCTCGCTGTCGAGCACCGAGAAATGGGTGGTGTGGTCGCCTTCCTGCCAGGTTTTGCTGGGCGGCAGACTGTCACTTGGCGTGGCGCGCTGCGGGTCGATGCTGCTGGCCAGTTGCTGGAGATATGTGGGGGTCAGCAGCTGCTGAACGGGGTTCTGGGCAAAGTCCGGGTCACCCAGCAGGCCGCGATCCCGGTAGGCGCGGCGTAGGGTCTCCACCACCAGGTGGCTGCGCTGCACGCGGTCTACTTGCTGCCAGGGCAATTGCTGCAGGATCAGCAGGCTCTGCCCCAGCGCGATGCCACCGGCGGATGGTGGGGGCGCGCTGATCAATTCACGGTCCTGCTCCAGCATTATGCGCAATGGCTCGCGTTCAACGACGCGGTAGTCGGCCAGGTCCTTGAGGGTCCAGATGCCGCCGGCATCGCGCACGGCCTTGACTAGCTGCTCCGCCACCACGCCGGCATAGAAACCCTGACCGCCCTGCCTGCCTAGCTGTTCGAGGGTGCGCGCCAGTTCGGGTTGGCGCAGCAGGCCGTATTCATCAGGTATTTCCCCCTTGTCGAGGAAGATTCGCGCGGTTTCCGCGTCCTGGCGCATGGCATCGATGCGCCAGCCAGCGCGTTCGCGGTAGACCCGGTCGATGCTCACGCCGCTGCTGGCCAGGCGGATCGCCGGTGCCAGTGAGTCGCGCAAGGGCAGACGGCCGAAGCGCTCTGCCAGCTCGACCAGCGCGGCCGGCAGGCCGGGAATGGCAGCGGCCAGTGCGCCATTCAGCGAAAGGTCTTTGCGGATCTCGCCGTCGACCCGGTACAGGTCGGCATGGGCGGCTTGCGGGGCGCGTTCTCGGGCATCGAGAAAGCGGTAGGTTGGCGAGTCGCCGGCTTCGCGCAGCAGAAAAAAACCGCCACCGCCCAGACCTGATCCGTAAGGTTCGACCACCGCCAGGGCGGCGCTGATAGCCACAGCCGCATCAAAGGCGTTGCCGCCCAGAGCCAGGGTTTCCTGACCCGCTACGGTGGCTGCAGGGTGTGCGCTGGCAATAGCGATACGTTCAGGTTGTGCTGCGGCCTGCAGCTCAAGGGTGCAGAGTAGGGCAAACGCACCGAGCAGGGTGCGCCAGGGGAGAAGGCCGCGGATCAGGCGTCCCATTGTTTTGCAGACCCTTGGAGAGCGTCGCGAGCGAAGGCCAGGTAAGGCGAAATCAGGCGAGGCTGCGCAGTGTACGAGCTGTACATGAGCAGGCTGAGCCTGAGTTCAACACAGCATGGCCAAATGCAGTAGCTTTCCATGGGCCTGTCAGGCTTTACCGGTAATGATCAGGTACTTCTGCATCAACTCATCCTTGCTCTCGACATTGTTCTTGTCGAGTGGGATGCAATCCACCGGGCAGACCTGCTGGCACTGCGGCTCGTCATAGTGGCCGACGCATTCGGTGCACAGGTTGGGGTCGATTTCGTAAATTTCTTCGCCCTGGGAAATCGCAGCATTAGGGCATTCGGGTTCGCAGACGTCGCAGTTGATGCAGTCGTCAGTGATGATCAGGGACATGACAGAACCACTCCTGCTGCGCCCCACAGGTGCAGCCTAGATGTGTACAGAAAACGGTAAGGCAAATTGTGCCGCATCAGGGCCGCGCATGCACGCGGCCATACGCGACTGGCTTAGCGCTTGAAACGTTCGGTCAGTGCGGCGGCTACGGCTGGGTGCACAAAATTGGAGATATCACCGCCCAGCGCGGCGATTTCGCGCACCAGCGTCGAGGAGATAAACGAGTACTTCTCCGACGGAGTCAGGAACAGGCTTTCCACATCGGGGGCCAATTGACGGTTCATGTTGGCCAGCTGGAACTCGTATTCGAAGTCGGACACTGCACGCAGACCGCGCAGGAAGACATTGGCGCCTTGCTCCTTGGCGAAGTGTGCCAGCAGAGTAGAAAACCCTACGACTTCAACGTTCGGCAGGTGCTTGGTGACCTCACGGGCCAGTTCGACGCGTTGCTCCAGGCTGAACAGCGGGTTCTTCTTCGGGCTGGCAGCCACCGCAATGATCACGCTGTCGAACAGCCGTGCTGCGCGCTCGACCAGGTCGCCGTGCCCCTTGGTGATGGGGTCGAAGGTGCCTGGGTATAACACTCGATTCATCGTGACGTCCTGGCGGGTCCGTTGGGGAGTCGGATGGTAGCGCAGCAAGGCGACTGCGGCCAAGTCAGCACGTTTGCGCTCAGGCCCTGCTGCGGGTGAGGGCAACCAGCGAAGCCGCGATCAACAGGCAGGCCAGTGCCACCCAATCGGCTATCACCACCCGGCGCAGCGCCTCGTTGTAACCGGGAGTGCTCCAGGCCAGGTAGAGAAAGCTCAGCACGCTAAGTAGACCACCGATCAGGGCGATCGGTTGCAGTGCTGGGCGGAATGCGGCGTAGACCAGCAAGGCACCGAGCAGGCCAAACAGCACGGCGCGGCTGCGCATCAGCAGAAGCAGGTTAGGCTCCTGAAAGGTCAGGCCATAGAGCTGTGCCAGGCGTTCCGCGCCGAGCACACCGCTAAGTGGCAGCAAGTGGATGATGCCGGCGATGATCAGCAGCACGGAAACCACGTTCTGCAGCATGGCCGGGCTCCTCCACGATGGCCTAGGCGCGCAGCCGTTCAGCCAGCTGGCTGGCCAGTTGCGCAGTCAGGCCGTAGATCGACAGCTGCGGGTTGGCGCCGATGCTGGTGGGGAACAGCGAGCCGTCATGGATCGACAGGTTGCTCAGCTGGTGGTGGCGACCCAGGCTGTCAGTGACGGCCTGCTGAGGGTCTTCCCCCATGGCGCAACCGCCCATGACGTGGGCACTGCCCAGGCGAGTGCGGTAGAGCTCCAGGCTGAGGTTGTCGATCAGACTTTTCGCTTCGGTCAGGGTTTTCACGTAACCGGCGTCGGCATGCAGCGGCAGCACCGCCTTGGCCCCGGCGGCGAACTGGATTTCGGCCATGGTATGGAAGGCGCGGCGCACGCCGTCCCAGGTGTAGTCGGTCATCTGGTAATCAAGCACCGGACTGCCATCACCACGCAGCTCCACACGGCCTTCGGCGCTGTCCGGGTGGAAACCGTCGCGCAGCAGGGCGAGCATCACGTTGGTGTTGGGCAGCTGTTCCATGCGCATGGCGTTGTCGATGCCGAAGCGGCCCAGCAGGGTGGCGGTCAACGCCGGTTGCAGCGGTGGCACTTCGAGCTTGTAAGACAGGCGCCCGGCGGTGCCGTCGTCCCACTGGAAGTGGTCGGAGTAGATCGACTGTGGCGCGCCGTAGAACGGATTGATCACCTGCTCGAACAGGGCTGCTGAAAAGTTCACCAGGTGCAGGTAGGTGCGTTTGCCCGTGCGCTGGTACGGGTCCGGTGCATGCGAGCGCAGGAGAATGCCCGGCGTGTTGATGCCGCCGCCGGAGAGGACGTAATGCTTGGCCTTGACCGTGATCTTGCGGCCATTGGGGGCGACGCTACGCTCGTCCATACCGAGGCATTCGATACCCGTGACCTTGTCGCCGTCGATCAGCAGGCGTTCGGCACGGGCCAGATAGAGCAGTTCGCCGCCTTTATCCAGGGTCGCCGGGATAGTGGTGACCAGCATTGACTGCTTGGCGTTGGTCGGGCAGCCCATGCCGCAATAACCGAGGTTCCAGCAGCCGCGTACGTTGCGCGGAATGACTTTCCACTCATAACCGAGCTTGTCACAGCCGCTGCTGATCACCGCGTTGTTGGCGTTCGGCGGTACGGCCCAGGGGGCGACGCCGAGGCGCTGCTCCATCTGCTCGAACCAGGGCGCCATTTCCTTGGGGCTGTGGCCTTTGACGCCGTGCTCCTTGGCCCAGTGCTCCAGCGTTGGGTCTGGGGTGCGGAAGCTCGAGGTCCAGTTGATCAGTGTGGTGCCGCCCACGGCGCGGCCTTGCATGATGGTGATCGCGCCGTCCTTGCTCATGCGCCCGATGCCTTCCTGATAGAGGCTGGCGTAGGCTTTGTCTTCGAGCATCTTGAAGTCGCTGCTGGTCTTCAGTGGGCCTTCTTCGATCAGCAGCACCTTGAAGCCGGCCGCGCTGAGGATTTCTGCGGTGGTGCCGCCGCCCGCACCGCTGCCAACGATGGCGACGTCGGCTTCGAGGGTCAGGTCGCTGTCCAGACGCGAGCCATCGTAGGTTTTCCAGCCGCGGGCCAGGCCTTCTTTAAAACTATCCGGTACAGGCATTTAGGGTGATCTCAGGCGAATTCTTATTAGAAGTTGGGGCGCGCTTTAAACAGTCGGCGGCCCGGGGTAGCCGCAGTGGACCCAGGACTCTGCTCGGCTATACCAGCTCATCATCACCAGTTGCAGCAGCGAGGCGTGGCCCATTTTCAGCAGGCCGATCGAGCTGTTCTGCCAGCGGTCGAGAAACCCCTGCACGTCGGCGGGCGATGCGTTTTCCCAGCTGCCCCAGACGCCGGTCAGCGGACCACGAGTGATCGGCATGGCCAGCACGTCGAACAGCTGCACGGTCAGCTTGAGCAGTTCCGGCGAAACGTGATTAAGGCTGTAGTCGAGGCTGGTGAGGGTGCCTTCGACTGCTTGCGGCATTTTCTCGGGCGTGACTGCGCCGGCCAGCATCACCGGGATCAAGGCATGCAGAAAGGCCAGGTCGGACTCGCGGATCACCGCAAAACCAGCTTTCGGCGTACTTGCCGAGCAGCCGCTGAGGCTGGCTGTCAGCCCGGCAGTGGCGAGAAAGGCCGAACCCATCAAGCCGACCTTGAGCAGATTGCGCCGAGTTAGGACCGGCGCTTCAAGTGTGGTGTTGTGCATTTATTGTTATCACCGGATCAGGCCGTAGCCCTGGCAAGCCAGGGCGGGGGGTTGTTAGCGAACGAAGAGCTTGTACACCAGCTTCTGCAGGGCTTTGCCGTAAGGCGGGTAGATCATCTTGGCCGCATTGAAACGCTGCTTGATAAACACACCCTTGGCCTTGCTGAAGGTCAGGAAGCCTTCATGGCCGTGGTAATGGCCCATGCCGGAGGGGCCGACACCGCCGAAGGGCATGTCATCTTGCGCGACATGCAGCAGGGTGTCGTTCAGGCACACACCGCCTGAATGGGTTTCGTGCAGCACGCGCTGTTGCTCACCCTTGTCATAGCCGAAGTAGTAGAGCGCCAGCGGTCGGTCGCGCTCGTTGATAAAGGCGAAGGCGTCTTCCAGTTTGTCGTAGGGGATGATCGGCAGCAGCGGGCCGAAGATCTCGTCCTGCATCACCTTCATCTCATCCGTCACGTTCAGCAGCACCGCTTGCGGCATGCGCCGGCCCTGGGCTTCGGGGTACAGCGGGATGATGGTCGCGCCTTTGCTTTCGGCGTCCTGCAGGTAGCTGTTGAGGCGCTGCAATTGGCGTTCGTTGATGATGGCGGTGTAGTCCGGGTTGTCCGTCAGCGCCGGGTAGAAGCCCTGCACCGCATTGCGGTAAGCCTCGACAAAGCCGTCGACGCGTGCTTTCGGTACCAGCACGTAATCCGGGGCGACGCAGGTCTGGCCGGCGTTCATGGTCTTGCCGAAGGCGATACGCTCGGCGGCATCGCTCAGCGGTACGTCGGCACTGACAATGGCCGGCGACTTGCCGCCCAGCTCCAGGGTCACCGGGGTCAGGTTGTCGGCAGCGGCGCGCATCACGTGCTTGCCGATGCTGGTGGCACCGGTGAACAGCAGGTGATCGAACGGCAATTTGGAGAAGGCCATGCCCACCTCCGCCTCGCCGAGCGCCACGCTGACCAAATCCTCCGGGAACACCTTGGCCAGCAGGTCTTTGACCAGTTGCGAGGTGGCTGGCGTCGATTCGCTCATCTTGATCATCACCCGGTTGCCGGCCGACAGTGCGCCCACCAGTGGGCCGATGGCCAGAAACAGCGGGTAGTTCCACGGCACGATCACCCCGACCACGCCCAACGGCTGGTAAATCACCTTGGCGGAGGCGGGCATGAACTGCATGCCGACGCTGCGGCGCGAGGGCTTCATCCATTTTTTGATGCGTTTGGTCGCGTAGTGGATGCCATGCAGGCTGGGCATCAGTTCGGCGAGCAGGGTTTCATCGGCGCTGCGGTTGCTGAAGTCCTGGGAGATGGCGCGCACCAGCGTCTCACGCTCATTGCTGAGCAGGTCGCGCAGGCTGTTGAGCCACTGGATGCGCTGCTCGGCCGAGGGCATCGGGTTGGCCTTGAAGGCCTGGCGCTGAAGGGCAAAGCTTTGCTGCAACTGGCTGAGCTGTTGCTGGCTCTGCTGCAGGCTTTGTTCGATGCTTTTTTCAACGAAGGCGACGTCGGCGACCATGTGCTGCTCCTTGGCGTTCCAGCAATGCAGTGGCTCAGGTGAGCTAAGACCGTTGCAGAAAAGGTGTGCTGGATTTTTAGAGCAATTGCTCTAATCTGTCAAATAGGATGCCGGGGTCAGCCGACGGACGCAGCCCATCAAACAGTTGGTGTCGCATGCCAGTTGGCGCGCGGGTAACACTTTGGCTGTCTCTGCGTGTACCTTTGCCGGGCTTTTGAGTTGAGATCGAGCCGTTATGTCAGCCCCACTGAAAACCCGCGAACGCATCATTCAGGAAAGCCTGGCGCTGTTTAATGCCCAGGGTGAGCGCAGTGTCACCACCAACCATATCGCGGCGCACCTGGGGATTTCACCGGGCAACCTGTACTACCACTTTCGTAACAAGCAGGCGATCATCGCCGAGCTGTTTGCGCTCTATGAAAGCCAGGTGGACACCTTCCTGCGCCGCCCTGAAGGGCGTGCGCTGACGGTGCAGGACAAGACTTTCTACCTCGAAGCGCTGCTGGCGGCGATGTGGCATTACCGCTTTCTGCACCGTGACCTGGAGCATCTGCTCGACAGCGACCCGGCACTGGCCGAGCGCTATCGGTTGTTCGCCCAGCGCTGCCTGAGGCAGGCACAGAGCATTTATCAGGGCTTTGTCGAGGCCGGCATCCTGCTGATGGATGCCGCGCAGATCGAGGCGTTGACCCTCAACAGCTGGATCGTCATGACCTCCTGGGTGCGCTTTCTCTGCACCACCCGCGGCAACCCCGGCGATCTCAGCCAGGAGATGCTGCGCCGTGGCATCTACCAGGTGCTGGCACTGGAAGGCGGCTACACCGCCCCGCAATCACGCGAAGCGGTGGAGGCCCTCTATGCCAAGCTGCATGTGCCGCTGGAACAGGTGATCTGAATCGTATTTGACTTTGATCGGGCGGCAGGTTGCGCTTTTGTAGGGTGGGTTACGCCGCGCGCAGAGGGAGTTTCGTTTGGTCATTCAGCGTTCTGTGCGGCTAACCCACCCAACAGTGGCTTCGTATCCTGTTCGGCCAGCCACTGTGGAATGCGCCGTTCCAGGTAATAACCTGGCTTAGTCAGGCTACCCTCGACAAAACCGACATGGCCGCCGTGGGCGTGCAGCTCGAAATCGATGCTGGGCGACAGTTCGTTGGCTTCGGGCAGGCTGTGGGGGAAGACGAAGGGGTCATCGGCGGCCTGGATAATCAGCGTCGGCGTCTCGATCTGGCCGAGAAAGTAGCGGCTGGAAGCGCGTCGGTAGTAGTCCTCGGCATCGGCATAGCCGTGCAGCGGTGCGGTGATACGGCCGTCGAAATCCCAGAAAGTGCGCATATTGTCCAGCGGGCCGAGTTTCTCCAGGGTGGACAGCCGGTCGGCCATACCCTGGTGGGCAAACAGGCGCTGCTTGTCTTTCACGTAGGCCACCATCTCGCGCATAAAGTGGCTCTGGTAGACCCTGGAAAAGCCCATGCCGATGCGGTCGGCGCACTGATCTAGACGAAACGGCACTGAAACTGCCACTGCACCCTGCAGCTGGCTGTCCGCGGCCGTTTCGCCGAGGTACTTGAGCAGCACATTGCCGCCAAGCGAATAGCCCACGCCATACAGCGGCGCCATTGGCCGCTGAGCGCGCAGATGGCGCACGGTTTCCGCCAGGTCCTCGCTGGCGCCGGAGTGGTAACCTCGCGCCAGCAGGTTCGGCTCGCCTGAGCAGCCGCGCCAGTTCAGCGCCACGCTGGCCCAGCCCTGAGTGGCCAGTTGCTGCTGCAGCCCCAGCACATACAGCGAGTCGGATGAGCCCGTCAGGCCGTGCAGCACCAGCACCAGCGGTGCTTCGGCTTCGTGTGGGCCATGCCAGTCCAGATCAAGAAAGTCGCCATCGTCCAGCCACAACCGCTCGCGCGTGCGCTCAAGCTTCGCCGGCCGGCGGCACATCGGGTTCCACAGGGTTTGCAGGTGCGGGCCGGGTAGCCACCAGGCGGGTTTGAAGGGTGTGCGCATTGTTGGGGTTTCAGTCGGGAAAGTGCTCAGGCTAGAGGGTGGCGAGATAAAACAACAGCGCCATTGGTTGGGCAAATGGCTTTTTAGCGTCGAGTGCCGAGCCAGATCATCCGAGCGGAGAAACCGAGTGTAACTAGAGCGATAAGTCGCTGTGCTGCTAGCCCGATGGCAATACCGTCTGAGCTGTTCATGATCCGGCTGGTAAGGCCAAAACCGATCTCTTGCTCAGTGAAAAGTAGAGCAAGGGCTAAAGCCGACAGCAGCAGATAGGGCAGATTGCCATAGATGAAATCCTTCATGATCCCCTCGATCTGTTGTTGCAGGCTTTAGTTGCGCTGCCACAGCGCGTAATACACCTGCCCGGCCTTCTGTTCGCGGTGCAGGCGCCAGTTGCCGGGCATGCCCAGGCTGGAAGGCGGGTTCTCGCTTTCGGTGTAGATCCAGGCGTCGGCCGCCAGCCAGCCGTTCTGCTCGAGAAGGGTGCAGGCGGGCAGCAGCAGGTTCTGATTGAACGGTGGGTCGAGAAACACCAGATCGAACGGTGTCGCCGCAGGGCTTTGCAGGAAGAGCAGGGCGTCAGTCTGTTGCAGTTGGCCGTTGTCGCATTTCAGCGTGTGCAGGTGGCCGCGCAGGTTGGCAATGGCCGCTGGATTGAGGTCCAGGGCCAGGGCGCTGCCGGCGCCGCGCGACAGTGCTTCAAGAAACAGCGCGCCGCTGCCGGCGAACAGGTCGAGCACCTTGGCACCCTCGACATAGGGCGCCAGCCAGTTGAACAGGGTTTCGCGCACGCGGTTCGGTGTCGGCCGCAGACCGGCGGCCATGGGGAAGTTGAACTGACGCGAGCGCCATTGCCCGCCGATGATCCGCAGCTGGCCATCGCCACCATGGACGGGGGCGGCTTTTGGCGGTTTGGGTCGCTTGCTCATTAGTGCTCCGGGACGCCAGAAGGTTGTTCGGCGGGGCGGTCGGTGGGCGGTGGCAGTTCTTTCTGCGCCACGCTTGGGCCGGCGGTGACAATCACCAGAGCCTCGGGATTGAGGTGCTTGGCCATGGCAGCCTTGACCTGCTCGACCGTCAGCACTTCGACGTCGCGCATAAAGTCTTCCAGGTAAGTCAGCGGCAGGTCATAGAAACCCATGGAGCCCAGCTGGCCGACAATGGCGGCATTGCTCGCAGTGGACAGCGGGAAGCTGCCGGCCAGCTCGCGCTTGGCGTTGTTCAGCTCTTCTGCAGTCGGGCCGTTGTTGATGAAGTCGGCGAGCATGCTTTTGACCAGTTGCAGGGTGCCGTCGCTGAGCTCCGCACGGGTCTGCAAGTTGATCATAAAGGGGCCGCGCGCCTGCATGGCACTGAAACCGGAGTAGACGCCGTAGGTCAGGCCGCGCTTCTCGCGCACTTCGGTCATCAAGCGGGTGCCGAAGCCACCGCCGCCGAACACCTGGTTGCCCAGGTAGAGCGCGGCGTAGTCCGGGTCGCGGCGGTCGATGCCGAGTTGGGCAATCATCAGGTGGGTCTGGTTGGAGGGGAATTCGATATGTTGCAGCCCCGGCTTGGGTTCTTCCGGCTGGACGATGCGCGGCAGCGCCGGACCTTTCGGCAAGGCGGCGGATACCTGATTGGCCAGCGCTTCGGCGTCGCTGCGCGAGAGGTCGCCGACCAGCGCAATAATCGCGTTATGGGCGGTGTAGGCCTTGGCGTGGAAGGCCTGCAACTGCTCACGGCGGAGGGCCGGAATCGACTCCGCCGTGCCATCGCTCGGGTGGGCGTAAGGATGCGTGCCGTACAGGCGCTCGAACAGCGCCAGGCTGGCCAGCTTGCCGGGGTTCTGCTTCTGGTATTCGAAACCGGCCAGCAGCTGGTTTTTGATCCGCGCCAGGGCGTCTTCCGGGAAGGTCGGCTGGCCGAGCACCTGATTGAACAGCTGCAGGGCTGGCTCGCGTTTGTCCGCCGCGCTGAGGCTGCGCAAGCTGGCGATGGCCATGTCGCGGAACGCGCCGTTGCCGAAGTTGGCACCGAGGTTTTCGAAGCCGGCGGCAATCGCGCCGACATCCTTGCCCGGCACGCCTTCGTTGAGCATGGCGTTGGTCAGCATCGCCAGGCCGGCGACGCCGTCGTCATGGCTGCTGCCAGCGGCAAAGGTCAGTTGCAGGTCGAACATCGGCAGCTCGCGGGCTTCGACGAACAGCACCTTGGCGCCCTCGGCGGTGTGCCAGGTCTGGATATTCAGGTCGCGGCGGCTGGGTGGCTGATCGCCAAGGGCGGCCAGGGATTCGATGCTGGTCGATTCGGTGGCAGCAGCCGGTTCTGTGCTGTTATCCGGGCGGTTGATCACCAGGGCCAGCAATGCCAGCAGTATCAGTAGCGCCAGGCCGAGCAGGCCGTAGCGCAGGCCATTGCGCTCACTCATTGCGCTTCTCCTCAGGCAGAACATGGGCGACGCTCAGGTGGTCGCGGGTAAAGAAGGTTTTGGCGGCACTCTGGATATCCGCCGGGGTCACGGCTTCCAGTTCGGCCAGCTCCTGGTCGATCAGCTGCCACGACAGGCCGACGGTTTCCAGCTGGCCGATGGCGGTGGCCTGGCTGGTGATCGAATCACGCTCGTAGACCAGGCCGGCGATTACTTGCGCACGCACGCGGGCCAGTTCCTCGGCGCTTGGCGGGGTGTTTTTCAAGTCCTCCAGCTCACGCCACAGGCCAGCTTCGACCTGCTCCAGGGTCTTGCCGGTCTGCACGTTGGGTGTGGCGGACAGGATGAACAGGCTGTCGCCACGGGCGAAACCGTCGTACCAGGCAGAGGCGCCGGAAACCAGTTCCTCGCCGCGCTCCAGGCGGGTCGGCAGGCGGGCGCTGTAGCCGCCATCGAGCAGGGCGGCAGCCAGACGCAGGGCATGCACCTGGCGCGGCTGTTCGGCGGTGGCCAGGCCAGGCACGTTAAAGCCCATCATCAGGCTCGGCAGCTGGGTTTTCAGGTGCAGGGTGATGCGTCGTTCGCCCGGTGCGGCCAGCTCACGCGGCGCTTTGGCGGTGGGCACGGTGCGCTTGGGAATGGCACCGAAATAGCGCTCGGCGAGGATCTTCACCTCGGCGACGCTGACGTCACCGACTACCACCAGGGTGGCGTTGTTCGGCGCGTACCAGGCTTCGTACCAGGCGCGCAGCTCCTCGACGGTCATCCGCTCAAGGTCGGCCATCCAGCCGATGGTCGGCGTGTGGTAACCGCTGGCGGGGTAGGCCATGGCCTTGAAGCGCTCGTAGGCCAGACTCGACGGTTTGTCGTCGGTGCGCAGACGGCGCTCCTCCTTGATTACCTCGATTTCCTTGGCGAACTCATCGGCCGGCAGTTTGAGGCTGGCCAGACGGTCGGCTTCCAGTTCCAGGGCGACGGCCAGGCGGTCGCGTGCCAGCACCTGGTAATAGGCGGTGTAGTCGTCGCTGGTGAAGGCGTTTTCCTCGGCGCCGAGCTCACGCAGGATGCGCGAGGCTTCGCCGGGGCCGAGCTTGCGGCTGCCCTTGAACATCATGTGTTCGAGGGCGTGGGACAGCCCGGTCTGGCCGGGCGTCTCGTAGCTGGAACCAACCTTGTACCAGAGCTGGGAGACCACCACCGGAGCGCGATGGTCTTCGCGCACGATGACCTTGAGGCCATTGTCCAGGCTGAATTCGTGGGTCGGCTGGGTTTCTGTGGCCAGGGCCAGCAGGGGGTGGCAGAGTACGCCGAGCAGCAGGGCTGCGGTGCGTTGGGCAATCATAGGCATGGGTTATCGACCTGTCGGACGGGCCCGCTTGGTCTTAGCGTCGGCGGGCGCGGAGGTGCTAGGATACGCATCCGTTTTACTGGCGACCACGCCTGCTAAGGCTTCTGATTGTTTCCGCGTGCACTCTTCAGCTTTCAATGCCGCGTGAGTAATGCTTTCAGAGCCTGTGGCCTGCGCGTCGCACCTTTGAGATAGCCGTCCTCCATGTTTGGTTCCAACGACGACAAACACAAGTCCACGCCTGCTGCGCCGGCCTCTGCCGAGAAGCCAGCCGAGAAGAAAGACCTGTTCGGCTGGTTGCGCAAAAAGCCGCAAGCGCCGGCCAACCCTGACACGCAACCGACGCCGGTTGATGAGCCGCCTGTTGCGCCTGTTGCGCCCGTTACGCCGTTAAGCGACGTTGCTGTGCCTGTCGTAGAACCGGTTGTTGTCGCCGAGGCCGTTGTCGAGCCTCAGCCTGCTCCGGTCGCACCTGTTGAACACGTCGCCGCTTCTGCTCACGCGGAGGTTGAGAGCGCTGAAGCCAATGCGCTTCCACGCCCGTCGCGGTTCCGTATCAACGCTGGCAGCGAAGTCCTGCATGCGCACGTTGAGGTGCCAGTGGTGGTTGAGCCGGTCGTCGAGCCACCGGTGGCCGCACCTGCTGTTGTAGAACCTGTCGCAGCGCCGGCTAAAAGCGCTGAGGAGAGCCGTACCGGTTTCCTTGAGCGCCTCAAGCAGGGCCTGTCGAAAACCAGCGCCAGCCTTGGCGAAGGCATGGCCAGCCTGTTTCTTGGCAAAAAAGTCATCGATGATGACCTGCTCGAAGACCTGGAAACCCGCCTGCTGACCGCCGACGTTGGCGTCGAAGCCACCACGGCGATTATCGGCAACCTGACCAAGCGTGTCGCGCGCAAGGAACTGGCTGACAGTGGCGCGCTGTACAAGGCCTTGCAGGACGAGCTGACCACGCTGCTCAAACCGGTCGAACAGCCGCTGAAGATCGACAGCAGCAAACAGCCCTATGTGATTCTGGTGGTTGGCGTGAATGGTGCGGGTAAGACCACCACCATCGGTAAGTTGGCGAAAAAACTGCAGCAGGACGGCAAGAAAGTCATGCTCGCCGCTGGTGATACCTTCCGCGCTGCCGCCGTGGAACAGTTGCAGGTATGGGGCGAGCGCAACCAGATTGCGGTCATCGCCCAGCACACCGGTGCCGACTCCGCTTCGGTGATTTTCGATGCCGTGCAGGCCGCCAAGGCACGCGGCATGGACGTGCTGATCGCCGACACCGCCGGGCGTCTGCACACTAAAGACAACCTGATGGAAGAGCTGAAGAAGGTCCGTCGGGTGATCGGCAAGCTGGATGACACCGCGCCGCACGAAGTGTTGCTGGTGCTGGACGCTGGCACCGGACAGAACGCCATCAGCCAGGCCAAGCAGTTCAACCAGACGGTCAACCTCACTGGCCTGGCGTTGACCAAGCTTGACGGCACCGCCAAGGGCGGGGTGATCTTTGCTCTGGCCAAACAGTTTGCCTTGCCAATCCGTTATATCGGGGTGGGCGAGGGCATTGATGACCTGCGTACTTTTGAGGCCGAAGCCTTCGTACAGGCCCTGTTCGCGGAGAAATAGGATGATCAAATTCGAGCAGGTCGGTAAGCGTTACCCGAACGGCCACGTCGGGCTGCACGAACTGAGTTTCCATGTGCGCCGTGGTGAGTTCCTCTTCGTCACTGGCCATTCCGGGGCGGGCAAAAGCACCTTGTTGCGTCTGTTGCTGGCGATGGAGCGGCCGAGCAGCGGCAAGTTGCTGCTGGCCGGGCAGGACCTGTCGCACATCACCAATGCGCAGATCCCGTTCCTGCGTCGGCAGATCGGTGTGGTGTTCCAGAATCACCAACTGCTGTTTGATCGCAGCGTATTCGATAACGTGGCGTTGCCGTTGCAGATACTTGGCCTGTCCAAGGACGAAATCGGCACCCGCGTGCGCACTGCGCTGGAGCGTGTGTCCCTGGCCGACAAGGCCGAGCAGTTCCCGGGCGACCTGTCCACCGGTCAGCAGCAACGTGTCGGCATTGCCCGCGCCGTGGTGCATCGTCCTGCTCTGCTGCTGGCTGACGAGCCCACCGGCAACCTCGACCCGCGCCTGGCGGCCGAGATTATGGGGGTGTTTGAAGACATCAACCGTCTGGGCACCACCGTGCTGATCGCCAGCCACGACCTGGCGCTGATTGCGCGCATGCGCCACCGTATGCTGACCTTGCAGCGCGGCCGTCTGATTGGTGATGGGGAGGCTTCTGTATGAGTGCCACACGCATGCCACCTCCACAGCCGGCGCAACGCGTCGGTGCGGCGCCGAAGAAATCCGAGTCACCAACGCCGGGTGATGACGGCCCAAGCTTTACCCACCAGCTGCATGCCTGGCTGGAGAACCACCGCGCCAGCTTGGTCGACAGCCTGCGCCGGTTGGGTAAGCAGCCGATTGGCAGCTTCTTTACCTGCCTGGTGATGGCCGTGGCCTTGAGCCTGCCCATGGGGCTGGCGTTGCTGTTGGATAACGTCGAGCGTCTGGGCGTGTCCTGGCAGCGCGCTGCACAGATTTCCCTTTATCTGCAGATTGATGCCAGCGAGGCCCAGGGTCAGGCACTGCGCGAGCAGATTGCAGCGCTGGACGATGTGGAAGAGGCTGAATGGATCAGTCGTGAACAGGCCTTGAGCGAGTTCCAACAGCAGTCAGGGCTGGGTGAAGCGCTCAAGGAATTGCCGGATAACCCACTGCCCGGGGTGATCGTGGTGACGCCGCAACAGGTTGATAAGATCGCCCTGGAGGCCCTGCGCCTGCGCCTGGCCGAGTTGCCACGGGTGCAGCAGGCGCAACTGGACCTGCTGTGGGTCGAGCGCCTGAGTGCCATGCTCAAGTTGGGTGAGCGCTTTGTCTTCGGCCTGACCCTGCTGTTGGTGATGGCGCTGCTGCTGGTGATTGGCAACACCATTCGCTTGCATATCGAAAACCGCCGCACCGAAATTGAAGTGATCAAGCTGGTCGGCGGCACCGACAGTTATGTGCGGCGGCCCTTTCTTTATATGGGGGCGTTGTACGGGATTGGCGCAGGCGTATTTGCCTGGTTGCTGCTGGCCTTTGGCCTGGACTGGCTAAACGACGCCGTGGTGCGTCTGGCTGGTTTGTACGGCAGCGACTTCGCTCTGGATGGCGTGCCGATGGCCGATGGTCTGTCGCTACTGCTCGGCGCGGTGTTGTTGGGCTATATTGGCGCCTGGCTTGCCGTGGCAAGGCACTTGAGCGAGCTGGCTCCCAGATAGTAAGTTATTGTTTTGCTTGATATTGACTATGTGTAAGGGAACTTGTACCGCGGTATAAAGTCCGAAGGAGCAGTGCTAGACTGCCCCACGATTCGTAAGTCGGAGGATTCAAATGTCCACTTCTTTGCAACCTGTTCATGCTCTGGTTCCGGGTGCCAACCTGGAGGCATACGTGCATGCGGTAAACGGCATCCCGCTGTTGACCCCCGAGCAGGAGCGTGAACTGGCGGAACGTCTCTTCTACAAACAAGACCTCGAAGCCGCCCGGCAAATGGTCCTGGCTCACCTGCGTTTTGTTGTGCATATCGCCCGCAGCTACTCCGGTTATGGCCTGGCCCAGGCGGACCTGATTCAGGAAGGCAACGTCGGCCTGATGAAGGCGGTCAAGCGCTTCAACCCGGAAATGGGTGTGCGCCTGGTGTCGTTCGCCGTGCATTGGATTCGCGCCGAAATCCACGAGTTCATCCTGAAAAACTGGCGCATCGTCAAGGTCGCTACCACCAAGGCGCAGCGTAAACTGTTCTTCAACCTGCGCAGCCAGAAGAAGCGTCTGGCCTGGCTGAATAACGACGAAGTGCATGCAGTGGCGGAAAGCCTGGGCGTTGAGCCACGTGAGGTGCGCGAAATGGAAAGCCGCCTGACCGGCCATGACATGGCCTTCGATCCAGCTGCTGAGGCGGACGACGAAAGCGCCTTCCAGTCGCCGGCGCATTACCTGGAAGACCATCGCTACGACCCGGCGCGTCAGCTGGAAGATTCTGACTGGAGCGACAGTTCCACCGCCAATCTGCACGAGGCGCTGGAAGGTCTGGATGAGCGCAGCCGTGACATCCTCTACCAGCGCTGGTTGGCTGAAGAGAAAGCCACGCTGCATGACCTGGCTGCCAAGTACAACGTATCGGCCGAGCGCATTCGTCAGCTGGAGAAGAACGCGATGAACAAGCTCAAAGGTTCGATTGCCGCGTAACAACTCGGCAGATCACCACAGAAAAAGCCGCACTCAGGTGCGGCTTTTTCATGTCTGTAACCATTACGGCAGCCAGCTCGGCCACCAGTCGGGGCGGCTGGGGCGCAGGCGGTTGAGGTAGTGGCTGCCACCCAGTTGCCGCATCTGCTGACGAATCCAGTTGGCCCGGCGGTTGATATGCGCACTCGGACGGCTGGCGCTCCACTCGCGCGGGTTGGGCAGTACGGCGGCCAGCAGGCTGCTCTGCTGGCGTGACAGGTAGGGCGCGCCGACCTTGAAATGATGGCGTGCCGCCGCTTCGGCACCAAACACGCCGTCGCCCCACTCGACGCTGTTGAGGTACACCTCAAGAATCCGCTGCTTGGGCCAGAGCAGTTCGATCAGGCCGGTAAACCACACTTCCATACCTTTGCGCAGCCAACTGCGCCCAGACCAGAGAAACAGGTTCTTCGCCACTTGCTGGCTGAGGGTACTGGCGCCGCGCAGAGAACCGCCTTGCTGGTTGTGCTCCAGAGCGGCCTGGATAGCCGCGACATCGAAGCCCCAGTGTTCGGCGAACTTCTGATCCTCGCCAGCAATCACCGCCATCTTCAGGTCATCCGGCAGTTCGCTCCAGGGGCGCCAGCTGCGCTGCAGGTCGATGGGCTGATCAATGAGCCATGACTCGATCTTGCGCTCAACCATCAGTGCGCTGCCGGGTGGCGGTACCCAGCGGAATAACAGCACCAGCAGAACCGAACCGAGCATCAGCCAGAGCAGGAGGGTGAGCAGTCGACGGAAGAGGGATCGAAACATGCGTGCTTGGCCGGGATGAGTTTGCCGGCCATTATAGCCAGCCCTGTTTATATAGCTGGAGTGATGCATGGCTCGTCTGTGGTTATTGCTGTCTGCCTGTACCGGGTTTACCGGTGTCGCTTTGGGCGCTTTTGCTGCACATGGCCTGAAAAACCAACTGACGCCGGCTTATCTCGCGGTGTTTCAAACGGGCGCCCACTACCAACTGGTTCACGCGCTGGCGCTGTTCGGCGTTGGTCTGCTGGCCTTGCTGCGGCCGGCACCGCTGGTCAATTGCGCCGGCGCGCTGTTTGCTCTGGGTATCGTGCTGTTCTCCGGTAGCCTGTATGCCCTGACCTTGAGCGGTATCAGTGCGTTGGGCATGGTCACTCCTTTCGGCGGCGTGGCGTTTCTCGCCGGTTGGCTCTGTCTGGGTATCGCGGCCTGGAAGCTGGGTGCGCGCACTACCATCTGACCCATAAGTCAGAAAGCAGGATGAGTGGCAGCCTTTAGCCTTGGTCGGCGCCCATGATCAGGCTAGAATGCCGGCCCTTTTCTCAGTTGTGACCGAGTCGTCATGCGTATTCAGTTAAACGGTGAAGCATTCGAATTGCCCGATGGGGAAACCGTTGCCGGGTTGATCGCGCGTCTGGACCTGGCCGGACGGCGCGTGGCGGTCGAACTCAATCTGGATATCGTGCCGCGCAGCCAGCACGCCACCACCGCCTTGCGCGCGGGTGATCAGGTTGAAGTGGTCCACGCCATTGGCGGTGGTTGATCCCCGCTCATCGGTTTATCGCGTTCAGACAGCTGCCCACTTTCACGAGGATTACCCATGAGCCATGCGCCTACCGACAAGCCCTTTACCCTGGCCGGTCGTACCTACCAGTCGCGCCTGCTGGTCGGTACCGGCAAGTACAAGGACCTCGAAGAAACCCGCCTGGCCATCGAGGCTTCAGGTGCCGAGATCGTTACCGTGGCGGTGCGCCGGACCAATATCGGGCAGAACCCGGGCGAGCCGAATCTGCTGGATGTGATCTCACCGGACACGTACACCATCCTGCCGAATACCGCCGGCTGCTATGACGCTGTCGAGGCCGTGCGTACCTGTCGCCTGGCCCGTGAGCTGCTCGACGGCCACAAGCTGGTGAAGCTGGAAGTGCTGGCTGACCAGAAGACCCTGTTCCCCAACGTGATCGAAACCCTCAAGGCCGCCGAAGTGCTGGTCAAGGACGGCTTCGACGTGATGGTGTACACCAGCGATGACCCGATCATCGCCCGTGAATTGGCCGCCATGGGCTGTATCGCGGTGATGCCGCTGGCCGGGTTGATCGGCACCGGGCTGGGCATCTGCAACCCGTACAACCTGCGTATCATCCTCGAAGAAGCGACCGTGCCGGTATTGGTCGATGCCGGTGTCGGCACCGCGTCTGATGCCACCATCGCTATGGAGTTGGGCTGCGAGGCGGTGCTGATGAACAGTGCGATTGCCCATGCGCAGAACCCGATTCTGATGGGCGAAGCGATGAAACACGCGATCATCGCCGGGCGCATGGCCTACCTGGCTGGGCGCATGCCTAAGAAACTCTATGCCAGCGCCTCGTCGCCGCTGGATGGCCTGATTAAGTAAAAGCACTTTAAGAGCACAGCATGACCGAATTGCAGCAACAGCCTGAGCCGGCTGAAGACACCTCCAAGCACCGCGCGATCAAGAGTTTCGTGATGCGCGCCGGGCGCATGACTGAAGGCCAGCAACGCGGCCTCGATCAGGGCTGGCCGAAGTTCGGCCTGCAGCTGGAGGATGGTCTGCGCGACTTTGATCAGGTGTTCGGTCGCACGGCGCCGCGCACCTTCGAGATCGGCTTCGGCATGGGCCATTCCACCCTGGAAATGGCCGCCGCCTCGCCTGAGCAGGACTTTATCGGCGTGGAAGTACACCGCCCGGGTGTTGGCGCCCTGCTCAATGGCCTGATGACCCATAACCTCAGCAATATGCGCGTCTACAGCTGTGATGCGCTGGATGTACTGCGCACCTGCGTAGCTGACGCCAGCCTGGATCGGGTGCTGCTGTTTTTCCCTGACCCCTGGCACAAGGCCAAGCACAACAAGCGGCGTATCGTGCAGCCGGCGTTTGCCGAGCTGGTGCGACAGAAGCTCAAGGTCGGCGGTGTGTTACACATGGCCACCGATTGGCAGCCTTACGCCGAGTACATGCTGGAGGTGATGAATGTCGCGCCCGGTTACCAGAATCAGGCTGAGGACGGCCAGTATGTCCCGCGGCCCACGGAGCGTCCGACCACCAAGTTCGAGCGGCGTGGCGAGCGTCTGGGACATGGCGTCTGGGACCTGAAATTCCAGCGTATCGACTGATTGCTTCAGGCACTGAGTTCTCGGTGCCGCACCACCATAAGCCCAGGGACGCACGCACTAGATCGGAATAATCCGGCGCTCGCCAGGACGGCTCCTCACCAAGACGGCCTATATACCCAGGCAGTGTTGCCAGGGTCATAACAACAGCAGCGCGGCTACACGCCGGGCTGCGAGGAGAACGCTGTGTTGAGAACGCTTTCAATTCTGCTGCTGGCAAGCTGCGCGCTGCAGGCACAGGCCAAAGTCGACAGTACGCAGGCTGCACGTCTGAGCCAGGACCTGACGCCGCTGGGTGGTGAGCGTGCGGGCAATGCCGCCGGCACCATTCCAGCCTGGGACGGCGGCCTGGCGCAACCGCCCGCCAACTACCAGCCGGGCATGCACCACCCTGACCCTTACAGCGCCGATGCACCCCTGTATCAGGTCAACAGTCAGAACCTGGCGCAATATCAGGCGCTGTTGCCGGCGGGGCTCAAGGTGCTGCTGGAAAAAAATCCTGATTACGCCCTGCGGGTGTTCCCGACCCGTCGCAGCGCCGCCGCGCCGCAGCGTATCTACGACGCCACGCGCTTCAATGCGCTGAATGCCGAGCTGATTTCCGGTGGTAACGGCGTGGCAGGTGTAGCGGCCGGGATTCCTTTCCCGTTGCCGAAGACGGGCCAGGAAGCCATCTGGAACCACATCATGCGCTACCGTGGCGATCAGATCAGCTTCGTCACCAACCAGGCCGCGGTGCTGGCCAACGGGGCCTACAATCTGCTCAAGCTGGAACGCGACATCTACTTCATCTATGGGCGCGAAGGCGTTAGCCCGCAGGACCTGGACAACACCCTGTTCTACTACAAGTACAAGGTGGTCGCGCCGGCCAAGCTCGCCGGTTCGGCGCTGGTGGTGCAGGAAACCCTTGATCAGGTGCTGGCGATCCGCAAAGCCTGGCGCTTCAACCGTGGCGAGCGTCGCGTGCGTCGCCTGCCGATGCTGGCCTACGACACCCTGCAGCCGGACACCAATGGCATGGCCACTGCCGATGTGGTCGACGCCTACAATGGCGCGCCGGACCGGTATGACTGGACCCTGGTGGGCAAGCAGGAAATGCTGGTGCCGTACAACAGTTACGCGGTGCACCAGAAGGGCATCCCCTACGACAACATCCTGCGCAGCAACACCGTCAACCCGGAACTGCTGCGGTATGAATTGCACCGTGTCTGGGTGGTCGATGCTGAGCTGCGCAAGGGGTTTAGCCACCCGTATGGCAAGCGCCGCTTCTACATCGACGAGGACAGCTGGCAGATCCTCGCCGCCGACCTCTACGACAAGAGCGGTGAGCTGAGCGGCGTACAGGAAAGCCACCCGATCAGCTATTACGATGTACCGATGTTCGGCAGCACCCTGGAGACTATCTACGACTTCAAGGGTAAGCGTTACTTTGTTGACGGCCTGGATAACAACGAGCCGATGTACAACTTCAACGCCAAGCTGACGCCGCGCGATTTCACCCCGCAGGCGTTGCGCCGCGAAGGCAACTGAGCCTCGGTCGCACTGGAAAACCGCCTCTTGCAGGCGGTTTTTTTATGCCTGGCGATCGCGGGTTTAAGGCTTTGGAGTCTTGCGCTTATTGTGCCTGGCATTGATGCCGGACAAGGGGCCGGGCAATCAAGCGACTACAGTCAAGGGCTCTGTGTTAACGCATGCAAGGAGCCTGACCATGAGCATGATGAAAGCCGCGGTGTTTATCGAGCCTGGACGCATTGAGTTGGTGGATAAGCCCATCCCGCCCGTGGGGCCCAATGATGCGTTGATACGGGTGACCACCACGACCATCTGTGGCACCGATGTGCATATCCTCAAGGGTGAATACCCGGTGGCCAAGGGGCTGACCATCGGCCACGAGCCGGTCGGCATCATCGAGAAACTGGGCAGCAACGTGCAGGGCTATCAGGAGGGGCAGCGGGTGATTGCCGGGGCCATCTGCCCGAGTTTCAGCTCTTACGCCAGCCAGGACGGTTATTCCTCTCAGGATGGCGGTTGCAGCTGTCATGGCTACAAACCCATGGGCGGCTGGCGTTTCGGCAACAGCATCGACGGCACCCAGGCCGAGTACGTACTGGTGCCGGACGCTCAGGGTAACCTGGCCCCGGTTCCCGATGGTCTGACTGACGAGCAGGTGCTGATGTGCCCGGACATCATGTCCACCGGGTTTGCCGGTGCGGAGGCGGCCAATATCAAGATTGGCGATGTAGTCGCCGTCTTCGCCCAGGGGCCGATTGGCTTGTGCGCCACGGCAGGGGCCAAGCTGCGCGGGGCGAGCACCATCATCGTGGTCGATGGCGTCGAGCAGCGCTTGCAGATTGCCCGGCAGATGGGCGCGGACATCACCCTTAACTTCAATCAGGTCGATGTGGTCGAGGAAATCCTGCGCCTGACCGGGGGCCGTGGTGTGGATGCGGCCATCGAGGCGCTGGGCCTGCAGTCCACCTTCGAAAGTGCACTGCGGGTGCTCAAGCCAGGTGGCACGTTGTCCAGCCTGGGGGTCTATTCGACGGATCTGGTCATTCCGCTGGCGGCGTTCCATGCCGGTCTGGGTGACCACAAGATCGTCACCTCACTGTGCCCGGGTGGTAAGGAGCGCATGCGCCGGCTGATCAATGTGGTGGCCGCCGGGCGCGTCGACTTCGGCGCGCTGGTGACGCATCAGTATGCGCTGGATGACATCGTTGCGGCCTACGATCTCTTTGCTCACCAGCGCGATGGCGTGCTCAAGGTGGCGATCAAACCCTTTCACTGAGGCCTCTAACAGCATGGCCAGGGAGGCGTAATGCGGCAACTGCACGGTTATCTGTGAGTGGTGACGCTGCTGCTGGCCTGACTAAGCAACCCGGTCGCGATGGGGTTGGCTGCAGGTGTAAGTGGTTGGCTGGGTTTGTCCGGAAAGTGCAGGCTCTCGCGGCGACCGTGGCGGAACAGGGTGACATGCTGGCGCTGCACGCTCTCAAGGGTGACGCCTGGGGCGATGGTGGCGCCGACCATAAAGCGCTCAGGAGGCTGACCGTCCTGGCCAATAATGGCGCTGGAGCGGCGGCTTTGTGGGTGTTTGAAGGCGGCCATCAAGGTCAGTTGCAAGGAGGTGGCCGGAGCCGGGCCGCCACTGTCGAGTAATGGGACGCCGAATAGTCCTGCTAGCTGCTGCTGATCGATAACCGGCTGCACCGGGGCTGGCTGCGCGGGCGCCAGGTTGATTGGGCTGTGCAGTAATCGCCAGAACGCCGCACCCTGATAGGTCAGGCTGAGGCTGCCGGCCAGCAGAAGCAGCAGGCACAAGCCCGTGATTAGATGCTCCGAGGCGACTGGCCGGGCTTGATTATTGGGCTGCAACATAAAGAATCCTTAATGAAAAAACCCATGACTGCTGAGGCAGCCATGGGTTTGAGTGCTGCCGGGTGTTTACAGCTTGCCGATGCTGACGTTGTCGATAAACAGCGACTCGCTACGTTGAGTGCCCAGGATTAGCAGGTCGACGCGGCGCAGGGTACCGGCTGGCAGCTGCACTTCATGCTGCAGCTTGCTCCAGCTGCCACCACGGGTGGTGCGCTGGCCAAGGGGCAGGTACTGGCCACGGCCATTGCCATCCTCGACATACAGGTAGGCGTAGGCGATGGCGCTGACCGCACTGCTGCGGCCAATGCTCAGGTCGGCCGAAACGCGATAGCGATTACCGGCCTGGACATTACCGAGCAGGCTGACGCTCGCACCGGCGCCTTCGTACTGACGCTGATAGGCTTCCAGTGCCAGGCGGCTGCCGCTGGCGAAGGTGCTGGCGCGGGCACTGCCATGGAAACCAGACCAGCCACCGATGCCGTTCTCGAAGTTCCAGCCGAACTGGGTTGGCGCAGGTGGTACCGGAGGTGCGGCGGCCTGGACTTCCTGCAGTTCGACCTCATCGACCAGCAGGCTGCTGCCGCTGTCGCTCCAGATCGCCACATACAGATTGCGCACGTTGCTTGGCGTTGTATAGGTGAAGGCTTTTTCCAAGCGGCTGAACTCGTTGCCCGTTACGGACAGAGTGACCGTCTGCTCGGCGCTGTAGGTAAAGCGGCCATCGGTGCTTTCCTGCAGGATCGCCACGCGCACGTTCTCACGGCTGTCGCGGGTCTTGAGCATGGCTTTGGCTTTCAGGCGATATTTCGCGCCGGCAGTCAGGCCAGTGACCGGTGTGGCCAGTACATCGAAGGACTGCGCGTCCATTTGCAGTGCGTTATCACGGCAGTTCAGGGCCACATTGACCAGGCTCAGCTGCGCCTGGCCGAACAGCGCACGCCAGCCTTCGTTGCTGTTGAACTCGCCGTTGCTGACCAGGCCCTTGAGCGCTGGCTTGCTGCACCAGGGCAGCTCGGCCGGCGGCGTGGTCGGGTTGCCGGTACCGGGGTTAGTGGTGACCGGCACCTGGGTGGCGCGGAAGGCGGCGATCTGCCCGGCCATGGCGTTGAGTGCGCGCACCGCATCGGCGCGATCGGGCATACCGCAAGGCTGATTGGCGCAGTCGGCATCATTCAGCCGTGGATTGGAAAAGACCGGCGCCTGACGGCGTGCGCCGAAGACCTGTGGGTAGGCCATGATGGTGCTGAACTGACCCTGGACGCCGTATCCACGGCTCCATTCGTGGGTGCCGTTGTGGCCGTTGGCGTTGTAGTAGCCTTCCTGCTGATCCTGCTCGTAGGAGTGGCGCAGGCCCATATTGTGGCCGGCTTCATGGGCGAAGGTGCTGAGGCTGCAGTCGACGCCGGTCAGGCCATAGGCCATTTCCTTGGCACCGTTGTTGAAACGGTCGCTGTTCTTCGCCCCGGTGCCCATCCAGGCGATACCGCAGACGCCATAACCCTGGCCCTGGGTGGTGCGGTTGATCAGCTGTACCACGTCGGCGCCGTATTGCTCACGCAGGCGCTTTACCTGAGCGTCGTCGGTGAACTTGTTGAGGTTGGCGCTGGACACGTCGTAGTAATTGGCCCAGTCGAGCAGTTGCTTGTGCACCAGGCGCAGGCGGATATTCACGCCGCTTTTGGCGTAGGCCGTGTTGGTGTATTCGATGTAGCTGGCGATGCGTGCGTCGATATCGCGGCCGTTGGGCAGGCTCTGCGCGTCCTTGGTGTAGAGCACCATGATGTCGACGGTTTGCGGGTTGGCCTGGGCGCTATGGGCGGCCAGGGCCAGTGCGAGGGCAGAGAGCCATTGCACTTTCTTCATATCAGCGTTCCTTGTGCGATGTGGGTAAGAAGGTGATCAGCCCTGAGCGGGCGGTGGCAGCGGGGCCAGTTCTTTATGGTCGTAGTGCAGGTGGTCGTTGGGGTCGGCCCGCAGTACCAGCTGGTTTTCATCGGTGATCACCGTCTTGCCGGTGGCGTTATCGATGATGATCGACAGGCTGCCGTCGAGCGTGGCGACGGTGATATGGGTTTCCAGCGCGCCCTTGATCAGGGTCATGCTTTCCACTTCATCGCCATCGATCAGGCTGCCTTGCCATACGGCGCTGCCAGCGGTGTTGCGGGTTTCGCCGAGGCTGGCGCGGGTTGGGCTGCTGCGCCCTGGCAGTGCCAGCGCGACCACCTGACCGACCGCCAGGTTGTTGAGTTGCTCCGGGTCGACCTGGGTCAGGTGCTGGGTGATGCCGTTGCTCTCGGTTTCCTGCAGGGAGTTTGCGTCCCAGAGCGTGGCCTGCGCGGCGCGGCTGGTGGCCACGGGCGGTTTGGCCTGCAGGGTGGATGCGCCGCTGGTGTGTTGCCTGGCTGCCGGGCCCGGGGCTTGCGCAGCCAGGCTGGCGTTGGGTGTGGGGGATTTACCGTTTTGGTTGTTGTTCGATGCGGCTTGGGTTGGCTTGGGCTGCTCAAGGTCAGCCGAGAGGACGACCCCCAAGACGCCGCCGACAATGGCGGTGGCGACTGCAGCTGTAATCCAGCGTTTTGACATGCGACTGCTCCATTAGTCTGGAAAGTTAAAGTCGCGCAGTCTAGGTAGAGCCTTGGCGGTTATTCGCTATGCAGTTCACAGGCAGAGGGTATGGGCAGGGCCAGCTTGTTTAATTTGAACGTTGGTCTCATATGCAGGGTGTGCCACGTCTCGCTCGGAATGGGGCACAGTTCCAGGCGGCTCGGTTATGCCGTTGCTACGCGCTGCAGCAACGGCGTTACGCTTACTCGGGCTGGGCGCTGGCGCTGCGTTTGGGCAGTTGTTCGGGCAGGGCTGCGAGGGCTTTGAGCGCCATTTCACGGCTCGGGTAACTGCCATAAAGCACGGCATAGCGGGTTTCTCCGGCTTCATTGCGTTCGGCCAGGCGCAGCGGCTGTTTGGGATGGCGTTCGAGCAGGGCCTGCATAAATTCGCGGCTGCTGCCTTCAACCAGCTTGATGGTGTGGCGGCGCGCTGCAACCTTGGGTTTGCTTTCGCCACCGCGGCCATCGCCCAGGGTGGCGGGGTCGACAGGTTTTGGAGTTTCAATCAGGGTTTTGCTCGGTTTTGCCGGGATGGCTTTTGCTGGTTGGCGCAGGTCGGTCGCAGGCGCCTCAATGCCCTGGTCGAACAAGGCATGGGCCTGCTGCGGCAGATGGTCGTAACCGTTGGCCTGGCCGAGCAGGCGCAGGTCGCGGTATTTGCCCAGGCTCAGGTTGGCCAGGCCGACACCGTCGCGCGCCACGGTTGGGCGCAGGAACACCATCAGGTTGCGCTTCTGTCGGGCCTCACGGGTAGAGCGGAACAGACGGCCCACGCCGGGAATATCGCCGAGCAGTGGCACCTTGCTCTCACTGCTGGTGATGTCGTCCTGAATCAGGCCTCCGAGCACGATCACCTGACCGTCATCGGCCAATACGGTGCTCTTGATCGAGCGCTTGTTGGTCACCAGATCCACGGCCTGAGCATTCAGCCCGGTGCTCGGGGCGATGGAGGAGATTTCCTGTTCGATCACCAAGCGCAGGGTGGCGCCTTCATTGATATGTGGGGTGACCTTGAGGGTGACGCCGATATCCTTGCGCTCGATGGTGGTGAAGGGGTTACTCGAACCGGCGGCGTCGGTGGTATAGGAGCCGGTCTGGAACGGCACGTTCTGCCCCACCAGAATCTCGGCGGCCTGGTTGTCCAGGGTCAGCAGGGTTGGGGTTGAGAGCAGGTTGCTTTTGCCGTTCGAGGACAGTGCGGTGATCAGCGCGCCGAAGTTGTCATTGCCAACCCCCAGAATCGCCCCGTTGGGCAGTGCGCTGGCCAGTTCGCCGGGCTTCTCGCTGGCAATTGCACCGAGCAAGGTGCCGACCGACAGGCCGGTGTTGCTGAAATTCACCCCGCCGAGACCTGCACCGTTGCCCCGACCGTCGATGGCCCACTGCACGCCGAGGGCGTCGTTGATGTCGCCGGACATTTCTACGATGGCCGCCTCCACCAGCACCTGGGCGCGGGGTATATCCAGCTGGCGCACCAGGTCCTCGAACATATTGACGATATCGGCTTCGGCCATGATGACGATGGCATTCAGGCTTTCGTCTGCGCGAATCATCAACTTCAGTGGGGACGCATTTTCACTGCCCTGGCCTTGGCTCAGGTTGTCGCCGAAGTCGCCGAGGGTCTTCGCCATCTCCTTGGCATCGCCATGGCGCAAACGGATAACCCGCGTATTGGCCGAGCGCGAACTGGGCGTGTCGAGGCTCTGCGCCAGTTTCAACAGCCGCGCCCGTGCCTCTTGCGGGCCCAGCAACAGCAGGCGGTTGGCGCGGGTATCGGCGATCACCTGGGCGCCGCTGGCCTGCGGATTTTGCAGCGAGCTGTTGATCACCGCGGCCAGTTCTTGCACCCACGCATGGCGCAGGTCATAGACGCTGAAATCGTCCTGATTCTGGCTGTCCAGCTGGCGGATGACTTCGTTGATGCGGGCGATATTGGCCGGGGTGTCGCTGATGATCAGGCTGTTGGACGACTGCACCGCAGCTAAATGCCCGTGGTTGGCGACCAGGGGGCGGATCAGCGGCAGCAGGTCATTGGCCGCACCGTGCTGCACCTGCAGCACGCGGGTTTCCAGATTGCCCTGGCTGCCAGCGGTGGTCTTGGCCTCGCTGTTGGGGATGATGCTCAACTGATTGCCTTGCGGCATCACCGCGAACCCATGGGTACTCATCACCGAGAGAAACAGCTTGTACACCTCGGCCAGGTTCATGGGCTGTTGCGCCACCACGGTGACCTGACCTTTCACCCGTGGATCGATGATAAAGGTCTGTCCGCTGATACTGGAAACCTGCTCAATAAAGTCGCGGATCTCCGCACTCTGCATATTGATGGTCCAAGTGTCCTCGTTTTGTGCAGGCGCTTCGGGCGACGCATTGGCCTGGCTGGCGATACCGAGCAGCGTGATGTGCAGCAGCAGGTGGAGAAGTGGGCGCAGGGCAGGCGTGATCATGGCTAGGGCATCAGTAGGTGTGGCCGTAATGCACTGCCGCAGCCGACGCAAGGTCGGGCAAGGAAAGGCTGGAGGCGCTGTTTGGATGGGATAAAACGGCTGCAACCAGCACTGCGAGCAGTGTTGGGGGCGCAAGGCTAATGAAAAAAATCGGCGCTTGTTGAGGCGTGAAGGCGATCTGCGATGATCGTCACAGTCGGTCGGCAATTTGTTGCCAGGACGTGATGGGCGTTAGTTGGCGGTTACGCCTGCAAGCGGGAGCCCGTGCTCAGGCTCCCGATCAGTTCGCCAGCAGCCTAGCTCCGATCCGCGAGAATACCGATGATAAAGAACACCAGAATCAGCACCGGGGCCAGGGTGAAATTGTTGAAGAAACCCAGGCCCTTGGCCAGGTACGGCGTGGCGAAGACCATCAGCAGGCCGTAGCCCACCGCGCAGAGCAGGACGAAGATCAGCGTGCGCAGGATGAAGTTCATGCTGCTGGTGTTGCGTTGCACCCAGGTGTTGATGCCGGGGCCGAAGAGCACCAGCAGGGTGGCCATGATCGCCAGGGAGATGTCGTACAGGTGGCCACGGCTCCAGCGCGACAGGGTGACGATCAGGTCGAGTAGCAGGTCCATCCGGTTTCCTTAGCCGTGGCGGCGTGTACGTCAGGGTAGAAAATACTGCAGCAGATCGTTGAGAAACAGTTGGCCTTCGCGGGTGGCGCATAGGCGTGTCGGATCGCTGTGCAGCAAGCCGCGCTTTTGCGCCTCGACGCGCGCGGCAGCAAGCAGGCTGAGCGGCAGGCCGGTGCGTTGAGTGAACAGTTCGCTGGCGACGCCGTCCGTGAGGCGCAGCACATTCATCAGAAATTCGAAGGGCAGCTCATCAGCACCCAGGACGCGTTCGCCGGCGCTGAAGCGTTTGCTGCGGTCTAGGTAGTCTTTGGGCAGGCGGGTTTTCCAGCTACGGCTGATGCGTCCGTCCGGTTGGCTGAGTTTGGCGTGAGCGCCGGCGCCGATGCCGAGAAAATCGCCGAAGGTCCAGTAGTTCAGGTTGTGCCGTGCGGCCTTACCGGCCTGGGCGTAGGCCGACACTTCGTACTGCGCATAACCTTCAGCGGCCAGCAGGGCCTGTCCGGCTTCCTGAATGTCCCAGAGAATATCGTCTTCCGGCACTTCGGGTGGCTGGTTCCAGAACACCGTGTTCGGCTCCACGGTCAGCTGATACCAGGACAGGTGCGTCGGCCCTTGAGCAATGGCGGTGCGCAGATCGCTGAGTGCATCCTCGATGGACTGGTCCGGCAGGCCGTGCATCAGGTCCAGGTTGAAATTGTCGAAGCCGGCGGCGCGGGCCATATCGGCGGCATGCACCGCTTCGTCGCCGTCGTGGATTCGGCCCAGGGCGATCAGCTTGGGCGCCTGGAAACTCTGCACGCCAATCGACAGGCGATTGATGCCCAGGCGGCGGTAGTCCTTGAACTTGGCCTGTTCGAAGGTGCCGGGGTTGGCTTCCAGGGTGATTTCGATATCGGCGGCAAATGGTACGCGCCGCTCTACGCCTTGGAGCAGGCGGCCGAGGGCCTTGGCCGAAAACAGGCTGGGGGTGCCGCCGCCAAAGAAAATCGAACTCAACGGCCGGTTATGCACCTGCGCCAGATCAGCATCCAGATCGGCCAACAGGGCATCGACGTACTCATCTTCCGGCAGGTTGGGCCCGGCGGTGTGGGAGTTGAAGTCGCAGTACGGGCACTTCTTCACGCACCAGGGAATGTGCACATAGAGTGCAAGGGGCGGCAGCGCGAAGCCACCGCCGGACGCCGTGGTCATGCCAGGCCCAGCCGCTGTTTAAGCAGGGCCATGGCGCGTGCGCGGTGGCTGATCTGGTTTTTCTCGGCCGCCGGCAGTTCAGCGCTGGAGCAGTCGCGCTCGGGCACCCAGAACAGCGGGTCATAACCAAAGCCTTCCACGCCTTGCGCGGCGTGCAGGATACGTCCGTGCCAGAGGCCTTCGCAGATGATCGGCAGCGGATCGTCGGCATGCCGCACCAGCGCCAGGCAGCAGACGAACTGCGCGCCGCGCTCGGCGTCTGGCACGTCTTTTAGCGCGGCGAGCAACTTGGCGTTATTCGCCGCGTCACCTTGGCCATCGGCGTAGCGCGCCGAGTAGATGCCCGGCGCACCGCCGAGAAAATCCACTGCCAGGCCGGAATCGTCGGCCAGCGCTGGCAAGCCTGACAGGCGTGCGGCGTTGCGCGCCTTGAGAATGGCGTTTTCGATAAACGACAAGCCGGTTTCTTCCGGCTCAATCATGGAGAACTCGCCGACCGAGCGCACGCGCACGCTGCTGCCGAGCATGGCTTGCAGCTCTTTGAGTTTGCCGGCGTTGTGGCTGGCCAATACCAGCTCGTTGAAAGGCATCATGTATTCAGGGCCATCATTCGTCTGGGAAGACTTCCTGGTTGAAGTCGAAGCTGTGCGCCACGCCATCGGCCGCGCGCACGTTGATGGTGAAGCGCAGCATTTCACGCTGGCTGAAGGTGAATTGTGCCAGGTAATAGATGGCCTCACCTTCGTTGACCTGTTTGAAGGTCAGCGGCTGGCTACGGCCGACCAGATCCTTCACTTCGCCACTGACGCTGGCGTTGCTGGCCTTGCCAGCCTTGAGCACGGAAATGTTCACCACGCCCTGGGTCTTGCTGCGCACCAGGCCGTTGGCGGCGGCGATATCTGGCTGTAGAAAGCTGGAATTGAAGGCGATGTAGTGCACGTCGAGGTCGCCGAACGTCTGCTTGCGTTCAGCCAGCGCTGGCAGGCTCAGGCACAGGGCGATCAACAGTAGTGCGATGCGACGCATAAGGGTTCTCCAGATGGACAGCAGCCTGGGATAAGGCCGCTCAATTGGCGATTTGAACATCCTGGGCGGTCGGCCCGCTGATCCGGTAAATGCCGATTTCACCTAACAGGTTAGGCCAAATCCGGCTGGCCCAGCCGTGCCGGTGGTCGCGGTCCACGGCCAGGCGATCCATCACTTTCGCACCTTGATCGTGACACAGCTTTTCGAAGTCTTCGAAGGTGCAGAAGTGGATGTTCGGCGTGTTGAACCAGGTGTATGGGAGAAAATCCGACACCGGCATGCGGCCCTTGGTGGTGAGGTACCAGCGGCAGTGCCAGTGGCCGAAGTTGGGGAAGGTGATGATGCAGGTCTTGCCGACCCGCAGCATTTCCGCCAGCACCTTGTCCGGGTAGTGCAGGGCTTGCAGTGACTGGGTCATGACCACCACATCGAAGCTGTTACTGGCGAAGTTGCCCAGCCCCTTGTCGAGGTTCTGCTCGATCACGTTGACACCCTTGCTCACGCATTGGGCGATGTTGTCCGCATCGATTTCCAGGCCGTAGCCGCTGACCTGCTTGTGTTCGGCCAGCCAGGCGAGCAACTCGCCATTGCCGCAACCCAGGTCGAGCACACGGCTACCCGCGGGAATCCACTCTTGGATGATGTCGAGGTCCGCGCGCATGGCTACACCTTAATCCGTTTCATATAGCTGTCGAACGCCTGCAGGTAGCGCGGGATCGGCATCAGGAAGGCGTCGTGGCCCTGGGGGGCGTCGATTTCCAGGTAGCAGACGTTCTTCCTCGCGGCAGTCAGGGCATCGACGATTTCCCGCGAGCGTGCCGGCGAGAAGCGCCAGTCGGTGGTGAAGGACATCACGCAGAAATCAGCGCTGACGTGGGCCAAGGTCTTGGCCAGGTCGCCATCGTGATTGGCCGCCGGATCGAAGTAGTCCAGCGCTTTGGTCATCAGCAGGTAGGTGTTGGCGTCAAAGCGCCCGGAGAACTCCTCGCCCTGGTAGCGCAGGTAGCTTTCCACCTGAAACTCGACGCTGTGAAAGTCGTAGTTGAGTTTTTCACTCTTCAAACCACGGCCGAATTTCTCGCCCATGGCGTCGTCCGACAGGTAGGTGATGTGGCCGACCATGCGCGCCAGCATCAGGCCGCGTTTGGGGATCACGCCCTGTTCCTGAAAGTGTCCGCCGTGGAACTGCGGGTCAGTGAGGATCGCCTGGCGCGCCACTTCGTTGAAGGCGATGTTCTGCGCCGACAGCTTGGGTGCCGAGGCAATCGCCAGGCAGTGGCGCACGCGCTCGGGGTAGCTGATGGTCCATTGCATCGCCTGCATGCCGCCGAGGCTGCCGCCGATCACGGCTGCCCACTGGCGGATGCCGAGGTTGTCGGCCAGCCGCGCCTGGCTGTGCACCCAGTCCTCCACGGTCATCACCGGGAAGTCCGCGCCAAAGGGTTTGCCGGTCGCCGGGTTGATGCTGCTGGGGCCGGTGGAGCCGTTGCAGCCGCCGAGGTTGTTCAGGCTGACGACAAAGAACGTGTTGGTGTCGATAGGCTTGCCGGGGCCGATGCAGCTGTCCCACCAGCCCGGTTTACGGTCGTCGGCACTGTGGTACCCGGCGGCGTGGTGGTGGCCGGAAAGGGCGTGGCAGATCAGCACGGCGTTGCTCGCCGTGGCATTCAGTTCGCCATAGGTTTCGACGATCAGTTGGTAGTCGGCCAGGCTGCGCCCACAGGCCAGCGCCAGAGGTTCTGCGAACTGCAGCACCTGCGGGGTTACCAGGCCAACAGAGTCTTGGGGAAAGGCAGTCGGCATCGACCCTGCTCGCAAAAAAGGAAGAGCCGCAGTCTAAAGAGCGCCGCCCCAGGCGGCAAGCGCATGGGGCGGCTGTGTAGTGCTGATAAGAAGGGGCTATTCGCCGATGCTGTGTGGGCGTGCGGCCCCTGGCAGATTGACTACCTTGCCTTGGCGCTGCACAGGTGCAGGTCGGCGCAGGGTGCGCAGCATGTCGTTGGCTTGCGCCAGTTGCTGTTCCAGTTCGCCGCTGTAGCGTGCCAGTTGCTGGCCGCGCTGGCGCGCCTGCTGAGTCTCCTGGGCCAGGGCCTTGAGCCGCAGCATGTGGGTCTCCAGCAGTTGCTTGTGCTCCAGGGTGTGCTGCATCAGCGGCATCAGCGCATCGTTGGCCCACTGCTCGGCTTCCTGGCGCATGCGCTGATGCAGGCCGATCACTTCCTGTACCAGGGTGGCGAAGAAGCGTTTGGTCAGGCTGCGCTGTTCAGTCAGCAGGGTTTTCAGCTGCAGGCGGAACTGGTCGGCCTTGGTCTGCTGCTGCTTGAGTTCACGCAGGTAGCGGTTGACGTTGAACTGCGGTGCGTCGACGCCGTGCAGCGGGTTCTCTTCGTTGTGCCGACGGTAGATGGCCGCGATCATCTTGTTGGCCATCTCGGCTTCCTGCGCCAGGTTGTGCAGGTCCTGCTCTATGCTGCGAAAGAAATGCAGGATGGCCTGGTTGATACCCAAGGTGGTCCAGCTGCCGGTGAGGTTCTTGCGCACCTTGTTCAGGTGTTCGTCCAGGCGTTCGCTGCGTGAGGCGTGGCGCAGCAGATCGCCCTGACGCTTAAGCAGGCGCTGGTTGGTTTTCAGGCCCAGCAGGCGTTTGTGGTGCTGGCTGTGGTCTTCCTTGGTCTTGGCGGTCAACTCGAACAGCATCTGGCCATTGTCGTGCTGGTGATTGCTCAGCAGAGCCTGTTGTTCGTTGACCTTTTCCAGGCGCAGGTTGAGTACGTGCTGGCTGTTCTGCAGCAGCTTCAGCACCTGATTGACCACGCGGTCCTCGAGCAGGCGTTCTTTCTGCGCAATGATGCGCTCGCAGAGCAGGTTTTCCAGGTTGCTCATCTGGCTGCGGGCCAACAGCTCGGTGTCCTTGCGCACCTTGGCCAGCATCGCCTGCTTAGCCGACAGCGGCAGTACGTCCTCGACGCGGATGCCGAGCTGGCGCGCGGTGCTGGTCTGGATCTGGCGGATGGCGTTTTGCACAAAGGCTTCGCCGGCCAGGTCATCCCAGAGCACGTCGATCTTGTTCAGCACGGCGAACAGGCTGGTCTGGGTGTCTTCGTCAAGCTGGCGGATATGCTGCTGCCACACGGTCATGTCGCTGGCGGTCACGCCGGTGTCGGCGGACAGCAGGAAGATGATCGCCTGGGCGCTGGGCAGCATCGACAGGGTCAGCTCCGGCTCGCTGCCGAGGGCATTCAAACCAGGCGTATCAAGAATGCGTAAGCCCTGACGCAGCAGCGGGTGGTCGAAGTTGACCATGGCGTGACGCCAGGCCGGCACCAGCACTTCGCCGGGTTTGCTGGTGCTTTCCAGCATGTCTGGGTGAAAGCCCAGGGCGATCGCCTGCTCCACGGGCATGGGCTTGGTTCGGGCGACCTGATTGAAGGCCTGCACCATGTTGTCCGGGTCACTGAGGTCCAGCGGGATATTCACCCAATGTCGGGGAATGCGCTTGAACTGCGCCACGCTGGCTTCGGCGACACGGGTTTCAATGGGCAGCAGGCGGATATAGGAGCGTTCCGAACGGGGGTCGAAGAACAGCTCGGTGGGGCACATGGTGGTGCGCCCCGCCTGGGACGGCAGCATACGCTGGCCGTAGGACGAGAAGAACAGGCTGTTGATCAGCTCGGTCTTGCCACGCGAGAACTCGCCGACAAAGGCCAGGGTAATGTGGTCGGTACGCAGCAGCTTCAGTGCGCGCTCAAGCTTGGCCTCCACGGCCTCGGAGTTCAGCCGGTTGGTCATGAGCCAACTGCGATAGCGTGTGATCTCACGCATCAGCTCGCGCTTCCAGGCGACGTACGCATCCACCTGCTGACTGAGACGTTCCATGCTCATCCTGGCTTTCCTCCGGTTGGCGCATCCATTGTGGGGCGACTGGGGCTATACGGCACCCAGGTCAAGTCGGGCACACATTGCATGTTGCCGCTTAGCGAGTCGACGCGGCAGATGACGCTTTAAAGCCTGTGAAATTAAGCCAGATCCACGACGTTCGTGGATTGACTCGATTGGCATTATGCGGGCCACAGCTATGGCGTCAATTGCATGTCGTCGCACGCCCGCCTTATGGTCAGTCAGGGTGACTGAGTGGTCAGTTCCAGCTCCGGCGGAAGTCGTTGCGGCTGTTTGATGCGCACGCGTTTTTGCCGGCTTTGCTGGCCGCTTTCCAGGCTGACCTGGCTTTTGCTGACGGCCAATGCGCAGGCCAGGAAGGCCAGCAGCAGCGCATTGGCTTTGCCGTCTACGGGGGGGCGCGGTGAGGCGGATTTTCAGCCGATCACCGTGCAGCCCGGCGAACTCATCCTTGCTCGCCTTGGGCTGCAGGTGGCAGTCGAGGATCAGGTCGGCGCCGTCCCAGCGAAAATGGCTCATCGGTGCTTGGCTCAGATCGCCAGGCTGAGGCCTTTGTACATCCCGGTCATGATCGCCAGGTTGCGGATCACCAGCATGTCGATCAGGTTGAGAATCAGGAATGCGACGATCGGCGACAGGTCCAGCCCGCCCATGCTCGGCAGCAAACGGCGGATCGGCGACAGCAACGGTTCGCAGATCTGATTGATCAGCATGGCCGTGGGGTTATGGCTGCCCTGGGCGACCCAGGAGAGGATCACGCTGATGATCAGAGCGAAGAAGAACACCTTGAGGAACAGCGCGGTGACGCCAACAATCGACCACACCAGCAGCTGCAGCGGGTTATCCACGCCATAACCGAGCAGCATCAGGGTTAATGCCATCAGCACCAACTGCACCAGGATGGCCAGCACCAGCGAGGCCAGATCAAGCCCGGCGACGCTCGGAATCACCTTGCGCAGCGGTTTCAGCAGCGGGTGGGTGGCGCGTACGATGAACTGGCTAAGCGGGTTGTAGAAGTCTGCCCGCACCAGTTGCAGGATAAAGCGCAGCAACACAATCAGCAGGTACAGGCTGCCAATGGTCTGCAGGATATAAACAGCGGCGTTGTCGAGTCCGATCATGGTGGCTCCTTTATTGACCCAGTTGTTCGGCCAGCTCGGCAGAGCGGTGGGCGGCGGCGTTCAGGGCTTTCTCGACCAGGGCTTCGAAGCCATTGGCCTGGAAGGTCTTGATTGCGGCTTCGGTGGTGCCGGCCGGTGAGGTGACCCGGCGGCGCAGTTCACTGGCCTCGACATCGCTGGCCACGGCCATCCGGGCCGCGCCGAGTGCAGTGTGCAATGTCAGCTGGGCGGCGGTCTCGCGCGGCAGGCCGAGTTTCTCGCCTGCGGCGGTCATGGCTTCGATCAGCAGGAAGAAATACGCCGGACCACTGCCGGATACGGCGGTGACGGCATCGATCTGCGCTTCCTGATCCAGCCACAGCGCCAGGCCAACGGCGCTGAGCAGCTGTTCGGCCTGCTGGCGCTGGGCCGGTGAAACCTGCGCATTGGCATACAGGCCGCTGACGCCCTGGCGCAGCAACGCCGGCGTGTTGGGCATGCAGCGTACAATCGCGCGCGGGCCGAGCCAGTTTTCCAGGCTGGCGCAGCTGATTCCGGCCGCAATCGACACCACCAACTGCTGTGCGCCGATGTGCGCGGCGAGGTCCAGGCAGACCTCCTTCATCACCTGCGGCTTGACCGACAGCACGATTACGTCTGCGCCCTGGATGGCTTCGGCGTTGGCCTCGAACGTGGTAATGCCGAACTCAGCGCTGATCTTGCTGCGTTGTTCGGCACCGCGGTCGCTGGCGCGAATGGCGTCGGCGCCGATGCCCTGGGCACGCAGGCCGCCGATCAGGCTGGCAGCCATATTGCCGGCACCGATAAAGGCAATGCGGGGAGTGGTCATAACGGGCTTCCTTAATAAGGCTGAAGGCAAACTCAATCAGTGGCTGCTTTAGTCGCGCGCGCCGAACAAGGCGGTACCGATGCGCACCCAGGTTGCGCCTTCGGCGATCGCCGCTTCCAGATCATGGCTCATGCCCATGGACAGGCTGTCGAGGCCCAGGTTCAGGTCGTGTTGCAGTTCGCGCAAGCGGGCGAAGGCGGCACGTTGCTCGCTGGGGTCATCGGTGGGCTCGGGGATTGTCATCAATCCACGCAGCCGCAGGTTGGGCAGTTGTGTAACCGCGTGTGCCAGCGCCGTTAACTCGTCCGGGTGACAGCCCGATTTGCTGGCCTCACCGCTGACATTCACCTGCAGGCAGATATTCAAGGGCGGCATGCCTATCGGACGCTGATCAGACAGGCGTTGGGCGATTTTCAGGCGATCCACCGAATGCACCCAGGCGAAGTGCTCGGCGATCGGCTTGGTTTTGTTCGATTGAATCGGGCCGATAAAGTGCCAGGTCAGCGGCAGATCGCTCAGTTCGGTCTGCTTTTCCAAGGCTTCCTGCAGGTAATTCTCGCCGAAGTCCGGCACGCCGGCAGCAAAGGCTTCACGGATCGCCGCAGCAGGTTTGGTTTTGCTTACCGCGAGCAGGCCGACAGCCGCATAATCGCGCTGCGAGGCTTGCGCCGCCTCACGGATACGCGCTCCGACCTTTGCAATATTCTCTGCTATCGTGGACATTACTTGCGCCCGCCGCCTGGGTTTCGCGGCATTCTACCTGCTTGTCTGTCATTAGGGAGTCCCATGGATATCACTGAATTGCTGGCCTTCAGTGCCAAGCAAGGTGCATCGGACCTGCATCTCTCCGCTGGCCTGCCTCCGATGATTCGGGTTGACGGTGATGTTCGCCGGATCAATCTGCCTGCGCTGGACCACAAACAGGTCCACGCACTGATCTACGACATCATGAACGATAAGCAGCGCAAGGATTTTGAGGAGTTCCTCGAAACCGATTTCTCCTTTGAAGTGCCGGGTGTTGCGCGTTTCCGGGTTAACGCCTTCAACCAGAACCGCGGTTCTGGCGCGGTATTTCGGACCATTCCCTCGAAAGTGCTGAGCATGGAAGACCTCGGCATGGGCGAGATCTTCCGCAAGATTTCCGATGTGCCGCGCGGCCTGGTGCTGGTCACCGGGCCAACCGGTTCGGGCAAGTCGACCACCTTGGCGGCGATGCTCGACTACATCAACAGCAACAAGTACCACCACATTCTCACCGTCGAAGACCCAATCGAGTTCGTGCACGAGTCGAAGAAGTGCCTGGTCAACCAGCGCGAAGTGCACCGTGACACCCTGGGCTTCTCCGAAGCCCTGCGCTCGGCGCTGCGGGAAGACCCGGACATTATCCTGGTCGGCGAGATGCGTGACCTGGAAACCATCCGCCTGGCGCTGACTGCCGCAGAAACCGGTCACCTGGTGTTTGGCACCCTGCACACCACCTCGGCGGCCAAAACCATCGACCGTGTGGTTGACGTTTTCCCGGCTGAAGAGAAGTCCATGGTGCGTTCCATGCTGTCTGAGTCATTGCAGTCGGTGATCTCGCAAACCCTGCTGAAGAAAATCGGCGGTGGTCGCGTGGCGGCCCATGAAATCATGATCGGCACCCCGGCCATCCGTAACCTGATCCGCGAGGACAAGGTGGCGCAGATGTACTCGGCGATCCAGACCGGTGGTTCTCTGGGTATGCAGACGCTCGATTCCTGCCTGAAAACCCTAGTGTCCAAAGGTATCGTCACGCGCGAAGCCGCGCGGGAAAAAGCCAAAACTCCGGAAAACTTCTAGACCGACAACACTCAGGTGGTTCCGCCACCGGGTCCACACCAGCGGCAATTCACGCGCCTGCCGCTGGCCTTTGCATAACCGCGTGATGCACATGGGCGAACAACGATGGAATTCGAAAAACTGCTGCGCCTGATGGTTGAAAAGGGCGGCTCTGACCTGTTTATTACTGCGGGCGTGCCACCGTCGATGAAGGTCAACGGCAAGATCATGCCGATCACCAAGACGCCCATGTCGCCGGAGCAGACCCGCGAAACCGTGCACGCGGTGATGAACGAACAGCAGCGCCGTGACTTTACCGAGAACCACGAGTGCAACTTCGCCATCAGTGCCCGCGGCGTTGGCCGTTTCCGTGTCAGTGCGTTTTACCAGCGCAACCTTGCCGGCATGGTGCTGCGTCGCATCGAGACCAACATCCCGACGCTGGACGAGCTGAAACTGCCGGAAATCCTCAAGAAGCTGGCCCTGACCAAGCGCGGCCTGGTGCTGTTTGTCGGCGCGACCGGTACCGGTAAGTCGACCTCGCTGGCCGCAATGATTGGCTACCGCAACAAGAACAGCAGCGGCCACATCATTTCCATCGAAGACCCGATCGAGTACATCCACCAGCACCAGAGCTGCATCGTCACTCAGCGTGAGGTGGGCATCGACACCGAGTCCTTCGAGGTGGCACTGAAGAACACCCTGCGCCAGGCGCCTGATGTGATTCTTATCGGTGAGGTGCGTACCCGCGAAACCATGGACCATGCCGTGGCCTTCGCCGAAACCGGTCACTTGTGTCTGGCTACCCTGCACGCCAACAACGCCAACCAGGCGCTGGACCGCATCATCAACTTCTTCCCCTCCGATCGGCAGAACCAGGTGTGGATGGACCTGTCGCTCAACCTCAAGGCCATCGTCGCGCAGCAACTGATTCCAACCCCGGATGGCAAGGGCCGCCGTGCGGTGATTGAGGTGCTGATCAATACCCCGCTGGCGGCTGACCTGATCCGCAAGGGTGAGGTGCATGAGCTCAAGTCACTGATGAAACGCTCCACCGAGCAGGGCATGCAGACCTTCGACCAGGCGCTGTACAACCTCTACAGCCAGGGTGAGATCACCTATGAAGATGCGCTGCTGTACGCCGACTCGGCCAACGACCTGCGCCTGATGATCAAGCTCGGTTCGGAAACCGATGGTGATCACCTGAGCAGCATGGCCCAGGGTCTGTCGCTGGAAATCAGCGACGAAGAGCCGGGTCGCCGCTTTCGCTGAGTGCGGGTGGTTGCGTGCTGGGGTGGCGAATGCGTTTGCCGCCCTGGCGCGCTACGGCTTCGGCCTGGCCATCGCGTTGCGCGCCGGCGCGGGCCTGGCTCATCAATTGTGGAATCAGCGTGCCTTCCGGCAGATTTTTCCAGAAGCGCACGGGCATGCTGGTTTCCAGGGCACTGCGGTTCAGCCGCGCTGGGTTGAAGGTGCTGCCGTAATAGGCCAGCCACAGTGCTTCTCCCTTGTCCTCGGGCGCTTGCGCCAGGCGCTGCCATTCACTTGGGCACGGCCGTTGGTAGTGCAAGTGTTGGCCGTCCCAGTAGACGCCGTCATCCGGCGTGGCAATAAGCCATGTGTTTCGCCCCAGGCGTTCGGCAAAGTGCCTGCTGGCACTGGCGAGGATGTCATGGGCCGGTTCGTGCCAGGCCACCAGTTGTGGCCCTTCGGCGTTTTCCGGGCGTGGATGAAAGCGTAAGAAGGCATGCAGGTGATGGGCCTCGCGGCGTATCGCCTTGAGTCGTTTGTGCAGTTGGCTGCCGTCAATATCCCCCGGCAGCATGGCGGCGTGATCACCCTGGGCGACGCGCCAGAGAATCCGATAGAGCAGGCTCCAGCGATCCTCGACGCGAAAATAGGCCGCATTCTGCAGCAGTTCCAGTAGCTGCTTGGGGATGCGCAGTGCTGGTTTTGCTGCGGGTGGATTGCTGGGTGATGGCGTGTGGTCGAACAGCCCGCGGCTGGCTCCGTCAGCCAGCCAGGTGATCTGATGTGGCGGCACGCCTTGCTGTAACAGGCTTCTAGCGACCTCACGCCAGCCGGCAAAGCTGCCGTCGAATTGCGCGCTGTGCATCACCACAGCGCCATTTGTGCAGGGGTTTCGCTCAGTTGCTGGCGCAGCAGCAGGGATTCGCGGCTGGCCTGCAGGGGGCGATAGTCCTGCGTGACGATAAACGGCTTGGCCTTTTCCAAGGCGCAGCGCAGGCGTGTGAGGTCATCGAAGCGGATGCGCTTTTCCCGGCGTAAGGCCACCAGCCGTTTGGCGCTGAGCACGCCGATACCGGGCACGCGGGCGATCATGGCCGGTTCGGCGCGATTGAGGTCGATCGGGAAATGCTCGCGGTTGTTCAGTGCCCAGGCCAGTTTCGGGTCAATGTCCAGGGCCAGATTGCCGGGGCCCTTGAGCAACTCGCCCACCTCGAAGCCATAACCGCGCAAAAGGAAATCAGCCTGATACAGCCGGTGTTCACGCAGCAGCGGCGGGGCTTCGAACGGCACGGTATTCGGACTCTGCGGAATCGGGCTGAACGCGGAGTAATAGACCCGACGCAAGCGGTAATTGCCGTAGAGCGAGGCGGCGGTGTGCAGGATGGTGCTGTCGTCGGTGGCATCGGCACCAATGATCATTTGCGTGCTTTGCCCAGCCGGGGCGAAGCGTGGCGCGCGTGTTTCCGCGCGCGCTTCGCTCTCGCCTTGGTGGATGGAATGCATGGCCTGCTTGATGGTGCGCACCTGCTTTTCCGGGGCCAGACGGATCAGGCTGCTTTCAGTGGGCAGTTCGATGTTCACGCTGAGGCGATCGGCGTAACGACCGGCTTCAGCAATCAGCAGCGGGTCGGCATCGGGGATGGTTTTGAGGTGGATGTAGCCGCGAAATTCATGTTCCTCGCGCAGCAGTTTGGCCACGCGGATCAGCTGCTCCATGGTGTAATCGGCCGAGCGGATGATCCCCGAGCTGAGAAACAGGCCGCTGATGCAATTGCGCTTGTAGAAGTCGAGGGTCAGGGTCACCACTTCTTCTGGGGTGAAACGCGCGCGCGGCACATCGCTGGAGCGGCGGTTGACGCAGTACTGGCAGTCATACAGGCAGAAATTGGTCAGCAGGATCTTCAACAGCGCCACGCAGCGTCCATCTGGGGTGAAGCTGTGGCAGATGCCCATGCCGTTGGTCGAGCCGATGCCGCTCTTGCCCTTGGAGCTGCGGTTGGGCGCGCCGCTGCTGGCGCAGGAGGCATCGTACTTGGCGGCATCGGCCAGCACGGTGAGCTTTTCGATCAGTTGCATGATACGGCCTGCATTAACTGGTTATGCATACAGTATTTAGCAATCAGCAAGCGCCTTCAAGGGGATGGGGCGGCCGAATTTCCTCCTGCGGCGAACCTTGCGTAGAGTGTGGCGTCCAACCGTCATATCAATAGGGGAGGCAATTCCATGCAGCGACAGGACACGCACAGCAAAGTCATCGGCTACTTGCTGTGGATTTTTGGCTTTCTCGGCGCGCACCGTTTTTATTACGGCAAACCGGTGACCGGAACCATTTGGTTCTTCACCTTGGGCTTGCTGTTTATTGGCTGGATTGTTGACCTGTTTCTGATCCCGGCCATGGACCGCGAAGCCGATCTGCGCTTTACCGCCGGTGACACCGATTACAACGTGGCCTGGATTCTGCTGACCTTTCTCGGCATTTTCGGCGTGCACCGCATGTATCAGGGCAAGTGGATCACCGGCATCCTGTACCTGTTTACCGGTGGCTTGTTCCTGATCGGCGTGCTGTATGACTTCTGGACGCTGAATAATCAGGTATCAATCAAGAACGCTGAGCGCGCTTGAGCGGCTGACCAAACGCGTATGTTTTCGCAAGTTTTGCCGTGTCGTGGGAGGGGCTTTAGCCGCAAAACGCTGTTAAACGCTCGCCGCTAAAGCGCCTCCCACGGGGTCCTACCCGTCAGCTTTCAGGCTTGATAGCTGATACGGCCGTCTACCAAGGTGTAGCGCACGGCACCCGGCAGGCAATGACCGATGAACGGGCAGTTGTCTCCTTTTGAATACCAGGTTTCACCGGCCACGCTTGAAGCCTGCGGATCAAACAGCAGCACATCGGCCGCTGCGCCCACACGCAGGCTACCCGTCGGCAGACGTAGCGCCTGTGCGGGGCCACTGCTGAGGCGTGCGAGCAGTGTGGGCAGGTCAAGCAGGCCGTCCTGCACCAGGCTCATGGCCAAGGGCAGGAGCAGTTGCACGCTGCTGATGCCAGGTTCGGTGGCCCCGAATGGGGCGAGTTTGGCGTCGCGTTCATGCGGCTGGTGATGGCTGGCGATGGCGCTGATTACACCGCTTTTCACGGCAGCGCGCAGGCCGTCTCGGTCAGCGACTGTGCGCAGCGGTGGCTGCACGTGGTACAGGCTGGAAAAGTCGCTCAGTGCCTCATCGGTGAGGATCAGCTGATACAGCGCCACATCGGCGGTGACCGGCAGGCCTCGGGCTTGGGCGTCGGCGATCAGTTGTGCGCCGCGAGCGCTGGTCAGTTGGCTGAAATGCGCGCGCACGCCGGTTTGCTCGACCAGCAACAGGTCGCGAGCCAGTGCCACTGTCTCTGCAGTTTCCGGAATACCCGGCAGGCCGAGGAAGCTCGCGGTGGCCCCTTCATGGGCGAGGCCGCCTTCAGCCAGGTCGTGATCCTGAGAATGGAAGATCACCGTCAGGTCAAAGGTGGCCGCGTACTCCAAGGCGCGGCGCAGGGTGCGGTTATTGCGGAAACTGTCCAGGCCGTTGCCGAAGGCCACGCAGCCCGCGTCGCGCAGGGCTACCAGCTCTGCCAGTTGCTCGCCTTCCAGGCCTTTGCTCAATGCGCCAATCGGGAACACTTTGGTGTGCCCGGCTTCGCGGGCGCGGTCGAGAATCAGCTCAGCCACCGCTGGCGTATCCAGCACGGGCTTGGTGAAGGGCGGGCAGCACAGGCTGGTGACGCCGCCGGCGGCTGCGGCCAGAGTTTCCGTTGCGATGCTGCCTTTGCGGCTGTAGCCCGGTTCGCGCAGGGCGACGTTAAGATCGACCAGCCCTGGCGTGGCGACCAAGCCTTGGGCGTCGATGCTCTGCTCGGCGACAAAGCCGGCGGGTGCCTGGCCGATGGCGACCACTTTGCCGCGTTCAATGTACAGGTCCGTTTGCTGATCAAGACCGCTGGCCGGGTCGATTACGCGGGCGGCGAGGATACGGATACGCATCAGTTCTGCTCCTCGGCATCTTGATTGAGCTGGCGCTGCGCGGTTTGCCCGCTCATGGCCATGGACAGCACCGCCATGCGGATGGCAATGCCGTAAGTGACTTGATTGAGAATCACCGACTGCGGGCCATCGGCCACCGCCGATTCGATTTCCACGCCGCGGTTGATCGGGCCCGGGTGCATGACCAGAGCGTCCGGTTTGGCCAATTTAAGGCGTTGTTCGGTGAGGCCGAACAGGCGGTAGAACTCGCCCTCGCTGGGCAGCAGGCCGCCGGTCATGCGCTCGCGCTGCAAGCGCAGCATGATCACGACATCGACGTCCTTGAGCCCTTCATTCATGTCGCTGTAAACCGTCACGCCATATTGCTCGATGCCAACCGGCAGCAGGGTTTTCGGTGCGATCACGCGAATATCCGGGCAGCCCAGGGTTTTCAGCGCCAGCATGTTCGAGCGCGCCACCCGCGAATGCAGGATGTCGCCGACGATGGCCACCGAGAGATTCTCGAAGCCGCCTTTGTGCCGGCGAATGGTCAGCATGTCGAGCATGCCCTGGGTGGGGTGGGCGTGACGGCCGTCGCCGCCGTTGATGATGGCCAGATTCGGGCACACATGCTCGGCAATAAAATGCGCGGCACCGGAGTCCGCATGGCGCACGACAAAGATGTCGGCGGCCATGGCTTCCAGGTTGCGCAGGGTGTCGAACAGCGTCTCGCCTTTACTCGTGGAACTGGTCGAAACGTTGAGCGTGATGACGTCCGCTGACAGGCGCTGGGCGGCCAGTTCGAAGGTGGTACGCGTGCGCGTGGAGTTCTCGAAGAACACGTTGCACACCGTTTTGCCGCGCAGCAGTGGGACTTTCTTGACCGCGCGTGCGCCGACTTCGAGGAAGGAATCGGCGGTGTCGAGGATTTCCGTCAACAGCTCACGGGACAGGCCGTCGAGGGACAGAAAATGGCGCAGTTGGCCTTGGTCATTGAGCTGCAGCGAGCGCTTGGCTAGGGTCGTCATGGGGCGAGTCTCAGTGGGCAAGCGTCTGGAATTCGAGGGTCAGCGGTGTGGGACCGGTCAATTTTACCCGCTGATCCGCCGGCAGTGACAGTGTGGCGCCGACCACATCCGGACGAATCGGCAGCTCGCGGGCATTGAGATCCAGCAGGCTGACCAGGGTCACGCTGGCTGGGCGGCCATAATCGAACAGCTCATTGAGTGCGGCGCGGATGGTGCGGCCGCTCATCAGTACATCGTCGATCAGCACCAGGTGCTGGCCTTCGATCTCGAACGGCAGCTCGGATGGTTGCACCTGCGGGTGCAGGCCATTCTGGGTGAAGTCATCACGGTAGAAGGACACATCGAGAATGCCCAGCGCGTCCTGGCGGCCGAGGGTTTCGAGCAAGGCCTGGGCCACCCAGACGCCGCCGGTGCGGATGCCGATAAAGCGCGGCGCACTGATTTGCCGTTGGTTCAGGTGGCGGGTCAGGGCGTCGGCCATTTGCGGTAGCAGTTCGGCCGGGTTGGGTAAGCTCATGGCAACACTCCAGATGCAGTCTTAGCGGGGGTTAGCCCAAACAATGTTCTTCTAGCCAGCCCTGCAACAAGAGTGCAGCGGCCAGGGCATCGACCGGGCGTTCGCGGTAGCCGCCGGTTTGTCCGTGCTGCAAGCGCTGGCCCTTGGCCTCGTAAGTGGTCAGGCGTTCGTCGTGGGTGTGTACGGGCAAGTTGAAGCGGCCGTTTAGGCGGCGGGCGAATTTTTCCGCGCGCTCGCTCATCTCGCTTTTCGTGCCGTCCATGTTTAGCGGCAGGCCAACGACGATGGCGTCCGGCTGCCACTCTTTGATCAGCGCTTCGACCTTTTGCCAGTCCGGCACGCCGTTCTGTGCTTTGAGGATGCACAGTTCACGGGCCTGGCCGGTGATCACCTGACCGACCGCGACGCCGATCTGCTTGGTGCCATAGTCAAAGCCCAGCAGCAGGCGCAGCGGTTTTGTATTCGCCTCGGCCATCAGGCGTGCCCGGCTTGTGAGGTGAGCAGGCTGAGGTTGACGCCCAGGCGCGAGGCTGCAGCGTTCAGGCGTTGGTCAAAGGGTAGGTCGAAGAGGATGGCGTGGTCGGCCGGGCAGGTCAGCCAAGCGTTGTCAGCCAGTTCAGCTTCCAGCTGTCCAGCCTCCCAGCCGGCATAACCGAGGGTGATCAGGTATTTCTCCGGCCCAGTACCATCGGCGATGGCGAACAGCACGTCTTGAGAGGTCGACAGACCCAGCTCGCCCAGCTCCAGGGTGGCCTGAAACTGAGGCCCGCTGGGGTGCAGGACAAAGCCACGATCGGTCTGCACCGGGCCGCCGGTAAAGATCGGCAAGCTTTGGCAGAGTACGGGCGGCTCGTCATCCGGACGCAGTTGCTCGAGTACGTCAGCCAGATTGAGTCCGTTGGGCTTGTTGATCACCAGGCCCATGGCCCCGTGTTCGTTGTGGTCAATCAGGTAGGTGACGGTCTGCGCAAAATGCGGATCGGCCATGTGCGGCATGGCAATCAGGAAGTGGTGCTTGAGGTAGCTGGGGCTGGCGTCTTTCATGGCGTTAGTTTGGAGCTTCAAGCAGCAAGCCTCAAGCGCCGCGCGCAGATTCAGTTACTCGACAGGCGGTCGCCGCGTTCGAAACGCCAGGTGCGGATGATTTCCAGGCGGTCGACATCGGCCAGGTCACCAGTGAACGGGGCGAACGGCGCGGCCAGGCGCACGATGCGCAGGGCGGCTTGGTCGAGCGTGCGCTGGCCGGAGGATTCCAGCACCTGCACTTCGTACAGGGTGCCGTCACGGTTGATCGACACCAGCAGGCGCAGACTGCCGTAGATGCCCTGGCGGCGCGCTTCATCTGGATAGTTAAGGTTGCCGACCCGCTCGACCTTCTTGCGCCACTCATCCTTATACCAGGCGCCTTTGTCGCGCATGGTCGAGGCGGCGTTGAGGCGGTGGATCTTCGGGCGTTTAGCGTATTGCTGAACTTCCTGGGCCAGTTCAGCCTCCAGGCTGGCGATTTCCGACGACAGTTGTGCGCTGTCGAACACCGGTGCGGGCCGGGCTTGCGGTGTGGGTTTGGCTTCTTCGCGCTTCACCGGAGTTTTCTGCGGCTGTGGGGTGCGCGTGGCGACGGCGGCTTTCGGTGCTTCCTGGCGTACTGCTGGCTGTTGCGGCGAGGCGGGCGGGGTGACGCGGTTGACTTCGCTGTCCTGGAAGAGCGCCTGTTCGGTGGTCTTCGGCGCCGCCTTGTGTTCCAGGGTGCCACTGCCTTGCTGGTTGTCCTGGGCGAGAAAATCGGCCTCTTTGGGCTTTTCCTCGCTCTTGAAGGTGGACAGGGTGATTTCCAGGGTTTTGCTGATTTGGCTCGGCTCGGCCAGGGTAAAGCCCAGGCCGAGGATCAGTGCGGCATGCAGCACTGCTGCGAGAAAAAGGGTAAAGCCCAGACGGTCAGCCGGCTGTACGCCGGCGCTGGAAAGTTCAGGGAATTGGGCTGCTGCGTTCATCGCATGTCGGGTCTGCTCAGGTTGCCGCGCAGTCTGCCGAGGGCGCATGGAAAAGTCTATGAAGCACTGCGCGCATTGAGCTTCTCGGCAATCTTGTCCATCAGGCGTTCGCCGATGCGGGTATCGAAGGCGGCGTCGATCTCGCGGATGCAGGTCGGGCTGGTCACGTTGATCTCGGTCAGGTGCTCGCCGATGACGTCCAGGCCGACAAACAGCAGGCCTTTCTCGCGCAGCGTCGGGCCGACGGCGGCAGCGATTTCACGGTCGCGCTCGGTCAGCGGTCGGGCTTCGCCACGCCCGCCGGCGGCGAGGTTGCCCCGGGTTTCGCCGGCAGCCGGGATGCGTGCCAGGCAGTAGGGCACTGGCTCGCCGTCAATCATCAAAATACGCTTGTCGCCATCCTTGATCGCCGGCAGGTAACCCTGGGCCATGATCTGCTGCTGGCCGTGGTTGGTCAGGGTCTCGAGAATCACGGAAAGGTTGGGGTCGCCTTCGCGGTGACGAAATATCATCGATCCGCCCATCCCATCGAGGGGTTTGAGAATGATGTCACGCTGCTCTTTGGCAAACTCGCGCAGAATGTCGGCCCTGCGGCTGACCACGGTCGGCGGTGTGTATTGGCTGAACTGGGTGGCAAAGTACTTTTCATTGCAATCGCGCAGGCTTTGTGGGCGGTTGACCACCAGCACCCCGTCCTGTTCGGCTTGTTCCAGCAGGTAGGTTGAGTAGACGAACTCGTTGTCGAAGGGCGGATCCTTGCGCATCAGGATCACGTCCAGTTCGCTCAGGGCGATGTCCTGTGCGGCGCCGAGTTCAAACCAGCGCTGGGGGTCGTTGAATACGCTAAGCTCTGATAGCCGGGCGCGGGCTTGGCCTCGGTTCTGGTAAAGATCTTTCTGCTCCATATAGAAGAGTGACCAGCCGCGTGCTTGTGCGGCCAGCAACATGGCCAGGGAGCTGTCCTTCTTGAAGCTGATCTGGGCGATGGGGTCCATGACAATGCCAAGGCGGATGCTCATGGTGGTGTTCTCCGTAAAAATGGCAGCGTTTTAGGTGAGCTGCGACTGTAATGTGGCGTCAGGGTGGCGCTGGCAGGTCGGGTGGTCAAGGAAAAACCTTGGCCCTGTGCGGCTTATAGATTGCATCTGGAGAGTGTGCTAAAAAGGCCCGACGATTGGGTTATAGCCCATCGGTGACAGGGCTTCAGGCGCACTGATATAACGCAAGAATAACGACTCACCGAGGCGATGGTAGGGCAAACATGGAACAGCATTCCGAGGGTTTGAGGGTGATGGTGATCGACGATTCGAAAACGATTCGTCGTACCGCGGAAACCCTGCTGAAAAAGGTGGGCTGCGATGTAATCACCGCAGTTGACGGTTTCGATGCTTTGGCAAAGATCGCCGATACCCATCCGAACATCATTTTTGTCGACATCATGATGCCGCGACTTGATGGCTATCAAACCTGTGCCTTGATTAAGAACAACAGCGCTTTCAAATCCACTCCGGTGATCATGCTGTCCTCAAAGGATGGCCTGTTTGATAAAGCCAAGGGACGCATTGTTGGCTCTGATCAATATCTGACCAAGCCCTTCAGCAAAGAAGAGCTGCTCGGTGCGATCAAGGCTCACGTACCTGACTTTACGCCGGTTGAACAAGCGTCCTGACGCCTGGCTGCATAGCTGAGCGCCTTTTTAAAGTATTGGGAAACACCATGGCTCGAATTCTGATTGTTGATGACTCGCCGACTGAAATGTACAAACTGACCGCCATGCTGGAAAAGCACGGTCATCAGGTACTAAAAGCGGAGAATGGTGCTGACGGCGTCGCTCTGGCGCGCCAGGAAAAGCCCGACGCCGTGCTGATGGACATCGTCATGCCTGGCCTGAATGGCTTCCAGGCTACCCGTCAGCTGACCAAGGATGCTGACACCAGCCATATCCCGGTGATCATCGTCACCACTAAGGATCAGGAAACCGACAAGGTCTGGGGTAAACGCCAGGGCGCGAAGGATTACCTGACTAAGCCAGTTGATGAAGAAACCCTGGTTAAAACCTTGAATGCGGTATTGGCCGGCTAATACCTGGTTTGTCCGCAATTTAAAAAGAATAAGGCCGCAGCTGGCATGTCGGACGCGCAAACACCTTTTCAGACTCTTCAGGACATCGACAGGCTCTGTCGCTCGCTTGCTGCTGGCTTGCCTTCGCAGCAAGCGGTGGTGCAGACCTGGAGCGGTATCGGCTTTCGCATGGGCGAGCGTTTTTTCGTCGCGCCGATGGGGGAGGTTGGCGAGGTATTGCATGAGCCGCGGCATACCTTGTTGCCTGGCGTAAAAAGCTGGGTCAAGGGCGTGGCCAACGTGCGTGGTCGCCTGCTGCCTGTTATGGATCTGTGTGGGTTCTTCGGCAATGAACTGTCGCCGTTGCGCAAGAAACGCCGTGTGCTGGTGGTTGATCATCAGGAAGTCTTTGCCGGCCTGACGGTTGATGAAGTATTCGGCATGCAGCATTTTCCTGTGGATACATTCTCCGAGCAGCTGCCGCCGCTCGAGGCGTCCATAGCACCCTTTATCCACGGAGTCTTTCAACGTGAACAGCCCTGGTTGGTGTTCAGCCCACACGCGCTGGCCCAGAACCCGGGTTTTCTCGACGTGGCGTATTAACAGTTTATCGGTGGGGTCGGCATTGCCGGCCTTTTGGCGTTACATGGGAACCGTAGTGCGGTCGGTCCAGGCGGGGGCCAGTAAATGAAAAAACTAAATGCAAGTAATTTGTTAGCAGGTGCGCGCAGTAGCACATTGATCGCAGGGCTGTTTATTGTCCTGATCGTGTCGATCGTGTTGTTGTTCGCCAACTTCGCCTACATCAACACCCAATCCAACTACGACACGGAATACATCGGTCACGCCGGTGAACTGCGTGTTCTATCCCAGCGTATTGCGAAGAACTCCACGGAAGCGGCAGCCGGTAAGGCTGAGGCCTTCGGTTTGCTGCGCGATGCGCGCAACGATTTCCAGGCGCGTTGGGGTTACCTGACTGACGGTAACGAAGCCACTGGTCTGCCGGCGGCACCTGAGTCACTGCAGGCGCAGATGGCCGTGGTGCAGCAGGATTGGGATACCCTGCGGCAGAACACCGACGCCATTCTGGCGAACGAGCAGACCGTACTGTCGCTGCACCAGGTAGCGGCCACCTTGGCTGAGACCATTCCGCAATTGCAGGTCGAGTACGAGGAAGTGGTCGACATCCTGCTGGAGAGTGGTGCACCGGCTGCCCAGGTGTCGGTTGCCCAGCGTCAATCACTGCTGGCAGAACGTATTCTGGGTTCGGTGAACAAGGTGCTGGCCGGTGACCAGGACTCGGTACAGGCCGCTGACATGTTTGGTCGCGATGCCAGCCTGTTCGGCCGCGTACTGGCCGCGATGCTGGAAGGCAACGCCGCCATGGAAATTTCCAAGGTGACTGACGAGGAAGCTCTCGAACGTCTGGCAGAAATTTCCGAATTGTTCGAATTCGTATCCGGTTCTGTGGACGAGATTCTCGAAACCTCGCCGGAGCTGTTCCAAGTGCGTGAGTCGGCGAACGTGATCTTCAGCGTTTCGCAGACCCTGCTGGACAAGGCTTCTGGCCTGGCTGTTGGCTTTGATGACCTGGCCACCGGTCGCGCCATCAACACCCTGTTTGGTTATGTGTTGGGCGCCCTGGCGCTGGGTTCGATCATCCTCATCGGTCTGGTGATGGTGCGCGAAACCAACCGTCGCCTGGCCTCCACGGCTGAGAAGAACGAACGTAACCAGGCGGCGATTCTGCGACTGCTCGACGAAATCGCCGACCTCGCAGATGGTGACTTGACTGTGGCTGCGACGGTAACCGAGGACTTCACCGGTGCCATCGCTGACTCCATCAACTACTCCATCGACCAGCTGCGCGACCTGGTAGCCACGATCAACCTGACCGCCGTTCAGGTAGCCGGTGCTGCCCAGGAAACCCAGGCCACGGCGATGCACCTGGCCGAAGCGTCAGAGCACCAGGCTCAGGAGATTGCCGGTGCCTCGGCGGCGATCAACGAAATGGCCGTATCGATTGACCAGGTATCGGCGAACGCCTCGGAATCCTCGGCGGTAGCGGAGCGTTCCGTAGCCATCGCCAACAAGGGTAACGAAGTCGTACACAATACCATCACCGGGATGGATAACATCCGTGAGCAGATCCAGGACACCTCTAAGCGTATTAAACGCCTCGGTGAATCGTCCCAGGAGATCGGTGACATCGTTAGCCTGATTAACGACATTGCTGACCAGACCAACATCCTCGCACTGAACGCCGCGATCCAGGCCTCCATGGCGGGTGACGCGGGTCGAGGCTTCGCCGTGGTAGCGGACGAAGTACAACGTCTCGCAGAACGTTCCTCTGCGGCAACCAAGCAGATTGAAGCGCTGGTTAAAACGATTCAGACCGACACCAACGAAGCTGTTATCTCGATGGAGCAAACGACGTCTGAAGTGGTACGCGGTGCGCGACTGGCGCAGGATGCCGGGGTGGCACTGGAAGAGATCGAGAAGGTATCCAAGACCCTCGCGGCCCTGATTCAGAACATCTCCAACGCTGCTCGTCAGCAGGCCTCTTCGGCGGGCCATATTTCAAACACCATGAACGTGATCCAGGAGATCACCTCGCAAACCTCCTCCGGTACCACTGCCACCGCCAAGAGCATTGGTAACCTGGCCAAGATGGCCAGTGAGATGCGTAAGTCGGTGTCTGGCTTTACCTTGCCAGGTGGGGAACAGGCGTAATCAGGTGCTGCGCGGCAGGCTGAAAGGCCTGTCGCACAAGGACTATGGCCGTGAGCGAGGGGCACGACATGCAGTCAGGCGTCTGGGCCTTGCAGCCTCTGGCGGACATGACAGCCACGGAGTTTCGTGACTGGCAGACGCTGCTTGAGGAGCGTACCGGGGTCGTTCTCAATGAACGGCGACGGGCGTTTTTGCAGACCAATCTGAGTGCGCGTATGCGCGAGCTGGGCGTTATGGACTACGCCACGTATTACCGGCAAGTCACTGATGGTCCTCGCGGTGCGGTGGAATGGTCGACCCTGCTGGATCGGCTGACTGTGCAGGAAACCCGTTTCTTTCGTCATCGTCCTTCCTTTGAAGTGCTCGAAAGCTATTTGCGTGAGCGTTTGCAGCTGGGCGTGACGCAGCCATGGGAGCTTTGGAGTGTTGGCTGTGCCAGCGGCGAAGAGCCTTATTCGCTGGCCATCAGCGCGGCTGAAGTGTTGCGTGAAAGTGAACACCCGGATCATTTCGGGGTAACAGGCACTGACATCAGCCTGAATGCCCTGAGCAAGGCGCGCGATGGTCAATATGGTGCGCGCCGTCTGGAGCAGTTGGATGCCGATCTGTGCCAGCGCTATTTTCTGGCCCAGGACGATGGACGTTTCAAAGTGGTGCCGAATCTGGCCGCGCGCGTGTGTTGCGCCCGGCTCAATGTGCTGGAACTGGCCAAGGCACCGATGTCCGGAATGGACGTTATTTTCTGTCAGAACTTGTTGATCTATTTTCGTCGCTGGCGCCGCCGCGAGATCCTCAACCGCCTGGCCGAGCGCCTGGTGCCTGGGGGGTTGCTGGTGGTGGGAGTGGGCGAAGTAGCAGGTTGGCAGCATCCGGAGTTGCTCCCGGTAGCCGACGAGCGAGTGCTGGCGTTTACCCGCAAGGGCTAAGGCAGAAGAGCCAAGTTTATGAGTGGAGTGGCTATGGGTGATCGGCACGATTATGTCGCCCTGGAATGGGTTAAGGGCGAGATCGCGGAAACCCTGAAGCAGGCGCGTCAGGCGCTGGAGGCGTTCGTCGAGAACCCCCAGGACGCTACGCGCATGCGTTTCTGCCAGACCTATGTGCATCAGGTGCTGGGCACCCTGCAGATGGTCGAGTTTTTCGGCGCAGCGCTGCTGGCTGAGGAAATGGAGCAGCTGGCCGGCGCGCTGATTGACGGCCGCGTGACCAACCAGGGCGAAGCCCTGGAAGTGCTGATGCAGTCGATTCTGCAGCTGCCGGTGTACCTTGACCGTATCCAGACTGCCCGCCGCGACCTGCCGATGGTCGTGCTGCCTCTGCTCAATGACCTGCGCGCTGCGCGTGGGGAAAAACTGCTTTCGGAAACCAGCCTGTTCGCCCCGGATATGTCCGGGCGTACCCCGGCACTGCCTAACGAGTCGATTGACCAGTTGCGCACTGCTGAGTTACCGGTACTGTTGCGCAAACTGCGGCAGATGCTGCAGATGGCACTGGTTGGGGTGATTCGCAACCAGGATCTGCCCACCAACCTGGGTTACATGGCGCGGGTATTCGCACGCCTGGAAAACCTGTGCAAGGATTCGCCGCTGGGTTCGCTCTGGCAGATCGCCTCGGGAGTGGTCGAAGGGCTGGCTAACGGCAGTGTGGCCAACGGGTCCTCGATTCGTACCCTGCTGCGTCAGGTCGATAAAGAGCTCAAGCGCTTGCTTGAGCAGGGCGCCGATGGCCTTAACCAGTCTGCCCCTGATGAATTGAGCAAGAACCTGCTGTTCTATGTGGCCAAGTCTTCGGCGCAGTCGCCGCGTGTGCGCACCCTGCGTGAGCAGTACCGACTCGACGATGCCCTGCCGGACAATGACGTGGTCGACGAGGAGCGCGCCCGCCTGGCCGGTCCGGATCGTGATGCCATGCGTTCGGTGGTTGCCGCGTTGTGCGAAGAGTTGGTGCGAGTCAAAGACAGCCTTGATCTGTTTGTGCGCAGCGACCGTACTCAGGTCACGGATCTTGACGCGCTGGCCGCACCGCTCAAGCAGATTGCTGACACCCTCGCGGTGCTGGGTTTCGGTCAGCCGCGCAAAGTCATTGTCGACCAGCTTGATGTAGTCAACGGCTTGGCCAAGGGCCAGGGCGAACCGAGCGATGCGGTTCTGATGGATGTCGCTGGGGCGCTGTTGTATGTCGAAGCCACCCTGGCCGGTATGGTCGGTCCTGCCCAAGAGGGTCACCGGGCGGAAAGCCACTTGCCGACCACTGATGTGGCACAGATTCACCAGCTGGTTATCAAAGAGGCGCGCAATGGGCTCGAGCAGGCCAAAGACGCGATCATCGAATTCATTGCCTCGCAGTGGAACCATGAGCATCTGGCCCGCGTTCCCGACCTGCTGACCCAGGTGCGTGGCGGTCTGGCGATGATTCCGCTGCAGCGTGCCGCCGACCTGCTCAACGCCTGCAACCGCTATATTCAGGAACAGCTGTTGGCGCGCAAGGCTGTGCCAAACTGGCAGAGTCTCGACACTCTGGCGGACGCCATCACCAGCGTCGAGTATTACCTTGAGCGTCTGGCCGAGGATCATGCGGCCCAGGGCGATCTGATTCTCGATGTGGCCGAAGAAAGCCTGGAAAGCCTGGGTTACCCGCTAAAGGAAAAACCTTCGATTCTCGACCGCGTTGAGCCGCAAGTGCAGTCCTTCGCGCCATTGGCCGACCCGCTGGATGATCTTGAAGTACTCAGTGCCGAGCCTGAGGTGGTCGACGAGCCAACGCCGCAAACCGTCGACGAACCGCTGAGTTTGGAGCTGGCTGATGATTTCAGTGCCGAGTTTGCGGATCTGGAGTCAACCGCGATTGAGGCTCCGCGCAGCGAGTCCGAGTGGTCGGCTGATAGCGTCGCGGCTGATCTTGAACTGATCGACTTCAGTCGTGATCTGGTCGAGGCCGAGCCTCTGCCGTTGCCGGACACCGCGCAGGAACAAGCGCAAGCCACTGAAGAACTGGCGTTCGATAGCCTGGAGCTGGACGCCGCTGACAGTCCGAGTAACTGGGGTGAAGCCGAGTTTGCGGCCCTTGAACTACCCGAAATTGAGCTGCCCAGCGCTTCGCTGAACGAAGAATCTACGCAATCGGTTGCCGAGAAAGCCCTGTCGATGGCCGATGTCATGGCCGCTCCGGTGCAGGCGATCAACCCACCGGCTCACGATGTGCCGCCCAGCCTGCTGCCACCGCCGGCCGACGAAGAACCGGTCGATGACGAATTGCTGGAAGTCTTTATCGAAGAAGTCGGTGAAGTGCTGGAAACCATTGGTGAGTACTTCCCGCAGTGGTGCGCCGATACCGACAACAAGGACGCTCTGGCCGAAATTCGCCGTGCTTTCCACACCCTCAAGGGCAGCGGTCGCATGGTGCGTGCGCTGGTGATCGGTGAGCTGGGCTGGGCAATTGAGAATCTGCTCAACCGTGTGCTTGACCGCAGCATCACCCCGGGTACCGAGGTGCAGCAGGTAATCGCCGACGTGGTCGCTCTGATGCCGGCCTTGGTCGATGAATTTGCCAACAAGGCTCAGCGGCAGCGCGACGATGTCGACCTGCTGGCGGCGACGGCGCATGCACTGGCCAAAGGTCGAACCCTCCCAAAACCTGAAGCCCCGGTGGAGCTGGTAGCTGAGCCCGTGGGCAGCCCCGCTGCTACCACCGAAGCTGTTGTCGCCACTGTTGTTGAAGACTGCGCTCAGGATGGCCTGGACCCGCAGTTGCTGGAAATCTTCCGCAACGAGGCGGAAATGCATCTGGATACCCTAGTGGGTTTCCTCGCTGATTGTGCCCAGGAACTGCCGCAACAGGTTACCGATGATCTGCAGCGTGCTCTGCACACCCTCAAGGGCAGTGCTTCGATGGCCGGCATTCAGCCGGTGGCGGAAATCGCCTCGCCGCTGGAAAAACTAGTCAAGGAATTCAAGACCAACCTGATCCCGATGGACTTGGCCGAAGCCGAACTGCTGAGTAGCGCTGAAAAGCTGTTCCGCCTGGGTCTTGACCAGCTGGAAACCCATCCATTGGCAGCTTTGCCGGGAGCCAGCGAGTTTCTTGAGCGCGTGCAGAAACTGCACAACGACCGTCTGGAACATGCAGAAAACAGTCGTCAGAGCGAGCCAGGTGAAAAGCGCGACCCGCAGATGATCAGCATCTTCCTGGCCGAAGGCATGGACATCCTGCTGGACGCCGAAGACCTGCTGCGCAAGTGGCGCGAACACCCCTCCGAGCGGCAGGAACTCAGCTCGCTTTTGGAGGAGCTGACCACCCTTGGCCGCGGTGCCGAGATGGCTGATCTGCCACAGATTGATGAGCTGTGCGAAGCGCTGCTGGACCTCTATGGCGCTGTTGAAGAAGGCAGTCTGGCCGTCAGCGAGCGCTTCTTCAGTGAAGCCGAGCAGGCTCACGAAGCCCTGATCGGCATGATGGATCAGGTCGCTGCTGCGTTGCAGGTCAGCGCGGCGCCTGAACGCGTCATGGCACTGCGTAGTCTTCTGGATGAGGCTTTAGATCCCAATACCTTGGCGCTGCTGTCCCGCGACGGTGACTCCGGTATCGAGATCGTTGAACTGGCCGACGCCACGGCAGCCCTAGAAAGCCTAAGCCTGTCTGAGCCACAAGAGCCGGCAGCGCAGACGTTTGACGTCTCTGTTGAAGAAGAACAGCCGGCCCCGCTCGCAGAAGTGATTGATCCTGCCGAGGAACCTGCAGCGGCTTCGCTCTATGAGTCACTGGACGAGGAAATGGTGGCGATCTTCCTTGAAGAAGCCGTCGATATTCTCGACAGCGCCGGGCAGGCGCTTGAGCGCTGGCTGGCTGACCCGGAAAACAAGGCAGCGCTGTCGTCCCTGCAGCGTGATCTGCATACGCTCAAGGGGGGCGCGCGCATGGCCGAGATTCGCCCGATTGGCGATCTTGCCCATGAACTTGAGTCCCTTTATGAGGGGTTGGTTGATCGTCGCTACAGTTTCTCGCCTGCCCTGGCGGGGCTGTTGCAGCAGAGCCACGATCAACTGGCGCAGTTGCTGGAGCAACTGCAGGCGCGTGATGTCATGCGTTCGCCTGAACAATTGATCGAGGCCATCCGCAGCTTCCGTCAGAGTGGCGGGCAAAGCTTACCCGTTACCCCGATTGTGCCCGAGCCTGCCGCCGAAGCCGAAGCCGAAGCCGAAGCCGAAGCACTGCCTGAGTTGGAAACAGTCGATTTTCTAGATCTTGAGCAGCCTGAGTTGCCGGCCGTCGAAGAAGAAATCGATTTCGGCATTCTGGCAGAGGCCGCACCGGTTGCCATTGAGAGCGACGTAGTCGACGAACCGTCGTTAGACATCGAGGCATTCGAGCTGCCAGCCATTGAGCTGGATGAGCAACCTTTGGCGCCCGAGTTGGCTGTGCCGGTCGAATGGCATGACACTCCGCTTGCAGAGCCAGAGCCAGAGCCAGAGCCAGAGCCAGAGCCAGAGCCAGAGCCGGTTTCCACCATGGCGGCGGCGCAGGTGCTGGACGACGAACGTGACCCTGAACTGGTGGAAATCTTCCTTGAGGAAGGTTTCGACATTATCGACAGCGCCGGTGCAGCCTTGCAGCGCTGGATGGATGACGTCGACAACAGTCTGGAGCTGGAATCACTGCAGCGCGACCTGCACACCCTCAAGGGTGGTGCACGGATGGCCGAGATTCGAGAAATTGGTGACCTGGCCCACGAACTGGAGTTTCTCTACGAAGGGCTTGGTCAGGGTCGTCTGCGAGCCAGTCAGGACCTGTTTACTCTGTTGCAAAGTTGCCACGACAGCCTGGCCGAGATGCTTGAAGCGGTGCGCGACAAGCGTGCAGTACCCAATGGCGAGGCGCTGATCGAAACCATCAAACGCTTTCGCGCCAACCCGAACGAGCAGTTGAGCATACCGTCTTCGGTGGCTCTCAAGGCGGCCGAATCCGAGCAGGATGATGACGCCGAATCAGACATTCTCGACATTTTCCTCGAAGAGGGTGACGACCTGCTGGAGGCCATGGAGGAAGCCATCGGCCGTTGGGAGGCAGACCGTGAAGACGGCAGCAGCATCGATGAAATGCTGCGTATCCTGCATACCCTCAAAGGCGGTGCTCGGCTGGCCGGGCAGAAACGCCTGGGCGACCTGACCCACAGCCTTGAGCAGCACCTGACCGAGGCGCAGGCTCAGGGCGCGCCTTGGCCGCAAAGCCTGTTTGTCGACGTGCAGTCGGGGTTCGAAGGCTTGCAACAAGAGCTTGATGCCCTGCGTCAGCGCCTGAATGACAGCCTGGTAGCCGATAGCATTACTGCACCTGGCGCGGCTCTAACGGACGAGCCGCAGGCACGCCTGCCCGAGTTGGTCACACCGATTGTGGCGGCCAGCACGATGCCGGCGCAGGAGCTGGTGGCCAAGGTGCTGCCGTTCGTCCGTCGTGCTGAAGAAGCTGCGCAGGAAGCTGCGTCGCGGCGTGCGCCGCAGGAACTGGTCAAGGTACCGGCCGAGTTGCTCGAAGGCCTGGTCAACCTGGCGGGTGAAACCTCGATTTTCCGCGGCCGTGTCGAGCAACAGGTCAGTGACTTCGGTTTCACCTTGAGTGAGATGGAGGCCACCATCGACCGTGTACGCGATCAGTTGCGCCGCCTCGACACCGAAACCCAGGCGCAGATCCTCAGCCGTATCCAGGCTGAGGCCGAGCGTGTGGGTTATGAGGACTTCGACCCACTGGAAATGGACCGTCACTCGCAGCTGCAGCAGCTTTCACGTGCACTCTTCGAGTCCGCCTCCGACTTGCTCGACCTGAAAGAAACCCTGGCCGCGCGTAACCGCGATGCAGAAACCCTGCTGCTGCAACAGGCACGGGTCAACTCTGAACTGCAGGAAGGTCTGATGCGCACCCGCATGGTGCCGTTCGACCGCCTGGTACCTCGTCTGCGCCGTATCGTGCGGCAGATTTCCGGCGAGCTGGGCAAGCAGGTCGAGTTCCTCGTCGGCAATGCCGAGGGGGAGATGGATCGTACGGTTCTCGAACGCATCGTCGCGCCGCTGGAGCATATGCTGCGTAATGCCGTCGACCATGGTATTGAGGCTGCCGGCGTTCGCCGGGCAGCCGGTAAACCGGAACAGGGTACCATTCGTTTGACGCTGGGCCGTGAGGGCGGCGATATCGTCCTGACCCTGGCCGACGACGGTGGTGGTATTCGTCTGGATGCGGTGAAACGCAAAGCCATCGAACGCGGCTTGATGGACGCTGATGCCGATCTGACCGACTACGAAGTGCTGCAATTTATTCTCGAAGCGGGTTTCTCCACCGCCGAGAAGGTCACGCAGATTTCCGGGCGTGGCGTCGGCATGGACGTGGTTCACTCTGAAGTCAAACAGCTGGGCGGTTCGATGAGCATCGAGTCGCTGCCCGGCACCGGCACCACCTTCACCATTCGCCTGCCATTCACCGTGTCGGTCAACCGTGCGCTGATGGTGCTGTCGGGTGAAGACCTCTACGCCATTCCGCTGAACACCATCGAAGGTATCGTGCGGGTGTCGCCGTACGAATTGGAAGCCTATTACGCCCCCGATGCGCCGCGCTTCGAGTACGCCGGGCAGAGCTATGAGTTGCGTTACCTGGGTGATCTGCTGAATAACGGTCAACAGCCCAAGCTGGTGGGCCAGAGCCTGCCGTTGCCGGTGATTCTGGTGCGCTCCAAGGAGCACGCCGTGGCCGTGCAGGTCGACTCCCTGGCCGGTTCGAGGGAAATCGTGGTGAAGAGCCTCGGTCCGCAGTTCGCTGGCGTACATGGAATTTCCGGTGCAACCATCCTCGGTGACGGCCGCGTAGTGGTCATTCTTGACCTGCTGGCGACCATTCGAGTGCTGCATGCGCATCTGCTGACCCAGTTGCAACCGCGTCAGCTCAAGCAATCAGCCAGCGCCGCCGAGATCGAGGCCGATCGCCCAACCCTGGTCATGGTGGTCGACGACTCGGTCACTGTGCGCAAGGTCACCAGCCGCCTGCTGGAGCGAAACGGCATGAACGTATTGACGGCCAAGGACGGTGTGGATGCCATTTCCCAGCTGCAGGAGCGCAAGCCCGACATCATGCTGCTGGACATCGAAATGCCACGTATGGACGGTTTCGAAGTGGCCACTCTGGTGCGCCACGACGAAGGCCTGAAAGACCTGCCGATCATCATGATCACCTCGCGTACCGGTGAGAAACACCGTGAGCGAGCCATGAGCATCGGTGTCAATGAGTACCTCGGTAAGCCTTATCAGGAGTCCTTGTTGCTTGAAACCATCCAGCAATTGGTGGGCCGCCACCCGGTAAACCGCAATGAGTGAGAAAACTGCAGCCCGCATTGCGGTGATCGCTGACACCTCCCTGCAGCGCCATGTGTTGCAGCAGGCCTTGACTGGCAGCGGCTATCAGGTGGTGATGAACAGTGATCCGGCGCGCCTCGACCAGGACACCCTGAGCGCCTGCGAAACCGATCTGTGGCTGGTGGACCTGGCGCAGTCGGAAGACTCGCCGCTGGTCGACAGCCTGCTGGAGAGTGCCTCGGCCCCAGTGCTGTTTGGCGAAGGCCACGCCCCGGAGCGCCATTCGGAAAACTATCCGCGCTGGGAGCGCCGCCTGTTCGGTAAGTTGAAAAAGCTGGTCGGCGATCCATCGCAGGCTGTTGGTCCGAGCCTGGAAGCCTTGTTGGCAGAAGCGCAACGACCTTCGCGTCTGGACCTGCCGGCTGCGCTGGCGGACACCCCGCTGGTTGCCGGTGAACCGGCGCGCCAGGTGTGGTTGCTGGCGGCCTCTCTGGGCGGCCCAGCTGCCGTAAAAGCCTTTCTCGATGCCTTGCCGGGCGGTCTGCCGGTGGGCTTTGTCTATGCCCAGCATATTGATGCGAGTTTCGAGAGTGCACTGCCGCAAGCGGTGGGCCGCCACAGCCAGTGGCATGTGAATCCGGCGCGGCATGGCGACGCGGTGCGTTGCGGTGAAGTGGTGGTTGTGCCTATCAGCCATGAGCTTGGCTTCAGCGATGACGGCCAGATGCAGATATCCGAGCGCGGCTGGCCAGAACCCTACAGTCCATCGATCGACCAGATGATGCTCAACCTGGCTCAGCATTTTGCTGCCATGAGTGGGGTAATTGCCTTCAGCGGCATGGGCAGTGATGGCAGTGCCGCTGCCGCCTATGTACGCCGTCAGGGCGGTTTGATCTGGACTCAACGTGCCGACAGTTGCGTCTGTCCAAGTATGCCGGACAGCCTGCGTGAAGGTGGTTACAGCAGCCATAGCGGTGACCCGCGTGAGCTGGCCGAGGCGTTGGTCAATCACCTGGCCGAGCAGTGCCGATAATCCGGGCTGAGCCCTGAACAGGAAATTTTCATGAGCCAAGCCGTCGCCAACCAGAACAGCGCCAACAGCCTGACCGGCCTGTTAATGCCGCTGACTGACCGTACTCTGCTGCTGCCTAACGTCGCAGTAGCCGAGCTGATTCCCTATCGCGCGCCACAGGTCAGTGAAGGCCTGCCCAGTTGGTTCCTCGGGCAGATTGCCTGGCGCGATTTACGCCTGCCGCTGCTGTCGTTCGAAGCGGCATCGGATGGCCAGGTCAGCGTTAGCCCCGGCTCGCGCGTGGCGGTGATCAACGCCCTCGGCGGTCGCCCGGCGGTGAAGTTTATTGCTGTGCTGGTGCAAGGTATTCCGCGTTCGATCAAGGTTGGTGACGAGTTGGTACGAGCCGATGTTGCCCTGGCACCGCTGGAGCTGGATGCGGTGCAGTTTGGTGAAACCGTGCTGAAAATTCCGGACCTGATCGGCCTGGAGCAAAAACTGGCAGATGCCGGCTTGATCTGACCGAAAGGCAAACAAAAAGCCCGCATATGCGGGCTTTTTTATGACTAGAGCTAAGAGCCTTTATACGCTCTCGCGAGCGAGAGTCCTGCAAGGCCAAAACGGCGAGGAAGCGGAGTGTACTTTTGTACATGAGCATTCCGAGCCGGTTTTTAACGCAGCAGGGCCGACGCGCAGCAGATCGTAGGACGGCTCTTAGAAATCGCCCCACAGCTGTTGCGCGACGCTTAACGCCACCACCGGCGCGGTCTCCGTACGCAGCACCCGTGGGCCGAGGCGGGCCGCATGGAAACCCTGGGCTTTCGCCTGGTTCACTTCGTTGTCGCTCAGGCCGCCTTCCGGGCCGATCAGAAAGGCCAGCGATTGAGGCTGCGGGTGAATGGCCCAGGGTTCAGCGACCGGGTGCAGCACCAGCTTGAGATCGGCCGATACCTGCGTCAGCCAGTCTGCAAGGCTGATGGGCGGATGAATGATCGGCAGCACCGAGCGGCCGCATTGTTCACAGGCGCTGATTGCCACCTGGCGCCAGTGCGCCATGCGCTTGTCGGCGCGTTCATCCTTGAGGCGCACTTCACAGCGCTCGCTGACAATCAGGCTGATTTCATTGGCACCCAGCTCGGTGGCTTTCTGAATCGCCCAGTCCATGCGCTCGCCACGTGACAGGCCCTGGCCCAGATGAACATGCAAGGGTGATTCGCTCTGGCCGGCAAAGGCTTCGCGTAACTCGACGCGCACGCTTTTCTTGCCCACCTCGATCAGCTCACCCTGGTATTCCTGGCCGCTGCCATCGAACAATTGCACCGCATCGCCTACGGCATGCCGCAGCACACGGCCGATATAGTGGGCCTGGGCTTCGGGCAATTCGTGCTGGCCGAGGGAGAGGGGGGCATCGATAAAGAAACGGGATAGGCGCATAAGACGTGAACCTAGGGTAAAGGCGCGAATTCTAGCTGTAGGGTGCGCCGTGCGCATTGAGATCTGTAGGGTGGATGATGCTCTTTTCATCTACCAGGCGGCAGCAGTGGTGGGTGGGTAAAGCGCCATCCACCCTACGGTTGTGTTTAGCCCGGATCGCGAAAGCCCGGGTAGTTGGCATTGCCTTGTGCCACGCTGACCGAACTGCGGGTGGCGATGTCGATGCCTTCGCTGGCCACTTCAGCGAGGAAGTCGATCTGCCCGGGGGTGATCACGTACGGCGGCAGGAAATACACCACGCTGCCCAGTGGTCGCAGCAAGGCACCACGTTTCAGAGCATGCTGGAACACCTTGAGACCGCGACGTTCCTGCCAGGGGTAGGCGGTTTTGCTGGCCTTGTCCTGCACCATCTCGATGGCCAGAGCCATACCGGTTTGGCGTACCTCGGCGACATGCGGGTGGTCGGCCAGGTGCGCAGTGGCGCTGGCCATCCGCGTGGCTAACGCCTTGTTGGCCTCAATCACATTGTCCTGCTCAAAGATATCCAGGGTCGCCAGGGCGGCGGCGCAGGCCAGCGGATTGCCGGTATAGCTGTGCGAATGGAGGAAGGCGCGCAGGGTCGAGTAGTCGTCGTAGAACGCCTGGTACACCTCGTGGGTGGTCAGGCAGGCGGCCAGTGGCAGATAGCCGCCGGTGAGTGCTTTGGACAGGCAGAGGAAATCCGGGCGGATGCCGGCCTGTTCACAGGCGAACATCGTCCCGGTGCGGCCGAAGCCGACGGCAATCTCGTCATGAATCAGGTGCACTCCATAGCGGTCGCAGGCTTCGCGCAGCAGCTTGAGGTAGATCGGGTGGTACATGCGCATGCCGCCGGCGCCCTGGACCAGCGGCTCGACAATTACCGCCGCGACTTCATGGCCATGCTCGGCCAGGGTCTGTTCCATGGCGGTGAACATGTTGCGTGAGTGTGCTTCCCAGCTCATACCCTCGGGGCGGTGATAGCAATCCGGGCTGGGCACCTTGATGGTGTCGAGCAACAGTGTCTTGTAGGTGTCGGTAAACAGCGCGACATCGCCTACCGACATCGCCGCGATGGTTTCGCCGTGGTAGCTGTTGGAGAGGGTGACGAAGCGCTTCTTCGCCGGTTTGCCGACGTTGAGCCAGTAGTGAAAGCTCATTTTCAGTGCGACTTCGATGCAGGATGAGCCGTTGTCAGCGTAGAACACCCGGTCCAGGCCGGCGGGCGTTATTTTGACCAAACGTTCGGACAGTTCGATCACCGGTTGATGGCTGAAACCGGCGAGGATCACGTGCTCCAGCTGATCGACCTGATCCTTGATGCGCTGATTGATCCGCGGGTTGGCGTGGCCAAACACATTCACCCACCAGGAGCTTACGGCGTCGAGGTAGCGCTTGCCGTCGAAGTCCTCAAGCCAGACGCCTTCGCCGCGTTTGATTGGCACCAGCGGCAGTTGTTCGTGGTCCTTCATTTGCGTGCAGGGGTGCCAGAGCACCTTCAGGTCACGCTGCATCCACTGGTCATTCAGGCTCATCGCTCTACGTCTTCCTGGGCTCGCAATCATCTGCGCCAAGCCTATCAGAAGCATTGCCGTGGATGGACGGCACAATCCTAAACGATGACTCGGGTCGCCCGTTGGTCCGCTCTATTCTGCCTTCTGTAGCCCGTGCGCTGAACTTTGCAGTGTGCCGCTAGACTAACCGTGCTGAATGGAAGCATTAAGGCTACACATCGTATTTCTCGATATTTCAAAGCGAAAAATTCCGCTTTTAGTCGATAGGTTTGTTGCTAGTCTTGTCCCACTCGCAGTTCTAGTCCTTCTCTCCGGAAAGTGTGTAATGCAATGGCGCAATAGTTCTTCTCACTACGGGCTGGTCAGCATCTTTATGCACTGGCTGGTGGCGGTGGCCGTGTTCGGCCTGTTTGGTCTGGGTTACTGGATGGTCGGCCTGGACTACTACAGCAGCTGGCGTCAGACCGCGCCGGACCTGCACAAAAGTATCGGCCTGGTGCTGTTTGCGGTGATGCTCGGGCGGGTGCTGTGGCGCTGGTTTAGTCCGCCGCCGGCGAGTTTGCCGAACCATGGGCGGATGACCCGCCTGGCCAGCAAGCTGGGTCACAGCTTTCTCTACCTGGGGTTGTTTGTACTGATGATTTCCGGCTACCTGATTTCTACGGCAGACGGTCGCGGCATCCCTGTATTCGGCTTGTTTGAAGTACCGGCCAGCCTGACCAGCATTCCTGATCAGGAAGATGTCGCTGGGTTGGTGCATGAATATCTGGCGTGGGCGCTGGTGATCTTCGCCGGTGTGCATGGCCTGGCTGCGCTGAAACACCACTTTATTGATCGCGACCGTACGCTTACGCGGATGTTCGGTCGCTAGTTTCTTTTACTGTTTCCGGGGCTGGACTGACCCCATCCAACACTCACAAGGAGCATGCCCATGTTAAAGAAAACCCTCGTAGCCCTTGCACTTGGTGGCGCATTGATCGGCGCTGGTCAGGCGATGGCAGCTGATTACGCCATTGACAAGCAAGGCCAACACGCCTTCGTCAATTTCAAGATCAGCCATCTGGGCTACAGCTGGTTGTACGGTACGTTCAAGGACTTCGATGGCAGCTTCAGCTTCGATGCCGCCAAGCCGCAGGACAGCAAGGTCAATGTCACCCTGAATACCACCAGCGTCGACACCAACCACGCTGAGCGCGACAAGCACATCCGCAGCGGTGATTTCCTCAACGTCAGCAAGCACCCAACGGCGACCTTCGCGTCAACGTCGGTCAAATCCACCGGTGAAGGCACTGCCGACATTACCGGCGACCTCACCCTCAACGGCGTGACCAAGCCGGTGGTGATTGCCGCCAAGTTCATTGGCGAAGGCAAGGACCCATGGGGCGGCTACCGTGCTGGCTTCGAGGGTAGCACCAAGTTGAAGCTGAAAGACTTCGACATCCAGAAAGACCTGGGCCCAGCTTCTCAGGACGTTGAGCTGATCATCTCGGTGGAAGGCGTACGCAAGTAAGCCTGCCTGGCGGTACATGACCCGCCTGTTTAGACCTGCCAACAAAAACGCCGCCCAATGGGCGGCGTTTTTGTGTGCGGCTAGCTGACTATGACTCTTCGCGGTTACGCGTCAGCAGGGCAGGTTTTTCCCCGCGTGGGCGGGCGCTGGCCAATTCGTCGAGCTGCTCCGGCGTCGGGAAACGGTCCAGGCGCGAGCCCTTGTGTACGATCAGCGGCTGCTTGTCGCGCGGACTTTTAACCGCAGCTTCCTGGCGTGGCAGCTCATCGCGGTTCAGCGAGGTGGTGCGGGTGTCGCGCGGCGGACGCGCCCGGCCGGAGCCATTGCGACCTTGACCGCCCTGGCCGCCGGAGCCTGAACCCTGACGACGGCCTTGACCGCCAGCATTGGCGCCACCGCTATTGCTACGCGGCGGTTTGGCTGGGCGTGCGCCCTGACCGACTCCATTGCTGGCGCTCGGACCGGAAGCAGGCGCGCCGGTCCGCCGGCCACGGTTCTGTTGCTTGTTCTGGTTCGGGCTTACGTAGTCGGCCCGGTTGCCGAAGTTGTCGATTTCATCGTCGCGGAACTCGTCCGGCGCGCGGTCCGGAGGCAACGCAGGCACGGCCGGTGCAGCGGCGCGAGCCGAGCCGCGAGGCTGCTGCGAGCGGCCACCCTGCGGCTTGCGGTTATTGTCGCGACCGTTGTCCTTGCCCTTATCTTTGCGCCCGCCGCCATGGCGTTCGCCTTCCGGCTTGGCACCGCGCGGTTGGCGCGGCTTCTGCGGCTCGCGCACTTCCGGACGCTCAGCCTCGACGGTGCTGGCATCGAAGCCCATCAGATCGCCATCCGGGATCTTCTGCTTGGTCATGCGCTCGATGCCTTTGAGCAGCTTCTCTTCGTCCGGTGCGACCAGCGAGATTGCTTCGCCGCTACGGCCGGCACGTCCGGTACGGCCGATACGGTGCACGTAGTCTTCTTCAACGTTGGGCAACTCGAAGTTGACCACGTGCGGCAGTTGGTCGATATCCAGGCCGCGCGCGGCAATATCGGTGGCCACCAGAATGCGTACATTGCCCGCTTTGAAGTCAGCCAGGGCTTTGGTGCGGGCGTTTTGGCTCTTGTTGCCGTGGATGGCTACAGCCGGCAGGCCGTGCTTGTCCAGGTATTCGGCCAAACGGTTGGCGCCGTGTTTGGTGCGGGTGAAGACCAGTACCTGCTCCCAGGCGCCCTGGGTGATCAGGTGGGCGAGTAGTGCGCGCTTGTGGTTGGCCTGCAGGCGGAATACGCGTTGTTCGATGCGCTCGACCGTGGTATTCGGCGGCGTCACTTCGATGCGTTCCGGGTTGTGCAGCAGCTTGCCGGCCAGGTCGGTGATGTCCTTGGAGAAGGTCGCCGAGAACAGCAGGTTCTGGCGTTGTGCGGGCAGTTTGGCCAGGACCTTCTTTACATCATGGATAAAACCCATGTCGAGCATGCGGTCGGCTTCGTCGAGTACGAGGATTTCCACGTGGGAGAGGTCGATGGCGCGCTGGTTGGCCAGATCGAGCAGTCGGCCAGGACAGGCCACTAGCACGTCGACACCCTTGGCCAGGGCCTGGACCTGCGGGTTCATGCCAACGCCGCCGAAGATGCAGGCGCTGACGAATTTCAAATCACGGGCATACAGCTTGAAGCTGTCATGCACTTGGGCGGCCAGTTCGCGGGTCGGTGTGAGCACCAGTACGCGCGGTTGCTTCGGGCCGTGGCGTTGTTCGCGATCCGGGTGACCATTAGGGAACAGTCGCTCAAGAATCGGCAGGGCAAAACCGCCCGTCTTACCTGTACCCGTCTGGGCCGCCACCATCAGGTCGCGACCTTGCAACGCGGCGGGGATGGCCCGCTGTTGCACCGGAGTGGGTTGGGTGTAGCCGGCATCTTCTACTGCACGGACTAAAGCCTCGGAGAGACCGAGGGAGGCAAAGGACATGTGTAATCCTGTCTAGTGAGGGCGCAGCCCTATGGGGTGTATTGCCTGGCTTGAATCACGCTTGGGGGGCGTGATCCCGTCCGGTACTACTGGCCTCTGGGGGCTAGCATCCGGGCGCAAGCCTGGCGGGAAGGCCCGAGTATAACAGAGCCGCTAGTCTGCGCGAGTGTCGGTCTGCTCGGCGGTCTGCGTGGGTATATCTTGGTGATAACGGCGCAGGATGGCGGCGTATTCAGGAGTCTGTTTAACCCGGCGCAATTCTGTCTCGAATCTGGGTACCAGCGCGGCCACTGCTGGGCGGCGGTTGAAGGCGGCATACACTCTGTCGCTATAGAGCGGTTGCGGGCTGTAGGCAATGTCCTCCTGCACGCCCATGTTTTTCGCCGTGAACAGGCCAACGGCGCGATCGGTGATCACCAGGTCGATGCGGCCCAGCAACAATTTGCCGACGTTGGCATCCAGGGTTGGTGCGTCTTCGCGAATAAAGTGTGTGCCCTTGACGAAGGTTTCGTGGCTGTAGGCATAGCCAGGCTCTGTGCCGACACGCAGGCCGGTCAGGTCATCCACCGAATTAATGGTGTAAGGGCGAGCGCGTGCATGAAACAGAACCATGGCACTTTCGGCCATGGGTTCGCTGGGGAAGATCATGGTCTTGGCGCGCTCGTCGCTGTAAAAGGCGTCGAGGAGAATATCCAGCTTGCCATCGGCCATTTTGCGCAAGCAGCGCCGCCAGGGCTCCAGGGTGATGTCGTAGCTGATGCCTAGGTTAGTCAGCACCAGATGCAGCAGGTCGGCATCAATACCGCGCACTTGGCCCTCTTCCAGCAAGGTATAGGGCGGCCACTCATTGGTGCAGACCTTGAGGGGTTGGGCGTAGCTGATGCCACTCAGGCAAAGCAGAAATACCAGTGCATACAATCTACCCATGGTGGGTGACCTCACTACAGTGAATGCAGGTGCCTGCATTCACTGTAGCGGATCTTTGCAGCACTTGGCTGACTTGTGGGCTTCGATTGGCTCAGGTGACTAGTTTGTAGCAGGGTACATAGGCGCTGTTACCCGGCAGTTTCATACGGTGCTGATCAACGAAAGCCTGCAGCAGTCGATCCAGCTGCAGCATGATTTCTCGCTCGCCGCTGATTTCATAAGGTCCGTGTTGCTCGATCAGGCGGATGCCCTTGTCTTTGACGTTGCCCGAGACAATCCCGGAGAACGCCCGCCGCAGGTTGGCAGCCAGTTCGTGCACCGGTTGCGCGCGGGTCAGCTTGAGACTGGCCATGTTGGTGTGGGTCGGCTCGAACGGGTGCTGGAAGCTCTCGTCGATTTTCAGCAGCCAGTTGAAGTGAAAGGCGTCGTTGTGTTCGCGGCGGAACTGTTTCACCGCCTTGATCCCCGCGGCCATTTCCCGGGCGACCTGCTCCGGGTCGTTGATGATGATGCGGTAGCGCTGCTGGGCGGCTTCACCCAAAGTCGCGCCGATAAAGGCATGCAGCTGCTCCAGGTAGGCGGCGGCGCTGCGTGGCCCGGTCATGATCAGCGGGAAGGGGATGTTCTGGTTATCCGGGTGCATGAGGATGCCGAGGAAATACAGCAGCTCCTCGGCCGTGCCCGCGCCGCCGGGGAAGATGATGATGCCGTGTCCGACGCGGACGAACGCCTCCAGGCGTTTCTCGATGTCCGGCAGGATCACCAGCTCGTTAACGATTGGGTTGGGCGCTTCGGCGGCGATGATCCCGGGCTCTGTCAGGCCCAGGTAGCGGCCGTGCACGTTGCGCTGTTTGGCGTGGGAAATGGTCGCGCCTTTCATCGGCCCCTTCATTACGCCGGGGCCGCAGCCGGTGCAGATATCCAGGCCGCGCAGGCCCAGTTCGTGGCCGACTTTCTTGGTGTATTTGTATTCTTCGGTGCTGATCGAATGGCCGCCCCAGCACACCACAATCTTCGGCTCGACGCCGGCACGCAGGGTATGGGCGTTGCGCAGCAGGTGGAAGACGTAATCGGTGATGCCTTGAGAGCTGCCAAAATCGATGCGCTGATTTTCCAGTTCGCTCTGCGTGTAGACGATGTCGCGTAGAGCGCTGAACAGCATTTCGCGGGTGCTGGCGATCATCTCGCCATCGACAAAGGCATCCGCCGGGGCGTTGAACAGCTCCAGGCGGATGCCGCGGTCTTGCTGCAGGATATTGATCTCGAAGTCTGGGTAGGCTTCCAGAATGGTCTTGGCGTTATCGCTGTGCGATCCGGTGTTGAGGATGGCCAAGGCGCATTGGCGGAACAGCGCATAGACGCTGCCGGAACCGGTTTCGCGCAGTTGTTGCACTTCACGCTGCGAGAGGGTTTCCAGGCTGCCTTTGGGGGTGACTGAGGCATTGATGGTTTTTCTGCTGACCATTGAGCAACTCCATGGAGGTCTTGAGCTTCAAGCTATGCAGGGTTGACCTTGAGGTCAAGTCGGTGTGGGTGATGAGTCACAGCAGGATATGTCTGAGGCAGCCGACTTGGGGGAAGTCACAAACTGTGGTGTGTCGCGGGATAACGTCCATGGCACGTGCAATGGCCATGGACGCGGTATCGCCCCTCAGCGTGGCAGCTTGAGGTTGTTCCAGATCGCCAGGCTCGGTTCAGCTTGGTTCATGCTGTAGAAGTGCAGGCCTGGGGCGCCGCCTTGCAGCAGGCGCTCGCACATTTCAGTGATGACCTGCTCGCCATACGCCTGGATGCTGTCGGTGTCGTCACCGTAGGCTTCCAGTTGTTTGCGCACCCAGCGCGGGATTTCCGCACCGCAGGCGTCGGAGAAGCGCGCCAGCTTGCTGTAGTTGGTGATCGGCATGATGCCCGGTACCACTGGAATATCCACACCCAGCTTGCGCACACGGTCGACAAAGTAGAAGTAGCAGTCGGCGTTGAAGAAGTACTGGGTAATCGCGCTGTCCGCGCCAGCTTTGGCCTTGCGCACGAAGTTGGCGATGTCATCTTCGAAGTTGCGTGCCTGCGGGTGCATTTCCGGGTAGGCGGCCACTTCGATATGGAAGTGATCACCTGTTTCTGCGCGGATAAAGCTGACCAGCTCGTTGGCATAACGCAACTCGCCGCTGGCCATGCCCATACCCGACGGCAGGTCGCCACGCAGCGCAACAATGCGCTTGATCCCTGCGTTCTTGTACAGGGTCAGCAGCTCGCGCAGCTCGGCCTTGCTGTCGCCCACACAGGACAGGTGCGGCGCAGCCGGTACCTTGATCTCGCCGTCGAGTTGCAACACGGTATTGAGTGTACGGTCGCGGGTGGAGCCACCGGCACCGTAGGTGCAGGAGAAGAAATCGGGTTTGTAGGTGGCCAGTTGGCGTGCCACGTTCATCAGTTTTTCGTGCCCGGCTTCGGTCTTGGTGGGGAAGAACTCGAAGCTGTAACGGCGTTCTTGGCTCATAGGGTGTCTTGCCTTGGATACGTAAGGTGGAGGGCGTTGTTCCATCCACCTTGCGGGAAGTCGACGGTGGATAAGCCAGAGGCTTATCCACCCTACGCATTAGTAGCGATAAGCGTGTGGCTTGAACGGGCCTTCCTGCGGCACGCCGATGTATTCGGCTTGCTTGCTGGTCAGTTGGGTCACCACACCGCCGAAGCCTTTGACCATTTCCAGGGCCACTTCTTCGTCAAGCTTCTTGGGCAGCACTTCCACGGTGAGACGCTCGGCTTTCTGGGCGGGCGACAGGTCAGCGTACTTCTGGCCGAACAGGAAGATCTGCGCCAGCACCTGGTTGGCGAAAGAGCCATCCATGATTCGGCTCGGGTGGCCGGTGGCGTTGCCCAGGTTCACCAGACGGCCTTCGGCCAGCAGGATCAGGTAGTCATCGTTGTGCGGGTCGAAGCTGCCGCTGCCGGTGCGGTGGATCTTGTGCACTTGTGGCTTCACTTCTTCCCATGCCCAGTTCTTGCGCATGAAAGCGGTATCGATCTCGTTGTCGAAGTGACCGATGTTGCACACCACAGCGCGCTTTTTCAGGGCCTTGAGCATGTTGGCGTCGCAGACATTGACGTTACCGGTGGTGGTCACCAGCAGGTCAATTTTGCTCAGCAGGGCGGTGTCGATGCTGGCCTCGGTGCCATCGTTGATGCCGCCTTTGAACGGCGAAACCACTTCGTAGCCGTCCATGCAGGCCTGCATGGCGCAGATCGGGTCCACTTCGGTCACGCGTACGATCATGCCTTCCTGACGCAGCGACTGTGCCGAGCCCTTGCCCACGTCGCCGTAGCCGATGACCAGCGCCTGCTTGCCGGACAGCAGGTGGTCGGTGCCGCGCTTGATCGCGTCGCTCAGGCTGTGACGGCAGCCGTACTTGTTGTCGTTCTTGCTCTTGGTCACCGAGTCGTTGACGTTGATCGCCGGGATTTTCAGCTCGCCCTTGGCCAGCATGTCCAGCAGGCGGTGAACGCCGGTGGTGGTCTCTTCGGTAACGCCGTGGATGCGCTCAAGCATCTGCGGGTATTTCTTGTGGAGGATCTCGGTCAGGTCGCCGCCGTCGTCGAGGATCATGTTGGCATCCCAAGGCTTACCGTCCTTGAGGATGGTCTGTTCGATGCACCACTCGTACTCTTCTTCGGTCTCGCCCTTCCAGGCGAATACTGGGATACCGGCAGCGGCGATGGCAGCAGCAGCCTGATCCTGAGTCGAGAAGATGTTGCATGACGACCAGCGTACTTCGGCGCCTAGTGCAGTCAAGGTTTCGATCAGCACGGCGGTCTGGATGGTCATGTGGATGCAGCCGATGATCTTCGCGCCTTTCAGCGGCTGTTCGCCCGCATATTTGCGGCGCAGACCCATCAGGGCTGGCATTTCAGATTCGGCGATGATGGTTTCGCGACGGCCCCAGGCAGCCAGGGAAATGTCCGCGACTTTGTAATCGGTAAAAGCGGCGCTCATAAAAAGCTCTCCATTCGTTGTCTGCGAATGGGCGCCGTTGATGCGTATGGTTAACGCCCCATCCGAGCCTGACAAATCTCCGGTAGCCAGAGTTTGCTGCAGCGCCCCTCGGACAGGTGGCGGGAGCGACCGGAGCGGTGCCGGTTGCGTAAAGCGGATGTGATTATAGCCATGCTGGGCGATTAGCCAAAGGCTTTCCGTTGGGCGGTCTATACGCGGTTGCCGCCGCCGCGCAACTTGACCTGCTGAATCAGGTTCTCGGCCATTTTGCTCAAGGCCAGGATGTCCTCGGCCGCGCCCAACAGCATGGCCTCGCGCGGCATGCCATAGACCACACTGCTGGTTTCGTCCTGCGCAGCGGTGTAGCCACCTGCCTCGCGAATGCATTTGAGCCCCAGTGCACCGTCCTTGCCCATGCCGGTGAGCAGCACCGCCAGGGCATTTCGGCCGGCCGATTGCGCCACCGATTCAAACATTGGGTCCACCGCAGGGCGATGGCGATGCACCTGCGGGCCCTGTGACAGGCGCGTCACGTAGTTGGCACCGCTGCGCTCAACCAACAAATGATGGTCGCCCGGCGCCACAAAGGCGTGACCCGGCAGAATGCGTTCGCCGCCTTGGGCTTCAATCACGTGCAAACGGCTGAGTCTGTTCAGACGATCGGCGAAGGTGCGGGTAAAGCCGGGGGGCATGTGCTGTGTGATCACGATGCCTGGGCTATCAGCCGGCATGTCGAGCAACACATCTTTGATCGCTTCTGTGCCGCCGGTTGAGGCACCAATGGCAATGATTTTTTCGGTGCCGACGATTGGGGCCCGCGCGGATGACGGGGCTTTCTCGCGGCTGCTGGCGGGTTCTGCGGCCGCGCGAGGCTTATGCAGACGTGCGCGGCTGGCCGCTTTGATCTTGTCGCGGATATCGTCTGCATACGCCTCCATGCCTTCGCGGATACCGAGTTTGGGCTTGGCGATAAAGTCCACCGCCCCCAGCTCCATGGCCCGAAACGTGGCCTCTGAGCCGCCTTCGGTCAACGAAGAAATCATGATCACCGGGGTTGGCCGCGCGTGCATGAGTTTTTCCAGAAAGCTCAAGCCATCCATGCGCGGCATTTCAATGTCCAGGGTAATCACATCTGGGTTGAACTGTTTGACCAGGTCGCGCGCGACAAAGGCATCAGGTGCCTGACCAATCATCAGCAATTCGGGGTCTTGCTGAATGATTTCCTTGAGCACAGCGCGAATCAGTGCAGAGTCGTCGACAACCAGAACCTTGATCGGCATGAGTACTCCTAAAAGAGATCAATTTCGCCGCAGACAGGGGTTTTTTTGATGCGTAGGCTGTATTCCATTTCGCGGTCAAGCAGTGTGGTGTTGTGCAGTGACTTGAGTTTTTTAAGCATCACCTTGCCTGTGCTGGGAAAGAAATACACCTTGCGCGGGTAGTTATCGAGCAGATCCTTTGCGACCACCGGAATGCCGTCGGTGGCCAGGTAGTCCAGTACAAACTCGACATTGCGTGAACCGACATTGTTACTACCAAAGCCGCGTAATACGCTGGCTCCGCCAAACACCTTGGCCTCGAAATGTCGTCGCTCGGCACCCAGCTTCAGCAAGTGGTTAATCAGGATCTCTATGGCATAAACGCCATAGCGCGCAGAAGTCGAGAGAGGATGGCCACCTTCTTCGCTCGTGCCCGGCAACATAAAGTGATTCATGCCTCCGATGCCCGAGCAGCGGTCACGCAAACAAACCGAGACACAGGAGCCGAGTACCGTGACGATGACAATGTCGCGTTGGGTGACGTAGTACTCGCCGGGCAGGATTTTGACCGCATCGATCTGAAAGTGCGTATCAAAATAAGTGCCGGGTGCCAAGTCACTGTTGAAGTCGAACATCATGCCGGGTCACTTCCATGCGTCACCGGCCGGTAGATGGTACGACCGATCAGGCGTACCAAATGGGTGGCATGGACGAAGCTTTCCGAATGCCCGGCAAAGAACAAGCCGTCTGGGCGAAGCAGTTTGACCATCCGCCCCAGCAGGTGCTGCTGCGTCGGCTTGTCAAAGTAGATCATCACGTTGCGACAGAAGATAACGTCCAGACCGGGTCTGATCGGCCACTGTTGGCCGAGCAAGTTGATTTGCTGAAACTCGATCAGCTCGCGCAGTTCACTGCGCACCCTCACCAGCCCGGCTTGGCTGCCGGTTCCGCGCATAAAAAAGGTCTTTTTCCGCCCCTCCGACAGCGGGTCGATGCGGTTGATGGGATAGATCCCCTGCCGGGCCGTGTCTAGCACGTTGGTGTCGATGTCGGACGCGAGGATCTGCACGGGAGGCGTCAGGCTGTCGAAGGCTTCCATGGCAGTAATGGCCAGTGAGTAGGGTTCTTCACCTGTGCTGGCAGCGGAACACCAGATGCGAAATGGCTCACTGCGTTTGGGCAAATACCGCAAGTGTTTGGCCAGCGCCTCGAAATGATGGTTTTCGCGGAAAAAGGAGGTGAGGTTGGTGGTCAGGGCATTGACGAACTCCTGCCACTCATCTTCATGCTGTTCCAGGTAGCCGAAGTATTCGCTGAAGCTGTTCAGGTCGAGCTGTCTTAAACGCCTTGCCAGACGGCTGTACACCATCTGGCTTTTACTGTCTGACAGGCTGATGCCGCTGCGCTTGTGAAGCAGGCCGCGTACTTTCTGAAAGTCGTCAGTACGGTAGTGAAACTCGCGCAATGGCTCGTTCATGTCCCTGTTCCCTGTGCGTCATACCTGACTGCGCAGGCATCGCTTTGGCGTGATGCCTGGCCTGGGTCGTTTAAAACTGCTCCCACTCATCGCTGTTGTTGGTGTTTGCGCGCGGTGGCAGTGAACGTTGCGCGCGCGCTGTGCGGGTTGGCGGATTTGCGGAGGCTTTAGGGGCTGCCGGCGGCGCGCTGAGGGCTGGGCGCTGGTGGGCGTGCTCAAATTTGAAAATAGCCACGGTCTCGGTCATGGAGGTCGCCTGTTCCAGCAATGATTCAGCTGCCGCCGCGGCCTGCTCAACCAGTGCGGCATTTTGCTGGGTCATTTCATCCATTTGACTGACTGCGCCATTCACTTCTTCAATGCCGCTGCTTTGCTCGGCGGAAGCTGCGGCAATTTCGGCCATGATGTCGGTAACGCGTTTGATCGCGGTGACGATCTCGGTCATGGTCTTGCCGGCTTGAGCCACCAGCGTGTTGCCGGTTTCCACTTTGTCCACCGAGTCGGAGATCAGCGTTTTGATCTCTTTGGCGGCCGCTGCCGAACGTTGTGCCAGGTTGCGAACCTCGGCAGCCACCACCGCGAAGCCACGGCCCTGCTCGCCGGCACGGGCGGCTTCCACCGCAGCGTTGAGGGCCAGGATGTTGGTCTGGAAGGCAATGCCGTCAATCACGCCAATGATGTCGGAGATCTTGCGAGACGAATCATTGATCGAAGACATGGTTTGCACCACGCGCTCAACCAGTTGGCCGCCATCGCTGGCCACTTCAGAGGCGTTCATGGCCAGTGAATTGGCCTGTCGGGCGTTGTCAGCATTGAGTTTCACCGTGCTGGTCAACTCTTCCATGCTGGATGCTGTTTCTTCCAGGCTTGAGGCCTGCTCCTCGGTGCGCGAGGACAGGTCGGTGTTGCCGACCGAGATTTCATTGGCCGCGGTGTAGATGGTGTCGGCGCTCTCGCGAATCTGCCCGAGCATGCGTGACAGGCTGACAGCGGTTTCATTGGAAAAGTCTTTGAGTTGGCCGAAGGTGCCCTGGTATTGATCAGTAATGCGTAGGGTCAGATCGCCCTGAGCCAGAGCGCCGAGCATGCGCACAACATCCTGCAGCCCTCTGTCTGCCGTCTCCACCAACTGGTTGAGGCCTGTCGCCAGATTGAGCAGAAAACCGGCCTTGTTGCCCAGCTCCAGGCGGCGGCTAAAGTCCCCGTCTGCGGCGGCGTTTACCAGATCCGCAACCTCGCGTTCCACCGCCACCTCCAAGGTGCGGTCATTCCACTCCACCACTGCGCCCAGGCGTTCGCCGCTGTCGCTGAACACCGGGTTGGCGATCAGGGCGAAGGTGCGTCCCCCGACCTCGATTTGTGTATTAAACGTGCTGGTAAAGGTCGCCAGTAAGTGTTTTTGATGCTCGGGTTTTTTATGAAACTGATCAATAGAACCACCCAGCAGGCGTTTGGCCTCAAAGGTTGGCAGCACCTTGCGAAGATCACTTTCGACGTTCTGCATCATCGCTGTCACGGTGCGGTTCATGTAGATGATGTTGCGTTCGTTGTCGGCAATCATCACGTTGCTGCTGACATTATCCAGTGCGGATTTGATGCGGGCGTTGCTTTGCGCCGCAGCAGCAGAGGCCTGCAAGGATTCGAGCATGCCTTTGAGCGAATCCATCACACTGCCTGGCAAGGCGGCGGGTATCTCCAGTTGCAACTGTCCTGCCGCAATGCTGTTGGTGATCTGTGCCAGTTCCAGCGGGTCTGCGCCGAGCTGACGTCTGACACTGCGAATCAGCAGGACGGCGAGTAAGACGGCTAACAGCAACGCGGCGAACCCGATACTCAGCAGCAGTGTGCGGGTGTCGGCGGCCAGGTTTTCGGCGATTTTGCCCAGGTCTTCGACCCCTTTGTTTTCAATAACGATGACCTGATTGGTCTGCTGCAGTGCCTCGTGCTGCGCCTCACGCAAGTCTTTCAAAAGGTACTCGCGGGCCGCCTGCAGGTTGCCGTCGTCATATAACGCCAAATAGCGCGCCAGGCGTTTTTCGAAGTTTTTCATGGACAAGGCTAATGCTTGCAAATGCTCGCGTTCTTCAGCGGTATTACCCGCCGCATTGAGCTTGTCCAAGTGGCTTTGGGTGGCCAGCGAGGCTTCTTCAATGGCCTTGCGCTGCGAGTCGACCAGACGTTGATCGTTCTCGGCAATCAGCAGTGTACGAACCGCCCGTGCAATGGCATTGGTTTCATCGATGACGTTATTGGCGAGCACGGTTTTGGGAAAACTGTCGTGTACCAGTACGTCAATTTTGCCGTGCAGTTTGCTGATTTGAATGAGGCTAATGGCCGAGATGATGGCCAGCAGGGATAACAACGCGGCAAAACACAACGACAGCCGCTGGATCATTGAAAGTTGCTTCAGGTTCATGGGAACGCTCCTTGCGGTTGTCAGCGCTTTACTCGGACGATGGGGTATCCATCAAAGCCAGTTCACTGCTGCTCATCAGCTTCTCAATGTCGACCAGTATCAGCATGCGCTCAGCCACAGTGGCCAAGCCCAGCAAGTACTCGCTGTTGAATGCGGCGCCAAATTCAGGGGCCGGCTTGATTTCATCCGCAGTCAGAGCCAGTACGTCGGAAACGGAATCGACGACGACGCCGACAATGCGGTTGAACACATTGAGAATGATCACCACGGTGAACTGGTCGTAGGTCACCGACGACAGGTTGAATTTGATTCTTAAATCCGCGATCGGCACGATGGCGCCGCGCAGGTTGATCACGCCCTTGATAAACGCTGGGCTGTTGGCAATGGTCGTCACCTGATCGTAGCCGCGGATCTCCTGAACCCTCAGGATGTCTATGGCGTATTCCTCGGCTCCCAGGGTAAAGGTGAGGAATTCGTTGACGCGCTCAGTGCTGTGTTCACTCGTTGGGGTCATACGCTAGCTCTCCATGGCCAGCCAAACGCGGCAAGGCGTCGACGTCGAGGATGAGGGCAACGCTGCCGTCGCCCATGATGGTGGCACCGGTAATTCCGTCTATGCGGCGGAAGTTCTGCTCCAGACTTTTGATCACTACTTGCTGTTGCCCGATGAGGTCGTCGACCAGCAAGGCAAACTTGCGCCCTTCAGCCTCTAGGATCAGGACAATGGCCTGCCAGGGGGGCGGTGGCTCACCTTCCAGCTTGAGGAGGGCGTGCAAGCTGAGCAGCGTCAGGTATTCACCGCGTACGCGAATAACCGTGCGCTCGCTACCGCGCATGCTGCGAATATCGTCGTACTTGGGTTGTAGCGATTCGATGATGTAGGTGAGCGGAATCACATAGTGGACATCGCCGGCCGCGACGATCATGCCATCGAGAATTGCTAAGGTAAGGGGCAGGCGAATGGTGATGCGCGTTCCGACACCGGCATAGGACTCGACATCAATGCGTCCGCCTATGGCACTTATATTGCGGCGCACAACGTCCATGCCGACACCGCGCCCCGATAGGTCAGTCACGACGTCGGCCGTGGAGAAACCTGGCATAAAAATCAATTGCCAGACTTCGCTGTCGGGCATGTCATCGTGAACCGGCATGCCTTTCTCACGAGCCTTGGCCAAAATCTTCGCGCGCGCCAGGCCTTTGCCGTCGTCATTGATCTCCACCACGATGCGGCCGCCCTGATGGAACGCGGAGAGCCTTACCGTACCGTGCTCCGGCTTGCCCGCAGCAAGGCGGTCAGCCGGTAGTTCGATGCCGTGATCAATACTGTTACGGATGATATGGGTCAGCGGGTCGGTGAGCTTTTCGATAACACCCTTGTCCAGTTCGGTGTGCTCGCCCTGCAGAATCAGTTCGACCTTTTTACCCAGTTTGCTGGCTGTATCCCTCACCACCCGTGGGAAGCGATTGAAGATGAAGCTGATCGGTAACATGCGGATCGACATGACCGACTCTTGCAGCTCGCGGGTGTTGTGCTCCAACTGGCTGAGCGCCTGATTGATTTTCTCGAAAACAGCCGGGTCCAGGCCTGCCGTCAACTGAGCCAGCATGGCTTGGGTGATGACCAGCTCACCCACCTGATTGATCAGGCTGTCGATCTTCTCAACACTGACACGAATGGAACTGGACTCCGCATCGCCCGCTGGACGTGAGGGCGCGGCAGCAGAATTGGCTGTATTTCGGCGGTCACCGGCGCGTCGCTCGGCTGGGGCAATGTCTGCGGATGCAGGGCTGTTGATGGGCGTTTGGTTTTGACTGGGCGCTTCTAATCCGAAGGCCTCCTCGCTGGATGTTGCCGTGGCCTCATTGAAAAGCCCATAAGCTTCATTCGGTTCGGTGGGCGCAAGGGCTGGAGAGGCGCTGGGTTGATCGTCAAAGAAGCCGAAAGCGTCTTCGCCTGTGTGGGAAGTTGGGTCGCCCTCAAACAGGCCATCGGAGGCGGGTTGCTCAGTTTCGTGTTCAAACAAACCGTAGGCACTTTCTGCGGTGGACTCTGATGCGCCCGGCGAAGGGTTGTCGATAAGCGCTTGCAGGCGTTCAACGATGCCCTCGGTCGGGATGCTGGAGTGGGTGCCTGGGTGCTTATGGCAGGCCAGCAATTGGCCCAATACATCCCGTGCTTGCAGAAATACATCGACCATCTCGACCCGTAGGGCGATTTGCCCACTGCGTATTTTGTCCAGCAAGGTTTCCAGCACATGGGTGACAGCGGTCAGGTCGCCAAAACCGAACATGCCGCTGGAGCCTTTTATCGAATGCGCCGCGCGGAAGATGCCATCCAGCGCTTCACGATCAGGCGAGGCGAGGTCTAGTGTGAGTAGCAGGTGTTCAAGATTGGCCAAGTGCTCCTCGGCTTCTTCAAAAAACACCTCGAGAAACTGCTCCATGCCAGCATTCATCTTGATCTGCCTGCGCGTCACTGCGTCCTAGGGGAGTACCTTCTTGGTCACTTCCAGCAGCTTTGGCGGATCAAACGGCTTTACCAGCCAGCCGGTCGCCCCGGCGGCGCGTCCCTGTTGTTTCATGCTGTCACTGGACTCGGTGGTGAGCATCAACACCGGTGTGGTGCGGTAGTTAGGCAGGCCGCGCAGACTTTTGATCAGTGTCAGGCCGTCCATGTTGGGCATGTTCTGGTCGGTGAACACCAACTGGTAGGCTTTGCGCTGGGCTTTGCCCAGCCCGTCTTTGCCATCGACCGCTTCGTCTACTTCATATCCGGCAGAGCGCAGGGTAAAGGCCAGCATCTGGCGGATGGATGCTGAGTCATCGACAATCAGGATGGATTTTCCCATTGCACAGTTGCTCCCTCAAATCCTTGGCTAGGTCCTGTGTGTGGCGCCAGCCACGTCCTCGTTAGGCCAGTGTAGTTCAGCAATTACATGGTTGCCGTTGCCCCTGAACTCCAGGTGTGAACAAATTTTGCGCAGGAGCAAAAGGCCACGTCCGTGGTAGCGTTCCGGGTCGTTGTGCAGGCCGGTTTGTTCCAGTTTTGCAACGTCAAAACCGGGGCCGCTGTCGCTGACTTTGATACTCAGGTGATTGGTATAGGCATCGCTGGATTGATTGATCTCCAGTTGAATTTCGCCATCATCCAGCGCCATCAGGCGCTCGTTACGCAGTTGGACGTAACGTTCAAAGCCATTGGCTTCATGCTTGAGACTGGAGGTTAAACCCAGCAGGCCGTGATCCAGAGCGTTAGACAGCAACTCGCGTAGAATCAGGCCAAACACCCCTTGTCGGGACTCTTCGAGCCCCAGGGTTTGGCAGAAGTGGGTGATCAGTGGTTCCAGATCCAGATGTTTAAGTTGCGGGGCGCTGAGTTGCAGGTGCAGGCTCCAGTTATCCGTATTGCCGGAACCCTTTTGCAGAGTGGGGTTCTGGCCGAGCTGGCTGCTGCTGGGTTCTTTACACAGCAGTTGCAGGTAGGACACATCATCATGGGCTGACTGGGTGCCCAGGTGCGCGGACAGGCATGCCTGCAAGTGTGCCAGACGCCTACTGGCGGGCTGTTGCAGCAGCAGCTCCAGTCGCGCTTTGCCGAACGCAGTGCCAGTGGCGTCTTCTGCTTCAATCAGGCCGTCGGAATACATGAACAGTTGGGTGTGCTCGTCGGGTAGTTTGAATACTTCAACCGAGCTGTCGAACAGCGTGTTGTCGACAATGCCTAACGGCAGGTTGGCCGAGCGGAAGCGGCAGAGTATTTCCCCGTCGTCATTGAGCAGGAAGGCCGGTGGAATCCCGCCGTTCCAGACCTCCAGGGTGTTATCCATGGGGCGATAGCAGGCGGCAATCGCAGCGACGAAACGATCGGACGGGCTGTGCGCGCGGTGTTGCTGGTTGAGCTCATGCATGATGGAGCTGAGCTGAAAGCCCTTGGCCGTCATGGCATAAAAGGTTTGCGACAGCGGTATCAGGCTCAGTGCCGCCGGTAGCCCGTGGCCTGTGGCGTCGGCCAGCATGACATAGAGGTCGTTGGTGCGTGATGCCGATACCAAAAGCAAGTCACCGGAAACCACCCGTGCAGGCTGCAAGTAGTGTTCAATGTTGGGGTTTTCCAGCATGTCGCGGCGCACCAGACGCTCCATCAGGAAGCTGCTGATGCGTTTCTCTTCCGCTTCCAGATTGGCATAGCGCACCAACTCTTCATGGTTGCGCGCAATCTGTTGCTGCATATCGGCGATACGCCAAAACGAATTGATCTTGGCTTCGAGAATACTGAAGTTGATCGGTTTGGCGAGAAAGTCATCGCAGCCGGAGTTCAGCGCGAGCACTTGTTCGTCAACATCGCTGGCACTCGACAGCATGATGATCGGGCGCCAGCCGCGATGCTCTTGCAATTGCCGAACGCGCTGGGTGGTGCGCAGTCCGTCCATGCCGGGCATTATCCTGTCGATAAGCACCAGATCGAAGTCATGCTTGGCATACAGTTCGAGGGCTTCTTCGCCACTGGTGCTGAGCTGGCAGGTATGACCCAGTTTGCGCGTGAAGGTGTTGATGATGATGCCAATCAGGGCGTCATCATCCACGGCGAGGATATGTAGAGGGCGCATTACGGCTGGCTATCGTATGGTGAAGATTTTTTGGAAGTTGGCAATCTCCAGTACGTCTTTGGCGATACCGTGCAGGTTGTGAATCTCCACCGTTTTGTTGGCACTGACGGCGTGATCTCGTAGCAGCAACAAAATACCCAGTGCGGCGGAGTCGATGTACTGCACGTTTTTCATATCAACAATGAGCACACGCACCGACGGGCTGGCCAAGGCCAGTTCATAGTCTCTGCGAAAGTCGCGAAAGCTATTGAAATCAAAACGTGTGGCGGGATGCAGGGACACAGTGCTTGCGTTGGTCATGTCGGAGTCTCAGAAAAGATCGATACCGCCGGCAGCCAGATCAGACTGGGCCACAGGGTTGTGGGGAGGCTTTTTGAACGCTTCGTTGGCTGCACGCAGCGCCGGCAACTGTTGCGCCGGTTCGCTCGCAGAGAGAGCACTTACCGATGCGGAATACACCACCAATTTGTTGCAATACTTGCGCATCAGCTCAAGCAATTGGCTGCACATGTCCTGAAACTGCATGGCTGTCAGGGCTTGACTGACCGTGCCACCGATAGACTTCGATAGCTCACCGAGCTCAGTGACAGTTGTCAGGGTGTGGCCGTTGAGGCTGTGCAGATTGCCCAGCATATTCTCGACCTGTTTCTTCGAACTCAGGGCGAAAGACATGTCTTTGGCGGCAAGTCGACTGACGGCGTCTTCGGCTTTTTTTAGGTCTTCGTAGACACCGCTGATGTGGTTGTTAATGACCTCGGAAAACTCGGTAGAACGGTTGGACAGGGCGCGTACTTCATCGGCCACCACGGCAAAACCGCGTCCGGCTTCACCGGCCCTTGCAGCCTCGATGGCGGCGTTAAGCGCCAGCAGGTTGGTTTGCTTGGCGATGGAGTCCATGTCGCTGGATGACTTCAAAATCAGGCCAATTTTTTCCGTGATCTGCTCCATGCGCTCGACCAGTTGCATGGAAATGCGGCTGGTTTCGATGGTCGATTCAACGAAGAAGCCCAAGGTATTCTGTGTCATCTCGACAAAGGTCTTGAAGTTGACCTCACCCGATTCTGTACTTTGACCGCTGTAACGATCGATCAATGAGTTGCTCAGTTGGTGCTGGGTTTCGATGTTCTGCGACAAGTTCATGAACGACTGCGATATTTCGCTGATGGCGTTGTGCAGCAGGCCGTCCACTTTACTGAGCTCGCTCACCATCGTATGCCCATGGGCGTCCAGTGACTGGGCAAAGGCATTGAGTTCATCAAGAGGCAGTGCGGGGGTGTCTGCGGCTGTATCTGTTTCATCCGTCTGACGACGTTCAAACGCCACAGTGGCGATCAAACTGCCGAGTGCGCCCACCAACAGGCACAGCCAGAGCGGCACCGACAGCCAGAGCAGAAGGCCGACCAGAAGCCAAGGCAACGCTTGACTAAGCAGTCGCAGAGAAAATGGGGGAGTGGCGGAGGACAAACCGTGCATGGCAGCTCCAGTGGCAAACGTCCTGGTTGTTCCCTAAAGACATTAGTTTCTCTGTGCGCGGAGTCAATGTGGCGGCACTTGACTTTTTTGCCAGGTTTTTTCTGCGTGAATGCCATCGACACTGATGGGTAAGCGCGACCATGCTCATAACCTCATTCCAATGGAGATGTTCCATGACAATTGCTTACTGGTGTGTCCTGATCGCACTGTTCCTGCCGTACCTCTCGACTGCCACTGCCAAAGCCGTCAGCGGTGGTTTCAGCCCCAAACACAACCATGATCCGCGGGCGTTGTTGAACAGCCTGACCGGCCTGGGGCGGCGTGCGAACAATGCGCAGCTCAACAGTTTTGAAGTGACCCCGGCCTTTTCGGCGGCGGTGATCATTGCCCACTTGGCCGGTGGCGCCGAACAAGCCCTGATCGATCAGCTGGCAATGGCCTTCGTGGCCAGCCGCGTGCTGTATTTCATCTGTTACCTGGCGGACTGGGCACCGGTGCGTTCGCTGGTGTGGTTCGTCAACATGGGCTTGATCATCAGTCTGTTTGTCGTTTCGGCCTGAAGCCTCTGCGCTGTGCGGCAAAACACCACGCTTGGCCGGTGGGTACTGGGTGGCGATACTGTCGCCCGTTATCCACCCGGTTGTTGGCATTGAAGGTGTTATGAAGCGTAAAACCCTGTCTCTGGTCGTACTGGCGCTGGCCCTGAGTGGCTGCGGCGGTGTCGATCCCAATTCACCGCAAGGCCAGCGTCAGAGCATTTTCAAGCAGATGCTCAAGGTCAGCGAAGATCTTGGTGGCATGCTGCGCGGGCGATTGGCGTTCAAGGAACAGGCATTTGTTGAAGGCGCTGCCAAGCTCGATCAGCTGACCCGCACGCCGTGGCAGCACTTTCCGCAGGTGCGTGATGACGATGAGGAAAGCCGTGCCAAGGATGATGTCTGGCAGCGCCAGGCGCGTTTTCAGGAACTGGCTCGCACCATGGAAACCAGCACCGCTGCGCTGGTCGCCGCGACGGCGGCAAAGCCTTTAAAGCCCGACGCGCTGGTCGCGCCAATGCAGCGTGTTGAAGACAGCTGTAAAGCCTGCCATGAAGAGTTTCGCGCGTTCTGAGACGCCTCTAGAGTCCGGCAAGCTGCGCGGCTCGTAAATGTGCCTGCAGCGCCCGAACCTCAGGGTGTCGGAAGAAGGCTTCTAGCTGAGCCGCGCGTTGCGGGCCGATGCCGGGCTGGCGCTGCCAGTCGGCGGTGCTACGCCGCGCCAAACTGTCCCAGTCCGCGTTTAATGGCACCTGAGACGGAACCCCGAGGGCGCGGAGCCAGGCTTGCTGCGGACGTTGGCGGGCCAATTGAAAACTCTGCTGCAAGGTCGCTGCGCTGCGTGCCCCGAGACCGGGTACGCGACTCAACTGCTCGGTGGACAGATCCAGCCAGTCGAGCAGGCCGTTGATCATTCCCGCCTGCAGCAGCTTTTCCCATGTGCCGGGGCCGACCCCCGGCAGGGCTAAACCCTGCTTGCCGCTGAGCCAGGCCAGGCGTGCACGGAACTGGCTGGCGCAGCCGGCGCTGGCCTGCCAGCAGCTCAGGGCGTGGTAGGCGCGCGCATCCGGCACCTGCAGGACGGCGCGTTCCTGGGTTTGCCAGAGCACGCTGTCGAGTACCGGGATGGTCAGCCCGGAGAGGCGAATTACCACCTGATCACCAGGGCGAATGTCCAGTGCCTGCCAGCGTTGCAGGGAGTTGGCACTGACGTATTCGATGTGCCGATCATTCAGCTTTACCGGCTGCACGCGCAGCACCGGAGTGATGCGACCGCTGCGGCCGATACGAAAGTCCACCGCTTGCACCACAGCCAGGGCCTGGCTGGCGGGGTGTTTCCAGGCCACTGCCCAATGTGGCGGCTCCGCTTGCCAGCGTGCAGCAGGCGGGCGCTGGCCCTGACGCAGCACAACGCCATCGGTGGCGAAGGGCAGGGCGTTACGGTACCACTGCTCGCGCCAGTGGCTGGCGTCGGCCACGCTGCGAAGGGGCTTGCTGAACGTGGCGCTGTCGGTGAAACCCAGCGCACTCAGCTGTTGCAGGCGCTCTAGCATGCTGGCTGGGCCATCGGGCCAATCCCAGACAAACAGGCCGATGCCCGCGGCATCCTCGTCGCTCAGTGCTTGCCGATTCATTAGGCCTGCCACCTTGCTGCGCGCGCCCTGGCTGCCCTGTTTATGCTGGATATGTGCCGGCATGCGCCAGTACAACTCGCCTTGCAGGGTGAGGTTCAGCGCCGAGGGTAACTCAGCAGGAATCGCCGGTAGCTGGTGGGCCAGGTGGGTCCAGTCCTGCCCCTGGCGGCCATCGCCGCGGCTGATTAGCTGCTGCAGGCGCCCCTGCTGATACACCAGGCTGACGGCCACGCCATCGACCTTTGGTTGAACCCACAGCTCTTCCCGGTTAGCCATCCAGCGCGCGACTGCACGCTTGTCCAGTAGCTTACGCAGGCCGGTGTGGGCCACGGGGTGCGGTTGCGGGCCGGCGCTACTGGCCAGTGGGTTAACCGTCGCGCTGCGGGTCTCGGGGAAGCAGCTGCGCCAGTGCTGCAGGGTGCTGCTGGCCTGGTCATACAGCTCGTCGGCGACCGGGCTTTGCCCCTGGCGATGGTAGGCATCGTCCCACTCGGTCAGCTGTTGGCTCAGGGCCATGAGTTCGCGTTCGGCGCGGCTGGCGGGCCAGTCGGGGCAGGCGGCCCATAAGGGGGTGCTGAGCAGCAGTAGACAGGCAATGTGGGTGTTCATCGTGAGCATCCTTGCTCGGCAGATCGCCCATTCAGCCTAGACGGATTTTCTCGTTTCGCTGGCAAGAAAAAGCCCCGCACAGGGCGGGGCTTCAGGTATCGCGTTGGGCTTACAGGCCGGCAGCGGCGCGCAGGTCGGCGGCCTTGTCGGTTTTTTCCCAGGTGAAGGTGGTGAAGCTGTCGTCGCCGACCGTCTTCTGCGCAGGGGTGCGACCGAAGTGGCCGTAGGCGGCGGTGTCCCGGTACATCGGGTGCAGCAGGTCGAGCATTTTGGTGATGGCGTAGGGGCGCAGGTCGAAGACTTCGCGCACCAGCTTGATGATCACGTCGTCCGCCACTGTGTTGGTGCCGAAGGTGTTGATCGAGATCGAGGTCGGTTGGGCTACGCCGATGGCGTAGGACACCTGGATTTCGCAACGCTCAGCCAGGCCGGCAGCCACGATGTTCTTGGCCACGTAACGACCGGCGTAGGCAGCCGAGCGGTCAACCTTGGATGGGTCTTTACCGGAGAACGCGCCGCCACCGTGACGGGCCATGCCGCCGTAGCTGTCGACGATGATCTTGCGCCCGGTCAGGCCGCAGTCGCCCACCGGGCCGCCGATGATGAACTGGCCGGTCGGGTTGATGTGGAACTGGGTGTCTTTGTGCAGCAGTTCAGCCGGCAGCACGTGCTTGACGATCAGCTCCATCACGCCTTCGCGCAGGTCTTCGTACTTCACTTCCGGGTTGTGCTGGGTGGACAGCACCACGGCGTCGATACCGACCACCTGGCCGTTTTCGTAGCGGCAGGTGACTTGCGATTTCGCATCCGGACGCAGCCATGGCAGCAGGCCGGATTTACGTGCCTCGGCCTGACGCTCAACCAGGCGGTGGCTGAAGCAGATCGGTGCCGGCATCAGCACGTCGGTTTCGTTGCTGGCGTAGCCGAACATCAGGCCCTGGTCGCCTGCACCCTGATCTTCCGGCTTGGCGCGGTCAACGCCCTGGTTGATGTCCGGGGACTGCTTGCCAATGATGTTCAGCACGCCGCAGGTGGCACCGTCGAAACCCACGTCGCTGCTGGTGTAGCCGATGTCACAGATGACGTCACGGACGATCTGCTCGAGGTCGACCCAGGCGCTGGTGGTGACTTCACCGGCGACGATGGCCACACCGGTCTTGACCAGGGTTTCCACGGCCACGCGGGCGTGTTTGTCCTTGGCGATGATGGCGTCCAGCACCGCGTCGGAAATCTGGTCGGCGATTTTGTCGGGATGGCCTTCGGAGACGGACTCGGAGGTAAAGAGGGCGTATTCGCTCATCGTGCAGGTTCCTGTTGGTGACCGGTGGTTGCAGCCCGGAGGCCGTAAGTTATCGACGGTTTGGTAAAGTGCCGCACCTGAATTTGAAAGCCGTTGCGCAGCCCCACGTAGAGGCTTTCGCCGTTGTCCAGCCCGGCTGCTGCGGCCCAGCGGGCCAAGTCGTCCTGCTCAAAGCCCAGCCACAGATCGCCACAGGCTTCGCGGGCCCAGCTTTGGTTGTGGCTGCACAGTTCGGTAATCAGCAAGCTGCCGCCCGGTTTCACACGCAGGGCCAGTTGCTTGAGGGCTTCGGCTGGGGCGGCGAAATGGTGCAGCACCATGTTCAGTACCAGGCAATCGGCGGCGGGGTAGTCATCCTGCAGGGCATCGGCCAACAGCAGGTGAACATTGTCCAGGCCGTCGCTGTGGCAGCGCTGTTGCGCCAACGCCAGCATCGCTGTGCTGTTGTCCAGGGCCAGCACGTGGGTGAAGCGCTGCGCCAAGGCGGGCAAAAAACTGCCGTCACCGGGGCCGATTTCCACGGCGTTGGCGTCGCGGGCAAAACCCAGTGAGTCGAGCAGGGCCAGCAGGCTGTCGCGGTACTGCGGCAGGCCGGCGATCAGGTCTTGCTGGGCCTGGAAACTGGCTGCGCTGCGGGCGAAAAAGGCCTGGCTGGTCGCTGCGCGTTGGCTGTGCACGGCGGCGATGCGTTGTTGCGCGTCATCAGGCAGCGACAATTGATCCACTTCATCTAACAAGGCGGCGTGCAAGCGGCTGCCCAGTTGTTCGCTCTGGGCCAGGGCGCGGCGGTAGAAGATTGCATTGCCTTCACGGCGTGTGGCCACCAACCCGGCCTGGGCAAGCACCTTGAGGTGATGGCTGATGCCGGATTGGCCGGTGGCAAAAATCTGCGCCAACTCCAGTACGCCGAACGAGTCGTTGGCCAGCGCGCGCAGGATGTTCAGGCGCAGTGCGTCGCCGCCGGCCTTGCACAGGGCGGTGAGGGCATCGACGGGCTCGAAGGCCAAGTGTGGCGCGCGCATATTCATAGGATGGGCAGTCTAGTCAGACACTTTTTATCCAGCAAGGGCAATATCAAAAAGTTTTGATATTGCCCTTGCTGGCTGTGAGGGCGTTGGTCACTTGTTCCAGCAGGGCGGCGGCCGCCGGGCTCAGGCTGTGTTCGCGCCGCCAGACGGCATGCAGATCGCGGCTGATCGGCAGGCCGCTGACGGGCAGTCTGCAGAGTTGCCCGCTGCGCAATTCATCCTGCAAGGCCAACTCGGAAATCCAGGCCACGGCCTGACCGGCAAGCAGGCTGCGTTTCAGGGCTTCGCTATTGCCCAAGGCCATGGTGATCCGTGGCGTGAGCCCCAATGCCTGATAGGCCTGCTCAAGGCTGGCGCGGGTGCCGGAGCCGTGCTCGCGGATCAGCAGCGCCGCGCTGGCCAGTTCTTCAGGGCTGACACTGGTTTGCCGGGCCAGTGGATGGCGGGGGCTGGCCACGGGCAGCAAAGCGTCAGTGCCGAGGTGGCGGTGGTTGACCTGTTCCGGGTCGAACGGGCCTTCGATAAAGGCCAGGGTGATGGTGTTGCGTTCCAGTTGCTGCAGGCAGGCGGCGGTGTTGTCGATCTGCAGGCTCACGTGCAATTCGGGATGCTGCTGATGAAAGTCCGCGATCAGCGCCGGCAGCAGGTAGCTGCCCAGGGTGGCGCTAGCCCCCAAATGCAGTTCGCCACAGTCGAGGTTGGCAAACGCCTGCAGGTCGCGCTCGGCGGCTTGCTCCAGGGCGAAGATGCGCTCGGCATAGGGCAGCAGGCGTTGCCCGGCGGCGGTCAGGGTCACGCCCCGGCTTTGTCGGTCAAACAGCGGCAGGCGCAGGCGTGCTTCCAGCTCGCGGATTTCGCGGGTCACGGCTGGTTGGCTGATAAACAGGCGGGCGGCTCCGGCACTGATGCTGCCGGTCTGAGCGATGGCGAGGAACACCTTGAGGTGATGCAGATTCATAAATAGAAGGTATGCCTTGTATCTTTTATATGTATTTTACCTATAGCACGGCTGTGCCTAACCTCCCAGTCATGGATCGCCAATCGCGATCGTTTGTGAGGAATGCCGTGATGTTGCGCCCCTTTACCCGTTTGCATGAGCCGCTGGCCTTTGTCCGCCAGTTCACGCCCAACTGGTTCGCCATGACCATGGGCACCGGCGTGCTGGCCCAGGTGGTGGCCAAGATGCCGCTGTCATTTCCCGGGCAAATGCTGTTGGCCGAAGGCCTGTGGTGCCTGACTGTACTGCTGTTTGGCCTGTTCAGTGTGCTGTTTGCTGCGCGCTTGCTGCTGTTTCGCGACACCCTGTGGCCGATGCTCGATCACCCGGTGCAGTCGATGTTTCTGGGGGCCATACCCATGGGGCTGGTGCAGGTGATCAACGGCATGCTGCTGTTCGCTGCGCCTGTTTATGGCGCGCCCGTGGTGATGCTGGCCCATGGCTTGTGGTGGCTGGCGCTGGTGTTGGCGATGGGCGCGGCACTCGGTGTGCCGTATTTGATGTTTACCCGGCAGAAACATGTGCTGGAAACCCTCACCGGGGTCTGGCTGCTGCCGATTGTCGCACCCGAAGTGGTGGCCAGCGGTGCGGCGGCATTGGCTCCGCACGTGAGGGCTGAGGCGGCGCAACTGCTGTTGAGCCTGGGCTATGTGCTGTGGGGGTTATCGCTGAGCCTGGCCTTCGCCCTGATCGCCCTGGTGTTGTTGCGCCTGGCCCTGCACAAATTACCGGACATGGACTTTGCCGCCAGCAGTTGGTTGCCGCTGGGGCCGCTGGCCACCGGCTGCCTGGGCTTGATCAGCCTGGGGCAGGCTGCACCGCACGCCTGGCAAGGCACTGCGTTGCAGGGTGCCGCCGAAATGGCGCAGCAACTGGGCCTGGTCGGCGGGCTGGCGCTGTGGGGCGCGGGGCTGTGGTGGTTGGTCGCGGCCAGCCTGTTCACCCAGCATTACATGCGCCGCGAGCTGCCCTTCAATCTGGGCTGGTGGGGGTTCACCTTCCCGCTGGGCGTGTTCACCTTGGCCACCTTTGCCCTGCAGCACATGACGGGCTTGGCGTTCTTTACCTGGGTGGGTGTGCTGCTGGCGGCCAAGCTGGCACTGGTCTGGCTGCTGGTCATGCGTCGCACGCTGCAGGGCTTGTGGCATGGCGAGCTGTTTCGCGCGCCTTGTCTGGCGGCGCAAAAGCCGCTTTGAGCCGCTTTGCCGGGGCTAATTGCTGATTGTCGGGGGCTTAACGACCATCTGTGATTGCCCCCATGGCGTGGCTGGGCGAAAATGGCCGCCTTTTTCGACCCTCAGTTGCTCAAGCAGCCCCCGCAGGAGATTCAGTGATGCCCAGCCGTCGTGAGCGAGCCAATGCCATTCGTGCCCTCAGCATGGATGCCGTGCAGAAAGCCAACAGCGGCCACCCCGGTGCCCCGATGGGCATGGCGGATATCGCCGAAGTCCTGTGGCGTGACTTCCTCAAGCACAACCCGAGCAACCCGAAATTCGCCGACCGTGACCGCTTTGTGCTGTCTAACGGCCACGGCTCGATGCTGATTTATTCGCTGCTGCACCTGACCGGCTACGACCTGTCGATCGACGACCTGAAAAACTTCCGTCAACTGCACAGCAAAACCCCAGGTCACCCGGAATACGGCTACACCCCGGGCGTGGAAACCACCACCGGCCCGCTGGGGCAGGGCATCGCCAACGCCGTCGGTTTCGCCATTGCCGAGAAGGTGCTGGGCGCGCAGTTCAACCGTGACGGCCACCAGATCGTTGACCACTTCACCTACGCCTTCCTCGGCGACGGCTGCATGATGGAAGGCATCAGCCATGAAGTCTGCTCGCTGGCTGGCACTCTGGGTCTGGGCAAACTGGTCGCGTTCTACGACGACAATGGCATCTCCATCGACGGCGAAGTCGAAGGCTGGTTCACCGATGACACGCCCAAGCGCTTTGAAGCCTACGGCTGGCAGGTGATTCGCAACGTTGACGGTCACGATGCCGAAGAAATCAAAACCGCCATCGAAACCGCCCGTGCCGAGCACGAACGTCCGACCCTGATCTGCTGCAAAACCACCATCGGTTTTGGCTCGCCAAATAAAGGCGGCAAGGAAGAGTGCCACGGTGCACCGCTGGGCCTCGATGAAATCGCCCTGACCCGCGCCACCCTCGGCTGGAACCATGGCCCGTTTGAGATTCCGGCTGATATCTATGCCGAATGGGACGCCAAAGCGGCCGGCGCCAAGGCCGAGGCCGAGTGGGATCAACGTTTCGCGGCCTACGCCGCGGCTTACCCGGAACTGGCCAGCGAATTCAAACGCCGTATAAGCGGTGAGTTGCCGGCAGACTTCGCCGCCAAAGCGGCTGCTTACATTCAAGAAGTCGCCGACAAAGGCGAAACCATCGCCAGCCGCAAGGCCAGCCAGAACGCGCTGAACGCCTTCGGCCCGCTGTTGCCGGAATTCCTCGGTGGTTCGGCTGACCTGGCCGGCTCCAACCTCACGCTGTGGAAAGGCTGCAAAGGTGTGTCGGCTGACGACGCCTCCGGCAACTACATGTTCTACGGTGTGCGCGAGTTCGGCATGAGCGCGATCATGAACGGCGTGGCCCTGCATGGCGGCTTTGTGCCCTACGGCGCGACCTTCCTGATCTTTATGGAGTACGCACGTAACGCGGTGCGCATGTCGGCGTTGATGAAACAGCGCGTGCTGTATGTGTTCACCCACGACTCCATTGGCCTGGGCGAAGACGGCCCGACTCACCAGCCAATCGAGCAGCTGGCCAGCCTGCGCGGTACACCGAATCTCGACACCTGGCGTCCCTGCGATGCCGTGGAGTCGGCGGTGGCGTGGAAGTACGCCATCGAGCGTGCTGACGGCCCAAGCGCGCTGATCTTCAGCCGGCAGAACCTGCCGCACCAGTCGCGTGATGCCCAGCAGCTTAGTGATATTGAACGTGGCGGTTACGTGCTCAAAGACTGTGCCGGTGAGCCGGAGCTGATCCTGATCGCCACCGGTTCGGAAATCGGCCTGGCCGTTGCCGCCTACGACAAACTGACCGCCGCAGGCCGTTCGGTGCGCGTGGTGTCGATGCCGTCGACCAGCGTCTTCGACCAGCAGGACGCCGGCTACAAGCAGGCCGTGCTGCCGCTGCAAGTCAGCGCACGCATCGCCATCGAAGCTTCGCATGCCGACTACTGGTACAAGTACGTCGGTCTGGAAGGCCGCATCATCGGCATGACCACCTTCGGTGAGTCGGCCCCGGCGGCGCAGTTGTTCGAGGAGTTCGGCTTTACCGTCGAAAACATCCTGGAAACCGCTGCCGACCTGCTCGACGCCTGAGTGAGAACGACGCCGTAGGGTGGATGAACGTCTTTTCATCCACCGTTACACCGCCGGTGGATCGATGAAGCACGATCCACCCTACGTTCAGCCGAGAGACCCGATGTCCAAGCGTCCCTATCGAATCGCCCTCAACGGTTACGGCCGCATCGGCCGCTGCGTGCTGCGTGCGTTGCATGAGCGTGGCGACGGGGCGCAACTGGAAATCGTGGCGCTGAATGACCTGGCCGATCAGGCCAGCATCGAATACCTGACGCGTTTCGACTCCACCCATGGCCGCTTCCCCGGCGAGGTGCAGGTCGACGGTGATTGCCTGCACATCAATGGCGATTGCGTCAAAGTGCTGCGGCAGGCCACGCCGGAAGGTGTTGACTGGGCGGCGCTGGGCATCGACCTGTTGCTCGAGTGTTCCGGTCAATACACCAGCCGTGGCGAGGCGCAGCGTTTTATCGAGGCGGGTGCGCCGCGCGTGCTGCTCTCGCAGCCGATGGCCAGCGAGGCGGATATCGACGCCACGGTGGTGTTCGGGGTTAATCAGAGCAACTTGACTGGCCGCGAGCGGCTGGTGTCGAACGCCTCCTGCACCACCAATTGCGGCGTGCCGCTGCTCAAATTGCTCAACGAGACGGTGGGTATCGAGTATGTATCGATCACCACCATCCACTCGGCGATGAACGATCAGCCGGTGATTGACGCCTACCACCACGAAGACCTGCGCCGCACGCGCTCGGCCTTTCAGTCGGTGATTCCGGTGTCCACCGGGTTGGCGCGCGGGATCGAACGCCTGCTGCCGGAGTTGGCCGGGCGCATTCAGGCCAAGGCCATGCGCGTGCCGACGGTGAACGTCTCCTGCCTGGACATCACCCTGCAGACTGCCCGCGACACCTCGGCCGCCGAGATCAATGCCGTGCTGCGTGAAGCCTCGTTAAACGGCCCGCTCAAGGGCTTGCTGGCCTACACCGAACTGCCGCACGCCAGTTGCGACTTTAACCACGACCCGCACTCGGCGATTGTCGATGGCAGCCAGACCCGCGTCTCCGGGCCGCGTCTGGTTAACCTGCTGGCCTGGTTCGACAACGAGTGGGGGTTTGCCAACCGCATGCTCGATGTCGCCGAACATTTTCTTTCCCTGACTACTCCAGCCCCCGTGAAGGACTGATATATGACCGTTCTGAAGATGACCGACCTCGACCTCGCCGGTAAGCGCGTGCTGATCCGCGAAGACCTCAACGTGCCGGTAAAAGACGGCGTGGTGAAGAGCGACGCGCGCATCCTCGCCTCCCTGCCGACCATCAAACTGGCGCTGGAGAAGGGCGCTGCGGTCATGGTCTGCTCACACCTGGGTCGTCCGACCGAAGGTGAATTCAGCGAAGAAAACAGCCTGGCGCCGGTTGCGGCCTACCTGAGCAAGGCCCTGGGCCGCGACGTACCGCTGGTCAAGGACTACCTCGGCGGCGTTGAACTCAAGGCTGGCGAGATCGTGCTGTTTGAGAACGTGCGCTTCAACAAAGGCGAGAAGAAAAACGCCGATGAGCTGGCCCAGCAATATGCGGCGCTGTGCGATGTGTTCGTCATGGACGCTTTCGGCACCGCCCACCGCGCCGAAGGCTCGACCCATGGCGTGGCCAAGTTTGCCAAGGTGGCCTGCGCCGGCCCGTTGCTGGCGGCTGAACTGGATGCGCTGGGCAAGGCTCTGGGTGCGCCGGCCCGTCCGATGCTGGCCATTGTGGCCGGCTCCAAGGTCTCGACCAAGCTGGACGTGCTCAACTCCCTGGCCGATATCTGCGACTCGCTGATCGTCGGCGGCGGTATCGCCAACACCTTCCTCGCCGCTGCCGGTCTGCCGGTGGGCAAATCCCTGTATGAAGCCGACTTGGTCGACACGGCCAAAGCCATTGCCGCCAAAGTCAGCGTGCCGCTGCCGGTTGATGTGGTGGTGGCCAAGGCCTTTGCTGAAGATGCCGAAGCGACCGTTAAAGCGGTGGCTGATGTGGCCGAAGACGACATGATCCTCGACATCGGCCCGCAGACGGCGGCCATGTTTGCCGAGATGCTTAAAGCCTCCAGCACCATTCTCTGGAACGGCCCGGTCGGCGTGTTCGAATTTGACCAGTTCGGCAATGGCACCAAGGCCCTGGCCCTGGCCATCGCGGAAAGCTCGGCGTTCTCCATTGCTGGCGGTGGCGATACCCTGGCGGCCATCGACAAGTACGGCGTGGCGGCGAATATCTCCTACATTTCCACCGGCGGCGGTGCGTTCCTCGAATTTGTTGAGGGCAAGGTGCTGCCGGCCGTGGCCGTACTCGAAGCGCGCGCCAACGCATGATCAGTCTCATCAGGGAGCCTTTTGCGATGCTCAAGCGCAGCACTGTACTAGCGTTGCTCAGTTTGCTTGGCGCTTGCGCCAGCCAACCTGCACCGTCTGATAGCTGGACGCGCTGGGTATGCGACAGCCAAACCGAAGTGCTGTGGCGCTTTGCCGATAGCAGCCAGGCATCGGTTGACGTGCGCCTCGGCGGCAGCGATATCGTTTACCGCCTGACTGAGGAGCCGTCCGGCTCCGGGGTGCTGTACAGCGATGGTCTGCTGTCTTTCCACACCAAGGGTGAAGAAGGGCTGGTGTACTGGACAGCCAACGACGACCTGATCGGTCGCGGTTGTAAGGCACCCTGAGCACGATTTGAATACAGGCCGGGTTCACCCCGGTCTGAATGACTTGAATAGCGCCTGCCCCTGCGGCAGGCTTGAATGATTAACGAGCCCCACCGGGAGAAAGAACACCATGGCACTTATCAGCATGCGCCAGATGCTCGACCACGCCGCCGAATTCGGCTACGGCGTGCCGGCCTTCAACGTCAATAACCTCGAGCAGATGCGCGCGATCATGGAAGCGGCCGACAAGACCGATTCCCCGGTGATCGTTCAGGCCTCCGCCGGTGCGCGCAAATACGCCGGTGCGCCGTTTCTGCGCCACCTGATCCTGGCCGCGATTGAAGAATTCCCGCACATCCCGGTGTGCATGCACCAGGACCACGGCACCAGCCCGGACGTCTGCCAGCGCTCGATCCAACTGGGCTTCAGCTCGGTGATGATGGACGGTTCGCTGAAAGAAGACGGCAAGACCCCGGCCGACTACGACTACAACGTGCGTGTCACCCAGCAGACCGTTGCCTTTGCCCACGCCTGCGGCGTGTCGGTGGAAGGTGAGTTGGGTTGCCTGGGCAGCCTGGAAACCGGCATGGCCGGCGAAGAAGACGGCGTTGGCGCGGAAGGCGTGCTCGATCACAGCCAGATGCTGACCGACCCGGAAGAAGCCGCTGACTTCGTCAAGCGCACTCAGGTCGATGCCCTGGCCATCGCCATCGGCACCAGCCACGGCGCGTACAAGTTCACCAAGCCGCCAACCGGTGACATCCTCGCCATCGACCGCATCAAGGAAATCCACAAGCGCATCCCCAACACCCACCTGGTGATGCACGGTTCCTCGTCGGTGCCGCAAGAGTGGCTGGCGATCATCAACCAGTACGGCGGCGACATCAAAGAAACCTACGGCGTGCCGGTTGAAGAAATCGTCGAAGGCATCAAGTACGGCGTGCGCAAGGTCAACATCGACACTGACCTGCGTCTGGCGTCCACCGGTGCCATGCGCCGCCTGATGGCCGAGAACCCGAGCGAGTTCGACCCGCGCAAGTTCTTCGGTGCCACCGTCACCGCCATGCGCGACATCTGCATCGCCCGTTACGAAGCCTTCGGCACCGCCGGCAATGCCTCGAAGATCAAACCGATCTCCCTCGAAGGCATGTTCCAGCGTTATGCCAAGGGTGAGCTGGCCGCCAAGGTCAACTAAGCCTGTTGCTGCACTGAAAGCCCCGCCGATGCGGGGCTTTTTGTTGGCTATGCCCCCGTGTTGTGGTGCATGCGCTGGGTAGGTTGGGTTGAGGAACAACGCGACGAAGCCCAACGAGACCGGCCGCTACTTGTTGGGCTTCGCTGCGCTCAACAGCAACCTACGACTTGGTGCCTCATCGCGTGCAATAGCTACAGAGTCGTTATCTGGGAGGTATCTATGACGAGGTTGATCGGGCTGTTCGGTGTACTCGCTGCATTGGCCGGCTGTGCCCATCAGCCACCAGTGAGCGGGCCGCCCGTTAACGTGGTGGTGGCGAGCGATCCGCAGCAGTGCGCCACCCGCGCCGAGTGCACGACCAAGACCGCACGCACGCTGCTGTTTGTCTACGACTACGCCGCCGCCGGCGCGCCGCTGGTGCAGCGTGAAGGGCGCCTGTTGTTTACCCCGGCCGATGCACCGGGCAGTGATTGGCCGGCGCTCTATCTTCGTCTGGCCGAGGCCGAGCACAGTGCGTTTGCGTTTAACGGGCAATGCCGAGCGCAGGCGTGTCGGCTGACGGTGGAGCAGCTGTTGCAGATTTACCGCAGCTACCTGGCGGATCAGCCTTGCGCCTTTACTGCGGCGTTGTGTCGTTTTGAGTAGGCAGCGCGGCGAGAAACGCCAGAATCGCCGCCTGCACCCGTGGTGTGTCCTGCGGCGAGAGGATGTCGCCGGCCAGCACATGGTGTGACGGGTCCTGGGTGTCCGTGAGGGCGACCAGTTGCTTGTGCGCTGAGCCAAAGCGGGCAAAGGCCGCTTCGATGGCGGTGGCGCTGACCACCTGATCATCCTGCGAATAGAGCGTGAGAATCGGCGCGCGGATCTGCTCCAGTGGCTGTTCACGCACGTATTTCACCAGCGCCATCATCGGCAGCAGCGCCTGTACCGGATAGCGATGGCTCCAGTAGCGCGCCTGTTCGGCGTTGCGCGGTTGCCAGTGGTGTTCCGGGCCCAGCAGCAAGGGCACGAAATGACTGGCCCAAGGCCAGGTCAGCACGGTGGCGGCCGGGTCTTTGGGGGCAAAGTTGGGCGACACCATGACGTAAGCCAGCACCTGCGGGTTATCGCCCTGCAAGGCCAGCCAGGTGGCCAGGGTGGCGCCGGTCGAGGTGCCGATCACCAGCACCTGTTTACCCAAGCGCTGACCGATCTGCAGGGCTTCCTGGCTGTCCTGCAGCCAGTCGTGCACACTGGCCTCGGCCATCGCTGCGCCTGAGCGGCCATGGCCGCTCAGGCGGGTGTAGAACAGGTTGGCGCCCAGTTGCCGGGCCAGTTGATCGCTGAGCGGCGCGGTTTCCTGGCGAGTGGCTGAGTAACCATGCAGGTAGATGATCGCCAGGTTGGTCTGGCGCTTGTCCGGATGAGCCCAGACGATGGTCTTTTCCGCACCGGGCGTGATGCCAGGGTGGCGCGCTTCACTTTCGCTCAGGTAGCGCTCAAGGTCTGCGGGCAGCTGGGCAGGCGTCAGTGGGGTATCGACTGGCGGTACGGGACCGAGGCTGAATACTACGGCAAGGAGCGCGAGGGGCAGCGCACCAAAGAACATGGCTTTTTTCATCGTGCGGTTCTTGTGTGAGTTGTTGTTGGCAGGATGGTTGCCGCCATTCTGCTACAGCGCGGTGCCTGCGCCTATCGCCCATCCGTGTGCGTGGAAAAACCATGTAAAACACCCACTGTATGCCGATGTACCGGCTGGTCCATACTCGGCGCACCCCCGCTTCTGGATACTCGCCCACATGCCAAGCAAACTCCGCACCCTGCTGTACTTCCTGTTTGCCGTGCTGCTGGCGAGCGCGCTGGGCAGTGTGTTGCAGACCCAGTTCAACCTGGCCAACCTGCAGGCCCTCGGCGCGCCGATGTCGCTGAGCATAAGGCTGCAGACCACCGGCCTGGATCTGCTCGGTTTCAGCCCGGCCTTCGCGGTGCTGGTGCTGCTCGGCTTCGTCTTTGCCCTGCCCGCCGCCAGCCTGCTGACGCGCAGTTGGCCACGTGGGCGTTGGCTGTTGTTTGCCCTGGCTGGGGCGTTGGCGGTGCTGGCGGCGATGACGCTGGCCAATGCACTGCTACCGATGCCAACGCTGATTGGCGCCAACCGTAGCCTGGCTGGAACCCTCGGGCTGATGGCCTGCGGCAGCCTGGGCACGCTGTTATATGCTGGGCTGGTGCAGCGCTCATCGCCGACGCAATCCTGATAGATCCCTCTGCGAACAAAAGGCCCGAATCATGCTGAATACGTCCCGCGCCCTGTTGTTGCTTGGCCTGCTTGGCAGCAGCCTGGTGCACGCCATGGATTACCGCATCGAAACCGTGACCGAAGGCCTGGAGCATCCCTGGTCCCTGGCCTTTCTGCCGGATGGCCGCATGCTGGTGACCGAACGAGTCGGTCGCCTGCGCATCATCGAGCAGGACGGCAGCCTTAATCCGCAACCTGTCAGCGGAGTGCCCGAGGGGTTTGTCGCCGCCCAAGCCGGGCTGATGGAAGTGCTGCTTGACCCTGAATTTTCCAGTAATCAGCAGCTTTACCTGAGCTATGCCTACGGTACCTCCCAGGCCAACAACACCCGCCTGAGCAAGGCGCGGCTGGTCGATGGTCAGCTGCAGGATGTGCAGGTGCTGTTTACCGCGCAGCCGGCCAAGTCCGGTGCTGCGCATTACGGCGGGCGCATGGCCTGGCTGCCAGACAACAGCCTGGTGCTGACCCTGGGGGATGGCTTCGACTGGCGCGAGCAGGCCCAGGACCCGAGCAACCACCTCGGCAAGATCGTGCGCCTCAATCGCGATGGCAGCATTCCCAAGGACAACCCGCTGGTGGGCCAGGCTGGTGCGGCGGCGGAGATCTACAGCCTGGGTCACCGCAACGTGCAGGGCATCGTCTATGACGACCAGTTGCAGCGCCTGTACAGCCACGAACATGGCCCACGTGGTGGCGACGAGCTGAACCTGATCAAACCCGGCAACAACTACGGTTGGCCGTTGATCACCTATGGCATTGACTACACCGGTGCGCAGATTTCGCCGTACACCGAGCTGCCGGGCCTGCAGCAGCCCTTGCTGCACTGGACGCCATCGGTCGCACCGTCGAGCCTGACCCAGTACCGCGGTGCACTGTTCCCCGAGTGGCAGGGCGATCTGTTTGCCTCGACCCTGGCTGAGCGCAGCGTGCGTCGTATTCGTGTGCAGGACGGTAAGCTGGCCGGGCAGGACGTGCTGTTCGAAGAACTGGGCGAGCGTATCCGTGATGTGCGCAGCGGCCCGGACGGTGCCCTGTACCTGCTGACCGACAGCGCCGAAGGGCGTTTGCTGCGCGTGGTGCCTGCTCGCTGACGCTTGTTTGCGGCCGCTGTGCGTTGGTCGGACAATCGGCCGCTATTTTAAAGGCCATGCCTCATGGATGAGTTCAATCCCTATGCGCCACCCGCGGCCCATCCGGCGGCTGAGTTGCCCAGCCGTCCGTCGGGCTATCGGCTGTACCTGGCCTGCAACCTGTTGTATGCCGCCCTGACATTCGTGGCGCTGTTGATGCTGCTGTCGGGCGGGCGTATTCGTCTGGCGGTAACGGACTTGCTGGTGGTCGGTATCTTTATCGCGCCGGTGATCAGTTGTTGGCTGGTGGCAGCGAGTTACTCCAAGGCGTTTCGTTACTGGCGCTTTGTTCAGGCTCTGATAACCGCCGTGTTGTTGGTGTTCTGCCTGGATGACCTGGGGCGCGGCACACTTGCCGGTATTGGACTGTTCATGACTCTGATCAATGCCCTTTCGCTGCTCGCCGCAAGCCATTTCTACCTACGCCAGCAGGCTGTTGCCCGCCCTGCCAGTGTGGTGCAGAACGGTTAGGCCTGCGTGTAGCCCTCAGCTGGCGTTACACTGCCGGTCTTTCTGCTGTTCTGTTGCTGAGATGATGACCCCGCTCAAATACCTGCAAGGCTACCCAGCCCAGTTGCAAGACAAGATTCGCCAGCTGATTGCCGAGCAACGTCTGGGGGATTACCTGGCCCGTTCCTACAGCGGCAAGCACGCGATTCAAAGCGACAAGGCGTTATACGCCTATATTCAGGGGCTTAAGCAGGAGCACCTGCGCAATGCCCCGGCCATCGACAAAGTGCTCTACGACAATCGCCTCGACCTGACCCATCGGGCCCTCGGCCTGCACACAGCGATTTCGCGGGTGCAGGGTGGCAAGCTCAAGGCGAAGAAGGAAATCCGCGTGGCCTCGCTGTTCAAGGACGCCGCACCGGAGTTTTTGCAGATGATCGTGGTGCACGAGCTGGCGCACCTGAAAGAGGCTGAGCACAACAAAGCCTTCTACAAGCTGTGTGAGTACATGCTGCCCGGCTATCACCAGCTGGAGTTCGACCTGCGGGTGTACCTGACCTGGCGCGAGCTGCCTGGTGCGCCCGATGAGCTGTCAGCCCCGCAGCAGTAGGTTGAGCTGATCCACCACGTCGGCCCATTCAGCGTCGGCTAAAAACTGTTGACGAAGAAAATCAGCCTGGGCTGTGTCCCAGAACGGCGCATCGGCCAGTCGGCAGTCTTCCGGCAAGGGTGAGTGGCGCTTGATAAAGAGGTCGATGCTGATCTGGTCATGCTCGAGCCCCAGTTGTTGAAACAGTGTTTCGAGCTCTTGAACATTGGCTTGCATGACGCTCTCCCCTCAGGGCTATCGGCTGATAGCTCTTTAGTCGACCGACAGATGCGCAAACAGTTGCATGACGGTGCGTACTCGGCTTGCGTGGCGGACTGACCTGCTAGGCTGGCAGATACCGCCATCCCATGGTAGAGGCCGCTCCCTCATGTGTTCGAACTTTCTGCGCAGGCTGTCGATGGCATGTTGCTGCGTGCTGCTGATCGCGCCACTGGCGGCACGCGAGTTGTTAGCCGTCGGCAGCAATTTTCCCGGTGTGTTCGAGCAGCATGGCAGCGGCTATAGCGGTCTCGCCACCAGTGTCTTGCGCCAGGCGCTGGAGCCGTTGGGCTATCAGGTCCGTTTCGAGCTGTATCCCTGGGCTCGTGCGCAGCACATGGTGGCGCGCGGTGAGGGCGATATCCTTATCGGACCCTACAAGAACGCCGCGCGTGAGCAACTCTTCGCCTTCTCCGCTCGGCCTTTTTACCGCGACCACATCGTCTTCTACCGCCAACGCGGCAGCGTATTGCGCTGGCACGGCGACTATAAGCAGTTGCTCGGTCGGCGCATCGGGGTGGTACGTGCTTGGGTCTATGGGGAGCGTTTCGACAGCCGGCGCGAGCAGCTCGAGTTGGTCACCGTGGAAAGGGTCGAGAATGGCCTGAAGATGCTTGGTGCCGGCCGTCTGGATCTGCTGGCCAGCAATCAGCGCAATACCCAGCCGGTGCTTTTGGCGTTGGGGCTGGCTGACAAACTCGAACAACTTGAAACGCCGATCGACCTGCAGGACGGCTACTTCGCCTTTCCCCGTGATGAGCGTTACCTGCCTTTGCGTGAGGCGTTCGACCGGGCTCTGCAGCAGATGATCGAGCAGGGCCGGCTGGCGCAGTTGGCTGCCGACTGGCAGGTGGATATTCCTTAACCGACCCGCACAATTTCCAGTAGCTGCACGCCACTGGCCAGACGCAGGGTCACTTCGTCGCCAACCTGTTTGCCGAGCAGGCTGTGCCCCAGCGGTGACTGGGGACCGATGACCTGCACCGTGCGGCCGTCCTGCTGCAGTTTCATCGACGCGCCGTCCGGACCGAGGAGCAGGCATTGGCGTCGGTCTTCGTCGTCACTCAGTTCAATCAGCGCGCCGAGCTGGATGCCCAGTTGCGGGTCAAAGGCGCGCACGACCAACTGTTTCCAGTTGGCCAGCGTCTGACGGATGGCGGCTGCACGGCGTGCCTGCCCGGTAGCGAGATAGGAGGCTTCCAGACCCAGGGTGTCGTATTTGTTTTCCGCGATATTTTCTTCATGGGTCGCCGTTTCGTAGGCGGTCATCGCGGCGTGTTCGGCCTGTTGCATGTCCTGTTCAAGGCGGGCGATGACTTGTTGCTGCAATAGCTGTTTGTGCATGAGCGTTACCGGCGAGGTTTGAGCAGGTGAGCGGCGAGGGTGCGCAGCGGCCCAAGTTGGCGGCAGATCAGCGCCAGTTGGGTTTGCACCAGACGTTGTGGATCATCCAGGTCGTCGCTGAGTCGTTCAAGCGCGGCCGCCAATTGCTCTTCGGCGTCACTGTGGATGGCCACCGGGCGCTCTTCGTTGAGGCAGCTGGCAATTTCTTCCAGGCTGGTGGCCAACTGGCTGGCGCTGGCCAGCAGCGGGTTGTCGCTGCCGCTCAGGCTGGTTTCACCACGGTGCGCGCCCAGGCCCGAGAGGTAGCTCAGGAGGGTGTGCGAGAGCACCAGAAAGCGGAAGCCGATATCGGCCTCCTTACGAAAGTGCCCCGGCTCCATCAGCATATTGCCCAGGGTGGTCGAGAGTGTGGCGTCGGCGTTGTGCGCATTGCGTCGGGCCAGCCGGTAGGCCAGGTCGTCACGCTTGCCGCTGGCATATTGGGCGATGATCTGCTGCAGGTAACGGCTGTTGCAGCTCAGGGTGCTGGCCAGTAGATGATTCAGGCGACGACCCTGCCAGTCCGGCAGAATCAGCAGCACCGCCAGGCCGGCGATCAGGCTACCGAGCAGGGTGTCGACCAACCTTGGAATAAACAGCCCATAGCCATCGCCGACCTGATTGAAGCAGAACAGCACCAGCAGGGTGATGGCCGCCGTGGCCAGGGTGTAGCGGCTGCTGCGCAGGGCAAAGAACACCACCCCGGCGACTACCGCAAACAGCGCCTGCACCAGCGGATTGGGGAACAGGTCAAACAGCGCCCAGCCGAGTAGCAGGCCGAGCACGGTGCCGCTGATGCGCTGCACCAGCTTGAGCCGGGTCGCGCCGTAGTTCGGTTGGCAGACAAACAGCGTGGTTAGGAGTATCCAGTAGCCCTGGGTCGGGTGAATCCAGTGCAGCATGCCGTAACCGGCCGCCAGTGCCAGTGACAGGCGCAGGGCGTGGCGGAACAGCAGCGAGGTTGGCGTCAGTTGCAGGCGCAGGCGTTCCCAGACATCCCTGAGCGACTGCGGCTCACGGTCGAGCAGGCTGCTGTCCTGTTCTTCGGCCAGGGCATCGGGGTTGCTGGCGTTGCCCAGCAGGGCATCCAGGCTGCGCAGGTTGCCGGCCAGGGCGCCGAGCGAGCGCAGCAGGTGACGCCAGGCCGGGTTGCTCTGCACGCGCAGGTGTTCGAGGGAGTCGTGCAAATCGTCGAGCGCCTGGCGGCAGAGCTCTCGGTATTCAAATGGCTGGCGCAGCTCGATGGCCTGGGCCAGGCGCTGACAGGCTTCGCCATGCAGGCGCAGCAGGCGTTGGCAGCGGAACAGCACGTCGCTGTGAAAGAAGGCTTCGGCCAGCTCGTTATAGGGGTAGTGCGAGGAGCTGGCGCGTTCATGAATGTCCTGGGCGAGAAAGTACAGTTTCAGGTAGCGGCTGACTTTCGGCCCCGGCCGGCCATTGCCGACCCGGTGCAGGATGATTTCCTTGGTCGCATTGAGCGCCGCCACCACCCGACCATTCTGCTTGGCCAGGGCCAGGCGGCGCTCTTCCACATCCAGTTGACGCAGCGGTTCGAACAGCGCGGCCTTGAGCTTGAGGTACTGGCCCAGTTCGCGAAACAGCCGTGCCAGGCTGTGCTGCACCGGCTGGTTGGCAAACAGCGCATTCCACAGCACCGACAGCAGGCCGTACCAGGCTGCGCCGGCTACCAGCAGCAGCGGCTCTTGCCAGAGGCCCGCCGTGCCACCGCGCTGCTCCACGCCGATCATGCTGTACACCGCGAGAATCAGCGTGGCCGCGCCGAGGGTGGCATAGCGTTCGCCGAGTGCGCCGAGCATGGTCAGGGCAAAGCTCGATAGCGCCAGAGCGCAGACGAATAGCCAGGGGTAGGGGAACAGAAATTCCACCGCATAGGCCGCTACGCTGAAGCAGCCGAGGGTGACCAGCAGCGCGATCACGCGGCCTTGCCAGCTGTCATCGGTTTCCGCCAGGGCGCTGGCGATCACCCCGAGAAACAGCGGGATCAGCGCATGCATCCAGCCCAGCGACCAGCACAGCAGCAACGCCCCGCTGAGGGCGATAAACACCCGCAGGCTGTAGCTGAATTTATCCTGGGCCCAGAGGCGGCGCAGTGTATGAGGCAGGCGGGGGGAAGGCATGGACTGGCCTTAAATGACGGTAACGGGCAGCAGCCTAACGGAGTCGGAGTGAGCTGTGCAGCCTGAACCGCCTGTTCAACCTGATTTAGCTACAGCTTGGTCGTTTGTTTGGTGTGAAGTGGCGCAGCCGACTAAGCTGAAAAAATCCACCAACCCGCGAGGCAGCTGCAGTGTTGTACACCCGTATGCGTGGATTGTTCTCACTGCTTTTTGCCAGTCTCATGTCTGCACAGGTACTGGCTGAGCCGCTGCGCTTGTTTACCGAAGAATATCCACCAATCAATTTCAGCGAGAACGGCAAGCCAACGGGTCTGGCCACTGAGGTTGTGGAAGCGATCATGCATCGTTCCGGGCAGAGTGCACCGATCAGCGTGGTGCCCTGGGCGCGTGGGTATCAGGAAGCCCTGCAGCGGCCCAACACCGGGTTGTTTGTCACCATGCGCACGCGTGAGCGTGAGCAGCTGTTTAAGTGGGTAGGGCCGATTACCCGAAACGTCACCAGCTTTTATGCGTTGCGCCGTTCATTTCTCTCGATCAGCCGTATCGAGGAGGCCCGTGAGTACGGCGAAATTGCCGTGCCGCGCGATTGGTACAGTCACCAGCGGCTGCTGGCCGAGGGTTTCAACAACCTCACCCCGGTCACCGGACCGGCGCAAGTGGTGAGCATGCTCAAACGTGGGCGGGTCAAGCTGATGGTGCTGGATAACCTGAGCATCAGCGCGCTGCTGGCTCAGGGTGATATTCAGAGGGACGAGGTGCAGTTGCTCTTCGATTTCATGCACAGCGACAGCTATATCGCCTTTTCCCAGCAAACGGATGATGTGCTGGTCAGTCGCTGGCAGCAGGAGCTGGAGGCCATGAAGAACGATGGCAGCTTTGCCGCAATTCACCAAAAGTGGCTACCAGGTGAGCCGTTACCGCCGCTTGAAACCGCCCCCGCGCCCTAGGTCAGACAAATTGTGCGGCGGCATAGCCTGAAGCCCAGGCCCACTGGAAGTTGAAACCGCCCAGGTGCCCCGTCACATCCAACACTTCGCCGACAAAATACAGCCCTGGTGATTTCAGCGATTCCATGGTTTTCGATGACACTTCGCGGGTATCGACGCCACCCAGGGTGACCTCGGCGGTGCGGTAGCCCTCGGTGCCGGCGGGTACCAGCTGCCAGTCGCCGAGCTGCCCGGCAATCGCCTTGAGTTCGGTGTGGGTGTACTGTTTCAACGGTTTGGAGGCAAACCAGTTGTCTGCCAGCAGGCCGGCCATCTTCTTGGTAAACAGCTCGGCAAGCAGGGTTTTCAGCTCGCTGTTGGGGCGTTCGCGTTGCTGCTCGGACAGCCACTCGGGCAGGTCGATGTGTGGCAGCAGGTTGATGCGGATGGCCTCGCCTGGCTGCCAGAATGAGGAAATCTGCAGAATCGCCGGGCCGCTTAAACCGCGGTGGGTAAACAGGATATTTTCCTTGAAACTCTGCCCGTTGCAGCTCACCACGCAGTCTTCCACCGAGGTGCCGGACAGCGCGTTACACAGCTCTTTGAGCTGCGGGTCGGTGATGGTGAAAGGAACCAGGCCGGCGCGGGTTGGCAGCAGGGTATGGCCGAACTGCTGGGCCACCTGATAGCCGAAGCCAGTGGCGCCGAGGGTCGGAATCGACAGGCCGCCGGTGGCGATCACGAGTGATTCGCCGTGCACCCTACCGGCGCTGGTCTGCAGTTGGTAGCCGCTGTCCAGCTTGCAGATTTCACTGACCGAGGTATTCAGGCGCAGCTCGACGCCTGCCTCATCGCACTCGCTGAGCAAGAGGCCGAGGATGTCGCTGGCCTTGTTATCGCAAAACAGCTGACCGAGCTTTTTTTCGTGGTATGGCACGCCATGTTTGGCGACCAGGCCGATAAAATCCCATTGGGTGTACCGCGCCAGGGCGGATTTGCAGAAGTGCGGGTTTTCCGAGAGGAAGTTGCTCGGCTCGCAGTACATATTGGTGAAGTTACAGCGCCCACCACCGGACATCAGGATCTTCTTGCCGGCCTTGTTGGCGTGATCGAGCAACAGCACCCGGCGCCCGCGCGTCGCGGCGGTCAGCGCGCACATAAGGCCGGCAGCACCGGCTCCGATAATCACGACCTGGGGTGTCAACACGGCACGTTCCTCTACGACAACTGCGCACGATGTGCGCAAAACAGCGCGCATCTTAACTGATGGTCCCTCACGGCTGTGATCGGCTAGGCTTAGCTTTCTGCTCTTGCTGGGATGGCGTTGATGAATGGATGGCGTCTGTGCCTACTGCAGTGGGCCCTGCTGGTGCCCCTGGGGGGCAACGCTGCGCAGCCGCTGCGTTTGGTGGCAGATCCCTGGCCTCCATTTAATGATCAGGCGTTGCCGCACAATGGTGTTGCTTCTGATCTGGTCACGACTGCATTGCAGCGTGCCGGCTATACCACCCGCTATGCTCAGGTGCCCTGGGAGCGTGCAGTGCGCGGGTTGCAGCAGGACATCTACGATGTGCTGATCAATGCCTGGTACACCGATGAACGGGCAATATTCGGCTACTTTTCACAGCCCTACTTGATCAATCGCATTCGCTTTCTGCAGCGCAAGGGCAGTGGTATCAGGTTCAACCAGCTGTCGGATCTCTATCCCTACAGCATCGCCGTGGTGCGCGGTTATGCCTATTCGAGTGAATTCGATCAGGACAGCCGCTTGACCAAGGTGGGTGTGGTCGGCTTTGAAGTGGCTGCGCGTATGTTACAGGCGCGTCGGGTGCAGCTGACCCTGGAGGATGAGCTGGTTGCCCGGTTTCACTTGAATCGCAGCCTGGCCGGTATTCGTGATCAGCTGGAATTTCTGCCACAGCCCTTAAGCGAGAACGGGTTGCACATCCTGATCAGTCGGCGACATCCGCAGCACCAGAAAATTGCTCAGGATTTCAACAGGGCGATTGACGCGATGCGTGCCGATGGGAGCTATGCGCAGATATTTCGGCGTCATGGCCTGTAACTACTGCCAGAAGTTGCATCCACGGCCCTGGGCTTTGGCCTGATAGAGCCGCAAGTCAGCCTGATGCAGCAGGCTTTCCAGGTCATCCGGAGCGCCAAAGTAGATGCCGGCACTGAATGAGAGTGACGGCGCGCCCACCGCATACTTGAGAGTGGCGCAATGGTTGCGCAGTTGATCAAGCGCAGCGTTCAGGGTTGCGGCGTCCTGCTGGCTGACCATGGCAAACTCTTCGCCACCCAGACGGCCGAGTATGGCGTCGGGGAAGGCGGTCGAAAATGCACGGGCAAAAGCAATCAGAGCAGCATCGCCACTGGCATGACCGTGCTCGTCATTGATTCGTTTGAAAAAGTCCAAGTCGAGCATTGCCACACTGAGGTCGCGGCCGCCTGAGCGCGCTTGCTGAAACAGGCGCTGGCCGTGTTCATAGAACGCTCGGCGATTGTTCAGGCCGGTAAGGGCGTCGAACTGCGCCGCCTGTTTCAGCGCGCGCAACAGATCGCGGCGCTCCAGCGTCGACATCACCCGGCAGTTGAGCTCTTCCGGACAGAAGGGCTTGCGCAGAAAATCATCGGCGCCGTGCTTGATAAATTTGGCGCTGAGCGAGCCCTTGGTGTCAGCGGACAGGCCGAGAATGATCAGCTCATGGCGTTTCATCTTCTGCCGCAGCAGTTTGACCAACTCAAAACCGCTGAGTCCGGGCATGCTGTGGTCAACCACCAGCAGGTCGATGTCGGGTTGCTCCTTGAGCAGGCGCAGGGCTTCGTCACCGTCGCAGGCTTCGAGAATTTGATAGCGGTGCGGCGTCAGCACATGACGAATGTAATGGCGAGTGGCCTCGGAGTCTTCGGCGATAAGGATTTTGACCGTGCTGTTGCTTTCCAGGCGATGCAGCAGGCGGAAGGCATATTCGTAGGAATGCTGGCTTTCCTTGAGCACATAGTCGACCACGCCTTTGAGTAACATCTGGTCGCGGCGTTGTTCGTTATAGGTGCCGCTGAGGACGATGCAGGGCAGGTGGTAGCTCATCACCACGTCGACTATTTCACCATCCGGGGCGTCCGGCAGGTTGAGGTCGACGATGGCGGCGAAGAACAGCTCCGCCGAGGTTTCCAGCATCACCTGGGCTTCTCCGAGCGAGGCGCAGAAGATTGGCTGAAAACCGCTTTCCTTGCGAAACAGATGCTCGAGAATTTTCAGCACCAGTGGGCTGTCTTCGATCACCAGAATATTGCGCAAAGCTATGCTCCTGTACTGCAAGCCGCTCGAGTGCGGCAGCCGGTCTCGCCCTTTCTACCAGAATCTGAAGGTTAGAGGGTGCGCACACGCAGTGAGCGACCCTTGATTTTGCCTTCGCTCAGGCGCTTGAGCGCCTGTTTGGCCAGGCTGCGTTCGACCGCCACGTAAGCCTGATAGTCGAAGATGGCAATTTTGCCGACGTGCGCGCCAGGGATGCCTGCTTCTCCGGTCAGTGCGCCGAGGATATCGCCTGGGCGCAGCTTGTCTTTGCGCCCGGCCGCGATGCACAGGGTGATCATGGGGGGTTGCAGCGGTTCACCACCGAGGCTTTTCAGGCTGCTCAGCGGATGCCAGTTGAGCGGTGCCTTCTGCAGGGTTTCGATGGCCTGGGCGCGATGGCCTTCGGCCGGCGCGACCAGACTCATGGCCAGGCCCTTTTCCCCGGCGCGACCGGTACGGCCGACGCGGTGAATGTGAATTTCCGAGTCGCGCGCCAGTTCGACGTTGATCACCATGTCCAGCGCATCGATATCCAGGCCGCGTGCGGCCACATCGGTGGCCACCAGTACGGACAGGCTGCGGTTGGCGAACATCGCCAGTACCTGATCGCGGTCGCGCTGCTCCAGATCGCCATGCAGGGCGGCGGCAGAAATGCCGCTGGCCGCCAGATGATCGACCACTTCCTGGCACTGCTGTTTGGTAAAGCAGAAGGCCACACAGGACTGCGGGCGAAAGCTGGCCAGTAGCTTGACCACGGCCCCCATCCGTTCTTCCGGGGCGATTTCGTAAAAACGCTGTTCGATCTGTGTGTCGTCGTGCAGTGTTTCGGCTTTGACCTGCTGCGGGTCGCGCATAAAGGTCGCGGACAGCTGCTTGATCCCGGCCGGGTAGGTGGCGGAGAACAGCAGGGTCTGCCGGCGCGTCGGAGTTTGGCTGATGATGTCGGCGATGCTGTCGTAGAAACCCATGTCGAGCATGCGGTCGGCTTCATCGAGCACCAGGGTGTTCAGGCCGTCGAGCTTCAGGGTGCCTTTGCTCAGGTGTTGCTGGATGCGCCCCGGGGTGCCGACGATGATCTGCGCGCCGTGTTCCAGCGAGCCGATCTGCGGGCCGAAGGGTACGCCGCCGCACAGGGTGAGGATCTTGATGTTGTCTGCCGCGCGGGCCAGGCGACGCAGCTCTTTGGCCACCTGATCGGCCAGTTCGCGGGTTGGGCACAACACCAGTGCCTGGCAGCCGAAATAGCGAGGGTTGAGCGGGTTGAGCAGGCCGATGCCAAACGCGGCGGTCTTGCCGCTGCCGGTCTTGGCCTGGGCAATCAGGTCCATGCCCTTGAGCATTACCGGCAGGCTCTGCGCCTGGATCGGGGTCATCTCGGTGTAACCGAGGGACTCGAGGTTCGCCAGCATGGCGGCGGAAAGCGGCAGAGAAGAGAAAGCGGTGTGGGTCACGGTACAGGCCTGCTAAACGAAATGACGTGCAGTGTAACAGGCTGCGCGCGGCGGCCTGTCCTAGAACAGATCGATGGGGTCTACGTCCAATGACCAGCGCACCGCACGGCCGCTGGGCATTTGTTCCAGTGCATGCATCCAAGTGTTGAGTAAGCGATGCAGCGGCGCGCGGGCGTTGGCTTGCACCAGCAACTGGGAGCGGTAACGACCGGCGCGGCGTTCCATCGGCGCGGGTACCGGCCCGAGCAGTTCGATGCCGCTGAGTTTCAGTTCATTCAACAACAACTCGGCTTCGGTGCAGGCGTCGTCGAGAAAGCCTTCGGCCTGACCGGGTTTATGCGCTTCGGCGCGCAGCAGGGCGAGGTGGCAGAAGGGTGGCAGGCCGGCACTGCGGCGTTCACTCAGGGCCTGTTCGGCGAAGGCGAAGTAGCCCTGTTCGGTCAGCTGCACCAATAACGGATGGTCGGCCAGGTGGCTCTGGATAATCACCTTGCCCGGCTCTTCGGCACGTCCGGCGCGACCGGCGACCTGCACGATCAGCTGGGCCATGCGTTCGCTGGCGCGAAAATCCGCAGAAAACAGCCCGCCATCGGCATCGAGAATCGCCACCAGGGTCACGCGGGGGAAGTGGTGACCCTTGGCGAGCATCTGCGTGCCGACCAGGATGCACGGCTCGCCGCGTTGTACGGTGTTGAACAGGGTGGCCATGGCTTCCTTGCGCGAGGTGCTGTCGCGGTCGACGCGCAAGACCGGTACTTCGGGGAAGAGAATTTCCAGGCGCTCTTCAGCGCGCTCGGTGCCGGCACCGACAGGGCGCAGGTCGACGTTGTTGCACTTCGGGCAGTTGCTCGGCTGGCGCTCGACGTGGCCGCAGTGGTGGCAACGCAGCTCGCGCGAACGCTGGTGCACGGTCATGCGCGCGTCACAACGCGGGCATTCCGACAGCCAGCCGCAGTCGTGACAGAGCAATGTTGGGGCGAAGCCGCGGCGGTTGAGGAATACCAACACCTGTTGGCCGGCTTGCAAGGTTTGTGCGATGGCCTGCTGCATTGGACCGGAGATGCCGGAATCCAGCGGTCGGCTTTTCACATCCAGGCGCAGAAAACGCGGCTGCTTGGCGCCGCCGGCGCGTTCACGCAGGTGCAGCAGGGCGTAGCGGCCACTGTGGGCGTTGTGCAGGCTTTCCAGCGAGGGCGTGGCCGAGCCCAGCACGATCGGGATGTTTTCCTGATGCGCGCGTACCACCGCCAGGTCGCGGGCGTGGTAGCGCAGACCTTCCTGCTGTTTATAGGAGGCGTCGTGTTCCTCGTCGATGATGATCAGCCCCGGCCGCTGCATGGGGGTGAACAGCGCCGAGCGGGTGCCGATGATGATATCGGCTTCGCCATCGCGCGCCGCCAGCCAGGCGTCCAGGCGTTCACGGTCATTGACTGCCGAGTGCAGCAGGGCGATGCGCGCGTTGAAGCGCTGCTCGAAACGCGCCAGGGTTTGCGGACCGAGGTTGATCTCCGGGATCAGCACCAGAGCCTGTTTGCCGGCCTCCAGGGTTTCGCGGATCAGCTGCAGGTAGACCTCGGTCTTGCCGCTGCCGGTCACCCCGGCGAGAAGAAAGGCGTTGAAGCTGCCGAAACCTGAGCGGATCGCCTCGCTGGCCGCGCGCTGTTCGGCATTCAGCGGCAGTTCTGGCTGGGCCAGCCAGTTGGCGTGGCGCTTGCTCGGCGCATGGCGGCGTACGTCAACCTGAACCAGGCCTTTCTCCAGCAGCAGGTCGAGGCTGTCCTTATTCAGCTGCAGTTTGCTCAGCAACTGGTGGGCGACCCCGTGGGGGTGCTGCGCGAGGGTGCGCAGGGCGTCGCGCTGGCGTGGCGCGCGGATCAGCCGTGGGTCGTCGAGTTGCGCGCCGTCGCTCACCGACCAGAAACGCTCCTGACGCGCCTCGGCCGGTTCGCCCTGACGCAGCAGCACCGGCAGCGCCCAGTTCAGGGTGTCACCGAGGCTGTGCTGGTAGTACTGCGCGGTCCACAGGCACAGCTTGAACAGCGCCGATGGCAATGGTGACTGGGCGTCAAGCAGGTGTAGGGCGGGCTTGAGCTTGTCGGCCGGCACTTCGCTGTGATCGGTCACTTCTATCAGGATGCCGATCATCTCGCGCCGACCAAACGGCACGCGCAGCCGCGCACCGGGCTGCAAGGCGCTGCGCGGCACACCGAGCGGGGCACGGTAGTCGAACAGGCGGCGCAGCGGCGAAGGCAAGGCGAGGCGCAAAATGACGTCGGGCAAGCGATGGGCTCCTGGTTGCAGGGCGCGATCTTAGCATGCAGCCGGTCGACGGCCGGCCTTGCGTCGCAGCGGTGCTCTGGTATTATCGCCGGCCTATTTCCGTGCGGTACCTGACAATAGTGTCTGGTGGCGGCACGACAGCCCTGAGGAATCATCATGAAAGCCGATATCCACCCGAACTATGTAGCCGTCACCGCCACTTGCAGCTGTGGCAACGTGATCGAAACTCGCTCCACCCTGGCCAAACCACTGAGCCTGGACGTGTGCAACGAGTGCCACCCGTTCTACACCGGCAAGCAGAAAATGCTGGATACCGGCGGCCGTGTTGATCGCTTCAAACAGCGTTTCGGTATGTTCGGCGCCAAGCAGTAAGCGTGCGCGCAGCGACGCAGGCCCACATGGTTTGCACCTCGCTACTGAAAAAGGCGTCCCTCGTGGGCGCCTTTTTCGTTTTCGGCGTTTATGCCGGCGGAGTGTTGGCGTTCTGCCCGGCGCCGGGCAACTTGCCGAGTGCCAAGGTGCAGCGCGTGGTGGATGGCGACACCCTGCGTTTGGTCGATGGCCGCAATGTGCGCTTGATCGGTCTGAACAGCCCGGAAATGGGCCGCCAGGGCCGCTCTGCCGAGCCTTTCGCCGAGGCGGCGCGCAAACGCCTGCAGGCACTGGTGGCGGCCAGTGATGGCCGGGTCTCGTTGCAGTACGGCCAGCAGGCCAAGGATCACTACGGGCGCACCCTGGCGCACGCCTATGACAGCAGCGGGCGCAATCTGGAGGCGCAGTTGCTCGCCGAGGGTTTGGGTTTTCAGGTGGCAGTGGCGCCCAATCTGGCGTTGGTGCAGTGCCAGCAAGACGCCGAGCGCAGCGCCCGGCAGGCCCGTACCGGGCTCTGGCAGCGTTCGCCGGTGCAAGCCGTCGAACAGTTGAACAGCGGCGGCTTTGCTCTGGTGCAGGGCCAGGTTGAACGTGTCGAGCGCAATGGCGGCGGCCTGTGGCTGGAAATGGGCGATTCGCTGGTGCTGCATATCGCGCCCCGGGCGTTGGGCAATTTTGATCTGCGTGCTGTGCAACGCCTTGAAGGCCGTAAGGTCGAAGCTCGCGGCTGGGTGATCGACCGCTCCAGGCGTGGCGGCTCGCGTGCTGGGCAGGCGCGCTGGATGCTGCCATTGACCGATAAGGCCATGTTGGGTGTGCTGGACTGAGTGACATCGTCACAAGGTGCTGTTAAACGTTTTCTCGAAGAGCGTGGGCTATCCCGCAAAGCCCGTTTCTTCGGGGGTAACGGCCCGTTTCTGGTGCGCCGTACGTAACCGGACTCGCCAGTCTTGTGCAGCTGTATACAACTTGCGTATCCTCGCCGCCTGCCTGTTCAACAGCCCCAAGCGGAAATGCCACCATGTCTGATTTGAAAACAGCCGCTCTCGATTATCACGCCAATCCCCGTCCGGGTAAGTTGAGTGTCGAGCTAACCAAGCCCACCGCAACCGCACGCGACCTGTCCCTGGCTTACAGCCCAGGTGTTGCCGAGCCAGTGCGCGAGATTGCGCGTGACCCGGAGCTGGCGTACCGCTATACCGGCAAAGGCAACCTGGTGGCAGTTATTTCCGACGGTACTGCGATTCTCGGCCTGGGTGACCTTGGCCCGCTGGCCTCCAAGCCGGTTATGGAAGGTAAGGGGGTGCTGTTCAAGCGCTTTGCCGGCATTGATGTTTTTGACATTGAAGTCGAGTCCGAAAGCCCACAGGCCTTTATCGACACCGTTCGTCGCATCTCGATCACCTTTGGTGGTATCAACCTGGAAGACATCAAGGCACCCGAGTGCTTTGAGATTGAACGCACGCTGATCGAACAGTGCGATATTCCGGTGTTCCACGACGACCAACACGGTACCGCTATCGTTACTGCGGCCGGTATGCTCAACGCCCTGGAAATCGCCGGCAAGTCCCTGCCGGACGCTAAAATTGTCTGCCTGGGCGCTGGTGCTGCCGCCATCTCCTGCATGAAGTTGCTGGTGAGCATGGGGGCCAAGGTCGAGAACATTTACATGATTGACCGCAAGGGTGTGATTCACGCAGGTCGTGATGATCTGAACCAGTACAAGGCGGTGTTTGCCAGCGAAACCAGCAAGCGCACCCTGTCCGATGCGCTGGATGGTGCGGACGTGTTTGTCGGCCTGTCCGGTGCCAACCTGCTGGCCCCTGAAGACCTCAAGCGCATGGCGGCTAACCCGATTGTGTTCGCCTGCTCCAACCCGGACCCGGAAATCAAGCCGGAGCTGGCGCGTGAGGTGCGTAGCGATGTGATCATGGCCACTGGTCGTTCCGACTACCCGAACCAGGTCAACAACGTTCTTGGCTTCCCGTTCATTTTCCGGGGTGCGCTGGACGTTCGTGCGACCCGTATCAACGAAGAAATGAAAATTGCAGCGGCCCTGGCCCTGCGTGACCTGGCCAAGTTGCCAGTGCCGCAGGAAGTCTGCGATGCGTACGGTGGTATCGCCCTGTCGTTCGGCCCTGAGTACATCATTCCGAAACCGATGGACCCGCGCCTAATTACCGTAGTCTGTGATGCAGTGGCCAAGGCGGCTATCGAGAGCGGTGTGGCGACCCTTCCGTATCCGAAACACTACCCGCTGCAGTCGGTGAACGATGTGTTCAACGGCTAAACCTGCGAATAATAAAAAACCCGCTACGGCGGGTTTTTTATTGCGTGCATATCCGCTTGAGCATTCGGGAGTGCGCGTGGCGCGCCCCTAGCCGTGGCGATTTAGAACAGGTCGAGTGGTGCGGCCTCATCTGCCGGCAGTGGGCTACCGGGGATGCTCATGCCTGGGTCGAATTCTCCCATGGGCGGTGGCGAATCTTCGCTCTTGAACAGCTCGAAGTAGGCGTCCGGTGTATCTGGTGTGGCGGCTCGGCCGCTGTGTGGGTCAACGCGCAGCGTCAGGAGGCCTTCGGGTTCGGGCAGCATGTGGCTGGGTTTGTCCTTCAGGGCGGCGCCCATGTAGTCCATCCAGATGGGCAGTGCCACGGTGCCGCCGTATTCATTGCGGCCAAGGCTTTCCGGCTGATCGAAACCCGTCCAGACGGTCGTGATGTAGTCGGCGTTGTAACCGGAGAACCAGCTGTCCTTCGACTCGTTGGTGGTGCCCGTCTTCCCTGCCAGGTCATCACGGCCCATCGCCATGGCGCGGCGACCGGTGCCGCGCTTGATCACGTCCTGCAGCATGCTGGTCATGATGTAGGCGGTACGGCCATCAATGATCTGTTCGGCCAGGATCGGTTCGGCTGGCACGGGTTGATCGCCCACGATCAGCGTTGCGCTACGCTGCTGGGCACGCTGTTCAATACCTGCGGGGGTTTGTGCCGGGTTGGCGTTGAACAGTTGCTTGCCGTTGCGGTCTTCAATGCGCTCGATCAGGTACGGTTCGATCTTGTAGCCGCCGTTGGCAAAGGTGCTCCAGCCTTCGGCGATCTCCATCGGCGTCAGGCTTGCTGTGCCCAGGGCCAGGGATAGGTTGGGCGGCAGATCCTTGCGCTCAAAACCGAAGCGCTCGATATAGCTCAGCGTGCTGTCGATGCCGAGGTCCTGTAGCAGACGAATCGAAACCAGGTTACGTGAGCGGTACAGCGCTTCGCGCAGGCGAATCGGGCCGAGGAAGGTGTTGTTATCGTTCTTCGGTCGCCAGACCTGCGAAAGCGCATCATCGGCAAATACGATCGGCGCATCGTTCACTAGCGTCGCGGCTGTGTAGCCCTTATCCAGAGCGGCGCTGTAGACGAAGGGCTTGAAGCTTGAGCCTGGCTGGCGCTTAGCCTGAGCCGCACGGTTGTAGTTGCTCTGTTCAAAGGAGAAACCGCCGACCAGCGCGCGAACGGCGCCGTTGTTAGGGTCAAGTGATACCAGCGCACTTTGTGCTGCAGGCAGCTGCACAAAGCGTAGGCTGGCGTCGTCCTGGCGCTGTACGCGAATCAGGTCACCAATCTGGCTGACATCCGCTGGCTGCTGTGGGCGTGGGCCGAGGCTGTTGGTGTTAAGGAAGGGGCGTGCCCATTTCATGCTGTCCCAGGCCACAGCCTGCTCTTCGCCGTTGCGTAACAACACCAGAATCCCGCTTTTTTCCACGCTGGTAACAATGGCGGGCTCCAGGCCGCCAAGGGATGTCTGCTTGCTCAGTGCGCTTAGCCAGTTCTCCTTGGTCATGCCCGGCAGGCGGCTTTCCGGTCCACGGTAGCCATGGCGCTGGTCGTAGGCAATCAAACCTTCGCGCACAGCGCTGTTGGCGGCGATTTGCAGGTCACTGGGCACAGTGGTGGTGACGTTGAAACCCTCGGTATAAGCCTCGCTGCCATACCGACCGACCATTTCAGCGCGGGCCATTTCGGCAATATAAGGCGCAACCAGTTCCGGGGCAGGAACGTGGTAACTCACGTTGATCGGTTCTGCCAGGGCTTCGTCGTAGCGCTGCTTGTCGATCCTGCCAAGGTTGTGCATGCGGCCCAAAATCCAGTTGCGGCGTTCAAGTGCGCGCGTTGGGTTCACCAACGGGTTGAAGCGCGAGGGTGCCTTGGGCAGGCCGGCAATCATGGCCATTTGCGCCAGGCTGGTGTCACGGATCGACTTGCCGTAATAGACTTGGGCGGCCGCTTCTATACCGTAAGCACGGTTCCCCAGGTAAATCTTGTTCACATAAAGTTCAAGAATTTCATTCTTACTAAGTTCTCGTTCAATTTGCAGTGCAAGAAGTATCTCGTTGATCTTGCGAGAGAAACTTCGTTCACTGGTAAGAAAGAAATTCTTCGCCACCTGCATGGTGATGGTGCTGCCACCCGTTTGGATCTGCCCGCTTTTCACGATTTGCGTTGCAGCGCGCATCAGGCTGGTAAGGTCAACGCCATAATGGTTGGCAAAATTGTCGTCTTCGGCGGCGAGCAGCGCGCTGATGAAGTCCTGGGGGATGTCGGCAAAGGCGATAGGCGAACGGCGCATTTCGCCAAACTCGGCGATCAGTTTGGCATCGCTGCTGTAGACCCGCAGCGGGATCTGCAACTGGATGCTGCGCAAAGATTCGACGGATGGAAGGCTGGGGCTAAGATAGAGGAAGGCTCCGCTGAAACTGAGCACCAAGCCACAAAAAACGGCGAGGCAGGACCAGCAGAAAAAACGCAAAAGACGCATCAAGATTTTTGGATTTCCAGATAAAAGAACGAGTTAAGCCGAACACAAGGTTAAAAGAGAAAAACTGATCACATTATAAGCGGTTTTTTTGCCGGGTAGCCATTTGCGCTTCTGTCAGGACTGTTATTTAATGTGAAAAAACATAAATAGTCCGTAAGTCGCGGATGCCAATAGGAAATCGGTCGTGCTAGGGCTCTTCAATAAGAAAGCGAATACGCTACTCGGGATCGATATCAGTTCGACCTCCGTCAAGCTCCTCGAATTGAGCCGCTCTGGAAGCCGCTTCAAGGTAGAGGCATACGCGGTCGAGCCGCTCCCGCCAAACGCAGTGGTTGAAAAGAACATTGCTGAGCTGGAGGGTGTCGGGCAGGCTCTTTCGCGTGTTTTGGCAAAAGCCAAGAGCGGTGTGAAAGTCGCCGCTGTAGCGGTTGCCGGCTCAGCCGTCATCACCAAGACCATCGAGATGGAAGCAGGTCTTTCAGATGATGAGCTGGAAAATCAGCTGAAGATTGAGGCCGATCAGTACATCCCCTATCCGCTAGAAGAAGTCGCAATCGACTTTGAAGAGCAAGGGCCATCTGCACGCAATGCTGATCGCGTTGAAGTCTTGCTCGCGGCATGTCGTAAAGAAAACGTTGAAGTGCGAGAGGCTGCCCTCGCTCTGGCAGGGCTTACAGCCAAGGTTGTTGATGTTGAAGCTTATGCGCTTGAACGCGCATATGGTCTGCTGGTTCAGCAGCTTGGCGGTGATCGCGACGAACTGACGGTTGCTGTTGTCGATATTGGCGCCACCATGACTACGTTAAGCGTGCTGCACAATGGCCGCACCATCTACACCCGCGAGCAACTGTTTGGCGGCAAGCAGCTCACTGAAGAGATCCAGCGCCGCTATGGTCTTTCCGTAGAAGAAGCAGGTCTTGCCAAAAAGCAAGGCGGCCTACCAGACGACTATGAAAGTGAAGTGTTGCAGCCGTTCAAAGAGGCGGTCGTTCAGCAAGTTGCCCGCTCTCTGCAGTTCTTCTTTGCGGCTGGCCAGTTCAATGATGTGGATTACATCTTACTGGCTGGCGGTACCGCATCAATTCCAGATCTAGATCGCCTTATTCAACAGAAAATAGGCACCCAGACACTGGTCGCCAATCCATTCGCTGAAATGGCATTAAGCAGCAAAGTTAATGCTGGTGCCCTTGCAAGCGATGCGCCCGCACTAATGATTGCCTGCGGTCTGGCGATGAGGAGTTTTGATTAATGGCACGTATTAACTTACTCCCATGGCGGGAGCAATTACGTGAGGAGCGTAAACAGCGTTTCCTTGTCACACTTGCTGGGGTTTTTATAGTTGCAGCAGGCTTTGTTTTTTTAGGGGATCAGTACCTAAGTTCGGCTATTGAGCGACAGACTTCTCGCAATGAATTTGTCAGCCAAGAAATTTCTGTTCTTGATGCGCGTATTAAAGAAATTAGTGAGCTGAAAACTCGAAGAGAACAGCTGCTGGAGAGAATGAAAATTATTCAGGATCTTCAGGGTAATCGACCGATAATCGGCCGTGTGTTCGATCAGTTGGTGCGAACCTTGCCAGATGGGGTTCATTTTACCGGTGTCAAAATGACGGCAAAGAACATTGCTATAGTTGGCGCTGCTGAGTCAAATAATCGCGTTTCAAACTTGATGCGAAATCTTGATGCTTCTGACTGGTTGGCATCCCCTAATCTGACTGAGGTCAAATCTGTGACGGTGGGCGCTGTTGATCAAGCCAATGTCTTTACGCTTAGTGTTCAGCAGACGCAGCCTGGTGCTGATAACGAGGAGGCTAAGTAATGAGTCTCAGTGATTCGCTCGAAAGTCTAAGAAATATTGATTTTAATGATCTTGATTTTAACAATATAGGTTCGTGGCCTTCTGCAATTAAATTTATAGCTGGGGTGGTTTTATTAGTTGCTGTTTTAGCCCTTGGTTATAATTTCCACTTGAAAGACCTGCAGTCGCAGCTTGAATTGCAACAGGCGCAAGAGTTGTCATTGAAAGAGCAATTCTCGACCAAGGCTTTTCAGGCTGCAAATTTAGAAGCGTATAAGGAACAAATGAAGGAGATGGAAGTTTCCTTCGGTGCGCTGCTAAAACAGTTGCCAAGTGATACTGAGGTTCCTGGGCTTCTTGAAGATATTACGAGGACCGGTCTGGGTAGTGGTCTTGAATTCGAAGAAATAAAGCTGATGCCTGAAGTGGTTCAGCAGTTTTATATTGAGTTGCCAATACAAATAAAGGTGGTGGGCTCGTATCACGATCTCGCGACATTTGTTAGTGGCGTTGCAAGTTTGCCTAGGATTGTTACCCTTCATGATTTCGATATTGTACCTGCGGAAGTGGATGGTGTTAGTACTCTTCGAATGAGTATCTTGGCTAAGACCTATCGATATAACGACAAAGGGCTTGTGAAATGAGAAGGGTTTCAGCTCTTGTTCTTTTTTGTTCGCTGATCACTGGGTGTGATTCTGCGGGTGATTTTTCGGATTTGCAGGCCTTTATGGATGAGGTGCGAGCTCGTCCCAAAGGTGCCATAGAACCTTTGCCAAAATTTCAGCCGTATGAAAGCTTTACATACAGTGCTGCATCTTTAAGAAATCCATTTCAGCCGCCGGTTAAGCTAGATCTTGAGGCTCGCTCGAAGGGGTCTCCTGACATAAGACCCGATGAGTCAAGGGTTAAGCAGTTTCTGGAAGAGTTCAATATTGAAACATTTCAAATGGTTGGAACCTTGTCCAATGAGGCTGGCGTCTTTGCTCTTGTAAGTGGCGCAAGTGGTGTCCATCGTATTCGCGTAGGTGATTATCTGGGGCGCAACCATGGGCGCGTTGTGGCGGTAGATGAAGCGAAGGTTGATGTCATTGAGATTGTGCCCGACGGTGAGGGGGGCTGGTTGGAGCGGCCGCGCAGCCTCTCTTTGAAGGAGCGCTCTTGATAGAGTTAGTCCGAGTTGGAAAAAATAATCGATTCTGCCTGCGAGATTTCTCAATGAATAACTATTTTTCATGCATTAGTATTTCTCTGTTCGCTGTTCTTATGTCTAAGGGTGTTTGTGCGGCGGAATTACAGTCTTTGGATGTCGCTGCGTTGCCTGGGGATCGGGTAGAGCTGAAGCTTGCATTTGATGAACCTATTTTGGCTCCACGTGGTTACACTATTGAACAGCCTGCGCGAATTGCTCTTGATTTGCCCGGTGTTTCGAATAAGTTGGGGGTTAAAAACAAGGAGTTGGGTGTAGGTAATGCTAGGAGTGTGACAGTTGTAGAGGCTAAAGATCGAACTAGGTTGATATTGAATTTGACTAATCTTGCGCCTTACACAACTCGAGCGGAAGGTAACAGTGTTTTTATTGTTGTTGGTGATCAGGCTTCGAGTGAAATAGTAAATGCGGCGCCTGTAATTGCACCAGTGGTTAAGTCTAATAAGGCTTATGCTTCCCCTAGTCGATCTGTAAAGGCAATAGATTTTCAGCGAGGTGAGCAGGGTGAAGGTAATGTAGTTGTAACGCTTTCTGATCCTGCTTTGAGCCCCGATATTCAGGATCAGGGTGGGAAAATTCGGTTGGTTTTCGCTAAGACCCAATTGCCTGAGTCGCTGCGTGTTCGTTTAGATGTTAAAGACTTTGCCACTCCAGTGCAGTTTGTGAGCGCCTCTGAGTCGGGGGGGCAGTCAAGTATTATAATTGAGCCTAGCGGCAGCTATGATTACTTGGCGTATCAGGCGGACGACAAACTTACTGTAAGTATTAAGCCGTTGACTCCTGATGAGGTTGATCGTCGCAAGAGTGAAAGTTTCGCTTACAGTGGTGAAAAGCTTTCTCTAAACTTTCAAGATATTGATGTGCGTTCCGTATTGCAGCTCATTGCTGACTTTACTGATCTGAATTTGGTTGCGAGTGATACTGTTAAGGGGAACATTACTCTGCGTCTCCAGAACGTGCCATGGGATCAGGCTTTAGACTTGGTGCTCAAAACAAAGGGGCTGGATAAACGTAAGGTTGGTAATGTTCTTCTTGTTGCGCCTGCCGACGAGATTGCGGCACGTGAGCGCCAAGAGTTAGAGGCCCAAAAACAGATCGCGGAGCTTGCTCCGTTACGTCGTGAGCTCATTCAGGTGAACTATGCCAAGGCTTCTGATATGGCAAAGCTATTTCAGTCTGTTACTAGCGCCGATGGTGCAAGCGATGATCGCGGTTCTATAACGGTAGATGATAGAACTAACAGTATTATTGCCTATCAGACGCAAGATCGTCTTGATGAGCTTCGCAGGATAGTTGCTCAGCTAGATGTTGCTGTTCGTCAAGTGATGATTGAGGCGCGTATTGTTGAGGCTAACGTTGATTATGACAAGGCGCTTGGGGTGAATTGGCGGGGTGCAAGCGTCGGTGATACAAGCTATGTAATAAGTGGTCGTGGTGGCAATCGAGTAGGCGCGCCTGGCTATGGGCAAAATATTCCTAATGTTCAGAATCCAACGCCTTCACTCGGTAACTTCGTTGATATGGGGGCTGCAGGTGCAACATCTGGGTTTGGTATAGGCTTTATTACCGACAACACTATTCTTGACTTAGAGCTTTCTGCGATGGAGAAAACCGGTAACGGAGAGGTTGTTTCTCAGCCAAAGGTTGTGACAGCAGACAAGGAAACGGCCAAAATTCTTAAGGGTTCTGAGGTTCCATATCAAGAAGCAAGCTCCAGTGGTGCAACGAGCACATCTTTTAAAGAGGCTGCACTGTCTTTAGAGGTTACGCCGCAGATTACGCCGGATAACCGTATTATTATTGAAGTTAAGGTGACTAAAGATGCACCTGATTTCTCCCAGGCTGCCTCAACTGGTGGTGTTCCCTCGATTTCTAAGAATGAGGTGAATGCGAAGGTGTTAGTGTCAGATGGTGAGACGATCGTTATTGGTGGTGTTTTTACAAATACTCAATCGAAGTCTGTTGATAAAGTTCCATTTCTTGGGGACGTTCCATATATCGGTCGCTTCTTCAAGCGTGATCTAGTTCAGGACAAGAAGTCAGAGCTGCTGATTTTCCTGACTCCGCGAATCATGAACAACCAAGCTGTCGCGGTGAGTCGTTGATTCAGTGCAAAATTTGATTCTTGTTGGCCCGATGGGGGCGGGAAAGAGCACCATCGGGCGTCTATTGGCTAAAGAGTTGCGGTTGCCGTTCAAGGATTCTGATAAGGAAATTGAGCAGCGCACAGGGGCGGATATTCCTTGGATATTCGATGTCGAGGGAGAGCAGGGCTTTCGTGAGCGTGAGCAGGCGGTAATAGTCGAACTCTGTGATGTTGATGGCATGGTATTAGCGACGGGGGGCGGTGCGGTTATGCGTGCTGAAAACCGCGCGGCTCTGAAGCGTGGTGGCCATGTGGTTTATTTGCATGCTTCTGTTGAGCAGCAGGTGGATCGCACTTCGCGAGACCGCAATCGACCGTTGTTGCGTGCGGCAGATCCAGGCAAGGTTTTGGCAGAGCTGTTCGCGGTTCGTGATCCGCTGTACCGCGAGGTTGCCGATATTGTCGTGGAAACCGACGAGCGTCCTCCGCGTTTGGTCGTGCAAGAGATTCTTGAGCGCCTTGCGGTGCTTTCTCCCCGTTAAAGCGCAGGCGTAACTGCGCTATCCTAGCCCCCTTTGTTATCTGGGGGTTTTATGCAGACTCTTCATGTCGATCTTGGTGAACGCAGCTATCCGATCTATATCGGTGCCGAGCTGTTGGCTCGTGCTGATTTGTTGGCGGCCCATATTGTCGGTCGACAAGTCGCGATAGTGACCAATGAGACAGTTGCTCCCCTTTACCTTGCTGCGCTTGAGCGTTCGCTCGCAGGCTATGCCGTTGCCTCTGTTGTTTTGCCTGATGGTGAGAGTTACAAAACCTGGGAAACACTGCAGCTGGTTTTTGATGGACTGCTGGGGGCGCGACATGATCGACGCACAACGGTGATTGCCCTGGGGGGGGGTGATTGGTGATATGGCGGGTTTTGCGGCTGCCTGTTATCAGCGTGGCGTGAATTTTATCCAGGTACCGACAACGCTATTGTCCCAGGTCGATTCATCCGTTGGCGGCAAGACGGGTATTAATCATCCGCTGGGTAAAAATATGGTGGGCGCGTTTTACCAGCCGCAAGCCGTGTTGATTGATACGGCCACGCTGGTTACTTTGCCGGCTCGTGAGCTATCTGCTGGTCTTGCGGAAGTAATCAAGTATGGCCTGATATGTGACGAGCCTTTCCTGTCCTGGCTTGAGGAGCACATGCTTGCATTGCGTTGTCTGGATCAGCAGGCGTTGACGGCCGCTATTGCTCACTCCTGTGCTGCCAAGGCGCGGGTGGTGGCTGCGGATGAGCGTGAGTCTGGTGTGCGTGCCACCTTGAACCTCGGGCACACTTTTGGCCATGCCATAGAGACGCATCAGGGTTACGGTGTCTGGTTGCATGGTGAGGCTGTTGCCGCCGGTACGGTCATGGCGTTGGATATGTCCGAGCGCCTGGGCTGGATTACGGCTGCTGAGCGTGAGCGGGTGGTGCGCTTATTTGTCACGGCCGGTTTGCCTGTGGTGCCGCCGCAAGATATGACAGCCGAGGATTTTATGGAGCATATGGCGGTCGACAAAAAGGTCCTCGATGGCAAATTGCGCTTGGTGTTGTTGCGCGGCTTGGGCGAGGCGGTGGTAACCGGTGACTTTCCCCGGGAAATTTTGAATGCCACGCTGAGCGCAGATTATGCGGCGCAGCTGGCTCAGCTTAAAAACTAACGAGTGGCCCATGACAAGTTTGCATGCTGACGAGGCGTTTCTCGATCACTACCAGTTCACTCATGACCCCTTCGCATCGCGAGTGCCAGGGTTCAAGTTCTTTCCAGCGCAGCGCAAGCCGGTATTGGGGCAGCTGCATCACCTGGCGCGCTACAGCCAGTTGTTGTTGGTGGTCAGCGGCCCGGATGGCAGCGGTAAGACGCTGCTGCGTCAGGCGTTGGTAGCGAGTACCAACAAGCAGGCCGTGCAGAGCATTGTGGTTTCTGCGAAGGGCTCTTCTGATCCTGCAAGCATTCTGCGTCAGGTTGCTCAGGGCTTGCAGGTGCAGCGTCCAGAGTTGCCGGCGATTCTGGCGCAGGTCGGTCAGTTGGCGCTGACTGGGCAGGAAGTTTATGTGCTGGTCGATGATGCTGAGGACCTCAGTGATGCCGCGCTGACCAGTCTGTTGAGTTTGGCTGTTGGCAATGCCGAGGGGCGGCCTCACGTCTTTCTGTTCGCCGAGTCGCAGTTGTTGCTGCGTCTTGAGCAGGTTGCTGCGGGCGATGAATGCTTCCACGTCATTGAGCTGCAACCCTATAGCGAAGACGAGACCCGGGAGTACATGGCGCAGCGCCTTGAGGGAGCTGGGCAGGGAATTGAACTCTTCAGTGATGATCAGGTTGCCGACATTCATGAGCAGTCCGGCGGTTGGCCGGGTGCGATTAACCAGGTCGCCCGCGAAATACTGCTGGATTCGATGCTGGCGCGGCGCGGTGCGGCGAGCCGTGGTGGGTTTGCCTTTAGTCTGCCGCGCAAGCATTTGCTGGCGCTGTGTGTCGTCGCTATCGGTATTCTCGCCGCCTGGTTTATGCAGGGACGTGTGGTTGAGGATGTCGAGGCGCCAGTGATTGCGCAGTTGCCCCTGGGCGGCGCTGTGCCACCGGCTGTGGCAGTGGATGCGGCAGCGCCTGCTGCGCCTGCGGTTGCACCTGCTATTCAGTTTGAGGGGGCCAACCAGCCGTTGCCGCTGCCTTTGGTGGGTGAGGCGCAACCGGTGATACGTGAGCCTCTGGCTCAGGCGGCTGGATTGAGCGGTGCGGAGGAGTCAGATGTGGCGGGTGCGGCCACAGCTCCTGAGCTGGTAGCTGAGGCTGCTCCGGTGCGATCTGCGACGATCCCGGGCGTCCCGGTTACGCCAGTTGCACCTCCTGTGGCTGAACCTGTGAGAGTTGCACCGCCGGTCGCTCCGGTGGTCAAGCCCGTGGCGCCAGTTGTTGCTGCTGCGCCATTAAGTAAGCCGTCGGTCTCAGTTGCTCCGGCCAAGCCCGCGGCCTCGGCGGTGGGGGGCGACTGGTATGCAGCCCAGGCTGGTTCGCGTTTTACCCTGCAGATCCTCGGTGCGCGACTGGAAAGTGGTGCGCAGGCTTTTGTAAAAGCCCATGGCGCGGATTACCACTATTTCAAGAAGCAGCATCAGGGTAAGCCGCTGTACGTGGTGACGTATGGCAGCTTTGCAACCCGTGAGGCGGCTCAGGCGGCCTTGCGCACCCTGCCCGCCAAGGTGCAGGCTGGTAAGCCATGGCCGCGCAACTTTGCTGGGATCCAGCAAGAGATTGCTCAGGCGCGCTAGCTGATACACTTCAGCGCTTGCGCTGACCGGTTGGTCGCTACCACGACCTTCCGGTCTAATCCTTCGTTTTCGCGACATATGTTTTCAAGGCGTCGTCACTAAGATTTGTGACGGCCTAGGTGGGTATGTACAATGACCACCCTTTCGCCTGCGCAAAGCTGGGGCTTCGTCCTGCGCGTATGGTAAGTGGTTGAATTAGAAAGTAATTGCCTTGTGATAGGCCGTCTGGTGAGAGTCCCTATGAAAGCAGGTTTGTACCGTCCTGATGAGTTCAAGGATAACTGCGGCTTCGGCCTGATCGCCCACATGCAGGGTGAGGCTAGCCATCACCTGCTGCAGACCGCGATTGAAGCCCTGACATGCATGACCCACCGTGGCGGGATTAACGCCGACGGTAAGACCGGTGACGGTTGTGGTCTGCTGATCCAGAAGCCTGATGCTTTCCTGCGGGCTATGGCCCAGCAGCACTTTGCCGTCGAATTGCCCAAGCAGTACGCCGTCGGCATGGTCTTCTTCAACCAAGATCCGGTGAAGGCTGAAGCCGCCCGCGCCAACATGAATCGCGAGATTCTCGCTGCCGGCCTGAGTTTAGTCGGCTGGCGCAAGGTGCCAATCGATACCAGCGTGCTTGGCCGCCTGGCGCTTGAGCGTCTACCGCAGATTGAGCAGGTGTTTATCGGGGGCGAAGGCCTGTCCGATCAGGAATTCGCGATCAAGCTGTTCAGCGCGCGTCGTCGTTCTTCGGTGGCTAACGCTGCGGACAGTGATCACTACATTTGCAGCTTTTCGCACAAGACCATCATCTACAAAGGGTTGATGATGCCGGCCGACCTGCAGCAGTTCTACCCAGACTTGGGTGACGAGCGCCTGCAGACCGCCATTTGCGTATTCCACCAGCGCTTCTCCACCAACACCCTGCCGAAATGGCCGCTGGCGCAGCCGTTCCGCTTCCTGGCGCACAACGGTGAAATCAACACCATCACCGGTAACCGCAACTGGGCGCAGGCGCGCCGCATGAAGTTCGCCAACGACCAGATCTTTGATTTGGATGAGCTCGGCCCGCTGGTCAACCGCGTGGGTTCCGACTCCTCGAGCATGGACAACATGCTCGAGTTGATGGTCACCGGCGGCATCGACCTGTTCCGTGGCGTGCGCATGATCATTCCGCCAGCCTGGCAGAACGTCGAAACCATGGACGCCGATCTGCGTGCGTTCTACGAATACAACTCCATGCACATGGAGCCCTGGGATGGCCCGGCCGGTGTGGTACTCACCGATGGCCGTTACGCCGTGTGCTTGCTTGACCGTAACGGCCTGCGTCCGGCGCGCTGGGTTACGACCAAGAACGGCTACATCACCCTGGCGTCGGAAATCGGCGTGTGGAACTACGCGCCCGAAGACGTCTTGGCCAAGGGCCGCGTCGGGCCGGGTCAGATCCTCGCCGTGGACACCGAAACCGGGCAGATCCTCGGCAGCGACGACATCGACAACCGCCTGAAGTCGCGCCACCCCTACAAGCAGTGGATGCGCAAGAGTGCCCAGCGCATTCAGGCGACTCTGGAAGACCGTGACCATGGTTCGGCGTTCTACGATGTCGATCAGCTCAAGCAGTACATGAAGATGTACCAGGTCACCTTCGAGGAGCGTGATCAGGTGCTGCGCCCGCTGGGCGAGCAGGGCCAGGAAGCCGTCGGTTCCATGGGTGACGACACGCCGATGGCCGTGCTCAGCCAGCGCGTACGTTCACCGTATGACTACTTCCGCCAGCAGTTCGCGCAGGTCACCAACCCGCCGATCGACCCGCTGCGTGAAGCCATCGTCATGTCGCTGGAGATCTGCCTCGGTGCCGAGCGCAATATCTTCGAAGAGTCACCTGAGCACGCTGCGCGGGTGATTCTCAGCAGCCCGGTGATTTCGCCGGCCAAGTGGCGCGCCTTGATGAACCTGGATCGCCCGGGCTTCGAGCGTCAGCTGATCGACATGAACTACGACGAGTCGCTCGGCCTGGAAGCCGCCGTGCGCAACATGGCCGATCAGGCTGAAGAAGCCGTGCGCGCCGGTAAGGTGCTGCTGGTGCTGTCGGACCGTCATATCGCCCCAGGCAAGCTGCCGGCCCACGCCTCGCTGGTGACCGGTGCGATTCACCACCGTCTGACCGAGAAAGGCCTGCGTTGTGACTGCAACATCCTGGTCGAAACTGCGACCGCTCGCGATCCGCATCACTATGCCGTGCTGCTCGGCTTCGGCGCGTCGGCGGTTTATCCGTTCCTGGCTTACGAAGTGCTGGGCGACCTGATCCGCACTGGCGAAGTGCTCGGCGATCTGTATGAAGTGTTCAAGCACTACCGCAAAGGCATCTCCAAAGGCCTGCTGAAGATCCTGTCGAAGATGGGTATCTCCACTGTTGCTTCTTATCGTGGTGCGCAGCTGTTCGAAGCGGTCGGCCTGGCCGATGACGTCACCGAACTGTGCTTCCGCGGTGTGGCCAGCCGCATCAAGGGCGCGCGCTTCGTCGATATCGAAAACGAGCAGAAGCTGCTCGCGGCCGAAGCCTGGAACGCGCGCAAGTCGATCCAGCAAGGCGGCTTGCTCAAGTTCGTTTACGGCGGCGAGTACCACGCCTACAACCCGGATGTGGTCAACACCCTGCAGGCGGCGGTGCAGCAAGGTAGCTACGAAAAATTCAAGGAATACACCACGCTGGTCGACACCCGTCCGGTGTCGATGCTGCGCGACCTGCTTAAACTGAAGCTGGCCGACCAGCCAATCGCGCTGGATCAGGTTGAGCCACTGGGCGATATCCTTAAGCGCTTTGACTCTGCTGGGATTTCCCTCGGCGCGTTGTCGCCGGAAGCGCACGAAGCCATTGCTGAGGCGATGAACCGTCTGGGCGCACGCTCCAACTCCGGTGAGGGCGGTGAAGACCCGGCCCGTTACGGCACCGTGCGCAGCTCGAAGATCAAGCAGGTGGCCACCGGCCGTTTTGGCGTGACCCCGGAATACCTGGTCAACGCCGAAGTGCTGCAGATCAAGGTGGCTCAGGGCGCCAAGCCCGGCGAGGGTGGCCAGCTGCCGGGCGGCAAGGTCAACGGTCTGATCGCCAAACTGCGTTATGCCGTGCCGGGCGTGACCCTGATTTCGCCACCGCCGCACCACGACATCTATTCCATCGAAGACCTGGCGCAGCTGATCTATGACCTCAAGCAGGTCAACCCGGCCGCGCTGGTTTCGGTCAAGCTGGTGGCGGAAGCCGGTGTCGGCACCATCGCCGCCGGTGTTGCCAAGGCCTATGCCGACCTGATCACCATCTCCGGTTACGACGGTGGCACCGGTGCATCGCCGCTGACCTCGATCAAGTACGCCGGTGCGCCGTGGGAACTCGGCCTGGCCGAAACCCACCAAACCCTGCGCGGCAACGACCTGCGCGGCAAGGTGCGGGTACAGACTGACGGTGGCTTGAAGACCGGCCTCGACGTGATCAAGGCCGCCATCCTTGGCGCCGAAAGCTTCGGCTTCGGTACTGCGCCGATGATCGCTCTGGGCTGTAAATACCTGCGCATCTGTCACCTGAACAACTGCGCCACCGGCGTGGCGACGCAGAACGACAAGCTGCGCAAGGATCACTTCATCGGCACCGTCGAAATGGTGATGAACTTCTTCACCTATGTGGCCGAAGAAACCCGTGAGTGGCTGGCCAAGCTGGGTGTTCGCAGCCTGGAAGAGCTGATCGGGCGTACCGATCTTCTGGAAATGCTGCCGGGCGAAACTGCCAAGCAGGGTCATCTTGACCTGACGCCGCTGCTCGGCAGCGACCACATTCCTGCCGACAAGCCGCAGTTCTGCCTGGTTGATCGCAACCCGCCGTTCGACGAAGGCCTGCTGGCTGAGAAAATGGTTGAGTTGGCCAAGCCGGCAATCGAGGCTGCCAGTGGCGCTGAGATTGATCTGGACATCTGCAACTGCGACCGTTCCATCGGTGCCCGTGTCTCCGGCGAAATTGCCCGCAAACACGGTAACCAGGGTATGACCCATGCACCGATTACCTTCCGCTTCAAAGGCACTGCGGGCCAGAGCTTCGGCGTGTGGAACGCCGGTGGCCTGAACCTGTACCTGGAAGGCGATGCCAACGACTACGTCGGCAAGGGCATGACCGGTGGCAAACTGGTGATCACCCCGCCGAAAGGCAGCCCGTTCAAGACCCAGGACAGTGCCATCATCGGTAACACCTGCCTGTACGGCGCCACTGGCGGCAAGCTGTTCGCAGCCGGTACTGCGGGCGAACGTTTCGCCGTGCGTAACTCCGGTGCGCACACGGTGGTGGAAGGCACGGGCGACCATTGCTGCGAATACATGACCGGCGGCTTTGTCTGCGTACTGGGCAAAACCGGCTACAACTTCGGTTCTGGCATGACCGGCGGTTTCGCCTATGTGCTCGATCTGGATAACAGCTTCTATGACCGCGTTAACCACGAGCTGGTGGAAATTCAGCGGATCAACAATGAGTCGATGGAGGCTTACCGTAGCCACCTGGAGCGTGTACTCGTCGAGTACGTCCAGGAAACATCGAGTGAGTGGGGCGCGACCCTGCTGGAAAACCTGGACGACTACCTGCGCAAGTTCTGGCTGGTCAAACCGAAGGCGGCAAGCCTGAAGTCGTTGCTCTCCAGCACCCGTGCCAACCCGCAATAAGAATGCGCCTGAAGTGGTTTGATGAGGTATTGCAATGACTGAACGTCTGAATAACGACTTCCAGTTCATCGAAGTCGGGCGCAAAGACCCGAAGAAGAAACTGTTGCGTCAGCGTAAGAAAGAGTTCGTCGAGATCTACGACAACTTCAAGCCTGCGCAAGCGGCTGACCAGGCACACCGTTGCCTGGGCTGCGGCAACCCCTATTGCGAATGGAAGTGCCCGGTGCACAACTTCATTCCCAACTGGCTCAAGCTGGTGTCCGAGGGCAACATCCTCGCCGCCGCCGAACTGTCGCACCAGACCAACACCCTGCCGGAAGTCTGCGGCCGCGTGTGTCCGCAGGACCGTCTGTGCGAGGGTGCATGCACCCTCAATGACGGCTTCGGCGCGGTGACCATCGGCTCGGTGGAGAAGTACATCACCGACACGGCCTTTGCCATGGGCTGGCGTCCGGACATGTCGAAGGTCAAACCGACGGGCAAGCGTGTCGCGGTGATCGGTGCCGGTCCTGCCGGTCTCGGTTGCGCTGACGTGCTGGTGCGCAACGGTGTGACCCCGGTGGTGTTCGACAAGAACCCGGAAATCGGCGGCCTGCTGACCTTCGGCATCCCCGAGTTCAAGCTGGAGAAGAGCGTGCTGAGCAATCGCCGCGAAGTCTTCACCGGCATGGGCGTCGAGTTCCGCCTGAACACCGAGATCGGCACAGACATCACCATGCAGCAGCTGCTGGATGAGTACGATGCCGTGTTTATGGGCATGGGCACCTACACCTACATGAAGGGCGGCTTCCCCGGTGAAGACCTGCCGGGCGTTACCGATGCGCTGGATTTCCTCATCGCCAACGTCAACCGCAACCTCGGTTTCGAGAAGAACGCGGAAGACTTTATCGACATGAAAGGTAAGCGCGTGGTGGTTCTGGGTGGTGGTGACACCGCGATGGACTGCAACCGTACCTCGATTCGCCAGGGCGCCAAGTCGGTGACTTGCGCCTATCGCCGCGACGAAGAAAACATGCCGGGTTCGCGCAAGGAAGTGAAGAACGCCAAGGAAGAAGGGGTGAAATTCCTCTTCAACCGTCAGCCGATCGCTATCGTCGGTGAGGACAAGGTTGAAGGCGTGAAAGTGGTCGAGACCCGTCTCGGCGAGCCGGATGCCCGTGGCCGTCGCAGCCCCGAGCCGATTCCGGGCTCCGAGGAAATCATCCCGGCGGAAGCCGTGCTGATCGCGTTCGGTTTCCGTCCAAGCCCGGCGGCCTGGTTCAGCGATTTCAAGATCGACACCGACAGTCAAGGCCGTGTCGTTGCGCCCGAGCAGTCGCAGTTCAAGCACCAGACCAGCAACCCGAAGATCTTCGCCGGCGGCGACATGGTCCGTGGTTCCGATCTGGTGGTGACGGCAATCTTCGAAGGCAGGAACGCCGCCGAAGGTATCCTCGACTACCTCGGCGTGTAGGTTGGGTTGAGCGCAGCGAAGCCCAACGGCGGCCGTGACAAATTGACCCTATAGACAAAAGGCACGGCACCCGCCGTGCCTTTTGTTTTGTGCTCTGCGAAAATGCCCGCACTTTTTTACCGATTACTTCGACCGGGAACTGCCATGACCGCCCTGAAAAACGACCGTTTTCTTCGTGCCCTGCTCAAGCAGCCGGTGGACGTTACGCCTGTATGGATGATGCGTCAGGCAGGTCGTTATCTGCCCGAATACCGCGCCACTCGCGCCAAGGCCGGTAACTTCGTCAACTTGATGAAGAATCCGGAGCTGGCGTGCGAGGTCACCATTCAACCGCTGGACCGTTACCCGCAGTTGGATGCCGCGATTCTGTTCTCCGACATCCTGACCATCCCCGATGCCATGGGCCAGGGCCTGTATTTCGAGACCGGTGAAGGCCCGCGCTTTCAAAAAGTCATCAGCTCAATGGCTGATATCGAGGCGCTGCCGATCCCCGACCCTGAGCAGGACTTGGGGTATGTAATGGACGCCGTGCGCAATATCCGTCGTGAACTCAGTGGCCGTGTGCCGTTGATCGGCTTTACCGGCAGCCCCTGGACCCTGGCCACCTATATGGTCGAAGGCGGCTCGTCGAAGGACTTCCGCAAGTCCAAGGCCATGCTCTACGACAACCCGCAGGCCATGCATGCGCTGCTCGACAAGCTCGCGCAGTCGGTCACGGCCTACCTCAATGGGCAGATCAAGGCCGGCGCTCAGGCCGTGCAGATATTCGACTCCTGGGGCGGCAGCCTGTCAGCGGCGGCCTATCAGGAATTCTCCCTGGCCTACATGAAGAAGATTGTGGATGGCTTGATTCGCGAGCACGACGGTCGCCGTGTGCCGGTCATTCTGTTCACCAAGGGTGGCGGTCTGTGGTTAGAGTCGATGGCTGAAACCGGCGCTGAGGCACTGGGTTTGGACTGGACCTGCGACATCGGCAGCGCCCGCGCCCGCGTTGGCAACAAGGTGGCGCTGCAGGGCAACATGGACCCGAGCGTGCTGTACGCCAACCCGGCGGCGATTCGTGCTGAAGTCGGGCGTATTCTTGCCGCTTATGGTCATGGCAGTGGTCAGGTGTTCAACCTGGGGCACGGCATCACCCCGGAAGTTAACCCCGCCAATGCTGGCGCGTTCTTCGAAGCGGTGCATGAGCTGTCGGCGCAGTACCATCAGTAAACCTTGCACAAAACAAAGGCCGCTCATGCGGCCTTTGTTTTATCTGCGTGTTGCTCAGGGCTTACGCAACTCCCGCACAGCTTTTACCAGCGCCAGCTGTTCGGCTTCGCTGAGTGTGTCGGCGTAACCGGGCATGGCACCTGGACCTTCCTGAATGGCGTCGAGGATGTCACGGTCACTGTTGTTGTCCTGCCATTTGGCCTTGCTCAGGTTCTGCGCAAAGTACAACCAGCCGCGCATGGTGTTGGCGCGGCCGTCTTCGGCGTGGCATTTGGCGCAATGTTGTCGATACAACGCTTGGCCGTCTACGTCAGCCAGTGCGGGTACGCTACCGATCAGGGTCAATGCCATAAACAGGCCGATCAGGGAGCGCTTATTTGACATTGGCGAGGTTCCCTTTAAGTGCTACGCCTGCCATCAATGCACCGGCGTGGCATTCATACTTTTGGCTGTCTTTGTACTCAACGTGTTTGTAGTTGCTGGCGATATCCACGACCGCATTGGCCCCAGCAGCCTTGGCTGCTTTTTGCAGATGAACTAAGGCGGATTGCAAAGCCCAGTTGCAGGCGGCTTGATCGCTTTTGTTAAAAGCGTTGGTCTTTTTGCTGGTGGTTACACCGGCCTTAAGCACACTGCTCGACCCTGCCGGTTGGTTTCCTGCCAGGTAGAACTTAACACTGCCGTCGAGTCTGCCCGCACTCAGTGCTTCCTGAACGACTGCGTCAAACGGCAGAAAGTGGGTGGTGTCACGGGCCTGGCTGATGGCGGGGAACAAGCTGGTGCAGGCTGCTACGAGAATCCAGGATTTGGCGTTCATGGGGCGCTCCTTGTTATGAGGCTTTCTGGGGACTGCTTGTGAGTTGCGCAAAAGGGGATATCACCACAACCGGTGTAATCCAGCTGTTTTAAACCTAGCAGGGGCGACGTGCAGCAGACATTGCACAGTCCTCAGCTCCAGCGTTTAAAGATCAGCGAGGTATTCACCCCGCCAAAGGCGAAGTTGTTGTTCATCACGTACTGGTGGTTCATCTGGCGGAATTCACCGCGCAGGTAGTCGAGTTCGCCACAGGCCGGATCGACCGTGTCCAGGTTCAGGGTCGGCACATAGCTGTCGGCGTTCATCATTTCGATACTGAACCAGGACTCCAGCGCGCCGCAGGCACCCAGGGTGTGGCCGAAGTAGCTCTTCTGCGAGCTGATCGGCATCTGGCTGCCGAACAGTTCCTGGGTCGCCAGGGTTTCCGCGACGTCGCCCTGGTCGGTGGCGGTGCCGTGGCCGTTGACGTAACCGATGGCGGAAGGCGCTAAACCGGCATCCTGCAGCGCCAGCTCCATCGCCCCGCGCATGGTCGCCTGCACGGGTTTGGTGGCGTGTTGGCCGTCGGCGTTGCAGCCAAAGCCGACGATTTCGGCGTGGATGGTCGCGCCCCGCGCCAGTGCATGTTCCAGCTCTTCCAGCACCAGGATGCCGGCGCCTTCACCGATCACCAAACCATCGCGGCCGCTGTCATAAGGGCGCGGTGAGGTGTGCGGCGCGTCGTTTTTCAGGCTGGTGGCATAGAGCGCATCGAAGACCATGGCTTCGGTGGGGCACAGTTCCTCGGCACCGCCGGCGAGCATCATCGGCAGGCGGCCGAACTTGATCGCTTCATAGGCGTAGCCGATACCCTGGCTGCCACTGGTGCAGGCGCTGGAGGTGGGGATCAGGCGACCCTTGAGGCCGAAAAAGATGCTGATATTGGCGGCCGTGGTGTGCGGCATCATGCGGATATAGGAGTTGGCATTGAGGCCGTCGGCCACTGAGTTGAGCAGCATATTGCCGAATGCCTTGATCTCGTCGGTGCTGCCGGTGGAAGAGCCGCAGGCCACGCCCATACGACCGTCCTTGATCGACTCGTCACCGAGCAGGCCGGCATGTTCCAGCGCGCGCTCGGCGGCGTACACCACCAGCTTGGAGACGCGGCCCATGCTGCGGGTCTGTTTGCGGTTCCAATGCTTGGGGGTGACGAAATCGTCCACCGGGCCGCCGAGGCGGGTGTTCAGTTCGCTGAACCTGTCCCATTCGTGCATGTAGCGGATGCCACTTTTGCCGGCTCTAAAGTTGGCTTGAATCGTCGACCAGTCGCTGCCCAGCGAGGTCACCCCGGCCATGCCGGTGACTACCACCCGTTTGCATCCGTTCATCAGCACAACCCACCGTTCACCGCGAGGACCTGACGGGTAATGTAGGCCGCCTCCTCGGACATCAGAAAATTCACCGCGCCGGCCACTTCTTCCGGGGTGCCCATACGTTGCGCCGGCACCATCTTGAGGATTTCCTCGATGGGTACATCGGCATCGAGAATTTCGGTATCGATCAGTCCGGGTGCGACGCAGTTGACCGTGATCTTGCGCTTGCCCAGCTCGATCGCCAAGGCCTTGGCGGCACCGATGATGCCGGCCTTGGAGGCGCTGTAGTTGACCTGGCCGCGGTTGCCAATCAGCCCGGATACCGAAGTGATGCAGACGATGCGTCCGGCCTTGCGCCGTCGCACCATAGGCATGGTCAACGGATGCAGCACGTTATAGAAACCGTCCAGATTGGTGCGCATGACGATGTCCCAGTCGTCCTCGCTCAGCGCCGGGAAAGCACCGTCGCGGGTCAGGCCGGCATTACACACGACCCCATAATAGGCGCCGTGCCGCTCGACATCGGCCTCCAGCGCCGCGCGGCAGGCGGCGCGGTCGGACACGTCGAACTGCAGAATGCGCGCCTGCTGGCCTAGCTCAAGGATCTGCGCCTGCACCGCTTCGGCTTCCTCGCGGCGGGCGCGGCAATGCAGCACGATGTCATAGCCGCTTTTGGCCAGGCGCAGGGCAATCGCCCGGCCGATGCCACGGCTGGAGCCGGTGACCAGTATGGTTTCGCGCAGGGCTGCTGTTTCGCTCATGGCTGAGTTTCCTGAAATTCTTCCTGAAGGTAGCTGTCCACCTGGGGGGGGCGGAATACGTTAAGCCGGGCCAGGGCCTCGATGCCGGGACCGCGCAGCTGGCATTCGAACACGCCCATGCCGTTATCATCCTGCAGCGAGCGGCTCGCATGGATATGCAGCTCGGCTCCGGCCGGGAAACGTTCGACATTGCACTCGTACTTGCGTGTACCGAGCAGAAAGCCCAACTCCACCGGCTCGCCGCGCAGGCGCGCCTGGCAGCCGGCGTAGGCCGCCACGCTCTGCGCCATCAGCTCGATGCCGACCCAGGCCGGCAGGCTGCCGTCCTCCAGGTTGAACAGGCCGCCGTTGCGGATGGTCAGCTGGGTTTCGATGTCCTCGTCGCCAAAGCGCAGCACCTGATCGATCAGGATCATGTCACCGGCGTGGGGGATCAGTTCGGCGATTGGCCATTGGTTCATGTGTGTCTTCCCGGCGCTTCATTGCGCGTGTTATCCGCTTCATTCGCCAGCTCTTCACCCAGGAGCAGGCTGATATTGTTGCCGCCAAAGGCGAAGGAGTTACTCATCAGCCGGCGCGGGCGGTTGTTGCTCAGCGATGTGCCGGGCGCTACCAGATTCAGCGCCGGCAAGGCCGGGTCAGCTTGGCCGTCCCACAGGTGCGGGGGTAGCAACTGCTGCGGGTTGTAGGCGCTCAAGGTCAGCCAGCAGAAAGCCGCTTCCAGCGCCCCAGCCGCGCCCAGCGTATGGCCCACCAGGGATTTACTTGATGAACAGGGCACGCCGTGCGGAAAGATCGCCTGCACCGCGTGGCTTTCCATGGCGTCATTGTGGGGGGTGGCGGTGCCATGCAGGTTCAGATAATCGACCTGATCCGCGCTGATCCCGGCCGCCGCCAGAGCTTTGCGCATGGCTGCCTGGGCACCGAGGCCTTCGGGCTGCGGCGCGGAAATATGGTGGGCGTCTGAGCTGGCCCCGCCGCCAAGCAAGGTGATGGCGAGTCCGGCATTGTCCAGGGGGTTCTGCTCATCAAGAATACGGCCGCGCCCTCGCCGATATTGATGCCGTTGCGGTTTCGCGAAAATGGGTTGCAGCGTTCGGCCGAGACCGCCTCAAGCGCATAGAAGCCGTTCAGCGTGAGGCGACACAGGCTGTCCACCCCTCCGCAGATGACCGCATCACAGAGGCCGAGATTGAGCAGTCGCTGGGCGCTGAGCAACGCCCGCGCGCCTGAGGTGCAGGCGGTGGAAATACCGAAGCACGGTCCGCTGAGGCCCAGCCAGTCGCTCAGGAAGTTTGCGGGTGCGGCCAGTTCCTGTTGAGCGTAGTCATAGGATTCCGGTAACTGCCCGTGCGTAAGAAATTGGGTAATGCCTTGGCTGGCTTCTTCGATGCCAGAGGTACTGGTGCCTAGCACCACGCCAATACGCGCGGGACCGAAGCGTTTGATGGCCGTGCGCAGTTCGGGTTCGATTTCCTGCGCGGCAGCCAGCAGCAACTGGTTGTTGCGGCTTGTCGGGCGTCCGGGCAGCGATGGCAGTGCGCCGGGCACGGCGCCAACCGTGAGAACACGCTCATTGACCCAGCCGTTTTGCGGACGCATCCCGTGGTCATCGCCATTGAACAGCGCTGTTGCTACCGCCTGTTTGCCTTGGCCAAGGGCGCAGTTGAGGCCCAGGGCTGAGAGGTATGCGGCCATCAGGGTGCCTTGTCGTCAGGGAGAGGGCTGACCTGATAGATCAGATCGGGTGAACGGTTCAGGGTGAAATCCAGCGGCGCACGGTAACGGATTCGCCACTGTGGGTTAAGCCAGCGGGTGCCGTCTGCATCAAGTCGCCAGTGGTCAACCGGATACTGTCTGGGCAGTTGCGCGTCGGGCGTGAGGGCAAACAGCAGCGCGCTGAACAACTCGCGGGCTTCGGCGTTGGGCGGCAACAAGCCGTCGTTCTGCCACTGGCCGGCGCGCAACACCTGGCGTGCGAGGGGAACGCCGAGCGGGTCGAACAACGACGCGCGCAACCCCTCCGGCTCGTTCTGCAGCACCAACCACCAGGTTTGCTGGGTGGCGACCTGCTGGCGCTGCACCTGCAGGGCCAGCGGTAACGCCACCACCAGCGCAGGTGACGGGGCCAGCAGTGGCGTCTGCGCGGCGCAGGCCGCGAGCAGCAGGCACAGGCCGATAAGCCAAGCATGGCGCATCAGCTGCGTGGCTCCAGCGGCTTGCGCGCCACCACGTTGACCAGGGTTTCATGGCGTTGGCCGACCGGCTTGGGCTTCATCAAACCCCAGCGTTCCAGCAGGCCGAAGTCCTTGGCGCGGCTCCACCACAGGTAGGGGTAGGAGACATTGTCGGCAGCGAATTCGAAGCCTTGGCCGCGCAGCATGTCTAGATAGCCTTCGGCGCTTTTTTGCACCTGCATGGGGTGGCGGAACAGCCAGCGGATCACCCAGGTGTCGATGTAGTACTGGGTCGACTCGGCAAACAGCAGGTAGCCTCCCGGCTTGAGCACGCGCCAGAACTCGGCCAGGGCCTGTTCCTGCTCGACCAGGTGGTGGAAGGTCTGGTGACAGAACAGCAAATCAACGCTGGCATCGGCCAGGTCGATGGCCGCGCAGTCGCTGGCGATCAGTTGCACCTCCAGGCCCAGGCGCGCGGCCTCGGCACGTGAGCAGTCGAGGCTGTGCGGATCGGCATCCAGACCGATTATCCGCGCGGGCTTGAACGCCTCGGCGAGCAAGCCGAACGACTTGCCCTGGCCACAGCCGGCATCCAGCAACAGCGGTGACTCGGGTAGCGCAGAGGTGAACAGGCCGCGCAGGTCATTGATCGCCACGCGCAGCACATGGTGCTGCCAGACGTGGCTCTGCAAGAACCAGAAACCGAAGCGAGTTTCTTCGACGTAGGTAGCAGCCGGGTTGTGCATAAATATCCTTATTCAGTGGGCGGCGCAGACTTCAGCCAGCACCCGCAGACGGCGTTTGGGTTCGGCGACGTAGGGATTGTTCTGATCCCAGGCGTAGCCGGCAAGAATCGAGCTGATCATGCGGCGAATCTCCGGCTGGGCTTTCTCGAAATAGATCACGTCCTGGAAGCTGCCGTCGTACCAGCCCTCGACATACACGCGGAAGGTGTCGACGCCGCGCTTGAGTGGGATGGCAAAGTCCTGTTCCCAGTCCACCGTCTCGCCGCGTAGTTGGCGGTGCAACAGGCCGGCGGCCATGCTCGCCGAGCGCATGGCGATGGTCACCCCGGAGCTGAACACCGGGTCGAGGAACTCCGCCGCATTGCCGAGCAGAGCAAAACCTGGGCCGTGCAGGGCTTTGACGTTGGCCGAGTAGCCGCCGATGGTACGCGCCGGGGTATCCCATACGGCGTTTTTCAGCACCTTGTGCAGGCTGGGTGTCTCTTCGATAAATTGCTTGAGGCAGGCGTCCAGGTCGGCCGGACGACCCTGATAGCGGGTGGCATCGGCGACCACGCCCACCGAGCAGCGGCCGTTGCTGAACGGGATGGTCCAGAACCACACATCGCGCAAGGTCGGGTGAGTGGTGATGAGGATTTTTTCGCGGTCGAAACCGCTGCCCTCGCTGCGGTCCTCAACATGGGTAAACACCGCCTGGCGTACGGGGAAGCTCGACGGTGTGTCGAGGTCGAGCAGGCGTGGCAGCACGCGGCCGTAACCGCTGCCGTCGAGGACGAAGGCGCATTCCACCTGATACTCATGGCCATCGGCGAGGCGGCGTACCGAGAGGCGCGGGCAGTCGCCACTGAAATCGACGGCGAAGATTTCCTCTTCGTAGCGGATTTCCACACCCTGCAGCTCGGCCTGATCGGCCAGCAGCTTGTCGAAGTCGGCCCGCAGCACCTGATAGGTTGAACCCTGCCCCTGGGTGAAGGTGTCGCGGAAATCGAATTCGGTATAACGCTCACCCCAACCAAAGGCTGCGCCATGTTTGGTCTGGAAACCGGCGGCACGCACGGCGTCGAGCATGCCGGCTTCTTCAACGAAGTCCAGGCAATGCGACAGCAGGCTCTCGCCAATCGAAAACCGTGGGAAGCGTTGGCGCTCCAGCACCAGTACGTCATGGCCGTTGCGTTTGAGCAGCGCCGCGGCGATTGCCCCGGAAGGGCCGGCCCCGATAACGACGACTTGGCGTTGTTCGACTTCAAGAGACTTCATGGCGGCTTCTTGCCTCGTTAATGGCATGGGTGGCTGGGCGCGTGCCGAGCAGGGCTGGCAGCAGTGTGGAAAACAGGCTCATCAGCAGCAAGCTGAAATACACCAGGGCATCGATCAACTGCAATTGCAGCAGCAGGTTGAGGAAGACGATTTCGGTCAGCCCGCGAATATTCAGCAGCAGGCTTTCCTGCCATTTGATCTGGCTTGAGGCCGCCGGGTCGGCCCAGTGCAGGCCCAGCCAGCTGCCCAGTACCTTGCTCAACACCGGCAGCACCAGCAGCGCGCCGAGGTAGAGCCAGGAATAGTGCGCGCCGATGTTGTGGAAATCCACGCGCAGCACGCCGTAGGTGAGAATTAGCGGCACTGCCAGGCCATTCAACAGCAACTTCCAGTGCCGCGCCGGCAATGGCAGACGAAACGGCTGCTTGAGCCAGGCCAGGCACAGCATATAAGCGATGCCGAACACCAGGGCGTTGAGCCCCAGTTGCTGGAACAGCAGCATCAGGGCAAAGAACGGCAGGCTGTAAAGCAGGCCGTGGCGCAGTTTCAGCGCACGCAGCAGCAGCGGCAGGCCGGCGGCCAGCAGCGGCCAGAGCAACGTGGCCGGGTTGCTGCTGCCCTGGGCCAGGCCGAACAGGCTCCAGCACATAAAGTCCATTAGGATGGCCGCGTGCAGCAGGCGTTTGGTCGCTTCCAGCGGGTAGCCGATGCTCTGCAGAAACAGGTACAGCACCGGGATTGCGGTGATCGAAAACAGCAGGCCGATGCCCACCGCGCTCAACCAGTCGCGCTCGCCGGGCAGCAGCCAGACCGCGCAGGCCAAACCGGCCAGCATCGGCACCAGGAAGCTCGGCAGGGCGATCTTCAGGCAGGCAGCATTCACCTCCAGGTCGATCACATCACTGAGGATGTAGCCCAGCAGCAACGCGAAACACAGGCCGTAGGCCAGGTTCAGCCATTCCGGCGCGAGCAGCTGCTTGGCGCTGAGCTGCCAGTGCGGCTCGACCCACAACAGTAGCAACGCCGGAATCGCCAGGCTGGCGACCAGCAACTGACCGACGATGGGAATCAAGCGGCGGCCGCCGACCCAGGCCACCAGCGCATAGAGCGCCAGGGCCAGCAGCCAGAACCCGATAATACTCATGACGCTATTCCTTGACTACGAGTTGGTGCGCTTACTCGCTGGGTGCCGGCCCAGGGTGCGAGCAGGAAGCAGAACAGCAGGCCAAGGCTGATCGCCAGGCCGAAGTTGGCAATCGCCGGGGTGTCGCTGATCAGTAGCAGGCCGAACGACAGCCAACTGGTCAGCGCCGAGAGCAGGGTGCCGAGCAGGCTGACCGCCGGCCCGCCGATGTTCTCGCGCATCAGAATGGCGTAATCGACGCCGATGGCGGTGATCAGCAGCAGGCCGAACAGGCTGAACAGGGTCAGCGGCTGGCCCAGCCAACCCAGACAGGCTAACGCCGCCAGCGCGGCCAGCAGCGGCAGGCAGACCACCCGCAGTGCGCCGCCAAGGCCGAACGGCAGGCACAGCAGCAAGAGGATCGCCATGCTGGAGATGAGTTTTAATTCGGCGGCGCTGAGTTGGGTGGCGCTAAACAGTGCGTTGAGTTCGCTGATTCGATCCACCAGCTGCACCCCCGGCAGGCTCTCGACCAGCGGCTTGAGTGCGTTGCTGTTGCTGAGTCCCTGCAGGCTGACCAGCCCGGCGACGCCATCTGCATGAGCGCCCAGCCATAGCGGTTTCCAGGCCTCACCCAGAGGGCTGGCCAGCGCCTGCTCCAGGCTCGCTTGGTTGTTCTGTTGCAGTTCCAGCCGTTCGCTGTGCAATGCAGCTGGCGGGATGCCGAGATCGAGCAGCGGCTGCCAGTGCTGCGGCAGTGTGCCCACTGCCGCGCGCAATTCCTGCAGCTGGCGGTCCGGCGCGACCAGTTGGCTGAGGGCGCGGTAGTCACGTAGCAGGCCGTTCTGCACCGCCTGATCCAGGCGCTGGCTCAGCGCCGCTTGGCGTTCCAGCAATTGCTGCGGGTTCGCGGCGCGCACCAGCAAGAACTGGCTGGTGGGCTGCTGGCCGGTCAGCTCGGCGATGCGTTGGGCTTCGGCCAGCAATTCCGGCTCCTGGCCCAGCCATTGGCGCAGGTCATTTTGTGTATGCAGCTGCCACAGACCTGCGGCGCAGAACAGCAAGAGCAACGCCAGCAGCGGCGTGCTGCCGACGTTGCCCAGCAAGCGTGCCCGAGCGGCCAGCAGGCGTTGGCTAAAGCTCAGCAGCTGCGGTGATGGGCTTAGCCGTAGGCCACGCAACCAGGCTGGTAGCAGGCAGACCGAGCACAGATAAGCGGCAATCAGCCCGGCGGCAGAGAACAGCGCAACCTGGGTCAGCGCCGGAAACGGGGTAAAGGCCAGCGCCAGATAGCCGATCAGGTTGGTGCCCAGGCTCAGGCTCAGGCCCGGCAGGGTGGCGCGCAGGGCGCCCCAACTGGTCCAGTCTTCGCTGCCTTCGGCGTTGCTCCAGCTTTTACTCAGATAGTGTTGCGGGTAGTCGGCGGCGACCCCGACCAGGCTGGCACCCAGGACCAAGGTCAAGGCGTTGATCTGGCCGAACACCAGCACGCAGGCGGTGCAGCCAGCCAGCAGCGCCATGCCGATGGGCAGCAGGCTGACCAGTACGCGCACACGGCGGAAGGCCAGCAGCAGCAGCAGCAGGGTACCGAGCGTGGCGCCGCCGCCAATCAGGCTGATTTCGCGGGTGGCCTTGGCCTGCCCGGCGGCCGCGTACAACACGCCACCGGCCGCCAGCAGTTGGCCGCCGGCGGTTTCGATCTGTGTGCGGGTAGCGGCGACCTGCGCGGCAATCAGCGGCGGCTCCTGCATATCGAAGGCGCTGCCCTGGGCGCTGGCGCGCAACAGGGCCCAGGTCATGCTCGGTTCTTCCAACAGCAGTGCGCCGCTGCTCAGGTCAGCCTGGATGCGGCTGCCGGGGTTCAGCGCCTGTTGCGCGCGTGCGCCCAGGCCCAGCCAATCCTGCTCGATGGGCAGCAGGCTAAAGCCGGCGAAGGTGTCGAACAGCTGCGCGGCCCGTTGTTCGATCAACTGCTGCGGTTGCTCCAGCAACAGCTGGCGATCCGCACTCGGCAACAGGGCCAGACGGTTGCTGCGCAGGTAGTCGCGCAGCGCCGCGAGGTCGCTGTCGACGCTCCACTGCACCTGAGCGAAACGGCCGCTGCCGCGCCACTGCTCGCCCACCTGTTGCACCAAGGCAATCGCCTGTTCGCGCTGCGGGTGACCGATCAACAGCAACAGGTCGCGAGTGAGTGGTTCTTGCATGCGCTGTTCGGCCTGCTGCACTAGCGCATCGCCGCTACCCGCGGGCAGTAGCGCGAGCATGTCGGCCGCGACGGGCGGGCCGTTGCGCCATTGCCAGGCGGCGAGGATCAACAGGGCGGCGAACAGCAGCAGAAAGCCGCGCGGCAGCCAGCGTTCACTGAGCAAAGTCGCGTCGCTCCTGCTCAGTCAAGGCATCGCTGGCCTGGCTTTCGGGTAAGCGCAAGACGCTGCGGTCGCCCTGGGTTTCATGCAGCTCAATGCGCTGCACCAGCGCGCCGCCGTCGATCTGGATGTGGCTGAAAATCTGCTTGAGCAACACTGAATTCGGCACCAGACGCAGTTGCCAGGCTTCAGACGTGCCGCTTAGTTGCAGTGTAAAGTCCCGTGCCAGACCGCTGTGGTTGCCCTTGAGCACCGCGAGAAACAGCCGGCTCTGCTGGGCCGCAACATCCTGCCCTGATTGCTGTTGCCAGCCGCCGGGGGTGCGTTTGGCGATGCCCTGGGCGTCGATGCGGTAAGCCTGTTGGAGCGGGCTTTGCAGCTGCCAGAGCAGGCCGAGGTCGCGGCTTAGTACGAACTGACCGCGACTGGTCAGCGGTTGCGGCAGGGCGCGCAGGTGCTTTTCCTGAATCAACGGACCGCGTACCACCGCAGGCTTGGCCAGCTGGGCGCTGAGTTGGTCGAGGTCAAAGGCGTGGGCGTGGGTGGTTAAGAGCAGCAGGAACAGTACGCTTAGTGTTCGGCTCATTGCTGCGGGTGCCTGTAAGAACGTGTTTCGCCCCCTCGGGCGAGTTACGTTCTCTTTGCTCGTGCAAAGAGAACGTAACCAAAGAGAAAGCACGCCCGGCATACGGGTCTCGCTGCGCTCGACTTCCCTCACTCCATCACTGTTCCAGAGGCCCGACCTGGGCGGCACCCCGACGAAGGGCCATCCCTGGCCCATCGCGGCTCTCGCGGCATCCATGCCGCTCAACCTCTTCCACAGCGATTGCGCTCGGCCTTCTGACGGGGGCTGTCCCCGCTCCGACATTGCCGGTAGACAGGAGCCGGGGGGGCGGCTCAGCTCGGGCCAAAGACTGTTCACGCCAGTACCTTCTCAACGGCGTCGATCAGCACCTGGGGTGAGGCAAACTGCATCTCGCGGGTGGCGATTTCCACCGCCACTTGCACGCTGCTGCCACGGGTCATGCGCTCACCGGTTGCGGCATCGCTGATCAGGTAGTTGATCTTCAGGCGGTTCTCCCACTCCACCAGATCGGCGCGGACGATGATCGTTTGGCCGAACTGTGCGCCGCGGATATAGCGCAGTTGCAGGTCGATCACCGGCCAGGCATAGCCAGCGTCACGCATCTGCACGTAGTTGTGGCCGAGCTTGTCGAGCAGCGCGCAGCGCGCCTCTTCGAAGTATTTGACGTAATGGCCGTGCCAGACCACCTCCATCATGTCGACGTCGAAGAACGGCACCAGCAGTGTGATTTCCGCCTGCAATACGCCCTTGCTACGCATAAAGCCTCCAGTGCTGTTCGCGGATGCGCACCAGGCACAGGCGCAGTTCGGCTTCCAGAGCGCGGTCTTCGATCACCGGGGGGAAGTCCACGGCCAGTTGTTCGCGCATGGCGGCGATCGGCGCAGGGAGGTCGTGTTTGCCGGCGCGCTGACGCAGCCACACGCCCTGGTTGGCGGCCAGCAGGGTGGCGGCGGCGACCTGCTCGGTCAGCTCCAGGCTGCGCAGGGCGTCGCGCGCGGCGATGGTGCCCATGCTGACCTTGTCCTGGTTGTGGCATTCGGTGGAGCGCGAGAACACGCTGGCCGGCAGGGTGTTTTTCAGCGCTTCGGCGGTCCAGGCACTGGTGCCGATCTGCACGGCCTTGAAGCCGTGGTTGATCATCGCGCTGACACTCGGCGCGCCGGACAGGTTGCTCGGCAGGCCGTGGTTGTAGCGGGTGTCGACCAACAGGGCGAGCTGGCGGTCGAGCAGGTCGGCGACGTTGCCCACCAGGTTTTTCAGGCTGTCCATGGCGAAGGCGATATGCCCGCCGTAGAAGTGCCCGCCGTGCAGCACGCGCTCGGCTTCGGCGTCGATCAGCGGGTTGTCGTTGGCGCTGTTCAGCTCGATCTCGATAAATTGGCGCAGCAGGCCCAGGCTATCAGCCAGTACACCGAGCACATGCGGTGCGCAGCGCAGCGAGTAGCGATCCTGTAGGCGGTGCAGCGGTGCGGTCGGCGCGTCGATAGCCAGGTCCTGGCGCAACCAGGCGGCGACTTGCATCTGCCCTGGATGCGGTTTGGCGGCGAACAGGCGTTCGTCGAAATGCTCCGGGTTGCCTTCCAGCGCCACCACGTTAAGCGCGGTGATACGGGTGGCCAGCTTGAGCAGGTAATCGGCGCGCGAATAGGCCTGGCAGGCCAGGGCGGTCATCACGGCGGTGCCGTTCATCAGCGCCAGAGCCTCTTTCGGACGCAGGGTCAGCGGCGTCCAGCCGAGCTCTTTGTGCACATCGGCTGAATGACGGCGCTCGCCCTTGAATATCACATCGCGCTCACCGCTGAGGGTGGCGGCGACATAGGACAGCGGCGTCAGATCGCCGCTGGCGCCCACCGAGCCTTCTTCCGGAATCAGCGGCAGCACATCAAATTCGAGAAACGCCTGCAGGCGTTCGAGCAGCTCCACGCGCACGCCGGACACGCCCTGACACAGCGACTGCAAGCGCGCGGCCAGTACGGCGCGGGTGGCAGGCTCATCCAGCAGCTTGCCCAGGCCGCAGCCGTGGAAGGTGTAGAGGTGACGCGGCAACGCTTCGACTTGGTGCAGCGGCACGGCCACCACACAGGAGTCGCCGTAGCCGGTGGTGACGCCGTAAATCACGCCTTCCTTGTCCAGCAGGCTGTCGAGGAAACGCGCACCCTTGGCGATTTTTTCGCGGTAGGCGGCATCGCTTTGCAGTTGCGCCGGGGCGCTGCGGCTGGCCAGGGCGACAACCTGTTCGATGCTCAGGGGGCGTTCGCCAAACACAATGGGGTCAGGCTGATGTGTCGTCATCTTCATTCCAGAACGGGTAGAAATTGAACCATTGCAGGGGCGCATCCAGGCAGCGTTGCGCGAGCTGGTCGGCGTAGCGCTGCGTCCAGTGGCGGATCACTGCGTCCCGCTCGCTGCGTTTCCAGTGCAGACGCTCGGCGAAGGGCTCGATGATCACCTGGTAGCGTTTGTCGATTTTCAGGCAGTGAATCAGGTTGACTGGGCATTGCAGCAGCCCGGCCAGCAACCACGGGCCTTGTGGAAAGGCGGCGGGCTTGCCGAGGAAGTCCACGGTTACGGTGCGGCTACCTGTCAGTGGTACGCGGTCGCCGGCAATTGCCAGCCATTCGCCGCGCTCCAGACGCTCTGACAGTTGCAGCATGATCGCCGCGTCCAGTTCACTGACCTGAATCAGGCGCAGGTTGCTGGCCCCGGCATCACCGAGCAGGCGGTTGAACTGTTCGGCGTGTTTGGTGTGCACCAGCACGTTCATTGTTACCTGCTCGCCGAGTTCGGCGAGGGCGCGGCAGACTTCCAGGTTGCCCAGGTGTGCGGCCACCAGCATTTGCCCACGGCCTTGCTGGCGGGACGTTGCAGTGGCTGTGTCGATCAGGGTTACTTGATCCAGACCGAGTTTGCCGTTCCACACGTCGAGCTTGTCGAGCAGGGTGTCGGCGAAACTCATGAATTGGCGAAACACGGACAGGCGGGTGGGCTGCAGTGCTGGGTGACCACTCCAGTTGGCCAGGTTGTACTGGTACTGACGGATGCTGCGCCGCGCCTTGGCGCCGAACAGGTAGAAATACAGCACGATCAGGTACAGCAGCGGGCTGATCAGGCGGCGGCCGAGCTTGCGCGCCAGCCAGGCAGTGAATTTCATCAGGATAAAACTGCCGCGCTCGCGTTGCCCGGCCCAGTGTTGCTGGCTCATCCGCGCCACCTGCGCCAGAGAATCAGTGGTGCGCGCAGCAACATGCCGAAGAACAGCGTGGCGTGCATCTTCGAAATCAGCGCGTTGTCGAGCCACAGGCGAAAGTGTGAGAGGCCGTCCAGCGGGTAATGCACTTTGGTTGGCAACCAGTGCATCGGCTGATTGCGCCAGGCCAGGCGCACCAGAATTTCGGTGTCGAAATCCATGCGTTTGCCGATTTTGACCGTGTTGATCAGCGCCAGGGTAGCCGGCAGCGGATAGACGCGAAAGCCGCACATGGAATCGCGGATGCTCAGCGACAGGGTGTTGATCCACACCCACACATGGGTCAGGTAGCGCGCGTAGAGGCGGCCTTTCGGCACGCTTTCGTCGTACTGCGGATAACCGCAGATCAGCGCCTCGGGGGCGGCTTGCGAGGCGTGGATAAAGCGCGGCAAATCGCTGAGGTCGTGCTGACCGTCGGCGTCTACCTGCAGTGCATGGCTAAAGCCCAGACGCGCGGCTTCACGCAGGCCGGCCATCACCGCGCCGCCCTTGCCCTGATTGACCGCCAGGCGCACCAGGTGGGTATCGGGTTGCTCGGCCAGCTGATCCATCACCGCCGCGCAGGCCGGGCTGGAGGCATCGTCCACCAGCACGCAGGGCAGGCCGGCCGCATGCAGCGTGGCGACGACCACGGGCAGCGCGTGTTCGTGGTTGTACACCGGGATCACCGCACAGGGCTTATGCATGGCAGCACTTGACGCTGAAGTTGGTCACGTAGGTTGGCGCTGAGGAACGAAGCCCAACATCTGCGGCGTTGGTCGTAGGGCTTCGCAGGCTCAGCACCAACCTACGAAGATTGCAGTGCAGGGCCGTCATTGCGCAGGCCCCAGTAATACGCGCCCTGAGGAGCAGGGGGATTCGCCGTTGCGGAAGGCGAAGTACAACTTGCCGCGCGCCGCGTCGAAACGCAGGGTCAGTTGCAACTGATCACCGGGGCGCACCAGTTGTTGGAATTTCAGCACTTCCATGCCGCAGAACCGTGGCGGCAGGTCTTTGATCAGGCGACGTGCCAGTTGCTGGGCCCAGTCGATCTGCACCACACCCGGTAGTACCGGGGTCTGCGGGAAGTGGCCGGTGAAATGCGCCAAATCCAGCGGCACCAGCAGTTCCACCCGCCATTCGCCGTCCTGTTCGACCGCCGACAGTGGCTCCACTTGGGTGGGGCGTGGCGCCGCGAGCAGAGCGTCCACGGTGGCTTGCGCCAACTTGCCCTGGCTGTTGTAGGGAAGTTGCGCGAGCAGCCGCCAGCGGCGGGGCAGGGCGATGGCTTCGCAGTGGCTGGCAAGATGGCGGCGCAGGGTTGCGGTGACGGTCTTGCGCCCCTGGTTGCGCAGCGCATGCAGGCCGGCCGGGCTCAAGGCCACCAACGTGCCGAGGTAGGCGCGGCCCTCCTGCACCACGCCGAGCCGTGCGTCACTGAGCCACTCGTGGCTGCTCAGCGCCTGTTCAAGCATGGGCAGGGAGATGCGTTTTTCTTCCAGCTTGATAATCCGGTCCAGGCGGCCGCGCAGGGCGAAGCGGCCATCGGCTTGTAGTTCCACGGCATCGGCGGTTTGCTCGCGATGGCCGGGCGGTAGATAGGGTGAGCTCAGGTGCAGCGCGCCTTCGGCGTTCTGTCCCAGTTCGACGCCGGCAAACGGGGTCCACAGCTCGCCGCCCTGACGCCAGGCGATACCGCCGGTTTCCGAGCTGCCGTAGATTTCCGTGGGCCATTGACCTAGCAGGTGCTGCAAGTCGGCTGCAGTTTCCGCCGGCAGCGCGCCACCGGAAGAGAACACCTGACGTACTGCGCGCAGGGCCGGCCAGTTGAGGTTGTCGCCCATGCGTTTCAACAGTGCTGGGCTGGCGACCCAGGCAAAGTCGCTGCCGCTGGCCAGGCTTTCGCGCTGTAAATCTTCGGGGAATGGCTGGGCGCGGCGCAAAAAGGCGCGGCCGGCGCACAGCGGCCAGAGCACGCGAAACAGCAGGCCGTAGATATGCTGGGTGGCAACGCTGCCAAGGATGGTCGCGCTGCCCAATTGCGCGCCCCAGAGTTGCTCCAGGGCGGTGACTTCATTGGCCAGCTGGCGTAAGGATTTGTCGATCAGCTTGGCTTCGCCGCTGGAGCCGGAGGTGCACAGGGTCAGCTGGCATTGGTCGAGATCAAGTGGCGCTGGAGGCAATGCAGCGCTATTGGCGTTAGTCAGGCCGTCAATGCTATCCAGCCATAGCTCACACTGCGTACTCATGCGCTGGCGGGTCTGTGGCTGGGCATCGGCGGGTAGCAGCACGGCAATCCCGGCGCGCCAGGCGGCCAGCAGGGCAATGGCCAGCTCAGCGGCATCGTCGAGGTACAGCGCCAGGCGTTTCACGCCGCGACCTTGCAGCTCAGCCGCCAGTTGCAGAGCGTGCTGGCGCAGCTGGGGGTGATCCATATCGGCGGTTACTGCACGGCCTGGGTGGGCGTCGAGCAGCAGGTGCTCGAGGGGCAGCCAGTTCATTCATGTCTCCTTACACGCTGGCGCACCAGCCATTCACCGGCAAACAGCAGGCCCATCAGGCCGTAGGCAATCAGCCCGGTATACAGTGTCCACCAGCTCAGCGGCGCCCAGACATTCAGCGCCACCACCACCAGACCATTGGCCAGGAAGAACCCGGCCCAGACCTGGGTGACAGTCCGTGTATAGCGTACGGCGACCTCCGGCAACTGCGGCTCGGTCAGGCGCGCCAGGCGCTCGATCAGCGGCGGGCCGAATTTCAGACTGAGGCCGAACAGCGCCAGCAATAGGCCATTGAGCAGTACCGGATACCAGCGCAGCAGTTCGGGCTCACCGGCGAGCCCCAGTAGCAGGCAGAACCCCAGGGCGACGGCGGTCATCCAGCGATTGCCTGGCTTGCCCCATTGGCTCAGCGCACGCACCAGCCACAGTCCGCCGAGCACGGCGGCGAACAGGCGTGGCGACAGATGCTCCATGCCGTAATACACGGCAAAGGGATAGAGCAGTCCGGCCAGCAGCAGGAGCAGGCCAAATAGGCGACTCATTATTCGCTGGCTGGGGCGTTGACCAGTCGCAGCACCGCCTCGACCACGTCACCGACGGTGCGCACTGCCTTGAACTCCTCAGCGGCGAGCTTTTTGCCGGTCTGGCGTTTGATATGGTCGATCAGGTCAACCGCATCGATGCTGTCGATTTCCAGGTCTTGGTAGAGGTTGGCGTCTGCGGTAATGCGCTCTGGTTCCAGCTCGAACAGCTCCACCAGGGCATCGCGCAAGGTCTCGAAAATCTCTTCACGGGTTTGCATCGGTGGCGTCCTCAGGCGGTCTGTTGCGATGACACGAATGCCGCCAGGCTGGCTACGTTGGCAAAGTGCTTGCGGGTGTCTTTGGCTTCGGCGTCGATCTTGATGCCGAAACGTTTCTGGATGGCCAGGCCGAGTTCCAGGGCGTCTACCGAATCCAGGCCAAGGCCCTCGCCGAACAGGGTCAGGTCAGCAGCGATGTCTTCTGCGGCGATGTCCTCGAGGCCCAGGGCGTCGATGATCAGGTTCTTAATTTCCAGCTGCAAATCGCTCATCTTGGGCGAGCTCCTTAATAAAGTGTTGGTGCAGAACATCGTTGAGTTTGCGGGACGCAATCGGCGCAGGCCCCAGCACGCTGAACTGGTGTGGGTGGATATCCTCGCCTACGCGCAGGCGAATGTGAAAACGACGCGACGGAATGCTGTACCAAGGCTCGGCCTTGGTCAGGGTGGTGGGCGTCACGCTGATCACCACTGGGGTGACGATGCGCGCACCGCGCAGGGCAATGGCCGCTGCACCACGATGAAATTCGGGATGTTGCCCCGGTGTGGTGCGCGTACCTTCGGGGAATATCACCAGAGTCTGACCGCTTTGCAGCGCGCTGGCCGCTTCATCGAGCATGTCCATGCTACCGCTGTTACTGATGTAGTGGGCCGCGCGCAGGGGGCCGCGCATGCTCGGGTTGTTCCACAGGCTCTGTTTGACCACGCAGTTGGCATCGCGAATAAAGGCGATCAGCACCACCACGTCGATCAGCGACGGGTGGTTGGCGATGACCATTTGTCCCGGCTGACCGAGGCGTTCGATGCCTTCGACTTCGTAGGTCAACACACCGCTGCGGTACATAAAGCGTACGAACAGGTAGAAGGTTTTACTCACCACCGCACGAGCACGGGTGCGTCGTGCCAGGCTGTCGCCGGGCAGTAAGGCCAGTAATGGGAAAATCAGTACGCGCAGCAGCACGCCGCCGATACCGAACAGGCTGAAACTCAGGGCCGTGGCCATCAGCCGCCACCAATACGGTGCGCTATAGCGGCTCAGGCCTTGTTGCGTGACCAGGTCCATTGTCGGCCTTTCCAGTGATGTTGCAGGGTGGTTTGGTCACTGCACAGGGCACGAACCAGATTGAGGGCATGCGGCCATTCGCTGCGTGCACCGCTGTCTTGGCGAAGATCCAGTTGCCAGTCATCCCCCGGCGTCAGCAGCAGGCCAACGGCATAGGGGAACGGCACGTCATCAATAAACGGTGCATAAAGCGTAGGCGGGGTTTCTTCGGCCAGCACCAGGAGCACGGCCGGTGCGCCGTCACGGAGCATGCCGCAGGCTTCCAGCATGGCGTTCTCCAGGCCGTCGCCGGCACCGGCAAGGGCTGTCATTTCGCTGTGATCACCGCGCTGAATCGACCACAGGCCGATAATTGCGTTATGTACCGAGAGGCTGAACTGCGTGGGCGATAGCGGCTCATCGTGTGCCAGATCGGTGAGAATGGTCAGGGTGCGTGGGGTTTCACCGTGACGGCTGACAAACACCATAGGCAACTGTGGATGTGCTTCTGCCAGCGGCCAGGCGACGTGAAAGGCCATGCGCGCCAGGCGGCTCAGTCGTCGGCGTTGCATCGCGGGGAGTGCGCTGACATCCGGTTGTTGGCCGGTATCGACCAGGCGCGAGGGTGTCTGATGCCAGGCGCACCAGTCAGCCGTGCTGTCCAGGCCAGGGGCCCAGGCACGCCATTGTTCGATCCGGAAGTGTGTCACGCGGTGGGCGTCCATGTCGGCTGCAACCAATCACAGCCCGCATAGAGCTTGGCGGCAGGTGTGGCGAAGTGCTGGCATTATCCAGACCGCGCGGCTCGTGCGCAAATCCATGGCGCAGGCTTCAGACCACTGGCGGCAGAGCAATTGCCGAAAATCTCGCCCTTGTCACGCGGTTTGCATAGAATTCGGGACCATTTCGGGGTTAATGCGGGATCAGGGAGGTGTTTCATGCGGCGCGTGATCTTCAATCAGAAGGGCGGTGTGGGTAAATCCAGTATTGCCTGCAACCTGGCCGCGGTGAGTGCTTCCCAGGGCTATCGCACCCTGCTAATCGATCTGGATGCCCAGGCCAATTCGACCCATTACCTCACCGGCCTGACTGGCGATGACATCCCCATGGGCATTGCCGAGTTCTTCAAGGGCACGCTGTCGTCTGCGCCGTTCGGCAAGAAGGGCGGCGTGGACATCTACGAAACGCCCTTTGAAAACCTGCATGTCGTGACCGCGACGGCTGAGCTGGCTGACTTGCAGCCCAAGCTGGAGCAGAAGCACAAGATCAACAAGCTGCGCAAACTGCTCGAAGAACTCAGCGAAGACTATGAGCGGATTTACCTCGATACGCCGCCGGCGTTGAATTTCTACACCGTCTCCGCGTTGATCGCCGCTGACCGCGTGTTGATTCCGTTTGATTGCGACAGCTTCTCGCGTCAGGCGCTGTATGGCTTGCTGCGTGAAATCGAAGAGCTCAAGGAAGACCACAATGAGGGCCTGGAGGTGGAGGGCATCGTGGTCAACCAGTTCCAGCCGCGCGCCAGTTTGCCGCAGCAGTTATTGGAAGAGCTGATCGCTGAAGGGTTGCCGGTATTGCCGGTTAACTTGATGAGTTCGGTGAAGATGCGTGAGTCGCATCAGGCCTGCATACCGCTGATCTATCTGGACCGCAGCCACAAGCTGACCCAGCAGTTTGTTGAACTGCATGATTTGCTCAACAGCGCCGATTGAGCCGAGTCTGGATAACAAAAAAGCTGCCTAGGCAGCTTTTTTGTTGAGCGCAGAAACCTATCGGACGACGTAGATGTCGCAGGGCGCTTTGTGCAGGAAGTGCTGCGCCAGGCTGCCCAGCAATGCTTGCGAGAGTGCGCTGCGCCCGTGGCTGCCCAGTACCAGCAGTTCGATATCGTGGCTTTTCAGGCGGGCTTGCAGGCAGCGCAGAATGCCGCCCTGTTCCACTGAGTGGCTCAGGGTCGGACCTTTTTCCGGCAGGTTCTGTGCTTCGTCTTCCAGCAACTGGTTGATCAGTGCCTTCTGTGTGGTCAATTGCGCTTCGACCTGCTTGGGCGTGCCCTTGTCCGGTTCAAACACATGCAGGGCATGCAGATCGGCACTTTCCGGTAGCAGGCGATAGGCTTGGCCGAGGGCGCTGCAGGCGCACAGGGAGAAGTCGATGGCGGCCAGGGCGCGCTCATACGGACTGAAATTGTTGCGCGCCACCAGCAGCAGCGGCACCGGGCAGTTGCGCGCAATGCGGTCGAGGCTGGTGCCGGAGAAGAAGTCGTGGCGCTGGTGATGGCCGCCAAGTACCAGCAGGTCGCAATCCAGCTCGTTGAGCTGCTGCAGGACCACTTCCGAGGGTTTGATGCCGCTGCGGATCAGCAGCTGGCTGCCGGGCGGGGCGTACTGCGTCAGGCTGCGATCCAGGGTCTGTTTGGCCTGTTCATGCTCCTGGCTACTCTTGCTCGGGTCGAGCACATGCAGGATGGTCAGTTTGGCGTTGAACTGCTTGGCCAGCTGCGTGGCGCGGCACAGCGCCATATCGGCAGTATCGCGCAGGTCGTGGGCAATAAGGATGTGACTGGGCATGGTCGGCGTTCTCCTGCCGATGCATGTCGGCACATTTATTGTGACCTCGAGTCATAGCTGGACTTTTGACCCAGGGCAAGGTCAGGCGTCAGCGCGTGCGTAATTGGTACAAGCCGCGACTCTGAGCCACTACTTCACCACTGTCGTCGGTCAGCTGCAACTCTAAAACGTATTCCGCTTTGCCCTCTTCTGTTGCCTGTTTTTGCAGTCGCTGGATTTCTTCCTCTGCAAGGTGTGCCTCGACCCAGATATCGCCGCTGGCCGGGCGCCGAAAGCGCAGGTTCATTTCCTTGACGATGGGGTAGAAACGCCGGGTATCGAAGCTGGTGAGAAACAACGCACCGCCCGGAATTTCCGCCAGGGTGAACAGTGCGCCGGCGTACATGCTGCCGATATGGTTCTGGTTGCCCGCCAGCGGCATGCGCAGACGGACATGACCCACTTCCAGCATTTCCGCTTTGAGGCCGCTGCGCTGGACAAAGGCAATCTGTTCTTCGGTGAGCTGGCGCACCAGTTCAAAGGGCATTGGCATGGTTGGCTCCACAGTTATTGTTGTGCAGCCAGCCTAAAGGTTGGTCGTGATTGGAGTAATGACCGCGCTGCCGTGGCCTGATTGACCGATCCGCTCAAATGCCCTGCTGGCGCAGCCAGCCAAGCAGTTGCGGCAAGGGCAGTGCGCCACTCTGGCGGGCAACTTCCACACCGCCCTTGAGCAGGATCAGCGTTGGGATCGAGCGAATGCCCATTTCCGCCGACAGCTGCGGGTTGGCTTCGCTGTCCAGCTTGGCCAGGCGGCAGTGGCCTTGCAGTTGCGCGGCGGCCTGTTCGTAGATCGGGGCAAAGCTGCGGCAGGGGCCGCACCAGCTGGCCCAGACATCAATCAGCAGCGGCAGGTCGCCCTTGTTCTGCGCGTCGAAGTTGGCTTGGGTCAGGTCGAAGGGTGTGCTGGGCAGCACTGCCGATTTGCAGCGGCCGCAGCGCGGCGTATCGCCCAGACGCTCGGCGGGAATACGATTAAGACCGTTGCAGTGTGGGCAGGGGATCAGCAGGGGATTGGACATGGGCGACTCCAGAGGCGGTTATCCCTTATCTGGAGTCGCTTGCGCGGATATCAAGGGCGATTAGCGCGCCGCGGCGTCCAGCGCCTGGGCCAGGTCGGCGAGAATGTCGTCGCTGTGCTCAATGCCAATCGACAGGCGCACCATGTCGCGCGGTACGCCGGCACGCTCCAGTTCTTCGTCATTCAGCTGGCGGTGGGTGGTCGAGGCCGGGTGGCAGGCCAGCGATTTGGCATCGCCGATGTTGACCAGGCGCACCACCAGCTGCAGCGCATCGATAAAGCGCGCGCCGGCTTCCTGACCACCGACAATGCCGAACGAGAGGATCGAGGCCGGTTTGCCGCCGCAGTAACGTTGCGCCAGTGCATGCTCGGGGTGATCCGGCAGGCCGGCGTATTTCACCCAAGCCACTTGCGGGTGATTTTGCAGGTAATGGGCGACCTTCAGTGCGTTCTCGCAGTGGCGCTCCATGCGCAGCGCCAGGGTTTCCAGGCCTTGCAGAATCAGGAAAGCGTTGAACGGCGAGAGTGCCGCACCGGTGTTGCGCAACGGCACCACGCGGCAGCGACCGATAAAGGCCGCCGGGCCGAAGGCTTCGGTGTAGGTCACGCCGTGGTAGGACGGGTCCGGGGTGTTCAGCAGCGGGAAGCGCGCCTTGTTGTCGGCCCAGGGGAATTTGCCGGAATCCACCACGATGCCGCCGATGCTGGTGCCGTGACCGCCGATGTACTTGGTCAGCGAGTGCACGACGATGTCCGCGCCATGCTCGAACGGGCGGCAGAGGATCGGCGTGGCCACGGTGTTGTCGACGATCAACGGCACGCCATGGCGGTGCGCGGCGGCGGCCAGCGCGGCGAGGTCAACGATATTTCCGGCCGGGTTGCCGATGGATTCGCAGAACACCGCTTTGGTGCGCTCGTCGATCAGCGCTTCGAGGGCGGCGATGTCGTCATGGGCGGCGAAGCGGGTCTGAATGCCGAAGCGCGGCAGGGTGTGGGCCAGCAGGTTGTAGGTGCCGCCATACAGTTTGGCCACCGAGACGATATTGTCACCGGCTTCGGCGACGGTCTGGATCGCGTAGGTGATCGCGGCCATGCCCGAGGCCACGGCCAGCGCGCCGACGCCACCTTCCAGCGCCGCCACGCGCTCTTCGAGCACGGCGTTGGTCGGGTTCATGATCCGTGAATAGATATTGCCGGCGACCTTCAGGTCGAACAGATCGGCACCATGCTGGGTGTCGTCGAAGGCAAAGGAGCTGGTCTGGTAGATCGGCACCGCCACCGCCTTGGTGGTCGGGTCGGGGCTGTAGCCGGCGTGGATGGCCAGGGTTTCCAATTTCATGCGCGCGTTCCTTCAGGGCAGTTTGAAAGACCCGCAGCATGGCCAAAGCAAGAAGGCCCGGTCAATGCGCTGGGGCAATGAAACGGGCCTTTGTTAGAACGTTTTATAAGATGCTTATGACGCTACCCGTCTTAGCTCAGGGCCTTATATATGTTGTAGGCGCTGATCAGGGTGATCAGGCAACCGACGATGGTCAGTAGCGTGCGCGCCGACAGCTTTTTGCACAGCAGCGCGGCGAACGGTGCGGCGAACATGCCGCCAAACACCAGACCGGCGACCATCATCCAGGTGTCCGGTTGGCCGGCGAGGAGGATGAATGAGGCGGCGCTGGTGATGGTCAGGAAGAACTCGGCGAAGTTCACCGAGCCGATCGTGGTGCGTGGGTCGCTACCCGATCCGAGCAGGCTGCTGGTGACCACCGGCCCCCAGCCGCCGCCGCCGGCGGCATCGACGAAGCCACCAAACAGCGCGAGTTTGGCCACATGCTTGGGCTCACTGCGTTGCTGCTGCACGTGGCGATACGCCTTGCGCAGAATGTACAGGCCCATCAGCAGCAGGTAAGCGGAGATGAATGGCTTCATCACTTCGCCATCGAAACTGGTGATCAGCACCGCGCCGAGCACGGCACCGATGATCCCGGGCAGCAGCAGGCGCAGAAACAGCGATTTGTTGACGTTGCCCAGCTTGGCGTGGGAAATCCCCGACAGGCCGGTGGTGAACACTTCGGCGATGTGCACGCTGGCACTGGCGGCAGCGGGAGAGGCGCCAGCACTGAGCAGGAAGGTAGTGGCTGTTATGCCATAAGCCATGCCCAGCGCGCCGTCGATGACCTGGGCGAAAAAGCCGACCGCCACCGCGCTCCAGAAGGTCGGGCTGCGCAGGGTGGTTTCGATGATCTGCAGGCCGCTATGGCCGTTGTTGTCGCCGAAGAACAGGCGCCAGGCGAGAAACAGCAGCAGGCCGATCAGGGTCAGCGCGGCGAACCATACGGCTGCTCGCAGTACGGGGTGATTGTCCGGGTGGGTGACGAAGTCTTCTACAGGGGGGAGCCCCAACGCCTGATGCTCGTCATTGAGCGGGCTTGAGCTGAGATCGAGATTACGAATTTTCATAACTAGGGGCGCGCCTGACAGCGGGTGGTAGAACAGGGCGTAAAACAGGCCGCGAAGATAATCGGCTTTGCTTAGAGAGTCTAAGAATGTTTGGAAAGGTTTATATGCCTTTTCGATTTAATAGATAAGGCTGTACCGGCTGCTCTACTGCGCACTGTGCCTGTGCGCCGGACCCGTGGCGGATTAGGCTCAAGGCTTTATCGAGTGGAGGTGATATGCGTCAGTTAGGCATTCTGGGTGGTATGAGTTGGGAGTCCACGGCCAGCTATTACCGCTTGCTCAACCAGGGCGTGCGCGAATGCCTCGGTGGGTTGCACTCGGCGCCCTTGTTGCTGCATTCAGTGGATTTTGCCGAGATCGCCGAGCTGCAGCGGCGCGCGGACTGGCAGGCGGCGGGTGAGCTATTGGCCTGTGCCGCGCAGAGCCTGCAGCAGGCCGGCGCGACAGCTTTGCTGCTGGCCACCAACACCATGCACAAGGTGGCGCCGGCCATCGAAGCGGCGGTGGACATTCCCCTGCTGCATATCGGCGATGCGGTTGGCCAGGCCCTGCAACGCCAAGGTGTGCGCCGTGCGGCCCTGCTCGGGACGCGGTTCACCATGCAGGAGGACTTCTACCGCGAGCGCCTGGCTGAGCGTTTTGCCATCGACGTGATCACCCCGAACGCCGTGCAGATGACTGAAATTGACCGGGTGATCTTTGCCGAGCTCTGTCAGGGGCAGTTTTTGCCGCAGGCGCGGGCGTTCTATCTGGACTGTTTGCATACGCTGCAGGGGCAGGGCGCCGAGGTGGCGATTCTTGGCTGCACCGAGATCGGTTTGCTGCTCGATGGGCTGGATGCTCCGCTGCCCTTGCTCGACAGTACCGAACTGCATGTGGCGATGGGGCTGGAGTGGATGCTGAGTGGTTCGTAGGTTGGGTTGAGCGTGCGAAGCCCAACAGGGCGCGCGTAGCGCTCCACCCGGCTATCGTTGGGCTTCGTCGCAGGCTCCTCAACCCAACCTACGACGAGCAGCTGATTTCCAGATGCTTGCCCCATTCCGGCGGGCGCTGGGCGTAGTGTTCGAAGCCGGGCTGCTCGTCGAAGGGGCGCGACAGCACCTGATGCAGCTCACGCACCGGGGCGTAATCGCCCTGTTCGGCGGCTTCGATCACTTGCTGGGCCAGGTAGTTGCGCAATATGTACTTGGGGTTGGCCGCGTGCATGTGTGTACGCCGTTGCAGTTGGTCGTCACCATCGCGGGCACTGCGCGCCAGGTAGTCGGTAGCCCAGGCATCGAAACCAGCCAGGTCAGTGAAATCGTCGCGCAGCCGCGCTACGGCTTGCGCTGCCGGGCTGTCGCCGAGCTCGCGGAAGAACAGGGTGTAATCCACCGCGCTGCTTTGCATCAGTTGCAGCAGGCGCTGCACCAGGGCTTCATCGCCCTCATCGGCACTGAGCAGGCCCAGGCGCTTGCGCATCAGATCGAGGTAATGCGCCTGGTACAGCGGCAGGAACAGGCCGAGCGTCTCGCGCAGCGCTTCTACATCGACCAGCGGTACCAGAGCCTGGCCGAGGGCGGCGAGGTTCCACTGGGCAATGGGCACCTGATTGCTGAAACTGTAGCGGCCGGTGTCATCGGAATGGTTGCAGATGTGCTGGGCATCGAAATCATCGAGAAAGGCGTAGGGGCCGTAATCGAAGGTGATGCCGAGGATCGACATGTTGTCGGTGTTCATCACGCCATGGCAGAAACCGTAGGCCTGCCAGTAGGCGATCATCGCGGCGTTACGCTCGATGATTTCGCGGAACATTGCCAGGTATGGCTGTTCCTGCTGTAAACAGCCGGCGTAGTGGCAGTGCAGCACATGCTCGGCGAGCTGTTTGAGCAGCTCATGCTGCTGGGTGTAATAGAAGTACTCGAAGTGGCCGAAGCGGATATGACTGGGTGCCAGGCGCAGCACCATCGCCGCGGTTTCCCGTTTTTCGCGCCACACCGGGGTGCTGGAGCCGGTCACGCACAGCGCCCGCGAGCTGGGGATGCCGAGGGCGTGCAGGTGTTCGCTGGCGAGAAACTCGCGAATTGATGAGCGCAATACGGCACGGCCGTCGCCCATGCGCGAGTAGGGCGTTTGTCCGGCTCCTTTGAGGTGCAGGTCCCAGTGCTCGCCGGCGTCGTTGATGACCTCGCCCAGCAGCAGGCCACGGCCATCGCCCAGGCGCGGGTTGTAGCCGCCAAACTGATGCCCGGAATAGACCATGGCGCGCGGCTCGGCGGTGCTCCACAGCTTGTGCCCGGCGAAGATCTGCGCGGCCACCTCGCTGTCGGCTTCGCTCGGGTCCAGATCAAGCAGGGCCATGGCGGCCGGGCTGGCAACGACCAGGCGCGGCTCGGCAATCGGCTCGGGCAGCACATGGGTGGAAAAGGCGTCGCCGAGGCGGGCGAAGCGGTTATCGAACTGCAACTCGATCAGCGACTTCACGATCAGGCTCCAGCCGGGCGAAGCCGCCCAGCAGTGGTCAGGTAACGGCCCGCAGAGGCGGGCCGGTGGCGCGTTACTGTGGATCGACGGCCGGAGTGGGAGGCGGCAGTTTGCTCTGCTGGGCATCAGCGACGGCCGTAGCGGCGACCATTTGCCCGGTGGTCAGGTTGAGTTCCTGGCCATGCAGGTTCTTGATCATCACCTCGACCTGGTTGAAGGCCATCTCCACGTTGTGCTCACGGAAGCTCAGGGCAATGCGCGTGAGGATCTCGTCGGTGGCGGCGTTGCGATCGCCCAGCTCGCGTACGTGGAAGCGCAGTTCGTAGTCGAAGGTGCTGGCACTGATGGTCAGGAAGAACAGCAGTGGTGCCGGATCGCGCAGTACCCGTGGGTTTTCCTCGGCGGCCTGCATCATCAGTTTGCGAGCCAGGGGCAGATCGGTCTCGTAGGCCACGCCGATCTTCACGATGACCCGGGTGACGGTATCGTTGAGTGACCAGTTGATCAGTTGCCCGGTGACGAAGGTCTTGTTCGGTACGATGATTTCTTTACGGTCGAAATCGGTGATGGTGGTGGCGCGGATGCGGATCTTGCTCACGGTGCCGGACAGGTTGCCGATGGTCACCACGTCGCCGATGCGCACCGGGCGCTCGAACAGGATGATCAGGCCGGAGATGAAGTTGGCGAATATCTCCTGCAGGCCGAAGCCCAGGCCGACCGATAGCGCGGCAACCAGCCATTGCAACTTGTCCCAGCTGACGCCGAGGGTTGACAGGGTGGCGACAAAACCGATGCCGACAATCGCATAGGACAGCAGGGTGGTGGTGGCGTAGGCGCTGCCCTGGGCCAGGTTCAGCCTGGAGAGCACCAGCACTTCAAGCAGACCGGGCAGGTTGCGCCCCAGGGCAATGGTGATGCCGACGATGATCAGGGCACCGAGCACATCACTGAGGCTGATCGGCACCAGAGTGGCGGCGTCGCCGGTACCGCTGCTGTATTGGTAAAGGGTGATGTTGTCGAGGTAGGCGAATACCGAGATCAGGTCTGCCCAGACCCAGTACAGCCCAGCGATAAAGGTGCCGAGCAGGGCCAGACGAATCAGGCGCAGCGACTGCTGGTTGACCTGTTCGATATCCAGTGTTGGCTCCTCGACCAGGGTTTCCGTGCCTTCGCCGCTGTCCTTGCTCTGTGCCTGGCGTTTGGCCGTGGCGCGCTGGTAGGCCAGGCGCCGCGCCGCCACGCCCAGGCCGCGTACGAAGGTGGCTTCGACGACCAGCCAGATCACCAGCAGATAAAGCGTGTTGATCAGGCGATCACTCAGTTTCAGAGCGGTGTAGTAGTAGCCGAAGCTGACCGCGACAATCAGTGCCAGGGGCAACAGGCTGAAGCCGATGCCGATCAGCATGCGGAAAGCCGAGGCGTGTTCGCGTGCCGGGCCGGTGAGCAACAGTTTGTGCAGCAACCAGACCATCAGCGCATAACAGGTCAGCACCACGGTCAGGCCGATCACGTCATCGCCCAGGCCGGCGGGCTGGTGTTTGGCCACCGTGACCACCGCCACCAGGGCCATCACCACCAACCCCAGACGGCGTACCTGGCGGTGCAGGAAGGCCACTTGCGGGCGACCCCAACGGAAGTGCAGTTCCGCCACGCCACCATCAGCGAGGATGCGGTACAGGGTGTAGAACACCAGCCAGGCCTGGGCCATCTGAAACAGCGCCTCACCCAGGTTGGCGTTCTGTCCACGGGCGTCCATTTGCAGGGCAAAGCCGCATAACGCCAGGAACAGCGTGCCAGGCAGTGCCAGCAACACGTTGAGCATGATTGCCATGGGGGTGTGTAACTGGCTGTCACGCTTGAAGTGGCCGATGTCCTGATGCAGTTCGGTGAGCTTGCGGTACAGGTACCCACGCCGCCAGAGCAGTACAACGATCAGCAGCAGTAAGGGTAGAAACAGCAGCGGACGTTCGGTCAGGCCAGCGCCCAACTGGTGCAGGTTGGCGCCCCAGGGCAGTTCGGCAATCTGCCGCTCGAGCAGGTGTGGCACCGACTTGAACCAGGCCAGGTCCAGTGGCTTGTTGCTGGGAATCCAGAACATCTGTTCGTCGAGGGTCGCGCGCAGGGCTTCGGCGGTGGTCTTCAGCTGTTTCTGGTTGAGCTGCAGGGTGATGGACTCGTTCAGCAGGCTGTTCAGCTCGCGGTTGAGCCGATCAATCAATTCGCGGCGGGTATCGATGATGGCCAGCAGGTCATTGCGCAGTTCGGTGATGTTCGACTCGTTGGCCTGACTGCTGAGCAAGCTGTCGACGTAGGCCACGGGGTTGTTGATGGCTTCGCGCTGTTGATTGAGTTCGAACTGATACAGGCGCAGATCGGCAATCTGGTCGGGCAGGTTGCTGTCGATTTTCAGGGTCGGCAACGCCTGCTGTTGCTTATAAAGAATGCGCGAAAGCAACAGGCTGCCTTGCAGCACGCTGATCTGTTCTTCCAGGGCCTGGTCGCTCTGGCTCAGGCTGTCGAGCTGCTGCTTGGTCTGCAGGTTCAGGCGCGTCAGCTCGCTGAGCCGGTCGGTGGCGCGCAGCAGGTAATCGGACAGTTTCAGGTTGTGTGCACTTTCCTGCGCCAACAGGCTGTCGCTACCGGCTTTTTCGGCCTCGCGGGACTGTTCGGCGAGGGTCTGCTCAGAGAGGTTGCGGCGCTTTTCGTTGATCAGGGTCTGCAGGTCGAGCAGTTCCTGTTCCAGGCGCTTGATACGCTCCTCCAGCAGGCTGCGGCGGCTGTTACCGAGATCCTGCAGCAGGCTGTTGCCAGCCAGCTCCTGGCGGCGCAGTTGGGTTTGCGCATCGAGCTTGGCCAGTTCGGCATTCAGTTGATCACGGCGTTCGCTGCTCAGCGGTTTGCCGGCATCGCGGCCGCTCTTGAGGATGGCGTTGATCTTCTGGCTGCGGGTCTGGTTGTCACTGATCTCAGCCTGAGCGCGTTCCGGCCGGGTTTGCGCGGTGGTCACCAGGCTGTTGGCCTCGATGATCTGTTTTTGCCACTCGTTGAGTTGTGCGTTGCGTTCTGCCAGCAGTTGTTCGAGTTGAGTCAGGGCACTTTTGCCATAGCGCAGATTGACCTGGGTAGGCGTGCTGTTCTTCAGTCGCTGGTAATCGCGCTGTGCCTCAGCAATCAGGCGTGGTGCCTGTTGCAGCTGTTTTTCAAGGTCGGCCAGGCGTTGTTGGCTGTCGCCCTGCTCGGTGAGCAGGGCGAGGGTCTTTTCCAGTGTCTGCTTGATTGCCAGTTGCTCGGCTTCTGGCAACTTGCGATCGGCCAGGCTGTCCAGGCTGCTTTGCACGGCAGCTCGGCTGGGGGCGTCGGCCGCCTGTAGCAGTGGGGTATTCAGGCACAGCCCGAACAGGGTGATGGCAAGGCAAATGCGAAGAGAGGGCATAGTGACGATCGTTGGCTCGAAAAGAAGCTGAGTTTAACAGGCGCGTGGGTCAGCGCCTGTGTTGCGCATAACGGGCCGTGCAGAACGGTGTTCTGCGCGTGCACCGGGCTACAGGAACAAGCTCGGAGCGGGGCTGCTGCCTTCGGGGAATCTGACGCCGACTTTGCGGATCTTGTTCCCTTCCATGGCCGCCACTGTCCAGGTCAGGCCTTGCCATTCGACCTGGTCACCAATGACCGGCTCACCCCCAATTTCATGGGTGATAAACCGGCCCAGCGGCATCTGGCCATCGGTCTCACCCAGTTTCAGGCCATAAAGGGCTGCGACTGCGGCCAGTTCGGCATCACCTTCCAGGACAAAATCACCAAAGAAGCGCAGGTCCTGACCGCGTTTGGGCGCCTGACTGAACAGCCGGCCCAGGGCGGTGAGGTTATGTTCGTGGCCGACCACGCAGAGCAGATCACCGGCTTCCAGTGTGGTACTGCCGGAGGGATGCAGCAGCTCGCGGTCACGGAACAGTGCAGCGATACGTGTACCTTCCGGCATGTTCAGCTCGCGCAGCGCCGCTCCGATACACCACTTTTCTGCGCCGAGGCGGTAGATGAACAGCTCCCACTCGCTGGTTGGGTGGGTTTCCAGGCCCGCGCGGGAAATCGGCGCCGGATCAGGCGGTACGGTGACCTTCAGCAGCTTGGCTGCCCAGGGCAGGCTGGTGCCCTGCAGCAGCAGCGACACCAATACGATGAAGAAGGCCACGTTGAAGAACAGCTGGGCATTCGCTAGGCCGGCCATCAGCGGGAACACGGCGAGAATGATCGGCACTGCGCCGCGCAGGCCGACCCAGGCGATGAAGGCCTTCTCGCGGTCGTGGAAGGCGCGGAACGGCAGCAGGCCGATGAATACTGACAGCGGCCGGGCGAACAGGATCATCCACAGCGCCAGGCCCAGAGCCGGCAGGGCAATGGGCAGCAACTCGTGCGGGGTGACCAGCAGGCCAAGGACCAGGAACATACCGATCTGCGCCAGCCAGGTTAGACCGTCGAGGAAATGCAGGATGCCGTGACGCGAGCGGATCGGCCGGTTGCCCAGCAGCAGGCCGCACAGGTAGATGGCGAGGATGCCGCTGCCGCCCACGGCGTTGGTCACCGCGAAGATCATGATCCCGCCGCTGACCACCAGCAGCGGATAGAGGCCGTTGGCCAGGGTCATGCGGTTGACCACCTGCAGCAGCAACCAGCCAGCGCCAAGGCCGAGCAGGCCGCCGATGCCGAACTGCTGGATCAGGTGCACGACGAAGGTCCAGCTGAAGCCGGACTCGCCGCTGGCAAGCAGCTCGATCAGCGTTACGGTGAGGAACACCGCCATCGGGTCGTTGCTGCCCGACTCGATTTCCAGGGTGGCGCTGACTCGCTCGTTGAGCCCGCGTCCGCCGAGCAGACTGAACACTGCAGCGGCGTCGGTGGAGCCGACGATGGCGCCGATCAGCAGACCTTCCATCCAGCTCAGTTCGAACAGCCAGGCCGCTGCGATGCCGGTCAGTCCGGCGGTAATCAATACACCGACGGTGGCCAGTGAAAGTGAGGGCCACAAGGCCACGCGGAAGCTGGATACGCGGGTTCGCATGCCGCCATCGAGCAGGATGATGGCCAGCGCCAGGTTGCCTACCAAGTAAGCCGTTGAATAGTCGTTGAACGCGATGCCGCCGGGGCCGTCGGTGCCGGCGAACATGCCGACCACAAGAAAGATCACCAGAATCGGGATGCCGAAGCGTGAACCGAATGCACTGACCAGAATGCTCATTGCCACCAGCACGCCACCGATCAAAAACAGATTATTGATGGTGCTGGCATCCAAGGCGCGTACTCCGTGCGAGGTGGTCGACTGCGCCAGTAGGCATGGCGCATGCCAGGGATTCTAACCGCTGCTCGTCTTTGTCGCTGGAAAAAAACGGCCTCTGTTCAGCCTGGCGTCAGGCAGGCTGGGCGATGTGCATGGCTGACGAGGCGGTGGGCCATACCTTGCGCCATAAAAAATGCCGCTCAGCTTCTGCTGTGCGGCATTGCAAGGGGTAGCAGGTATCCCGTAGGGCTCAGAACCAGGCGTCCTGCATCGCCAGGCAGGTGTCGTCGCGGGCTTCAAGGATGGCCAGGTCGTGGTGGCAACTCGGCACTTCCCAGGTCAGGAAGTAACGTGCGGCCTGCAGCTTGCCTTGGTAGAAGTCGACATCGGCGGCATTGCCGCGGGCCAGGCCTTTTTCCGCGCGAATGGCCTGTTCCAGCCAGCGCCAGCCGATCACCGTATGGCCGAACACCTTGAGGTACAGCGCCGAGTTGGCCAGGCCTTCGTTGACCTTGCCGCTCATCAGGTCGCCCAGCAGGGCCAGGGTCACCGCTTGCAGGCGTGCCAACAGGTGCTCCAGCGGCTGGCGCAGGGCGGTCAGCGAGGCGTGGGCTTCGGCGCGCTGGCAGGTGCCGTGGATCAGCTTGAGCAGCTGCTTGAGCGCCGCACCGCCGTTCATCGAGACCTTGCGGCCCAGCAGGTCGAGGGACTGGATGCCGTGGGTGCCTTCGTGGATCGGGTTGAGGCGGTTGTCGCGGTAGTACTGCTCCACCGGGTAATCGCGGGTGTAGCCGTGGCCGCCGAGAATCTGGATGGCCAGCTCGTTGGCCTTGAGGCAGAACTCCGACGGCCAGGATTTGACGATTGGGGTGAGCAGGTCGAGCAGTTCCAGGGCGATGCGGCGCTCGTCCTCGGTCTCCAGCGTCTGGGTGTCGTCGAACAGCCGTGCGGCATACAGGCCGAGGTCGAAGGAACCTTCCACGTAGGCTTTCTGGGTCAGCAACATGCGCCGCACGTCAGCGTGTTCGATGATCGAAACTTGATTGGAGGTCGGGTCTTTGCCATCGGGTAAGCGGCCTTGCGGACGCTGGCGGGCGTAGTCCAGCGAGTACAGGTAGCCGGCGTAGCCGAGCATCACCGCGCCCATGCCAACGCCAATGCGCGCTTCGTTCATCATCTGGAACATGTAGCTCAGGCCATGGTGCGGTTTGCCCACCAGGTAGCCGACGCAGTCGCCGTTATCACCAAAATTCAGCGCGGTGGAGGTGGTGCCGCGCCAGCCCATTTTGTGGAACAGCCCGGCCAGCACCACGTCGTTGCGCTTGCCCAGGCTGCCGTCATCGTTAACCAGAAACTTCGGCACGATAAACAGGCTGATGCCTTTCACGCCCGGCGGGGCATCCGGCAGCTTGGCCAGCACCATGTGCACGATGTTTTCCGACAGTGGATGGTCGCCACCGGATATAAAGATCTTGTTGCCCTTGAGCCGGTAGGTGCCGTCTTCGGCCGGTTCGGCGCGGGTGCGGATGTCCGACAGCGAGGAGCCCGCGTGGGGTTCGGTCAGGGCCATGGTGCCGAAGAACCGGCCGTTGATCATCGGCTGCAGAAAGCGCTGCTTTTGCTCGGCGGTGCCGAAGTTCTCTATCAGATTAGCCGCGCCCATGGTCAGGAACGGGTACGAGGTGGTCGCCGCGTTGGCCGACTGGAAGTGAGCGAAGCAGGCCTGCGACAGCAGGTTGGGCAGCTGCATGCCGCCGACGTCGAATTCGCGGGTGGCGTTGAGGAAGCCCGCCTCAAGGAAGGCATCCACCGCCGGTTTCACTTCGGGGATCAGCACCGCCGCGCCGTCGACGTACTCTGGCTCGTGCTCGTCGTTTTTGCGGTTGTGCGGGGCGAACAGGTTTTCCGCGATGCTGCGGGCGGTGTCGATGGCCGCGTCAAAGGTTTCGCGGCTGTGTTCAGCGAAACGCTCACGCTGGGTCAGGCCTTCGGCGTCCAGCACTTCATACAGCTCGAAGGCCAGGTTGCGGGAACTGAGCAGGGACTCGGACATGGGTATACCTCCGGTGGCGATGCGCCGAGTCTAGAACCTGTCTCGGCTCTGCTGCGCGTCGGCGATACTGCGTTAAAAACAGGCTCGGAATGCTCATTTACAGCTCGTAAACTCCGCTTCCTCGCCTGTTTTTGCCTTGTCTCGCTCTAGCTCGCGAGACCCGAAACAGATTCTATGCAGCTGCTTGCGCGGCTCCCAGCACTATTAATAAGCGTGATGGAGGCTTAGCGAGCAAAGCCACGGGCCAGTCATCCACCCTACGTTTTGCAAGGCAGCGTTCGTGCTTACTGGATAAACCCCTGCGCCAGCTCGTGGGTCAGTGCGGCGGCGCTGATGGCTTTGCAGCCGCTGACATTCTGCCCTGCCCAGAGTGGCGAGAAGTCGCCGCTGCCCTGGCTTTCTGCCTTGGTGCGCAGCGGGGCAATGGCCGCAGTCGCCAGTGGGAAGGCGGGTGCCAGTGGGCTGATCGGCCCCAGCTCGCGCATCACCCGGTTGACGATGCCCCGCGCCGGGCGGCCGCTGAACAGGTTGGTCAGCGCCGTGTGTTGCGCCGCCGGGCTGCGCAGGGCTGCGCGGTGAATGGCGCTGGTGCTGGCCTCATCGCAGCACAGGTAGGCGGTGCCAATCTGCACTCCTGCAGCGCCAAGCGCCATGGCCGCGCGCACTCCGGCAGCATCGGCAATCCCGCCGGCGGCAATCACCGGCAAGCGCACGGCCTGGACGATCTGCGGCAGCAGGGCGAAGGTGCCGAGCTGGCTGCTCAGGTCCTCAGTGAGGAACATACCGCGATGACCGCCCGCTTCCAGCCCCTGGGCGATGATCGCGTCCGCGCCGTTGGCTTCGAGCCACAGCGCTTCCGCCACGGTGGTCGCCGAGCTAAGCACTTTGGCTCCGCACGCTTTTACGCGCGCCAACAGCTCAGCTGAGGGCAGGCCGAAGTGAAAGCTCACCACGGCTGGGCGGAATTCATCGAGCAAATCGGCCATTTCAGCACTAAACGGCAGGCGGCCGGGACCGCTGGCAATCGTCGCGGGATCAATGCCGAACTCGCGATAGAACGGACTCAGCGCCTCACGCCAGGCGGCTTCGCGTGCGCCATCAGCAGATGGTGGGGTGTGGCAGAAGAAGTTCAGGTTGTAGGGTTTGCGGGTTTTTTCGCGCAGTGCCTGCAGCTCCTTACGCAAACCGGCCGCGTCGAGCATGGCGCAGGGCAGCGAACCGAGTGCGCCGGCATGCGACACGGCGGCGGCCAAGCCGTGCAGCTGTGCGCCGGCCATCGGTGCCTGAATGAGGGGCAGCTCAATGCCCAATAGGTTTTGCAGTGACATGACGGTTCTCCCTTGCCTGATGGATCAGCGGCCACCGTACTGATCCATCCGGCGCCTGGCAAACTGGTAAACTGCCCGGCCACAGGAGCCTGCACATGAACTACCGTCACGCCTTCCATGCCGGCAACCATGCCGATGTGCTGAAACACTACGTCCTCACTCGCCTGATAGCCCTGCTGTCACGCAAGGAGGCGCCGTTCGCCTACCTCGACAGCCATGCGGGTATCGGTCTGTATGACCTGCGCGGCGATCAAGCCAGCCGCACCGGCGAGTGGCTGGAAGGCATTGCCCGGCTGTGGCAGGCCACCGATATACCGGACCCGCTGCTGGATTATCTGGAAGTGATTCGGGCGATGAACCCCGATGGTGAGCTGCGCCACTACCCCGGCTCGCCGGAGTTGGCGCGTTTGCTGACGCGCGAACAGGACCGCCTGCACCTGAACGAAAAACACCCCGAAGACGGCCGCCTGCTCAAGGAAAATATGCACGGCGACCGCCGCGTCGCCGTGCACTTGGGCGAGGGCTGGTATGTGCCGCGCGCCCTGCTACCAACCCGTGAAAAGCGCGCCCTGCTGCTGGTCGATCCGCCGTTCGAGCAGGTCGATGAAATGGAACGCTGCGCGCAATCCCTGAGCGAAGCCATCGGCCGCATGCGTCAGGCGGTGGTGGCGATCTGGTACCCGATCAAGGACCTGCGCCAGCTCAAGCGCTTCTACAGCGACGTGCAAAAAAGCAAAGCGCCCAAGCTGCTGCGCGTCGAGCTCTACGTACACGCCACCGATGAAGCCGCGCGCCTCAACGGCTCGGGTCTGGTGATCAGCAACCCGCCATGGGGCCTGGAAGATGAACTCAAGCTGATCCTGCCGTGGCTGGCTGACTTGCTTGGGCAAAGCCAGGGCGGCTGGCGACTGGATTGGTTGATCGAGGAAAGCAGCGGCAGCTAACGGCCTTTGGCCGGTTCGACAAAGTAGCTCAGCTGCTGGCGCGGATTCAGGTACTCCAGTGCTGCGCGCGGCAGCTGCGCCGGGCGCAGGCTGCTGGCGATGCCGAGGCGTGTTTCCTGTTCCAGGTCGATGATCAACGCCTCGTTTTTGGGCACCTCGGCATCGTAAACCACCAGTGTTGGTTTCAGCGGCAGGCCGGGGTTCATGCCCAGCACCAGGCCATAGCGCTGATCGTCCAGTTGCACCAGGCAGCCTGGCGGATAAACGCCCATGCAGCGGATAAAGGCTTTCAGTGCCACTGCATCGAAGCGCGCATTGTATTGCTTGAACATCAGCGCCAGGGCTTCGTGCGGGCTGAGGCCGTCGCGTGGGTTGAGCGGGTTGCACAGGTTGTCGAACTGGTTGGTAATGCACACCAGACGACTGAGGCGGCCGATGGCCGCTTCACGCAGCTGACGCGGGTAACCGCTGCCGTCGCAGTACTCATGGTGCTCGTTGATGATGCGCAGTACTTCATCATCCAGCATTAGCTTGTGGCCCATGCGCAGGCCAAGTTCGCAGTGCAGTTGCAGCAGCTGTTGTTCCGGGCGGGTCAGCGGCTCGGGCTTGAGCAGCACCTTGCTGGGTACTTCCAGTTTGCCGACATCGTGCAGCAGCGCACCCATGCCGAGGATATGGCAGTCCTCGCTGTCCAGGCCGAGCTGGCGGCCCAGCATCAGGCTCAGCACCGTGACGTTCAGGGAGTGCAGGTAATGGTCTTCGGCGGCCTTGCTATTGATGGTGTGCAGCACGGCACCGCTGCCGCCCAGCAGCGTGTCGACCATCGCGCCGACCACCTCGCCGGCCTGTTTGCAGGCTTCTTCGGGACGGCTGCGCAGGGTCTGATTGAGCGTCTTGACCTGCTGGCTGGCCTGGACGAATGTGCGGTCCACTTCGGCCAGGCGTTTGCGCAGGGCCTTGAGTTTTTCGGCGCGGGCCTGGCTGGCTTGCTGCTCTGCCGTGAGCGGTGCAGGTGCCGGCGTGCTGGCAACAGGGGGCTGGGGTTTGCTTTGACTCAGTGGCTCACAGTCACTGCGGGCCGGGTCATAGCGTAAGCGCTCAACACCCAAGGCTCGCAGGGCCTTGATCTGCTGCTCATCCTTGATCTTGAAGTTGCTGAAGGCAAAGTTGTGCTCCCACCAGGCCAGTTCGAGCTGGATATACAGACCAACACACAACTGGTCGGGTGAGATGTAGGCAGAGGGCGCAGGCATGCGGGTATCGGGGATGATGGCTAATGGCTGGCAGTCTAGCGGTTTGCCTACCGCCTGACAGCAGGCAGCAGGCGCTTCTGCACTAATTACGGGGTGCTTCGCTGCCGGTTGAGGGCGCGTGCAGGGCGTGCTCGACCTCATCGGCCCAGGCCAGCCATGACTGTTCGCCGAGAATGCCGCGGCGCAGGGTCAGGTAGGGCAGGCGCAGCGTATTACGTTGCTCATCCGGCAGGGCCAGGTAGTCGCGCTCGATGGCCAGCAGGCTGTCCAGGGTCTTGCGGTGTACGGCGATATGCCGCTGCATTTCCTCGCGCAGGTTGGCGGTCGAGGTGTGTGCGCCCGCGTAGAGTTTGACCAGCAACGCATCGTTGATCTTGTTCGGCTGCACCGGCTCGCCCAGCCAGCGCAGCAGCTCGGTATGGCCCGCGGGTGTGAGGTGGTAGTTCTTCTTGTCCGGGCGGGTGTCCTGAGCTTGTGCTTCGAATGCCAGCCAGCCGGCTTCACTGAGCTTTTTCAACTCCAGATAAACCTGCTGATGTTTGGCGTTCCAGAAGTAGCCGAGGCCATCCTTGAAGCGCTTGAGCAGGTCGTAGCCGCTGCCGGGTTCGCTTTCCAGGAGGATCAGGATGGCGTGCTTGAGCGACATAAAGTGTTTTCACCTGCGATGTACGGACGTGGACGTCAGTATACGGTCTATGCAAAAAGTTGCAGTGCGTGGAATGCCTGCCTAGTATGCAAAAACTTGCATAACAAACAGTAATCACGGAGTTGCTCATGAAACGCACAGGAACCCGCTTTCGTCCGCGTCTGGCGCGTAACGATTACGACGCCATCATCATCGGCTCCGGTATCGGCGGCCTGACCGCCGCCGCGCTGCTGGCCAGGCTTGGCAAGCGCGTGTGCGTGCTGGAGCAGCATTACACCGCCGGCGGCTACACCCATAGCTATGAGCGCGAAGGCTATGAGTGGGACGTGGGTGTGCATTACATCGGCGAGGTGCACAAGCCCTGGTCGACCATCCGCCGGGTGTTTGATGTGATCAGTGATGGGCAACTGCAGTGGGCGCCAATGGACGCCCACTACGACCGCATCGTGATTGGCGAGCAGACCTACGATTACGTGGCTGGGCGTGAGGAATTCAAGGCCGAGATGCTGCACCATTTTCCCGCTGAGGCTGCAGTGTTGGAGCGCTATGTTGACCTGCTCAGCGAGGTCAGTGCCAAGGTGCCACGTTTCTTCGCCGGACAAGCACTGCCGCGCTCACTCGGTATGCTGTACAGCCGGCTGCGGCGGATGTGGCTGCCGGACTACTTTTTCAAGACGACCCGTGAAGTGCTTGAAGGCCTGACCGACAACCAGCAGCTGATCGGCGTGCTCACCGCGCAGTGGGGCGATTACGGTCTGCCACCGGCTGAAGCTGCCTTCGTGATGCACGCGATGGTGGCCAAGCACTACATCACCGGCGGTAATTACCCGGTGGGCGGTGCGACGAAGATTTCCGAAACCATTATCCCGGTGATCGAAGCTGCTGGTGGGAATGTCTTCACCTATGCCGGGGTCGACAAGATTTTGCTGGAAAACGGTCGGGCAGTGGGCGTGCGGCTGCAGAAGGACGGTGTGGAAATCCGCGCTCCGCAGATTGTCAGCTGTGCGGGTCTGGTGCCGACCTACAGCCGTCTGCTCGACCAGCAGGTGGCCAGTGATTATGGCCTGCTGGAGCAACTGCCCAAGGTCAACCTCTCGGCCGCCACCCTGTGCCTGTACGCCGGCTTCAAGGGCAGCGCCGCCGAGTTGAAGCTGCCGAAGACCAACTACTGGGTCTATCCAACCCATGATCACGACCACAACGTCAGCAGTTTCATGGCCGGGCAGAACCCGGCGATGCCGCTGATCTATATCAGCTTCCCCTCGGCCAAGGATCCAGCCTGGGATGCGCAGTACCCGAACAAGGCCACGGTGGAAATCGTTGCACCGACCCAGCCGCAGTGGTTCGCAAAGTGGAAGGGCACCACCTGGGGCAAGCGTGGCGCCGATTACGAGGCGTTCAAGGCGCAGCTCACCGAGCAATTGCTGGAAACCCTTTACCGGCATCAGCCGCAACTGCGTGGTGCGTTGGATTTTTGCGAGCTGGGAACGCCACTGTCCACCGAATGGTTCCAATGGAACGAACAGGGCGAGATCTACGGCATCGACCATACCGTACAACGTTTTGAGCAGCACTGGATTCACAGCCAGACGCCGATCAAGGGCCTGTACCTGACCGGCGCTGATACCGTGACAGCCGGTGTGGGGGGCGCCCTGATGGCCGGTGTACTCACGGCCTCCTGCATGCTTGGTTGGCGCGGCTACAAGGTGGCGCAGCTGCTCAAGGGCTGGAAGCCTGGCGCGGCGCAAGCCAGTCAGCCTGCCTCCGCTGACGCGCCCCGCTAAACCTGCAGATCGATGCGCGTGCCCAGATGAGCGGGCGAGTTCGCTGGCGGCGTTGGCACTGCGGCAGCGCCTGCTGCCTGCAGTTCCAGTGTCTTGCGCAGCAGTTGCAGTGACGCAATTGCGGAAAACTGGCTGCTGGCTTGAGCGGCAACCGGGAGGCTGGAGGGACCAATATGCAGGGTGGCGCTCCTCTATGGTGGATGGCCCGACTCAGTCGGGCAGGCAGACCCCTGTACCGCCCAGGCCGCAATAACCGCCGGGGTTTTTCGCCAGGTACTGTTGGTGGTAGGTCTCAGCGTAGTAGAAGGGCGGCGCCTCGCGCACTTCGGTGGTGATCGGGCCAAAGCCGGCGTTTTCCAACGCTGCCTGGAACTGTGCGAGGCTGGCCTGGGCGGCGGCCAGTTGGGCCGCACCGTAGCAGTAGATCGCCGAGCGGTATTGGCTGCCAACATCGTTACCCTGACGCATGCCCTGCGTCGGGTTATGCGCCTCCCAGAACACTTTCAGCAGTGCGGCGTAGGACGTGAGCTGCGGGTCAAACACCACCAGCACCACTTCCGTGTGGCCGGTCAGCCCCGAGCAGGTTTCATCATAGGTGGGGTTGGGGGTATGACCGCCGGCATAGCCAACGGCTGTGCTCCATACCCCGGGTTGTTGCCAGAAGCGCCGCTCGGCGCCCCAGAAACAGCCGAGGGCAAAGACGGCCTGTTGCAGACCGGCCGGGAAGGGGCCTTGCAGGGCGTTGCCGTTGACGAAATGGGCGTCGGGCACAGTCATGGGCGTGGTGCGTCCCGGCAGTGCCTGCTCGGAGGTGGGCAGTTCAAGTTTGTGGGCGAGTATTTGCGAGCGCAGAACCATGACGGATTTCCTCGGTGGTGGTAGTGCATAGACCTGCGGCAAGGCGGTCTGTTACAGATTGCGCTTAGGCGTGCTGCTCTGACCTGGCGGCGCGCCGCTGATAGCGTTTTAGGCGCTCCAGCAGGTCACGCCCGGCAATCGGCTTATCAAACAGATAACCCTGGCCGATATCGCAGCGATGGCGGCGCAGGAAGTTTAACTGGGCGAGTGTTTCGACGCCTTCCGCGACAACCTTGAGCTTGAGATTGTGAGCCATGGCAATCACCGCCGAGGTGATTTCCATATCGTCCTGGTTCTCGGGAATATCTTTGATAAAGCTGCGATCGATCTTGATCACATCGATGGGGAATTTTTTCAGGTAACTGAGCGAGGAGTAACCGGTGCCAAAATCGTCCATGGCCAGGGTCAGGCCCAGGCTTTTCAGACGACTGAGCTGTTGTCGGGTGTCGTCAGTGGCTTCCAGCAGCAGGCTCTCGGTCAGCTCCAACTCCAGCAGTGAAGGCTCGAGTTGTTCCTCTTTCAGGATAATGGCGATTTCACCCACCAGATCAGGGTCGGAAAACTGCTTGGGCGACAGATTGATGGCCATTTGCAACGGAGTATGGCCGACGGCGATCAGCTGCTTGCTCATGCGACAGGCCTGACGGGTGACCCACTTGCCGATGGGGATGATCAGGCCGGTTTCTTCCGCCACGCTGATGAACGTATCCGGGCTGATCATGCCCTTCTCCGGGTGATTCCAGCGCAGCAAGGCTTCCATGCCCAGCAACTGGCCGCTTTTGAGGCACAGCTTGGGCTGGTAGAAGACTTCCAGCTCGTTCTGCATCAGCGCACGGCGCAGGTTGCTCTCGACGAACAGCTTGTCGTGGGCTTCGGCATTGAGCGCATCGGTAAACACCTGCAGCTGATTCTTGCCATTGGCTTTGGCCTTGTGCAGTGCCAGGCCGGTGTGTTTCATCAGCGTTTGCGGGTCATCACCATGCACGGGGGCGCAGCCCAACCCGATGGAGCCGGTGACGCTGATCAGCTGATTGTCGACAAACAAGGGTTTGTCCAGCGTCTGTAGCAGCTTCTGCGCGATCATCTGGCTGTCTGCCGCGTCGGCTTCCAGCAGCACGGCGAATTCGTTGCTGGCGAAGCGCGCCAGCACGCTGGTGGCCGGCAGCGTGTTACGCAGCCGGCGCGCCAGGCTGACCAGCAGTTTGTCGCCGGTCTGATGGCCGAGGCTGTCGTTGATTCGTTTGAAGTTGTCGATGTCCACCAGCAACAGGCTGATGGGTTTTGCCGTGTGTTCGGCAAAATGCTGTTCCAGGGAGCGGATAAAGGCGTAGCGATTGCCCAGGCCGGTGAGGCTGTCACGGAAGGCCAGACGCTCGATGTGTTGCTGCGCCTGCTTGCTGGCCGTGATGTCCTCGTAGATGCCGATGTAGTGGGTCAGGCCGCCATCGTCGGCGTATACCTTGGACAGTGAGAGTTGGCCCCAGTAAGGGTCCAGGTTCTTGCGGCGGCTCTTGAATTCGCCTTGCCAGCTGTTCTGCTCGGCCAGATTGGAGCGTGCATCAAACAGCAGGTCGCTGAGGTTCTCCAGCGCCGGGATTTCTGAAAGACGGCGACCCTGCACTTCAGTGGCGCTGTACAAGGTGATGGCGGTGAAGCTCGGGTTGACGTATTCCACCAGACCATCGCGATCCAGCAGGATGATGGCACTGGAACTCTGTTCAACGGCGCGCTGGAACAGGTTCAGGGCATTGGTCGCGGTACGGCGTTGCTGGTTGGTCAGCACTTGGGCGTAGTGGTCGGCCAGTTCGCCGGCGAAGGCAATTTCATCGGCCTGCCAGGTACGCGGCACGCCACAGTGTTCCAGGCAGAGCACGCCGACCACATCACCTTCGATGCGGATGCTGGCGTCGAGCATGGAGCTGATACCCAGCGGGTCTAGGTAGATGTTGCTCAATTCACATGTGCGCGGGTCGCGATGGGCATTGTGAGCGTCCAGCGCACGGCCACTGTGCAGGGCTTGCAGGTAGGCCGGATAGGCGCTGGCGTCGATATCCGCTTGCTCAATCGGCCGGCCCAGGTCGCGCTGATAAAGTGCCACTGGGCGCAACCAATGCTTATCGATCATCCATACGCCAGCGCGGTTGACGCCATACAACTCACAGGCACTCTTGCAGATCAGTTCGGCGGCTTCGCGTAAGGGATTGCTGTCGCCGTAGTGGCGGCGTGCAAGGTTCACGATCAGGTGCTGTTGCGCTTGGGTGCGTTGCTGCTGCGCCTGAGCTTCGGCTTGGGTTCGTGGGTAGGACAGGGTGTTGGCCGGCGCGCTGTCAGGGTGTTGCAGCACCATCAGGTAGCCGCGCAGTAGGTGCCGTCCATGTTGCTTGAAGCGCTCTCCCAACTCCATCAGCGTCAGGCTGCCGCGCGGGGTGTGCATGCGGTACTGCACAGAGTAGTGGGGCTGCTGGTTGAGCTGTTGCTGAATGGTGTCGTGCAGCTGATGGCGCGCACTGGGCTCCATCAGGCTGGCGTAGGGGGCATCCAGCAGGGAGCAGAGCTGATTGGCCGGCAAGCCGAGCTGTTGTTCGCAGCCTGAGTCGAGGTACAACAGTGTCCAGCTGGCTTCATTCAAGCGCTCGAAACGCAGCATGCCGAGGCGCGAAGGCACTGGCAACTGCGTCACAACCTCGGCCGCAATACGACTGGCGGCATCGGGATGGCTTTTCATTCGGTGGCTGGCTTCCAGTATGCTGATCGGCGTTAATCGATCGACTTCATTTATCGCGTCGGGTAAGGGTGCATCATGCAATTGCGACTGACAAGAAAACTAATGGCAGGCGTGTTGTTGAGCGCTTGCGCGGTTACGACCCCATTGTTTGCTGCCGAAGCCGACTCGGTACTGAGCAGCGCTGAGCAAGGCCATTATCTGCATGAACTCAAGCGTCTTTACCTGACCCAGGATGAGCGCCAGGCGCTGTTTGCCCACTGCAATGATCTGCTGAATACCTACGCCCTGCGTGCGGCCTATCAGGTGGGCCAGGCTCAGCGTCATGACCGGGTCTATCAACTGCGTCAGGGCGCCTCTGGCGAGCTGCTGCTGCGCGAGGAAAGCCGTGGGCAACGCGGCACCGACATCGTTGTGCGTAACCAGCGTGTGCAGCTGTTTGGTGCTGACCCCTTTGTGCGTTACGAATGCCCGAATGGCGGTATCAGTTGCGTACTGCACAACCCCAACGATGGCAGCCCCCTGCTGACCATCGTGCGTGATCACAAGGGGGCTGCCGAGTTGGCCAAGGCGCTGAGCTTTCTGATTCGCAATCTGCAGAAGGGCTGATGCATGACAGATCATCGGTCGTCCTAAATCCACTCAAAAAAAACCCCGCCGAAAGGGGCGGGGTCGAGGATGCGAGCGTGGCTGCTCGAAAGTTGATGCGTTACAGCAGCAGGGTGCGGATGTCTGCCAGTACGTCACCCAGGCGCTTGGTGAAGCGCGCCGCAGCGGCACCGTTGATCACCCGGTGGTCGTAGGACAGCGACAGCGGCAGCATCAGCTTGGGCTGGAAGGCTTTGCCATCCCAGACCGGCTGGATGGTCGCCTTGCTGACACCGAGGATTGCCACTTCTGGTGCGTTGACGATCGGCGTAAAGCCGGTGCCGCCAATGTGGCCGAGGCTGGAGATGGTGAAGCAGGCGCCCTGCATGTCATCCGCCGCCAACTTCTTGGTGCGTGCTTTCTCTGCCAGGGCCGCCGCTTCAGCCGCCAGTTGCAGCAGGCTCTTCTGATCGACATTCTTGATGACCGGCACCAGCAGGCCATCTGGGGTGTCCACGGCAAAGCCGATGTGCACGTATTTCTTGCGGATGATCGCTTTGCCGCTCGGCGCGAGTGAGCTGTTGAAGTCCGGCAGTTCCTTGAGCAGGAAGGCGCAGGCCTTGAGCAGCAGCGGTAGCACAGTAAGCTTGACGCCAGCCTTTTCTGCCACGGTTTTCTGCGCTACGCGGAAGGCTTCCAGCTCGGTGATATCGGCCGAATCGAACTGCGTCACGTGTGGCACGTTGAGCCAGCTGCGATGCAGGTTGCTGGCGCCGACCTGCATCAGGCGGGTCATCGCCACTTCTTCGATTTCACCAAATTTGCTGAAGTCCACCACCGGGATCGGCGGAATACCCGCACCACCGGTTGCACCGGCGGCCGGTGCTTCCTTGGCCTTCTGCATCATCGCTTTGACGTACGCCTGCACATCCTCTTTGAGGATGCGCCCTTTCGGCCCGGTGCCAGGTACTGCGCCCAACTCGACGCCGAACTCGCGCGCCAGCAGGCGAACAGCCGGCCCTGCATGCACCTTGGCACCGTCGCGCTTGGGCGCGGCGGTCACGCTGGCGGCAGCGGCTGCCAGCGAGGCAATTGCACTGACCTCGGCGGCGACCGCCGGATGCGCGCCGGCCGGAACCTTGTGCACATCGCTGGTGGGCGCAGCGGCGGCAGCTGCGGCGCCGGCTACTTTCAGCTTGAGGATGAAATCACCGGTGCCGACTTCGTCTTCCAGTTTGACGCTGATGCTTTCCACCACGCCGGCCGCCGGCGAGGGGATTTCCATGCTGGCCTTGTCCGACTCCAGGGTAATCAGCGACTGATCGGCTTCGACGCTATCGCCGACCTTGATCAGAATTTCGATGACTTTGGCTTTGCCCGACGAGCCGATATCCGGCACATGCACGTCCTGCACGCTGCTGGATGCCTGGGTGGCGGGTGCCGGCGCGGCTGCTGGCGCGGGAGCCGCAGCCGCTTTGGGTGCTTCAGTGGGGACCGCAGCGGGTGTCGCGGGTGCTGTTTCGGCAGCGCCTTCAACTTCCAGCTCCAGCAGTTCGTCGCCTTCCTTCAGGCGGTCGCCCAGCTTCACTTTCAGGCTTTTCACCACGCCGGCTTTGGGCGCGGGGATTTCCATGCTGGCCTTATCCGACTCCAGGGTCAGCAGGCTCTGATCAGCGTCGATGCGGTCGCCTACTTTGACGAACAGCTCGATCACTTCACCCTCACCGCTGCCGATGTCGGGTACGCGAATCAATTCACTCATCGTTTCGCTCCTTAGCAGTCCAGTGGGTTGAGTTTTTCCGGGTTTATGCCGAACTTGGCGATGGCTTCGGCCACCACTTTCGGTTCGATATCACCACGGTCGGCGAGGGCTTCCAGGGCCGCCAAAACGACCCAGTGGCGGTCCACTTCGAAGAAGTGGCGCAGTTTCTTGCGGCTGTCGCTGCGGCCGAAACCGTCGGTGCCCAGTACTTTGAATTCCTTGCTCGGCACCCACTGACGAATCTGTTCGGCGAACAGCTTCATGTAGTCGGTAGAGGCGATGACCGGGCCTTTACGGCCGCTCAGGCACTCTTCCACGTAGGTTTGCTTGGGCTTCTGGCCCGGGTGCAGGCGGTTGCTGCGTTCCACGGCCAGGCCGTCGCGGCGCAGTTCGTTGAAGCTGGTGACGCTCCACACGTCAGCCGCGACGTTGAACTCGTCACGCAGAATCTTCGCCGCTTCGCGCACTTCACGCAGGATGGTGCCGGAACCGAGGAGCTGCACGTGATGGGCGGCTTCCTTCTTGTCCTCTTCGAGCAGGTACATGCCCTTGATGATGCCTTCCTCGGCCCCAGCCGGAATGGCCGGTTGCTGGTAGGACTCGTTCATCACGGTGATGTAGTAGAAGACGTCCTGTTGCTCTTCGGTCATCTTCTTCATGCCGTCCTGAATGATCACCGCCAGCTCGTAGCCGTAGGTCGGATCATAGGTGCGGCAGTTGGGGATGGTCGCGGCCATCAGGTGGCTGTGACCGTCCTCGTGCTGCAAGCCTTCACCGTTCAGCGTGGTACGCCCGGCGGTGCCGCCGATCAGGAAACCGCGGGTACGGCTGTCGCCTGCGGCCCAGGCCAGGTCACCAATGCGCTGGAAGCCGAACATCGAATAGAAGATGTAGAACGGCAGCATCGGCTGGTTATGGCAGGAGTAGGAGGTGCCGGCGGCGATGAAGGAACTCATGGCACCGGCTTCGTTGATGCCTTCCTCAAGGATCTGACCTTTCTTGTCCTCGCGGTAGAACATCACCTGGTCTTTATCCACCGGCTCATACAGCTGGCCGACCGAAGAGTAGATGCCCAGCTGGCGGAACATACCTTCCATGCCGAAGGTACGGGCTTCGTCCGGGATGATTGGGACGATGCGCGAGCCGATGTCTTTGTCTTTAACCAACTGCGCGAGGATGCGCACGAAGGCCATGGTGGTGGAAATTTCACGGTCGCCCGAGCCATCAAGAATCGCCTTGAGGGTGTCCAGCGGCGGCGTTGGGATGCTGAAACTCTTGGCGCGGCGCTGCGGTACAAAACCGCCCAGTGCAGCACGACGGTCGCTCAGGTAGCGGGCTTCGGCGCTGCCTTCTTCGGGTTTGAGGAAGGGCAGGCGTTCCAGTTCATCGTCCTTGACCGGGATGTCGAAGCGGTCGCGGAACTGCTTGAGGCTGTCGACATCGACTTTCTTGGTGTTGTGCGCGGTGTTTTTCGCTTCACCCGCGCCGGTGCCATAACCCTTGACGGTCTTGGCCAGAATCACGGTGGGTTGATCCTTGTGGTTGACCGCCTGATGGTAGGCCGCATAGACCTTGTACGGGTCGTGGCCGCCACGGTTGAGCTTCCAGATCTCGTCGTCGGACAGGTCCGCCACCATCGCCTTGAGTTCCGGCGAGTTGAAGAAGTGTTCACGCACGAACGCGCCGTCCTTGGCCTTGTAGTTTTGGTACTCGCCATCCACCACTTCGTCCATGCGACGTTGCAGGATGCCGTCGACGTCTTTGGCCAGCAGCGGGTCCCAGAACCGGCCCCAGACCACTTTGTTGACGTTCCAGCCACCGCCACGGAACACGCCTTCGAGTTCCTGAATGATCTTGCCGTTACCGCGTACGGGGCCGTCGAGGCGCTGCAGGTTGCAGTTGATGACGAAGATCAGGTTGTCCAGCTTCTCGCGGCCGGCCAGGGAGATGGCACCGAGCGATTCCGGCTCGTCGCATTCGCCGTCGCCCATAAAACACCAGACCTTCTGTTTGCCGGCCGGGATAAAGCCGCGCGCTTCCAGGTACTTCATAAAGCGTGCCTGGTAGATCGCCTGAATCGGGCCCAGCCCCATGGACACGGTCGGGAACTGCCAGAAGTCCGGCATCAGCCAGGGGTGCGGATAGGACGACAGGCCTTGGCCATCCACCTCCTGGCGGAAATTGTTCATCTGTTCTTCCGTGATGCGGCCTTCCATGTAGGCACGGGCATACACGCCGGGGGAGGCGTGGCCCTGGAAGAAGATCAGGTCGCCGCCATGCTCCTCGGTAGGGGCTTGGAAGAAATAGTTGAAGCCAATGTCATACAGCGTGGCCGAGGAGGCAAAACTGGAGATATGGCCGCCCAGGTCCGAGTCTTTCAGGTTGGTGCGCATCACCATGGCCAACGCGTTCCAGCGCACCAGCGAGCGAATGCGGCGTTCCATAAACAGGTCGCCCGGCATGCGTGCTTCGTGGGTCAGCGGGATGGTGTTGCGGTAGGGCGTGGTGATTGCATACGGCAGCTGTGAACCACTGCGGGTGGCCAGCTCGCCCATACGGGTCATCAGATAATGTGCGCGGTCTTCACCCTCGTTATCGAGGACGGACTCAAGGGCGTCCAGCCATTCCTGGGTTTCGACGGGATCGAGGTCTTGCATGGCTTGCTCCAGGGCGGAAAGGCTTCCAGAATCGGAGGCCAGGTTTCGCGGCCGACTTCGTGAGTGGCCGCGTGAATTCTTGGATTGACCGGGGGTAGGGCCGGCTATGTGTAGTTTTACTACATTCTGATGTCGGAATCAGCCTTTTGGATACAGTCTTTGGTAGTAAAACTACAATTATTTTTCTACCCGCGATTCGACCGCCTCTAGCGCGGGTGTTTGCCATCAACCGATGGCCAGCGGGCAGAACGCTAAAAAGGATAGACCATGAGCCTGCCCATGCTGGCCTCTTTGCCGGCTGCCTTATCCCCCCTCGCGGTACGCGCTGAACAGTCGTTGCAGCAGGCCTTCGCTGGGTTGTCCAGCGAGGAGGCGACGGCATTTGCCGCGTGGCCGGCAGCACGTTTCGACGCCTTGCGGCGCGTGGCGGCGGCCAGTGAGTTCGTCCTCCAGCAAGGGCTGCGTGATCCACAGATGCTGCTCGATCTGGCCGCCAATGGCGAGTTGGAGCGCAGTCTGGCGTCCGGTGAGTTGCGTGGTCAGCTGATTCAGGCCTTGGTCGAATGCGCGGACGAGGACGAGTTGGGGCGACGCTTGCGGCGTTACCGCAATCGTCAGCAATTGCGCATCATCTGGCGCGATATCAGCCGCCAGGCGGATTTGATCGAAACCTGCCGCGACCTGTCCGACCTGGCCGATGCCTGTATCGATCTGGCTTATCAGTGGCTGTATGCACGCCATTGCGCGCAGTTTGGTACGCCGATGGGGCGCCGCAGTGGTCAGCCTCAGCACATGGTCATCCTCGGCATGGGCAAGTTGGGTGCCCATGAGCTGAACCTGTCTTCGGACATCGACTTGATCTTCGGTTACCCCGAAGGTGGCGAAACCGAGGGTGTGAAGCGTGCGCTGGATAATCAGGAGTTCTTTATCCGCCTTGGTCAGAAGCTGATCAAGGCACTGGACGTGATCACCGTCGACGGCTTCGTCTTCCGCACCGATATGCGTCTGCGTCCTTACGGTTCCTCCGGCTCGCTGGTGTTCAGCTTTAACGCGCTGGAGCAGTACTACCAGGACCAGGGTCGCGACTGGGAACGCTACGCCATGATCAAGGCGCGGGTGGTCGGTGGCGATCAGGTCGCAGGCGCGCAGCTGCTGGAAATGCTGCGACCGTTTGTTTATCGGCGCTATCTGGACTTCTCGGCGATTGAAGCGCTGCGCGCGATGAAACAGCTGATCCAGCAGGAAGTGCGGCGCAAGGGCATGGCCGAGAACATCAAGCTGGGTTCTGGCGGCATCCGCGAAGTGGAGTTTATCGCCCAGGCCTTCCAGCTGATTCATGGCGGTCGCGACCTCAGTCTGCAGCAGCGCTCGCTGTTTGCCGTACTCAATACCCTGCGTGATCAGGGTTACCTGCCGGCCGCGGTGACCAATGAACTGCGTGACGGTTATGCCTTCCTGCGTTATGCCGAACACGCACTGCAGGCCATCGACGACCGCCAAACGCAGATGCTTCCGGACAACGATCAGGACCGTGCGCGGGTGGCCTTTATCATGGGTTTCGACAGTTGGCAGGCGTTCCACGAGCAGCTGATGCACTGGCGTGGCCGGGTGGATTGGCACTTCCGCCAGGTGATCGCCGACCCTGATGAAGAGGAAGGCGGCGAGCCGGTCGAAGAGGCGGTGGGCTGCGAATGGTTGCCGCTCTGGGAGGATGTGCAGGACGAAGAGGCTGCGTGCCGACAGCTGGCCGAGGCCGGTTTTGCCGAGCCGCAATCGGCCTGGCAGCGTCTGGCAGGGCTGCGCAACGGTAATCAGGTCCGTGCCATGCAACGTCTCGGTCGCGAGCGTCTGGATGCCTTTATCCCGCGTTTGCTGGCACAAGCCGTGGAGCATGACAATCCGGACCTGGTGCTGGAACGCGTGCTGCCACTGATCGAAGCCGTGGCACGGCGTTCGGCCTATCTGGTGCTGCTCACGGAAAACCCCAGCGCCTTGCAGCGCTTGCTGACCCTGTGTGCCGCCAGCCCGTGGATCGCCGAGCAAATCACGCGCTTCCCGCTGCTGCTTGATGAGCTGCTTAACGAAGGCCGCTTGTTCAAGCCGCCCTTGGCACCTGAACTGGCCGCTGAGCTGCGTGAGCGCTTGATGCGCATCCCCGAAGAGGATCTGGAGCAACAAATGGAGGCCCTGCGCCACTTCAAGTTGGCCCATCGCCTGCGAGTGGCGGCCTCGGAGATTGCCGGCACCCTGCCGTTGATGAAGGTCAGCGACTACCTGACCTGGCTGGCCGAGGCGATTCTTGATCAGGTGCTGGCCCTGGCCTGGCGCCATACGGTGAGCCGTTATGGCGCGCCGCGCCGCAGCGACGGCAGTGTCTGTGATCCGGATTTCGTCATCGTCGGCTACGGCAAGGTCGGCGGCATCGAGCTGGGCCATGGCTCGGACCTCGATCTGGTGTTTATCCACGACGGCGACCCGCACGCGGAAACCGATGGCGAAAAATCCATCGATGGCGCGCAGTTCTTCAATCGCCTGGGCCAGCGCATCATTCACCTGCTGACCACGCAAACCAACTCCGGCCAGCTCTATGAAGTGGATATGCGCCTGCGACCTTCCGGTGCGGCGGGCCTGCTGGTCAGCTCGCTGGGCGCCTTTGAGCGCTACCAGCAGGGTGAGGCCTGGACCTGGGAGCATCAGGCACTGGTGCGGGCGCGGGTGCTGGTGGGTTGTCCGCGTGTTGGTCAGGCGTTCGAGGCGGTTCGCGCCGCCGTGCTGGGGCGCGAGCGCGACCTGGCCACCCTGCGCGCCGAGGTCAGCGAGATGCGCGCGAAGATGCGCGACAACCTTGGCAGCAAGGTCACGGCGGCTGGGACAGCGGCGAATGCCTTCGAGGCCACGGTGCCGTTCGACCTCAAGCAGGACGCCGGAGGTATCGTCGATATTGAATTTATGGTGCAATACGCGGCCCTGGCTTGGTCGCGCCAGTACCCGGAATTGCTTGAGTTCACTGACAATATTCGCATTCTGGAAGGGCTGGAACGGGTGGGTTTGCTGCCGGGTGAGGATGCCCAATTGCTGCAGGCGATTTACAAAGCCTACCGTTCAGCGGCGCACCGTCAGGCCCTGCAAAAGCAGCCTGGGGTGGTCAGTGGCGAGCAGTTTGCCGATGAGCGGCGCACGGTGATGCGCATTTGGCAGGTGCTGGGCTTGAGCTGAACAGGCTGAGCTGAATATGAGGGCGTCGGGCACATAGGGTGGCCGGCCAATGCTGTACTAATCGAATGTGAGGAGCAGGCAACTATGTCGATGGCCGATCGTGATGGCGTGATCTGGTATGACGGCGAGCTGGTGCCGTGGCGCAACGCGACCACCCACGTGCTGACCCATACCCTGCACTACGGCATGGGTGTGTTTGAAGGCGTGCGCGCCTACAACACCCCGCAAGGCACGGCGATTTTCCGCCTGCAAGCGCACACCGACCGCCTGTTCGACTCGGCCCACATCATGGGCATGAAGATTCCCTTCAGCAAAGACGAAATCAACGAAGCCACCCGCGCCGCCGTGCGTGAGAACAACCTGGAAAGCGCTTACATCCGTCCGATGGTGTTCTACGGGTCTGAAGCCATGGGCCTGCGCGCCAGCGGCCTGAAAACTCAGGTGATCGTCGCGGCTTGGAGCTGGGGTGCCTACATGGGCGACGAAGCCCTGCAGGTGGGCATCAAGGTGCGTACCAGCTCCTTTACCCGCCACCACGTGAACATCTCGATGACCCGCGCCAAGGCCAATGGCAACTACATCAACTCGATGCTGGCGCTGCAGGAAGCCATCTCTGGTGGTGCCGACGAGGCCATGCTGCTGGATCCGGAAGGCTACGTGGCCGAGGGTTCGGGCGAGAACATCTTCCTGATCAAGAACGGCGTGATCTATACCCCGGAAGTGACCTCCTGCCTGAACGGTATCACCCGTAACACCATCCTGACCCTGGCCGCCGAGCATGGCCTGGACGTGGTTGAGAAGCGCATCACCCGCGATGAGGTGTATATCGCTGATGAAGCGTTCTTTACCGGCACTGCCGCTGAAGTGACGCCGATCCGTGAAGTCGATGGCCGGCAGATCGGCGCAGGCCGCCGTGGGCCGATCACCGAGAAGCTGCAAACCGCTTATTTCGATCTGGTCACCGGCAAGACCGATGCCCATGCCGAGTGGCGTACGCTGGTTAAATAAGGCCTGAATTAGGTAAAGCGAGGGAGGCGATCAGGCTGTTTGGAAGCGTCGCGAGCGACGGCGAGGCAAGGCAAGGCAAAAATTGGCGAGTGGCGGAGTTGACTCTAGTCAATGAGCAAGCGAGTCAGTTTTTGACGCCGCACCGCCAAGCGCAGTAGCTTCCAAACAGTCTGATAAGCCTCCCCGGTCGTTTCTGGAATAGGCATGAAAATACTGATCGTTGGCCCCAGCTGGGTGGGTGACATGGTGATGGCGCAAACGCTGTTCCAGTGCCTGCAACAGCGTCATCCCGGTTGTGCAATCGATGTGCTGGCCCCCGAGTGGAGCCGGCCGATTCTCGAGCGCATGCCCGAAGTGCGTCAGGCCCTGAGCTTTCCGCTCGGCCATGGCGTGTTGGAACTGGCCACGCGGCGCAAGATCGGCAAGTCGCTGGCTGGCCAGTACGATCAGGCGATTTTGTTGCCTAATTCGCTTAAGTCGGCCCTGGTGCCGTTTTTCGCCAGTATCCCCAAACGTACGGGCTGGAAGGGCGAGCTGCGCTACGGCCTGCTCAACGACATCCGCATCCTGGATAAGCAGCGCTACCCGTTGATGATCGAGCGTTTTATGGCGCTGGCCTTCGAGCCAGGCGCCGCGCTGCCGCAGCCTTATCCGCGCCCCGCCTTGCAAATCAACGCGCAGAGCCGCAACGCCGCCCTGGCCACGTTCGGTCTGAGCCTGGATCGCCCGGTGCTGGCGCTGTGTCCGGGGGCTGAGTTCGGTGAGGCCAAGCGCTGGCCGAGCGAGCATTACGCCAAGGTTGCCGAGCTGAAGATCCGCGCCGGTTGGCAGGTGTGGATTTTTGGCTCGAAGAACGATCACCCGGTCGGTGAGGACATTCGCAGCCGACTGATTCCCGGTCTGCGCGAGGAAGCCGTGAACCTGGCCGGCGAAACCAGCCTGGCTGAAGCCATCGACCTGCTGTCCTGCGCGGGCGCTGTGGTCTCCAACGATTCCGGCTTGATGCATGTGGCGGCGGCGCTGAACCGTCCGCTGGTGGCGGTCTACGGCTCGACCTCGCCGGGCTTTACCCCGCCGCTGGCCGAGCAGGTGGAAATCGTCCGCCTGGGCCTGGAATGCAGCCCGTGCTTCGACCGCACCTGCCGTTTCGGTCATTACAACTGCTTGGGCCAGCTCAAGCCGCGCCCGGTGATTGAGGCGCTGGATCGCCTGGTGGCCGACCCGGTCGAGGTTGAATAGCTTGCGCGTTCTGTTGATCAAAACCTCTTCGTTGGGCGATGTGGTGCACACCCTGCCGGCGCTGACCGATGCGGCGCGGGCGATTCCCGGTATCCAGTTCGACTGGGTGGTGGAGGAGGGCTTCGCCGAGATTCCGGCTTGGCACCCGGCCGTGGCGCAGGTGATCCCGGTGGCGATTCGCCGCTGGCGCAAGCACCTGTGGCAAACGCTCAAGAGCGGTGAGTGGACGCGCTTCAAGCAGCGCCTTGGTGAGACCCAGTACGACCTGGTGATTGACGCCCAGGGCCTGCTGAAAAGCGCCTGGCTAACCCGTTACGTCAAGGCACCGATTGCCGGCCTGGATCGTGATTCCGCGCGTGAGCCGCTGGCCAGTCGCTTCTATGATCGACGCTATGCCGTGCCGCGCGAGCAGCATGCCCTGGAACGTACCCGTCAGCTGTTTGCCCAGGCACTGGGTTACACGCTACCTGCCGGTGTCGGCGATTACGGCCTCAATCGCGCGCAATTGGCCGATCAGGCGCTGCAGCCTTATCTACTGTTTCTGCACGGCACCACCTGGCTGAGTAAGCACTGGCCGGAAGCCGACTGGCGGGCGTTGGCTGAACAGATGAGCGCGCAAGGCTGGGCCATACGCCTGCCGTGGGGCAATGAGGCTGAGAAAGCGCGCGCCGAGCGAATTGCTGCAGGCATTGAAAACGTCGCGGTGTTGCCCAAACTTAACCTGGCAGGTGTGGCCAAGGTCATTGCCGGCGCCAGTGCCTGTGTCGCCGTCGACACCGGACTGGGCCACCTGGCCGCTGCGCTGGATGTGCCGAGTATTTCCCTGTACGGCCCAACCTTGCCGGGGCGTGTAGGTGCCTATGGCCGTAGCCAGGTGCACCTGTGTGCCACGGGCCCGAATGCCGGCTCGGGCGATCGCCATAAGCCCTGTTTCGACGGTCTGGATGCCGAGCGTGTGGCCACACAATTGCAGGCCCTGTTGCTGGCCGAGGACGTTGTCTGATGCAGCTCGCGTTTATCCTCTACAAATACTTCCCCTTCGGCGGCCTGCAGCGCGACTTTATGCGCATCGCCCTGGAGTGCCAGGCGCGCGGTCATGCCATTCGCGTCTACACACCGATCTGGGAAGGTGAAGTGCCGGCGGGCTTCGAGGTGGTGGTGGTGCCAGTCAAGGCGCTGTTCAACCACAAACGTAATGAAAAGCTCACCGCCTGGGTTGAGGCTGACTTGGCCAAGCGTCCCGTGGATCGGGTGATCGGCTTTAACAAGATGCCCGGCCTGGACGTCTACTACGCCGCCGACGGCTGCTATGAAGACAAGGCGCAGACCCTGCGCAATCCGCTCTATAAACGCTGGGGGCGTTACAAGCACTTTGCCGATTACGAGCGTGCGGTATTCGCCCCCGAATCGAAGACCGAGATTCTGATGATCTCCGAAGTGCAGCAACCGCTGTTTATCAAGCATTACCACACCCCGCTGCAGCGCTTTCACCTGTTGCCGCCGGGCATCGCCGCAGACCGCCGCGCGCCGGCCAATGCTGCCGAAATTCGTGCCGAGTTTCGTGCTGAGTTCAAGCTGGCGGATAGCGACCTGCTGCTGGTGCAGATCGGCTCCGGCTTCAAGACCAAGGGGCTGGATCGCAGCCTCAAAGCCCTGGCTGCCTTGCCGCGCGAGCTGAAGCAACGCACCCGGCTGATCGCCATCGGTCAGGACGATCCGCGCTCGTTCCAGCTGCAGGCCAAGGCGCTGGGCGTGTCCGATCAGGTGCAGATTCTCAAGGGGCGCAGCGACATCCCGCGTTTCCTGCTGGGGGCTGATCTGCTGATCCACCCGGCCTACAACGAGAACACCGGCACCGTGCTGCTGGAAGCGTTGGTTTCCGGTTTGCCGGTGCTGGTCACGGACGTGTGCGGCTACGCCCACTACATTGCCGAAGCGGATGCCGGCCGGGTGCTGGCCAGTCCGTTCGAGCAGGAGCGCCTCAATCATCTGCTCGCCGACATGCTTGCCGACGATGCGCGCCGCGCCTTTTGGGCGCGCAATGGTTTGGCCTACGCCGACAGCGCTGACCTGTATTCCATGCCGCAACACGCGGCCGACATCATCCTGGCGGCGCGTCCATGAGACTGGTACTGGCTGAACCCTTTAAAACCCTGTGGGCCGGGCGTGATGCCTTTGCTGCTGTCGAGGCGCTGCAGGGGCAGGTTTACCGCGAGCTGGAAGGACGCCGCACGCTGCGTACTGAAGTCGATGGACGCGGCTATTTCGTCAAGATCCACCGCGGTATTGGTTGGGGGGAAATCGTCAAAAACCTGCTCACCGCCAAGTTGCCGGTGCTCGGTGCGCGCCAGGAGTGGCAAGCCATTCAGCGCCTGACCGAGGTCGGTGTGGCGACCATGACCGCCGTGGCCTACGGCGAACGCGGCAGCAATCCGGCGGCGCAGCATTCCTTTATCGTTACCGAAGAGCTGGCACCGACCACCGATCTGGAACAACTCAGCCTGAACTGGGCCAAGGAAGCTCCCGAACCGCGACTGAAGTGGGCGCTGATCAAGGAAGTGGCCAACATGGTCGGCAACATGCACCGCGCCGGGGTCAACCACCGCGATTGCTACATCTGCCACTTCCTGCTGCACACCGATAAACCAGTCACTGCGGACGCTTTCCGCCTATCAGTGATCGACCTGCACCGCGCCCAAGTCCGCCATCAGCTGCCCTTGCGCTGGCGCAACAAGGACCTGGCCGCGTTGTATTTCTCCGTGCTGGATATCGGTCTGACCCGGCGCGACAAGCTGCGCTTTCTGCGTGGTTATTTTCAACAACCCTTGCGGCAGATCCTTCAGGAAGAAGGTCGTTTGCTCGCTTGGCTGGAATCCAAGGCGGCCAAATTGTATGGCCGTAAACAGCGTTATGGAGATCGACTCTAGATGTCGGAGAAGAAGGCGTTGATCGGCCCGGGAGTGAGGGTTGCACTGGTTCCATGCCCTGCGTTGGGCGACACCACGCTGTTCTTGCGCCTTGCCTGGCGTCTCCAGGCTGCGGGTGCGAAGGTCACCCTGGCTTCAGTGTCCTTGTCTTCGGTGAGCGAGTACCTGCCTGGGCTGGACATTCTCGGGGGCACGCCGGATGTGCCTGCACTGGCGGGCTGTAACGATTTGGTTATCTGTGCGATTGATTGGTACGTCGATGTTCCGCTGAGCAATGTGGCGTACCTCGCCGGTAAGAAACTCCCCGTCAAGCTCAGGTCCGAGCCGCCGTCTGTGTGGCTTGGTGATTGCCGCATTGAGGGAGCGCACAACGTGATCTGTCGTGACCCGAAGGCCGGAAAGACCATGGTGCAGTGGATCGACCTGTACGCTGAAGAGATCCTCGGGCTTGATCTGTCTATGCCTATTGCGGGCTTACAGATCCCGTCCCGTGATACCGGCGCGGAAGTGCGACGTGTGGCCATTTTTCCGACCACGCCACATGCCAGTAAGAATTTCTCAACGTCTGGATTTCGCCGCCTTGCTCGCCATCTGGTTGCCCGGGGCTGGCGGGTCGAGTTCGTCGGTATCCCGGCCGAGCAGCAAGCCTTAAAGGCACAGTACCCAGGCCATCATGTGCATGCGTTCAGTGACTTGAAAGGGCTGGTCGACTTCTTGCTGACATGCGCCATCGTCATTAGCAATGATTCGGGTGGCGGGCACCTTGGTTCACTGCTGGGTTTGCGGACATTCACCATTACGCGCCGGCGTACCGATTTCACTTGGCGGCCCGGCTTCAATGAACTCAATAGCGTGATCAATCCGGTTCTGAGCTTCAAATGGCTGGGCAAAACAGTCTGGCGTCCGTTCATTCCGTTGCGCCGCATCGTCAGGGCGCTGTCTGACTTAAACAGGACGCAGGTATGACAGCGTGGAAACATGACCTGCACGATCCGATTCTGCTCGGCGCTTTCGGAACCCTTGAGGCCGTATTTGCACTTGAAGGTGAGCGTTTGACCTCTGACCCCTTGTCTGAGGTCATTCGTGTGGAGTTCGGCGGGGTGCGTTATTACGTCAAGCGCTACTGGGGCGCTGGTAAAGGTTTACGGCGTTACCTTGGCCGTCCTCGGGTTAAAGCGGAGTGGCAAAACCTCAAGTTGTTCGCCAAGTGGGGCATCCCCACTGCGCCGATTGTGGCCTATGGGCTTGAGCGCCAGGTGGGGGCTTTTGTCCGTGGGGCGCTCATTACCCGCGAACTTGAGGGCACGCTTGATTTGGCCGAAATTGCCAATCGGCAGGATGCGCGGTTGAGCGACCCCCGTTGGGTTTTGCAGGTCAGTCAGCAGTTAGCCAAGGGCACCCGTGCGCTGCACGATCACCATTTCACCCACAATGACTTGAAGTGGCGCAACCTGCTGGTCAATGAGCGCGGCGAGCTGTTCTTCATTGATTGCCCGACTGGAACCTTTTGGTGGGGGCCTTTGCTGCGTTACCGCATCATCAAGGATCTGGCATGCCTGGATAAAGTCGCCCACAAGGTGCTTTCACGTTCCCAGCGGTTGCGTTTTTACCTTCAGTACCGTGGTCGTCAGCGCTTGAATACTTCCGACAAGAAGCGCATCCGTCAGGTCATTGCGTTTTTTGAGGGGCGGGAATGAGTGTTTTTATTGCTGCTCAGGACCGTGCCCTGTTGGAGCACCACGGTCTTGCCAGTTTTGAGGCGCTGTGGGCGCTGAAGCTCGAAGCCGTTGATGAGCCCAATACGGAGCGTGGCGGCTGGAGCAGCGTCTACCGGCTCGAACTGGGCGATGCGGCGTTCTACCTCAAGCGCCAGAGCAATCACCTGACCCGAACCCTGCGTCATCCGTTTGGTGAGCCAACCTTTGCCCGTGAGTTCCGCAATATTCAGCGCTACACGGCGTTGGGGATTCCCGCATTGCAGGCAGCATTTTTTGCCGAGCGTAAATTGCCTGGCGAGCAGCGCGCAGTGCTGCTGACCCGCGCGCTGGATGGTTGGCAGGATCTGGATACTTGGTTGCCCAGTTGGCCAGCGCTGGCAGAGGCCCGTCGTGTGGCCATTCTCAAGGCGTGTGGTGAACTGGCGCGGCGTCTGCACCAGGCTGGGCAGATGCATGGTTGTTTTTACCCCAAGCATATTTTCCTGCGCGAAACGCCGGTTGGCTTCGACGCGCAGTTGATCGACCTGGAGAAAACCCGGCCGCTGTTGTTTGGCGAGCGCGATCGGATTAAAGACTTGGAGCCATTGCTGCGCCGCGCGAATGTCTGGGCGGCGGCGGATATTCAGATCGTGCTGGCTGCCTACCTTGGTCCTGATGCGGATCTCGAGCGCTGGAGCGCACGAGTCGGTGCGCGTCGGCGTAATAAGGAGTCACGCTGATGAGTCTGGCGAGTCTCGCGCAGGCCGGTCGTACGCCGGCCTTGCCGCTGACTGTTGACGTGACGGGGGCGGATGGCCTGACTGGTCTGAGTGTGCAGCGTTGGTTGCGTGTACTTCCAGGCCAGCGCTATGTCGGCGTAGCCGAATGGTGCGGCCAGCCAGTGCTGGCCAAGTTGCTGGTGGGAAGCAAGGCTGCGCGACATTTTCAGCGCGAGCGTGACGGTGCTCTTCTGCTCGCCGAGCAGGGGTTGCATACGCCACAGCTGTTGGCGGATGGGCTGCGTGACGTTGAGGGCGGCTGGTTGCTGTTCGAGTACCTGCAGGGTGCCGAGAGCCTGTGGGAGGCCTGGCGTGCGGTGGAACATCAGCCGCTGCTGAGTGCCGATCAGCAGTCGGTGCTGGCCGAGGCGTTGGTCAGCATCGCGCAAATGCACCTCAAGGGGGTGTGGCAGGCGGACCTGCATTTGGACAACCTGTTGCGGCATAACGGCCAGTTGTTCGTTATCGACGGCGGTGGTGTGCAGGTTGAGACGGCAGGTAAACCGCTGTCGCGCGCTAAGGTGCTGGAAAACCTTGGGGTGTTCTTCGCCCAGCTACCTGCCGAGTTGACGCCTTTTATCGAAGAGCTGCTGGTGCATTACCTGCTGACGAACGGCGAGCATGCTCTGCCGCTGGAAGCGTTGCTCAAAGAAGTGGAAAAAGTGCGCCAATGGCGTTTGCGCGATTATTTGAAGAAAATCGCCCGCGATTGCAGCCTGTTCGCCGCGAAAGTCGGTGCGTTCGGCCTTCAGGTGGTTCGCCGCGACAAACAGGCTGAGCTGCAGCCGCTATTGAGTAATCTGGATCAGCTCACCGAGCAGGGCCATATCTACAAAACCGGCGGTGCGGCCACCGTGGCGCAAGTGCAACTGCAAGGTCGGCCGCTGGTGGTCAAGCGCTATAACGTGAAGAACCTGGCGCATTGGCTCAAGCGCTTCTGGCGTCCCAGCCGGGCCTGGCACAGTTGGGTCGAAGGCAATCGTCTGCAGTTGCTGGGCATCGCTACGCCACAGCCACTGGCCGTGCTAGAGCGGCGCTGGTGCTGGCTGCGTGGGCGTGCCTACCTGATTACCGAATACTGCGGCGGGCAGGATATAATCGCGCGTTTTCAGGCGTTCCACGATGGATCGCCCCCAGAAAGCGACCTGTTGGCTCTGGATCGTCTGTTCGCTGCCTTGTTGCGCGAACGCATCAGCCACGGTGATTTCAAGGGGCATAACCTGTTTTGGGATGAACGCTTGGCGTGCTGGTCACTGATTGACCTCGACGCCATGCAGCAGCACCGCAGTGCGCGCAGTTTCGCCAGGGCCTATGCCCGCGACCGCGCCCGTTTTCTGCGTAACTGGCCCGCCGACTCGGCGCTGCACCAGTTGCTCAACCAACGTTTACCGCTGACGCCCGTCGTCGGCTCAGCAGACTAAAAAGAGGCACAACCAGTGGCATTGACGATTCTCGGCCTTTCCGGCGCCCTCAGCCATGATCCATCCGCCGCCCTGTATATCGACGGCAAGTTGATCGCGGCCGCCGAAGAAGAGCGCTTTGTGCGCGACAAGCACGCGAAGAACCGTATGCCCTACGAGTCGGCCAAGTTCTGTCTGGAACAGGCCGGGATCAAGCCGTCCGACGTTGATGTGGTGGCTATTCCGTTTGCGCCGATCAGCATCTTCGAGAAAGCCCGCTGGCAATATGCCAAGCGCTACTGGTACGCACCGGATCGCGCCCTCGATGCGATCCTCATGGGCAATCGCCGCTACAAGCGTTACCACAAGAAGATTCAGTGGTGCCTGGAGCAGCTGGGTTTCGACCTGAAGAAAATCAAGATTGAGCCGGTCGAGCATCACCTGGCTCACGCCGCCAGCGCCTATCACTGCTCGGGTTTTACCGAGAAGACTGCGATCCTCGGCATCGACGGCAAGGGCGAGTACGCCACCACCTTCTTCGGTTACGGCGAGAACGGCAAGATCCACAAGATCAAGGAATTCTACGACCCGGATTCGCTCGGCGGCCTGTACGGCGCGATCACCGAATTCCTCGGCTTCGAGATGCTCGACGGCGAGTTCAAGGTCATGGGCATGGCGCCCTACGGTGACGCGGCCAAGTACGACTTCTCGCGCCTGGCCAAGTTCGAGAACGGTGAGCTGATCATCAACACCGACTATGCCAACGTCATCGGCTTCCGCCGCTACAAGGAAAACGGCAAGGGCTACTACTTCTCGCCCAAGCTGATCGAGTGGCTGGGGCCGAAGCGCCAGGGCGACATTGCGGACGATCCTTACATCCACTACGCCGCCAGCATGCAGGCGCTGTTCGAGAAGCTGGCGCTGGAAATGATGGAGTACTACCTCGGTGGCATTATCCGCGAGACCGGCAAGATTGCCTTCGCCGGTGGTTGCGCGCTGAACGTCAAACTGAACCAGAAGATCATCGCGCGCGACGATGTGAAAGAACTGTTCGTCCAGCCGGCTTCTGGCGATGCCGGTACTTCGGTCGGCGCGGCTGCCTATATTTCGCACCAGCGCGGCGTGCCGGTGGAAAAGATGGAACACGTCTACCTCGGTCCGTCCTACAGCAACGAAGACGTGATCGCCGCCTGTGCTCGCCACCCGAGCAAGCCGGTGTTCAAACAGATCGACAACATGCCGCAGCGCATTGCCAAGATCATGGTCGACGCCAACCCGGTGGCCTGGTTCCAGGGGCGCATGGAGTTCGGTCCGCGCGCCCTCGGTGGTCGTTCGATCATCGGCTGCCCGAGCGTGGCCGGTGTGGCCGATCGCATCAATGAACAGATCAAGTTCCGCGAGCGCTGGAGGCCGTTCTGCCCGTCGATGCTCGACACCGTTGGCCCGCAGATGCTCAAGGTCGATCACCCAAGCCCGTTTATGACCTTCACCTTTGAAGTCAACGACGAGTGGAAGACCCGCGTCGGCGAAGTGGTGCACGAAGACGGCACCTCGCGTGCCCAAGTGCTCAAGCGCGAATACAACCCGCGCTATTACGACATGATGCTGGAATTGGAAAAACTCACCGGCAACGGCGTGTCGCTGAACACTTCGCTGAACCGCCGTGGCGAGCCGATGATCTGCTCGCCGACCGACGCGCTGAACATGTTCTACGGCTCGGACCTGCAGTACCTGATCATGGAAGACATCTTGGTGGTCAAGGACGGCAAGGATTGGTATGACAACGTCTGAGGTCGCGGAGGCTGCTCAGCCGTGGGTGCTGCAGTTCTGTCACGGCTATGACGGCCCCTTCCTCGATTGCGCGCGGCAGTACGCCGCGCTCTTTGTTGGTACGCCTTATAAAGTGTGCACGGTGTACCTGACGGGTAAACCGAGTGCTGCGGTCGAGCAAGGCTCGGCATCTGACGAGGTGCTTTTCCTCGACTACTCCAGTCGCGACGTGCGCGGCCTCAAGCTCAAGGCGATCCGCGACCTCACGCGTATTGCCGCTTCGCGCGACTTTAAGTTCTGTATCGCCCATCGCTTTAAACCGATCTACGTCGCCCTGCTGGGTAGCGATCTCCCGGTCATCGGTGTGCACCATGCGTTTGGCGACTACAAGCGGCGAACGCGCCAGCTGTTTGCCAACTTCTTCCGCAAGCGCCTGGCCTTGCTCGGGGTTTCCAATGCGGTGCGCGATGACATGCGGGCCTGCCTGCCGAGCTGGCCGTTCGAGCGTATCGAAACGCTGTACAACCGCATTGATCTTCACGCCGTTCAGGCGGCTCAGGTTTCACGCGAAGTGGCACGTGAGCATCTTGGTTTACCGCAAGATGCTTGGGTGGTCGGCAATGTCGGGCGCCTGCACCCTGACAAGGATCAAGCTACCTTGATTCGTGGCTTTGCCGAGGCCTTGCCGCAGTTACCGGAAGGCAGTCTGCTGGCGATTATGGGCAGCGGTCGACTTGAGGCACCGTTAAAAGCGCTTGCCCGCGAGCTGGGTGTGGACGCGTCGGTGCGCTTTCTCGGTCAAGTGGCCAATGGGCGTAACTATTTCAAAGCGTTTGATGTGTTTGCCCTGACTTCAGATCACGAACCATTTGGGATGGTGTTACTGGAGGCTATGGCGGCCGATGTGCAGGTTCTGGCTACGGATTGTGGTGGCGCGCCTGAGGTGGTCGGCGAGTCTGCGGCATTGTTCGCGCTGGGTGGTCACACTGTGCTGGCCGCTCGACTGCGGTCTGCTGCCGTGGGCAGGCTTGGCGCGCTTGGTACCGAACGCGTAAAGGCCGGTTTTACGGATGAGATTGCGCGCACGCATTTCTGGTCATGGCCTGGTGTGAGTCGCATCGTGCAGGAGGCCGGTAATGGTCAGTCGTGAGCCTAAGCAGCTTGTTTACCTCGTGTATGGGGGCAAGCCTGAGTATCACCGTGAGGCCAAGTTCAGCATCCTTTCCGCCTTGCATCACGCACGTGGCGAGTGTCCGCGAATTTTGCTTTACACCGATGAGCCGGCACAGTTCAGCGGTTGGCCCGTCGATCTGATCACGCTTGATGCAGCAACCTTGGCGAGCTGGACGGGGCCTGCAGCATATCTGCACCGACGCAAGGCGGCGGCTATTCGTGATGCGCTGGCGTACGCAGATCAAAGCATATTCATTGATACCGATACTTTCTTTCTGGCTTCTCCGCTTAAGCTGTTCGAGCGTCTCGCGGGGTCATCCTGGCTGGTCGACGAAATTGAAGGTGTCTGGAAAGAGTACAAGGGCGATGTGATGCATGACGTCCTGGCGCCATACCTGGCAGAACATCATGGTGTTGATCAGCAGATGTTGCTGATCAATTCGGGTGTTCTGGGCTTTCAGGTCGAGGCGTCACACCTGATGAATGCGACTCTGGCCTTGATCGATGTACTGCATCCGATGGTCCCCAAGATCCATGTGATCGAGCAATTTGCCGTGGGTGTAGCTGCCAGGCACTTGGGCCGACCTGCGCAGGCGCAAGGTGTAGTCATGCATTACTTCTCGGGTAAGAATTACTGGCGCCACATGATCGCTGCGTTTTTTCAGCGCTATGGAGAGGCATTTTCTGCGCAGGCCGTAGAGGCGGTGCGCGAGGTGCCGACCTCTAAACCCAGGCCAGCCTGGTGGCAGCGTCTCGACTATCGTATGAGAAGTTTATTGGTTCCTGGCACAGCCCGTTCGCTTGCCAAGCTGGCGTATTACGCCGCAGTAATGCGCGCCGATCCTTATGCTGAGGCCTGCGGTTGTGGATACGCCGAGGAGCTAAGGCGAAAAGTCTTAGCCAAAGGCGACGCGCTGAGCCATCAACCCTGGAGTAAAGTGCTCAGCCGGCGGCATAAGCAGCGTTTGGCCGAGCTGTTGCAGCTACCAGATGGGACGCTCTAGCGGATTCGACGACAGGCTCTGCTTCTGCCTTCGTTGCGGTTGCTCGCTGTATAGATGCTTCGGGGCAGCTATTGCGCTGTTCTCATAGGCGATTATGGGTACCGTTTTTGAGGTGTGTCAGTGAACGTGCTTTTTCTGGTCCAAGCCGAGCAGCGTGCAATCTTAGACAGGCTGTATGACGGCATCGCCGCGTCATGCGACAGCTGCGACATTCGTTGGCTGAGTAGCGATGAGCAGGCCAATCTGAAGCGCTATTTCCGCGAACACGTTGATCTGTCCCGCTACGACAGGGTTCTTTTCTTCCTGCGCTTCAAGAAAGAGATGCGCCAGTGGCGCTTCATTCGCACCTTGCCCAACCTAGTGATTCTCGAGCACGACGCCTACCAGAACTATATTCCGTGCAAATACACGGGGAAGTTCAGCGCCCACTACCGGCGTATGCCCTGGGTGCGCATCATCAGCTCCGGTGCCCAGGTCAGCCAGCGTCTAAGTGCGGAGGGGTTCGATGCTATTTTCGTGCCCAAAGGCTACGACCAGGGCCTGATGACCTATCAAGGTCTGGCGCGTGATATCGAGTTGGCCTTTATTGGTAGCACCAAGAGTGTGGCGTATAGCGGGCGCAAGGCGCTGCTGGATGAGTTGGCGAGTGTCGAGAACCTGTTGGTTACCAAGACGCGATCAGGCCAGGAATATAACGACACACTCAACCGTATCCGCTTCTTCGTAAGCGCTGATGTCGGGATGGGTGAATACATGATCAAGAACTTTGAGGCGATGGCCGTGGGTTGTGTATTGCTCGCCTATGACCAGGGTGCCGAAGAAAATGCGGCGTTGGGGTTTGTCGATATGCAGAACCTCGTGCTTTACCGCGATATTCCTGAACTGCGTGAAAAGCTTGGCATATTGCGCGCTGATCTGGAAAAAGCACAGGCGATTGCTGAGGCTGGTAGGGCTCTAGTTGAGCAGCGTTACAGTTTTGCAGCGCTAGGGCATGCAATCACCGACGCCATGCGCCCTTCATTACGTGCTCAAAAAACGTTGCCGTGGTTGCCTCGCCTGCTGGCTCGAATGAATTTGATCTGAGTGCCTGCCCTGCCAAGGAGTGAACGTGAGCGTTCTAAACGTTATGTGGAGTGGTGGTGCAGCCTTCGTATCCGTTCACAAGGTTCATCGTCAGATTCTTCAGTTGTGTGAGCCCGATGAGGTTATAGAGACGTTGTTATTGCAGTCGGGAGATGCCGCGCCTTTGTCTGACGTTGGGCGCGTTACCTCGCTAGATCTTTCTTCTGCTCGAATCAAAGGTGCTGGACTATTTGGGGCGCTCCAGCGTGTATTGGATCGGCGGCGACTGGCTAAGCGACTGATGCAGCAACCGCCCCGCGTGGTGCTTATTGACGGCATTGGTGTGGCAGCGTTCATTCTCCCCTTGTTGGCAAAGCTGACCGCTACACGAGCGGTAGTGATGTTTCATGGTTCGAAACGGCTGAAAGCGGCACAGATTGCTCTCTTGAGAGGCTTTCCTGCGGATCGTCTGGATCTGGTTGCGGTTTCGGCCACGTTGGCCGCTGAGCTTGAAGCGCAGGTCGGGTTAAAGGTGTTGAGCGGGCGTGTAGCGATTGAGCCCGTGGCATTTCGATCCTCGCTTTTGGCGAGAGAAATCGCGCAGCGAGCCCTTGGAATTCCGCCAGGCGCCGGGCGAACCATTGGCGCGGTGGGTCGCTTGGTGCCAGAAAAAGGCTTTAGCCATCTGCTGACTGCTACCGCGGGTTGGCTCCTGAACAACCCCGAGGATCGTCTTGTGATTGTCGGAGAAGGGGTTGAGCGCCAGCAATTGACAGCCCTTGCTGAAAAGTTGGGTGTGCTCAGGCAGGTTCATTTGACCGGTCATCATGCCGAAGCCCCCCGACTGTACTCGGCCTTTGATTTGATATGCATTCCATCGGAGCAGGAAGGGTTAGGGTTGGTCTTGCCTGAGGCGGTGATTGCAGGCGTACCAGTTTTGGCGAACGATTTAGCGGTCTTTCGTGAACAGCTCAATGGTGCTGCAGGGCTTTTGCCATGCGCTGCTGAGGCGTGGCGCGATGCGCTCAATACTGTGCTGAAAGAAGACCTCGCTGCACTGGCTGATGTGCAGCGTGCGGGCTTGGATGCCGACGGTGTTTGGACGCGCTTCGGGGCGTTTTATCAGGGCTTGCTTGCGCGTTAGTCTGCTAAAACCGCAGCCGATAGCTCGGCCATGGGAAAGCGTCCGGCAATCTCCATTTGCCGCAACAGGCGGGCAAAGTGCTTGAGGTTGCGTGCCGCTTTGGCTTTTGACAGCGATCGACGGTGAAAGGCCAGATCGGCAACATCAATTAGTCCCAAGGTGTTTTGTGGGGTCAGCACGATGTTGCCCAAGTGGAGTGAGCGGAAGTAAATCCCTTTTCTGTGAAGCTCGCGGATGAAGTCACAGAGAGCCGGCAGGCGCGTGATAAAACTTTCGGGATTCTGCAGGTACAGCTCCTTGAGCGTCTGGCCTGGAAGCGGTGTATAGAGAACGGCACTGAGCTGCTTTTCCGCAAAGGTGTACAGCGTGATAGGCGTTAGCGTTGGAATGCCTAGTTCAGCCAAGCGTTCTGCGTTTTGATAGAAGCGTGCGGAATACGGCCTGAGCAGGGCTGAGGAAATCAAGCGTTTGCGCCGGAAAAGCTTGAGGAAGTGGCCGTTGGCGAGGCGATAAACCTTGGGTCCCAGGCTGTCTTCTTCGAGCACTTTCGCGTCAGCGGTCAGTGTTGCCAATGCGCTATCGTTCAGGTGTTTCGTGCTGAGCATCATGTGTCCTTTGCCTTATACGACTTGCTTGGAGGTGAGGCGGCCAAGCAGATGGGCGTGCAGGGTGGGGTGGTGGCGGCCTGCCAACAGCTTCAACAACGGATCAGCCAGCCATAGCGTCATTTGTTCGGCGCTAAGCGGTTTTCCCAGTCGCTCCTCAATATTGACTAATGCTTTGTCCCACCAAGCGGTGGCGCAGGCGCGATCAAACTCGTTTGAGTAGTCATGGCACCCATAAAGCAGCTCTCGTATAAATTGTCTGCGTTCTTTGGCGATTAGAGCCGTCACCGCTTTTTGCCAGCCCCGGTAAGGTTGTGGTGGTCGTGGTAAGCGATCATTCACAAGTAGTACATCTGCGCGTGCGGCTGTGCTTAGCGGTTCACCGTGGTGTTTAGTGTGCCATGCTTGGATCTTGGCTCTGAACTGAGCCTTGCGGCTCCAGTAGTGGTGTATGAGGTCGGTGCAGGCGCCGAGTTGCAGCGTGCCATGTGCTGCCAGAGCCAAGCAAAGCTCCTCCAGCGTGTAGAGTTCCGGAGCTAGAGGGCGCAGGTCATCCATCAATCTAATGGAGTGTTCAAGAATGCCCTTGTCGGCCGTGGTCAGGCCGATCACCCCAGAGTTTGTTTGGCGTAAGCTTGCTTCCAAAAGCCCAACCTGTCTGATGTGGGCGATTGACTGGCTTGGAAGCGATGGTGATTCTCCCAGCGGTGCCCCGATAGCATTGCAGAGCAGGCGACCACCGGTAACGCGTGCCAGCAATATATCCGGTGACGCTCGGAAGAACGTGTCCGTGTCAATCAGCACAGCTTTTTCATACTCATTGAGTACGCTAAGCAATGCAGCATGCTTGATTCTGAAATGGTAGTGATGAGGGCCATCCCAGGTCGGATCTATGACGTGCGTGGTGACCGGCAGTTTTGCGTAAAACTGAGGGTCGTCGGTGAACACTTGGATATCGAACTGGCGAGCGTCTGTGTGAGCGGTTGAGTGGGCGAGTGCACTGACGATGCTGAAAACCGCCTCGCGTTGATAGATGTCTGTGCCGAAGGCGAGATAGACAAGTTGTGGCGTGCTCTTCATTGCGTCAGGCATCGAATGGTAGATAAAGCATAGAATACCCCTTTTTCAGGCTGAGCCGCCCGCTGTGTGCACGGGCGTTGGGAGTAGATGTTGATGTTGAGAATGCAGGCGACAGGAATAATGTTGCTGATAACCTGTGGCTATTTGTGGTTTCTAATGGGGATTGCATGGGCACCGAGCAATAAGATTTATCAGCAAGCGTTAGTAGCCTTGCTCTGGCTGCCGGGCATTCTGGCAATGTTTATCTTTCATCGACGTTTGCTTGATATATGGTGCAGCAGTCGGGTGTTCTGTTCGTTTTTATTGCTTTTCTTGGGCTGGGCTGCGCTGAGTACCTTGTGGACTGGTGCGGATGAGCCGCTGCGAGAATTGAAACGTGTTTTTTATGTAGGGCTTTTTCTTGTTTCTCTGGCGTTATTGTCTTCTCAGCACCCTGAGCGGATCTGGCAAGGGTTGGCTGTTGCCTTTGTAGGCTTGGCTCTTGCGTGTTTAGCGAGTATCTGCCTCTTTTATATCCGCGATATGCAGCCACTCACTGCTCGGCTTTATGGCATCGGGCAGGTGGGGCATCCAATTCTTGGTGCCTATGTGATGGCGCTTGTGGTGATTTGGGGCGCACGGTTTAAACCTTCTGGCATCTGGCAGAGCCTTCTATGGGGGGCGCTGATGCTGTCTGCTTTAATGTTTATTCTGTTAGGCCAGAGTCGCGGGGCTACGCTGGCGTTAGTCGCGGGTATTTTTGCCTTGCTCTTACTTCGTGGCGGGCGCGCAGTGTGGGGCGGTAGCGCAGCAATCATACTTGTCTGCTGGGGGGCTTATGAATTGTTCGCGCCGTTGATTCTCGCGCGTGGTTTTTCGTATCGGCCAGAAATTTTCCAGGCCAGTCTCGATATGTTTATGCAAAATCCCTTACTCGGGTTAGGCGTCGGTACGGATTATCGGGTTGTCACGTTCAACTATCCCGAGGGGTTCGATCACACACACAATGGCTTCACCCATGTTGCTGTTGAGTTGGGTTTTCCTGGCGTGGTTTTGTGGATCAGCGTGTGGTTGAGTGCCTTTCACACTGTTTGGCAGCGCCGCTTCTCCGCCGAAGGGCGGCTGGTATTCGGGACCTTGGTTGTGTCGCTGGCGGCACTTCAGTTCGATGCGGCCAGTCTATGGGGGACTCCAAGGGCTGAGTGGTTTGTCGTCTGGCTTCCTCTGGCCCTCACGCTTGCTCTCATCGCACAACCGCAGAATGCTAGACTGCGGCCCGCCTGTATTGAAGTGAGCTGATTCATGAGTGATGTGAGAGATGACGTGGCCCAGCCAAGCAGTCTGAAAATATACCTTCGGTTACTGGGATACGTTAAGCCGTACATCGGTATGTTTTTGATCAGTATCTTCGGATTTCTGATCTTCGCCTCCACTCAGCCAATGCTTGGTTACATCCTGAAGTTCTTCGTGGATGGCCTCAATAATTCGAATGTTGGGCTTTTTGCCGGGGTTCCGTGGGTGCAGGCACATGCCCCTTGGCTTGCAGAGCTTAAATTGCTGCAGGCTGTTCCCCTGCTTATTGTGCTTATCGCACTCTGGCAGGGCATTGGTTCGTTTCTCGGCAACTTTTACCTCGCAAAAGTTTCCATGGGGCTGGTTCAAGACCTGCGTATCGCGTTGTTCAATAATCTTCTGACGTTGCCCAATCGCTATTTCGATAGCCATAACTCAGGTCACCTGATTTCCAGAATTACTTACAACGTAACCATGGTCACTGGTGCTGCTACGGATGCCATCAAAGTGGTGGTGCGTGAGGGAATGACGGTGGTCTTTCTCTTTGCAACCTTGCTATGGATGAACTGGAAGCTGACGTTGGTCATGGTTGCGATATTGCCGATCATTGGACTAATGGTATCCAGCACCAGCAAGAAATTTCGTAAACAAAGCAAGAAGATCCAAGTGGCGATGGGGGATGTCACTCATGTGGCTTCGGAAACCATTCAGGGCTATCGAGTCGTCCGTAGTTTTGGCGGCGAACGTTATGAGCAGCAACGGTTCCAGGCCGCCAGTGAGGATAATCGCCTCAAGCAGCTGAAAATGGTTAAAACAGGTGCGGTCTACACCCCTTCGCTGCAATTGGTGATCTACAGCGCCATGGCCGTGTTGATGTTCCTGGTTCTGTTGTTGCGCGGTGATGCCAGTGCGGGCGATTTAGTTGCGTACATCACGCTGGCTGGTCTTTTGCCGAAGCCGATTCGTCAGCTGTCGGAGGTCAGTTCGACTATCCAGAAAGGGGTGGCCGGTGCCGAGAGTATTTTCGAGCAGTTGGATGAGCCCTCGGAGGTCGATGTAGGCATTCAGGAGCGTGAGCGAGTCACTGGGCGTCTGCAGGTCAGCAATCTCAGCTTCCAGTATCCGACGAGTGAAAAGCCGGTGCTCAACAATATTTCTTTTGTTGCCGAACCCGGTCAGATGGTGGCGCTTGTGGGGCGTTCGGGCAGCGGCAAATCCACGCTGGCGAGTCTGATTCCGCGTTTCTACCACCATGAGCAAGGCCAAATTCTGCTCGATGACCTGGATGTAGAGGAGTACAGGCTGCGTAATCTGCGTCGCCATATTGCTCTGGTGACCCAGCATGTCACGTTGTTCAATGACACCGTGCGCAACAATATTGCGTATGGCGATTTGATCGAGGCGCCCTTGGAGGCTGTCAAGCGTGCCGCTGAGGACGCTTACGCTGCCGAGTTTATCGAGAAGATGCCACAGGGCTACGACACGCTGGTGGGCGAGAACGGTGTGCTGCTCTCGGGTGGCCAGCGTCAACGCTTGGCAATTGCTCGTGCGCTGCTCAAAGATGCGCCGTTGTTGATTCTCGATGAAGCCACTTCGGCGCTGGACACCGAGTCCGAACGGCATATTCAAGCCGCACTGGACAAGGTGGTTGAGGGGCGCACCACCATCGTGATTGCCCATCGCTTGAGTACGATCGAGAAAGCTGACCTGATTCTGGTCATGGAGCAAGGCGAAATTGTTGAGCGCGGCACCCATGTGCAGTTATTAGCGCTCAACGGTTACTACGCGCGTCTGCATGCCCGCGATTTTGCGGATGATGCTGACCTGCATGCTGAGCCGAGTGCCTGATGCTCAGTCATTGGCGCGCTTGGCGCGAGCGAGGCTGGACGGTCATCGAGGCATCTGAGTACGCCGCCGCCTGGCAACGTTTTGGCGGCAGTGTGGCCACGCATCCGCAGGTGGTCGAGCGGCTGGCTGGCTTGACGGGCCTGCCGGTGCGTTATCTCGGCTGGTTCGCGGGTGGCGAGTTGCAGGCGGCGATTCCGACCTGGGGACGGCATCTGGCGCTGTCCAAGGATGTGCTCAAGCAGCAGGGCAAGCGCGGCCTGTTCGACCTTGGCAATGCCGAGTTGATTCTTCCGGCAGCGCCCTCGGTCAGCGTCCCGCTGCGCCATCGCGGTCGGTATATTTCCAGGCTCAATGCCGATGCGATCAGCACCCTGCGTGAGCAGCCCGAAGGGTTGGCTCTGGCCCGTGAACCTGAGGAATACAGCAAGAAATTTCGCTACAACCAGCGCCGTGAGCAGCGGTTATTGGAAGAGGCCGGCGGGGTGATTCGGCCCATGCTCGAGCTTTGCGCTGCCGAGCAGGCGCTGATTTATGCCGATCTGTTCCAGCGTCGCTGGGGTTTTGAGGCCACCGGCAAGGCGCATTTGGCCGAGGTGTTCAGCCTGATGCGCGACTTTATGACCGGCTCGCTGATCTACTTGAGTGATCAACCCGTGGCGATTCAAGTGTTGTACCGCGTCGAAGCGCCGCAGTGGGTCAGCTTGGAATACATCAATGGCGGAGTGGACCCGCAAAACCGCGAGTTCAGCCCTGGCAGCGTGTTGAGTTTTATCAATACGCAGGCCGCCTGGAGCGAAGCTCGCGCGCTGGGCAAACCATTGCGCTATTCCTTCGGCCGGGCTGACCGCGAATATAAAGACCGCTGGTGCAACCGCGTCGCGGTTTATCAGGTTTGAGTATGTCAGCCCGTAAACAGATCCTGCTCAAACGCCATCGCCGACAAAAGCGTATTGCCTTGCTGTTGGCCCTTATTGTCTTGGCGCTCGTCGGCGTGCTGGTCGCCTGGTGGTGGGTGCCGGTCCTCTTAGTGTTTGGCTGGGTCGCCCATGAGGCCTGGTTTGCCGATCACCTGTTTTATGCGCCCAGCGATGACTACAGCTACGCCTTTGCGCTGTCGGGCCGCGCCATTAACGGTCGTATTGATGTCGGTTGCGTGAGGCTGGACGGTGAGGTGGAGGCGGCTGATACCCTGATTCTGCAGGTGCAGATAAACGCCAATTGGCTAGGTCGTTGGTTCGATCCTTATGTGCGGATTGGCAATGACCGTCAGGACTTTGAGCGGGGCGTGAAGGGGCGGCGCTACCTGAATCTGTCCGGACAGGGCGAACTACTGGTGCAGGGCAAGTTGTCTGTGCGTAGTCGCTTTTGTCGCCTCGATTCGCTTGTCACGCTTTATGCGCAGCGCAACCCGGACTACGCCGAGCGGCGCTTGATGATTGTCGCGCCGCACGCCGACGACGCTGAACTGGCCGCTTTTGGCCTGTACAGCCGGGCGCGCGAGGTCAGCATCCTTACCCTCACGCAGGGCGAAATCGAAGCCGAGGCTTATCAGCCCCTCGGGCTGGAGCAAGCGGCTGCCGCTCAGCTCAAGGGCCGTTTGCGCGCCTGGGACAGCCTGGCGGTGCCGCTGTGGGGCGGTGTGCCGCAAAGCCAGTGCCTGCAGCTGGGCTATTACTGCCTGCAGCTACCAGCGATGCAGGCGCAGCCTGAGCAGGCGTTCGGTTCGCGGGAGTCCGGTGAAACGGATATTCGTAGCGTGCGGGGGAACAATGCCCTGCCCTTGCCCGGTGATGCCGATGGTGTGCCCAGCTGGCGCAATCTGCTGGCGGATCTGGTGGCTGCGCTTGAGCATTACCAGCCCGAGGTTGTTGTCACCCCGCATCCGCAATTGGACCCGCACAGCGACCACGTTGCCAGCACCCAAGCGCTGCTAGACGCGATTGAGCTTAGTGGCTGGAAGCCGAAAACCCTGCTGCTGTATGCCAACCACCTGCACGACAACGACCGCTGGCCCATGGGACCGGCGGGTTTTGGCATCGCGTTGCCGCCGGCCATTGAGGCGCTACCGGCTGATGGGCTGTGGAGCCCGTGCCTGGATGCTGCGCAACAACTGGATAAAGCCATGGCGCTGGCCATGCAGCACGATTTACAAGGCCCGTTGCCGCTTAAACGGCGTATCCGCCGCTGGATTCAGTATGTGTTGGTTGGGCGGCGCTGGCCGGCCACCGGTGAAGATGAATTCTTCCGCAAGGCGGTGCGCCGCCATGAACTGTTCTGGGTGCGCACGCTCGGCGGTTAGCCAGCGCAGTGGCCTGCCAATGTTATGATCCCCGGCAATCTGTTCTGCCGTTTCTGGAGTGTTTATGAAAGTGTCCATGCCGCGTTTCGACCAGGCCGCCGTTTTGGTGGTGGGCGATGTCATGCTCGATCGTTATTGGCATGGCGGCACCTCGCGGATATCTCCGGAAGCACCGGTGCCCGTGGTCAAGGTCGAGCAGATCGAAGACCGTCCGGGCGGCGCGGCCAACGTCGCGCTGAACATTGCCGCCCTCGGCGCGCCGGCCACCTTACTCGGTGTGACCGGTGAGGATGAAGCCGCCGCAAGCCTGCGCAACAGCCTGCAGGCGGTTGGCGTGAAGACCTTCTTCCAGACGATCAAAGACCAGCCGACCATCGTCAAATTACGGGTGATGAGCCGTCATCAGCAGCTTTTGCGCATGGATTTCGAAGAGCCGTTCCGCACCGACAGCGCCGCCCTGGCCGCCAGCGTCGAAGCGCAGTTGGACGGCATCAAGGTGCTGATTCTCTCGGATTACGGCAAGGGCGCGCTGCAGAACCATCAGGCGCTGGTACAACTGGCGCGCCGCAAAGGCATTGCTGTGCTGGCCGATCCCAAAGGTAAAGACTTCTCCATCTACCGTGGTGCCAGTCTGATTACGCCGAACCTGCACGAGTTCGAAACCATTGTCGGCCATTGCCGTGATGAAGCCGAACTGGTGGCCAAGGGCGCGGCACTCATGGCGGAGCTGGAGTTGGGCGCGCTGCTGGTGACCCGTGGCGAGCATGGCATGACCTTGCTACGCCCCGCGCACCCGGCGCTGCACCTGCCGGCGCGTGCCCGTGAAGTATTCGATGTGACCGGTGCCGGTGATACGGTGATTTCCACCTTGGCGGCCAGCCTGGCGGCGGGCGAAGAGCTGCCAAATGCCGTCGCTTTAGCCAATCTGGCTGCCGGTATTGTGGTCGGTAAGCTGGGCACTGCTGCCATCAGCGCGCCGGAACTGCGCCGCGCGATCCAGCGTGATGCCGGCTCCGAGCGTGGTGTGCTGAGCTTGGATCAACTGCTACTGGCCATCGAAGACGCCCGCGCCCATGGCGAGAAGATTGTCTTCACCAATGGCTGCTTCGACATTCTGCATGCCGGCCATGTCACCTATCTGGAACAGGCGCGCGCGCAAGGCGATCGACTGGTGCTGGCGGTGAATGACGACGCGTCGGTCAGCCGCCTGAAAGGGCCGGGTCGGCCGATCAACGCCGTGGACCGCCGCATGGCCGTGCTGGCGGGGCTGGGTGCGGTGGATTGGGTGGTGAGCTTTGGCGAAGACACTCCGGAGAATCTCATTCGCGCGGTCAAGCCGGACGTGTTGGTCAAAGGCGGCGATTACGGTATTGAAGGTGTAGTCGGCGGCGATATTGTCCGCGCTTACGGCGGTGAAGTGCGCGTGCTGGGATTGGTGGAAAACAGCTCCACCACCGCGATTGTCGAGAAGATTCGCAGCAAGTAACCGTCCACACTGACTGGCTGCTTTGCCAGTCAAGCGCGTCGGCGCGGTCATAGGCGCTTGCCCTGACCGCGCGCATGATCCGTGGCATCCCCCGCATGGAGTGAGATGCCATGAGTTCCGACGTACAGGGCCGTGCCCTGGCAGTGCTGAATCGAGTCGCCCAGGCTGACTGGCCGGACCGTTTAAAGCTGCGCAAACCCTTCGAAAAACTGATCTACACCGGCAGCCGTGCAAGCTTTCGTGCGGCGGCGCAGCGTGCGGGCAACGTGGCCAAGTTGCCGCGCCCGGCTGACCCGGATGCCTTGTTCGATCTGTCCCTGTCTGATGAGCAGCAGATGCTGGTGGAGATGCTCGAAGCCTTCGCCAGTGAAGTGCTGCGCCCGCTCGCCCACGATGCCGATGAACAGGCCGCGCTACCGGCGGCGTTGCTCAACCAGGCGCACGAGTTAGGGCTGACCCATTACGCAGTGACTGAAGCGCAGGGTGGCATGGCCGGTGAGCGCACCACCCTGAGCAATGCGCTGATTGCCGAGGCGCTGGGCAAGGGCGATTTGTCCTTGGCTGCGGCCTTGTTGGTGCCCTTGTCAGCGGCCAACTGCATTCGCCGTTGGGGCAATGCGGCGCAGCAGGCGCGCTGGTTGCCGGCCTTTGTCGGTGAGGAGCCTGCGCCGGTGATGGCCATTGCGGTGAATGAACCGACGCCGCTGTTTGATCCGCAGAAGCTGGCGACCCGTGCGCGTAAGCGTGGCAAGCATTACGTCCTTAGCGGTGAGAAGTGCCTGGTGTTGCGTGGTATGGATGCCAGCCAGCTGATCGTCGCGGCGCACGCGGCCGATGGACCGGCGCTGTTTATGGTTGAGGCCGGGGCCAAGGGCCTGCAACGCAGCCCGCAACCGGCCATGGGCCTCAAGGCCGGCAGCACGGCGCGCGTGCGGCTTAATGGCGTGAAGGTGCCGGTTGAGGCGCGATTGGCTGCTGAGTCGTTTAATTATCAGAGCTTTCTCGATTATGCCGGGCTGGCCTGGTGTGCATTGGCCGTGGGCACCGCGCAGGCGGCGCTGGACTATGTGGTGCCGTATTGCAACGAGCGCGTGGCCTTCGGCGAGCCGATCAGCCATCGTCAGGGCGTGGCCTTTATGGTCGCGGACATGGCGGTGGAACTCGACGCCATGCGCCTGATGGTTTGGCGCGCGTGTTCGCGGGCTGAGCAGGGTTTGCCGTTCCAGCGCGAAGCCTATCTGGCACGCCTGCTGTGCAGCGAAAAGGCCATGAAAATCGGCACCGACGCTGTGCAGTTGCTCGGCGGCCACGGCTTTACCAAAGAACATCCAGCCGAGCGCTGGTACCGCGATTTGCGTGCGCTGGCAGTTATGGCCGGCGGCTTACAGCTCTAAGGGCACATCACCATGAACTTAGAAACCCCCAAGAAATTCCGTGGCCTGGTTAATCAGGCCCATCAGGTGGCGGAAAACTATTTCCGGCCGATTTCACGTAAATACGACAAGGCCGAACACGCCTACCCCAAGGAGCTGGGCCTGCTCGCGGCGCTGCTCGATGGCATGAACGCCGGCTCGCCGGACGCCATTGGCGCCACTTCCGCCAGCAAGCGTGGCGCAGCCCGTGAGCAGCAGGCAGGCATCAAGAATGGCGGCAATTTGTCCGCCCTGCTCGGGGTGATGGAACTGTGCTGGGGCGATGTTGGCTTGTTGCTGGCGATGCCGCGTCAGGGCTTGGGCAACGCCGCGATTGCGGCGGTGGCCAACGATGAACAACTGGCGCGCTTTAGCGGCACCTGGGCGGCCATGGCGATTACCGAGCCGGGCTGCGGCTCGGACTCGGCGGCGATCCGCACCACGGCGATCAAGGACGGCGATCATTACGTGCTTAACGGCGAGAAGATCTACGTCACCTCCGGCGAGCGTGCCGACTCGGTGGTGGTGTGGGCCACCCTCGATAAAAGCCTCGGGCGTGCAGCGATCAAGTCCTTTGTGGTGGAGCACGGCACGCCGGGCATGAGCGTGACGCGGCTGGAAAAGAAGCTCGGTATCAAGGCGTCGGACACCGCCGCGATCAGCTTCAGCGATTGCCGTGTGCCAGCGGCCAACCTGCTCGGCAACCCGGAAATCGACGTGCAAAAGGGCTTTGCCGGGGTGATGGAAACCTTCGACAACACCCGCCCGCTGGTCGCTGGTATGGCGGTGGGCGTAGCCAAGGCCTCGCTGGACCGCACCCGCGAACTGCTGAAGAAAGTCTGCAAGCTGGATTACCGCACGCCGCTGCTCAGCGTCAGCCATGCCGAAGCGACGCTGTATCGTCTGGAGGCCGAATGGGAAGCCGCGCGCCTGTTGACCATGAAAGCCGCCTGGATGGCCGACAACAAACTGCCCAACTCCAAGGAAGCCTCCATCGCCAAGGCCAAGGCCGGGCGGGTGGCCAACGAGGTGACGTTGAAATGCGTCGAACTGGCCGGTGCGCTGGGTTACGGCGAGGATGAGTTGCTGGAGAAATGGGCGCGCGACTCGAAGATTCTCGACATCTTCGAAGGCACCCAGCAGATCCAATTGTTGATCGTCGCCCGACGTTTGCTGGGCAAAAGCTCTAGCGAGTTGAAGTAACCCCCGGATTGCATCCGGGCTACGGGCTGCCGTTGCAGGGTGGAAGGCGCTTCACCCATCCACCGATTGCGTGGCTGTGGTGGATGAAAAGAGCGTCATCCACTCTGCGGATTGGCCCGTTGCGGATGGCATCCGCAGCTGCATTCACATGCCTTGCAGGCTTAGCCACTCTTTCCAGCGGATGCGTTCATCGCGCACCAGCCAGCCGTCTTGTGGGGCAAAGCTTTCGGCCAGCCACAGGCCGCGTGTACTGGCCGCTGAGAGTTCACCCTGGGTGAGGGTCAGCAGTTCGGCTGTCGGGCGGCCTTGGTCGAGTGCCAGCAGGAACAGGTCGGGTCGTTCACGGTTAAGCCGGGCGACGAGGGTGCCTTGCTCCAGGCATTCATCTACATGCAGCAAACTCAATTCGCGTGCCGCTTTGGGCAGCTCCAGGCGCAGGTCATACACCAGCTGTAAGGAGGCGGTGGGCTGGTGCACATAGGCGTGCGGGCGCTCGAGCAGTTTCAGGCTGCCGCATTGCACGGTGCGGGTCGCGCCTTGCTGCGGGCTGAGGCTGAAGTGCGCGTTTTCCCGGTAGCGCAAGCTGCTCTGGTAGGGCGTGGGCAGCCAAGTGTCGCCAAAGCGTCCGCTAAGCCAGCCTTCCGGGGTTTCCAGCAGGCATTCTTCGGCCACTTCCTGGATCGCGGTGAGCAGTGGCAGGTTGAGTTCGTGGGCCGGTACATAACCGGAAATCAGCTTGAGCACCACATCGCCACGATCTGCCCGGCGCTGGCGCACCAGCACCCAGTATTCGCGGCCTTGCCAGCAAAGGGTTAAACGCACCGAAACGCCCAGATTGGCCAGTTCCACGGCAAAGCGCTGGCTGTCGGCCACCGCCACTGGGCGGCGCTTTTCCAGCATCTGCGCAAAGTTCAGCGGCATGCCCAGACCCTGGTAACTCAGGCCTTCCGGGCTGGCTTCAACAAACAGTTGCAGGGTCTTGAAGCGGCTGGGGTCTTTGCGAATCAGGGTGCGCGGCATGGCAACTCCTCGCGGGTTTCGGCGTGGGCATGGCCTGAGAGCTTGGCACAGATCGGCGGGTAAGACCTGTCAGGCAATATCCTGAATTACAGCGGCGGCCGTGGCGACGTTATGCGCCAGGTGCTGCGGGTTGATGGTGCCGATGATTGCACTGCACGCGGCCGGGTGGCTGAAGATCAGCTCGAAACTGGCGCGCACGGGGTCAATACCGGGGGCTAGGCAGGCATGACCGCTGGCCAGGGCTTTTTTAATCAAAATACCTTTGCCCTGTCGTGCGGCGTAGTCCAGCACAGCGCGTTCGCCTTGCTCATTGAGGTTGTAGGTGACCATGGCGCAATCACCCGTGGCCAGGGCCAGTAGGCCGCCCTCGACGGTTTTGCCTGAGAGGCCGAAACCGCGAATTTTGCCCTCGCGTTTCAGTTCGGCCAGGGTTTCGTACACGCCGCTGTCACGCAGGATGGCCACATCGTTGCCGTCGGAATGCACCAGCACGAGGTCGATAAAGTCCGTCTCCAGGCGCGTGAGGCTGCGTTCCACCGAGCGGCGGGTGTGCGCCGGGCTGAAATCAAAATGCGACTGGCCGTTGTCGAACTCTTCACCGACCTTGCTGACGATCACCCAATCGTGGCGCTGGCCGCGCAGCAGCGGGCCGAGGCGGGTTTCGCTGGTGCCGTAGGCTGGCGCAGTGTCGATCAGGTTGATGCCCAAATCACGGGCCTGAGCCAGCAGGGTTCGGGCGGCGGTGTCATCGGGGATGGTGAAGCCGGTTGGGTACTTCACGCCTTGATCACGGCCCAGTTTGACCGTGCCCAGACCCAGTGGTGAAACCCGCAGGCCGGTGTTGCCCAGTGGGCGGTGCAGGGTGTGCAGGCTCTGCAGGGGATGCATCAGAACAACTCCTCCCAGACGGCTGGTGCGACGCTCGGGCGCGGCAGGGCAGGCAGCGCTGCATGGGTGTGCGGCTGAATGCCGTCACGATTGAGGGCGGACAGTACGCGGTCGGCAAAGTCCGGCGCCAGGGCCAGTTTGGTTGGCCAGCCCACCATCAGGTTGCCTTGCTCATGCAGGAAGGCGTTGTCCGGGCGCACCAGGCCGGATTGCGCCGGCTCCGCGCGGTCCACCCTTAGCGTGGCCCATTGCGCGGCGGACAGGTCGACCCAGGGCAGCAGCTCGCCGAGTTCTTTCTGCGCGGCCTTGATCTGTGCGGCCTCGTCACGGGCTACGCCATCGGCTTCAGCCAAGTCGCCGCCCAAATACCACACCCACTGACCATCGGCAGCGGGGTGGGTGGTGATGGTCACGCGCGGCTTCGGCCCGCCGCCCAAGCAGTGGGCGTACAGCGGTTTGAGTGTCGGGCCTTTGACCAGCGCCATATGCAGCGGGCGCAATTGCTGGGCCGGCTGAGTCAGGCCGAGGGCGCTAAGTAGCTCGGCATTGCCGCGCCCGGCGCTGAGGATGATGCGCTGTGCGCGAATCTCGCGGCCATCGATGCGCAGGCCTATCAGTTCGCCATTTTCCTGCAGCGGCTCAATGCGCTCGGCGGCCAGCAAACCATCACCAGCCAGCTCGCTCAGGCGGCTGATCAGGCTCGGCACATCCAATACCAGCTCAGCCAGGCGGTAAACCTTGCCCTTGAATGTGGGGTGTTGCAGGGCGGGTGGCAGCTGCTCGCCCTTGACCTGATCGACCCGGCCGCGCACGGCCTTGCTGGCAAAGAAGCTGGTGATATTGCCGGCCAGGCTGCCGGGCGACCACAGGTAGTGGGCGTCGGAAAGCAGGCGCACGCCCGAGAGGTCCAGCTCGCCGTTACCGGCCAGGGCTTCACGCCAGCGCCGCGGCATGTCGGCGATGGCTTCGGAGGCGCCTGTCAGTGCGCCATGCAGGGCGTATTTGGCGCCGCCGTGGATGATGCCCTGGGATTTCACACTCTGCCCGCCGCCAAGCTGGGCGCTTTCCACCAGCAGCGTGGCGAAACCCTGGCGGCGCAGGCGCGCGTTCAGCCAAAGGCCGGCGATACCGCCGCCGACGATCAAAACATCAGTGCTTAATGCCTGGGACATGCAGGTGTCTCACCGGGAAAACAGGTGCGCAGTATAACCCGTCCGCGCTAGCGCCTTACCTCTGAACCTGCTCAACGTCTCGCGAGCTAGAGCCATGCAAGGCACTGTGCTAGGTAACAGCCTCCGGCTGGTTAAAACAGGTGAGGAGGTGGAGTTTACGGGTGTAAATGAGCATGACGCGTTGCATTCGCCCTTGGGGCCGCGCTAAAGCGCGTTAGCCGCAAGCGGCTTGCTGAGCCTGTTTTTAACGCAGCAGGGCCGACGCGCAGCAGATGTGTTGGGCTGCTTTTCAGTGGCCGGCGCTTTGCGAGAACACCTGAATCACCACCACGCCGCTGACGATCAGGCCCATGCCCAGCATGGCCGGCAGGTCCAGGCGCTGCTGGTAGAGGAATACGGCGGCGATGCTTACCAGCACAATGCCCATGCCCGCCCACACCGCGTACGCGACGCCGACCGGGATGGTCTTCACCACCAGACTGAGCATCCAGAACGAAATGGCGTAGCCGACCACGACCAGCAGCAGGGGCAGGGGTTTGTTGAAGCCATCCAGGGCCTTCATCGAGGTAGTGGCGATGACTTCGGCAGTGATGGCAATAGCGAGATAGAGATAGCCGCCCATGATATGGCCTCCTTGGTGGTCTGGCGGTAATTCTAGTGCTCTGGCGGATGGGATAAAGTGATTACCTATCTGGAATGGAGATGGGTTATGCAGTGGAGCCTGGAGCAGATTCGCCTGTTTGTCAGCGTGGCCGAGGGCCAGTCGTTCTCCGCCGTGGGGCGACAGATGCAGCGTGCGCAATCGGCCGTGAGCAATGCGATTGCCTTGCTGGAGACAGACTTGGGCGTGCGCCTGTTTGAGCGCAGCAGTGGCCGCCAGCCACGCCTGACTGAAGCCGGTATGGCCATGCTGGAGGAGGCTCGCGAGGTGTTGCGCCAGTGCCAACGGCTCGAGGGGCGCGCATTGGGTTTGGTGCGTGGGGAGGAGGTGCGCCTGCGTCTGGCGCAGGATGAAGCCATGCCTTACCAGCCGGTGCTCGACAGCCTGGAAGCACTGGCGCAGCACTTTCCGCTGCTGGAGGTGCAGTTGGCCAGCGGTGCTCAGGGCGATGTGGCGCGCAAGCTGCTGGAACACCGCGCCGACCTCGGCTTGTTGTTCCACCACGAACACATGCCCGATGCGCTGGAGCGTCAGCGCTTGGGCACCATCGAGATGGTTACCGTGTGTGGGGCCGGGCATGCATTGGCGAGTATGGGGCATGTGGATCGGCGTGAGCTGGCCCGTCACCGGCAACTGCTGATGACCCCGCAAGACAGTCACTATCCGGGCGGTGAGCAAATCAGCCCATCGGTGTGGCGTACCGACAGTTTCTACACCATGGCGGAATTGTTGATGCGTAACCTGGGTTGGGCCTGGCTGCCGCGCCATGTGGTGCAGTACCCGACGTATCAGAACCAGCTGGTGGAACTGAGCAGCGACTGGACGCCGCCACCGCTGGTGGTCGAATTGGTCTGTCGCCGCGATGAAGCGTTAGGCCCGGCGGCCTTGTGGCTGGCCGATTGTTTTGCCCGGCATCTGCAGGTCACAGCGTGAGTCGAACCTGCGCCTGGCTCGACGATAGTGGCCAAAGTGCATAAGCTGCGCGCCATGAATAGACACCTCTACACCCTGCTGTTTCATCTCGGTCTACCGCTGGTGGCCGGCCGCTTGGCGTGGCGTGCCTGGCAAGCGCCGGCCTATGCCAAGCGTATTGGCGAGCGCTTCGCGTTCGGATTACCGATGTTCAAACGCGGCGGTATCTGGCTGCACGCCGTGTCGGTGGGCGAGAGCATTGCCGCTGCGCCACTGGTACGTGAGCTACTGGCGCGCTACCCGCAGTTGCCGATCACCATCACCTGCATGACGCCGACCGGTTCGGAGCGCATTCAAGCCATGTTCGGCGGCCTGGAGTACGCCGGTCGCGTGCAGCATTGCTACTTGCCGTATGACCTGCCTTGGGCCGCCGCGCGTTTTCTCGATCGCGTGCAACCCAGGTTGGCGGTGATCATGGAAACCGAACTGTGGCCCAACCATATTCACCAGTGCGCCACACGTGGCATCCCTGTGGCGTTGGCCAATGCGCGGCTGTCCGAGCGTTCGGCACGCGGCTATGCGCGCTTCGCCAAACTGACGGCGCCGATGCTGGCCGAGTTGGATTTGATTGCCGTGCAAACGGCAGTGGAGGCTGAGCGCTTTCGCAGTCTCGGTGCGCGGCCTGAGTGTGTTGAAGTCACGGGTTCGATCAAATTTGATCTGAGCATTGATCCGGCCCTGCTGACCCGTGCAGCTGCCTTGCGTGAGCAGTGGCAGGCCACACGACGCCCAGTTTGGATCGCGGCCAGCACCCATGCCGGTGAAGATGAAATCATCCTCGCCGCCCATCGTCAGCTGCTTGAGCAACACCCTGATGCATTACTGATTCTGGTGCCGCGCCATCCTGAGCGTTTCAATGCGGTGTTTGACCTGTGTCAGCGGCAAGGCTTTGTTACGCGGCGTCGCTCAACGGACGAGGCCGTACAGGCGGCGGATCAGGTGCTGCTCGGCGACACCATGGGCGAGTTGCTGTTTCTTTACGCGCTGGCCGATATCGCTTTTGTCGGCGGCAGCCTGGTCGCCAATGGCGGGCACAACCTGCTGGAGCCGGCCGCGCTGGGTAAACCGGTGCTCAGCGGCCCGCACCTGTTCAACTTTCTGGAGATCGCCGCGCAGTTGCGCGCGGCGGGCGCCCTGAGCGAGACGGCCGATGCTGACGGTTTGGCGCAGCGCATCGCGCACCTCTGGCGCGAGCCCGAGACGGCGCAGGCCATGCGTAGCGCAGGGCTGGCGGTGATGCAGGCCAACCAAGGCGCATTGGCGCGGCTGCTGGCGGGCTTGGGGCGGTTGATCAACCCTCAGCCCTGATGCCAGCGCCCTGGGAGGGGCTTCAGCCGCGACGGAGTCAACTGTCGTTGGGCTTCGCTGCGCTCAACACCAACCTACGGGGATTCTTTATGTGTCGCCGCTTAAGCGACTCCCACAGGTTGCGCTGCTGTTGAGTGGGGCAACGGCGAGTGCACGGCTCGCAGCGTCTCAGTACGCGCGGTAGACCTGCCCGGTTTGTGCGCCCTCAACACTTTTCGCATACGCCAGCGCTGCAATGGCCGCCGGTACCGGCTTAAAGCCTCTGAAATAAGGGCCGTAGCTTGAGAGTGACTCTTCGACCACCGTCGGGCTGACGCTGTTGATCCGTAACCCGCGTGGCAGTTCGATCGCCGCGCCGCGCACAAAGCCATCAATCGCGGCGTTGACCATGCTGGCCGAGCTGCCGAAACGAATCGGGTCGTCACTCAAAATGCCCGATGTCAGTGTAAAGGACGCGCCATCGTTGGCGTATTCGCGGCCTATCAACACCAGATTGACCTGCCCCATCAGCTTGTCCTGCAAGCCGATGGCATAGTGTTCGGCACTCATCTCGCTGAATGCCCCGAAGTGCAGCTTGCCGGTGGCGCTGACCAACGCGTCGAATGGGCCGGTTTGCTCAAACAAGCGACGGATCGAGTCGGGTTGGGTGATGTCCACCTGAAACTCGCCGCTGCTGTGGCCCACGCGGATGATCGTGTGGCGCGCCTGCAGTTCATGGGCGATGGCCTTTCCAAGTGTGCCGCTGGCACCCAGCAATATAACGTTCATGTGCTGCTCCTGTTGCAGGAAGAGGGTTCAGTGTGTGCAGTCTAGAACGAGCCGCCAGAGAGGCGCAGGCAAGCGTCCTGCCATGACTGTTTACCTCGGTTGTCGTTGGCAACGATTGAGACACGTGAATTGTGCAAATGTTTGCGGGCTTGCGTCACGACGTGCATTGAAGAACATGCGGCCAATAAAAAGCCCTGCGGGCAGAACCCGCAGGGCTTTTCGTGTCACTCAACTCAGTACTGCGAGTTGCTGCGCAGTTGCGCTTCGGCGGCTTTGGCCAGGTCCGGCGGGAGGAAGTCTTCGTCCGGGTTGTAGTCGGATTTCAGGTACTGCTCCAGCGCGCTCAGGTCGTCCGGGCTGAGGGTGCCGGCGGCTTGCTTCAAGCGCAGGTTGTTGAGGATGTAGTCATAGCGTGCGTTGTTGTAGTTGCGCACCGAGCTGTACAGCTGGCGCTGGGCATCCAGCACGTCAACGATGTTACGCGTACCGACCTGGTAGCCGATTTCGGTGGCTTCCAGCGCGCTCTGGTTGGAGATGATTGACTGTTTGCGCGCTTGCACGGTTTCCACATCGGTGTTCACCGCACGGTGCAGGTTGCGGGTGTTCTGCACCACCTGACGGCGCAGGCTTTCACGCTGTTGTTCGGTCTGGCTCAGGCGCTGGTAGGACTCGCGCACCTGTGAGCTGGTCAGGCCGCCGCTGTAAAGCGGGATATTCAGTTGCAGGCCAATCGAACGTTGCTCAACGTCGCCGCTGAAGCGGTTGATGGTAGCGGCATTGTTGCTGAAACCGAGGCTGTCGTTGTCACCCTTCTGGTAGCTGGCAACGGCATCCAGGGTCGGCGCATGGCCGGACTTGCGCTGGCGCAGAGTTTCTTCGGCGGCGTCGACGGCGTAGTTGCTGGCCTGCAGGTTGAGGTTCTGTGCGGCAGCTGTATCGACCCAGGCTTTGGCATCATTGGGTGTAGGCGCCAGGATAGGCAGGCTGTGTACAAGACCTTCCAAGGCGCTGAAGTCACGGTTGGTCAGGGTGGTCAGGGCCTGGAAGGCATCGTCCACCTGACGCAGGGCGATGATGCGGTTGGCACGTGCGGTGTCGAAACCGGCCTGGGCTTCCAGCACATCGGTCTTATCCGACAGGCCGACATCAAAACGCTCATTGGCTTGGTCCAGTTGGCGCTTGAAGGCGGCTTCTTCGGCCTTGGTCGAGGCCAGGTTGTCCTGGGCGCGCAGTACTGCGAAGTAGGCTTCAGCGCTCTGCAGTATCAGGTTCTGTTCGGTGGCCGACAGCTCCAGTACAGCTTGTTCGTTGCTGGCTTTGGCCGCCTGCAACTGGAACCAGCGATCCGCACGGAACAGCGGCTGGCTGAGGTTGGCCTGGTACACGGTACCACTGCGCGAGCTGGTATTGGCCGGCGAGTCGACCTGGGTACGAGTGTCGCTCAGGTTGGCGCCAGCAGACAGGTTGGGCAGCAGGCCGGCGCGGGCCTGGGGGACCACTTCGCTGCGCGCTTCATAATCGGCGCGGGCGGCGGCCAGGTCGGCATTATTGGCGGCGGCTTCCTGGTAAACCGTGACCAGGTCAGTTTTGGTGGACAGCGGGGCTTGTTCAGCAGCCCAGGCCATTCCGTTGGACGCGGCGGCCACAGCGAGAGCCAGAGAGAGTCTGCGCAACATGAGGGTGATCCTGATTTTGGCGGTAATCGGCAAGGCTAAGGGGCGCTGCCGAGGGGGTCAAGATTTGTCTGGAGCTGAATGAGTGTAGATTGCAACAATCCATGGCGTGTTCTATGTGTCGGGTTATTTGTGGCGGCTGCATTCGTCACTTTCCGACGCATGGGTCATGAGAAATTGACTCCCGAGTTGGTTTTATTGGCTGGGGTTGATTAGACTGGCCGCGTTCTTGTCGGGGTGCCCCAATTGCGGGGCTGAGATTGGCAGCTGCCGGATCCCGTTGAACCTGATCAGGTTAAGGCCTGCGTAGGGAACAAGATGTGCTCGCCCGTCCTCTGGCGAGCCTCTGGCACCGCCCAAGGTGCGCCATGCGCCGCTCGTTTCTTACAGGTTCGCTCCGACATTCAGCCCTGGAGAGAGCCCGCCGATGAGTGCACAACAACAAAAGAACCTGAGTGAAAGTGCTCAGGTCGATCAGCAATCCATCCAACCCTTCCCGCGTTCACAGAAGATCTATGTCCAGGGTTCGCGCCCGGACATTCGCGTGCCGATGCGCGAAATCAGCCTGGATGTCACCCCCACTGACTTCGGCGGTGAGATCAATGCGCCTGTGCTGGTCTATGACACCTCCGGCCCGTACACCGACCCGAATGTCACCATTGATGTGCGCCAAGGTCTGCCTGATGTGCGTTCGGCATGGATTGATGATCGTGGTGACACCGAGCTGCTCGCCGGCCTGAGCTCGCACTTCGGTCAGGAGCGTCTGGCCAGTCCTGAACTGACGGCCATGCGCTTTGCCCACGTGCGCAACCCGCGCCGCGCCAAGGCGGGTAAGAACGTCAGCCAGATGCACTACGCGCGCCAGGGCATCATCACCCCGGAAATGGAATATGTCGCCATCCGCGAGAACCTCAAACTGCAGGAAGCTCGTGCCGCCGGTCTGCTCAAAGAGCAGCATGCCGGGCACAGCTTCGGCGCGAGTATTCCCAAGGAAATCACCGCCGAATTCGTTCGCGAAGAAATCGCCCGTGGCCGCGCTATCATCCCGGCCAACATCAATCACACCGAGTTGGAACCGATGATCATCGGCCGTAACTTCCTGGTGAAGATCAACGGCAATATCGGCAACTCCGCCCTGGGTTCTTCGATTGAAGAAGAAGTGGCCAAGCTGACCTGGGGCATCCGCTGGGGGTCGGACACGGTGATGGACCTGTCCACCGGCAAGCACATTCACGAAACCCGCGAGTGGATCATCCGCAACTCGCCGGTGCCGATTGGCACCGTGCCGATCTACCAGGCGCTGGAAAAGGTCAATGGCGTTGCCGAAGACCTGACCTGGGAGCTGTTCCGCGACACCCTGATCGAGCAGGCCGAGCAAGGCGTGGACTACTTCACCATCCATGCCGGCGTGCTACTGCGTTATGTGCCGATGACCGCCAAGCGCGTCACCGGCATCGTTTCCCGTGGCGGCTCGATCATGGCCAAGTGGTGCCTGGCGCACCACAAAGAGAATTTCCTCTACACCCATTTCGAGGAAATCTGCGAAATCATGAAGGCCTACGACGTCAGCTTCTCGCTGGGCGATGGCCTGCGTCCGGGCTCGATTGCCGACGCCAACGACGAAGCGCAGTTCGGTGAGCTGGAAACCCTCGGCGAGTTGACCAAGATCGCCTGGAAGCATGACGTACAGACCATGATCGAAGGCCCCGGTCACGTGCCGATGCAGCTGATCAAGGAGAACATGGACAAGCAGCTGGAGTGCTGTGACGAGGCGCCGTTCTACACCCTTGGCCCGCTGACCACCGACATCGCCCCGGGTTACGACCACATCACCAGCGGCATCGGTGCGGCGATGATCGGCTGGTTCGGTTGCGCCATGCTCTGCTACGTCACGCCCAAGGAGCACCTGGGCCTGCCGAACAAGGATGACGTGAAGACCGGCATCATCACCTACAAGATTGCCGCCCACGCGGCCGACTTGGCCAAAGGTCATCCGGGCGCGCAGATTCGCGACAATGCCTTGAGCAAGGCGCGCTTTGAATTCCGCTGGGAAGACCAGTTCAACCTCGGCCTCGACCCGGACACCGCGCGCAGCTATCACGACGAAACGCTGCCCAAAGACTCGGCCAAGGTGGCACACTTCTGCTCCATGTGCGGGCCGAAATTCTGTTCGATGAAGATCACCCAGGAAGTTCGCGTCTATGCTGAAGAACAGCGCATCGCCGCTGTCGACCTGGAAGTCGAAGCGGGCATGCAGGCCAAGGCGCAGGAGTTCAAGGCGCAGGGCAGCCAGCTGTATCAGAAAGTGTGAAGGGGCTTTTGCTAGGCAGTTTTGCGTAGCAGTATGAGCGTAACCAGGACGGGCCTTCGGGCCCGTTTCTGCTAATTACGGGGGGCGTTATGCAACGAGAAGATGTCGAAGTGATCGCGCGTGAGGCCTGTTTTAGCGGGTTCTATAAGCTCGATCGGCTGCGTTTGCGCCATCGCCAGTTTGCCGGCGGTATGGGGCCTGCGCTTACCCGCGAGCTGTTCGTGCGCCACGATGCCGTGTGCGTACTGCCTTATGATCCGCAGCGCGATTGCGTGGTGCTGATTGAGCAGTTCCGTGTTGGGGCGTTGGACAAGAGCGCCAATCCCTGGCTGTTGGAGCTGGTGGCTGGGTTGATCGACAAAGACGAAAAGCCCGAAGAGGTCGCCCGCCGCGAAGCCATCGAGGAGGCCAATTTGCAGCTGACTTCGCTGTGGCCGATCACTCAGTACTACCCCTCACCCGGTGGTTCGGATGAGCGCGTACATCTGTTTATTGGCCGTTGTGACAGTGACGGTGCCGGTGGCGTATATGGACTGGCGGAGGAGGGTGAGGATATTCGCGTGCATGTCTTGCCACTGGAGGACGCTCTGGATGCACTGAAGTCCGGTCGTATCGACAATGCGGCGAGCATCATTGCCTTGCAATGGCTGGCGCTGAACCGCAGCGAAGTCCGCGGGCTGTGGTCATGAATCTGCTGCGCGAGCGCTATCGGGTCGATCTGGTCGAGCTGCAGGCGGCTTGCGAAGCTAACTACGCGCGTCTGATGCAGCTCCTGCCAGCCATGCGCGACGGGGCTGATGCACCGCAGCAGCTGCGGCGCGTGGCGCTGAGTCAGGGGGAGCAACAGTTAGGTGTGCTGGCCTTGCAGGTGTTGGAAAGCTGCCCATACACCTCGACCCTCTCTGTGCGCCAGGAGCATAGCCTGCCCTGGTTGCCCGTGCCGCAGCTGGAAGTGCGCGTGTACCACGATGCGCGGATGGCGGAAGTGGTTGGTGCGCAGCGCGCTCGGCGTTTTCGCGGGATCTATCCCTACCCCAACGAAGCCATGCACCAGCCCGATGAGAAGACTCAACTCAATCTGTTTCTTGGCGAGTGGTTGAGTCACTGCCTGGCGTGTGGGCATGAGCTGGAGCCGGTTCGCTAGATGTATCGGGCGGCTGTCGGCGACTAGCCTGCGGTGCACTGATCTCTCGTACCTGCGTTAAAGCATGCGCCAGATTTACAACAGGCGTTCTGTGATCTATTCCCCTTTCACGGGTTTACCGCCCGTAGGGCTAACCACCATAATTCATGCATTCCGTTCAAGGAGAAGGTCTTGCCGGGCGTGCCGACTAGAACCACAGCTGTTGATCGCTCGGTACTGCTGGTGCAGTTATCCGATAGCCATCTGTTTGCCGATGCGGCAGGCAAGCTGTTGGGTATGGATACCCAGGACAGTCTGCAGCGGGTGATCGAGCGAGTGCTGCAGGAGCAGCCGCAGATCGACTTGGTCCTGGCCAGTGGCGACCTCTCGCAGGACGGCAGCACGGCGTCCTACCAGCGCTTCCGTGAGCTTACCTCGGTTATTCCGGCCCCCGCGCGCTGGTTTCCTGGCAATCATGATGAAGTGCCAGCCATGCAGGCTGCCTGCGTTGGCCGTGACCTGCTGGAACCGGTGGTTGATCTGGGCAACTGGCGCGTGATCATGCTCGATTCATCGATCCCCGGTGCCGTGCCCGGCTATCTCAGTGAGCAGCAACTGGCCTTGCTGGAGCGCGCACTGAGCGAGGCGCCAGAGCGCCATCACCTGATCTGTCTGCATCACCACCCGGTGTCCATCGGTTGCAAGTGGATGGAGCCCATCGGCCTGCGCAACCCGGATGCCCTGTTTGCCGTGCTGGAGCGTTTCAGCCAGGCGCGCGCGGTGCTCTGGGGGCATATTCATCAGGAGCTTGACCTGCAGCGTGGTGCCATCCGCTTGCTGGCCTCGCCATCCACCTGCGTGCAGTTCGCGCCGCGCAGCGAGGAGTTTCAGGTGGATACCACGGCACCTGGCTATCGCTGGTTACGCCTGTTCGATGACGGTCGCCTGGAAACCGGGGTCTCGCGGGTTACCGGGATCAAGTTCGAAATCGATTACACCATCAAGGGCTACTAAGCCCTTTGCAGCTGCTCGGCTAACCGGTTAGCCTCGCGCCCATGACCACATCCATTCTCTATATACACGGACTCAACAGCTCGCCTGCATCGCTCAAAGCCAGCCTTTTGCAGCGTGCCATGAGCCAGTTGGGGCTGGCCGCGCATCTGCGGGTGCCGGCTCTGCATCACCACCCACGACAAGCCATTGGCCAGCTCGAAGCCCTGATTGCCGAACTGGGACGGCCTGTGCTGGTTGGCAGCTCGCTGGGCGGCTACTATGCCACCCATCTGGCCGAGCGCCATGGATTACCGGCGTTGCTTATCAATCCTGCCGTGCGCCCGCATCTGCGTTTCGATGGCTATCTGGGTGCGCAGACGAACCATTACAGCGCTGAAACCTGGGAGCTGACTCACGATCACGTCGCCGCTCTGGCTGAGCTGGAGGTTGCCGTCCTGCAGGACCCCGCGCGCTACCAGGTGTGGCTGCAGACCGCTGACGAAACCCTCGATTACCGGGATGCCGAATGTTACTACCGGCAGGCGGCTCTGCGTATTCAGGCGGGCGGCAACCATGGTTTTCAGGGCTTTGCCGAACGCTTGCCGATGCTCTTTGCTTTCGCCGGTATTCCACGCCATCTGTGGCAGGATATCGACTTTTCCGCTCTCAATTGACGATCAAGAGACCCCATGGCCCAGCAGAACACCTACAACGCCGATGCCATCGAAGTCCTTTCCGGCCTCGACCCGGTGCGCAAGCGCCCGGGCATGTACACCGACACCAGCCGGCCTAACCACCTGGCGCAGGAAGTCATCGACAACAGCGTTGACGAGGCGCTGGCCGGGCATGCCAAATCGATTCAGGTGATCCTGCACGAGGACAATTCGCTGGAAGTGCTCGACGACGGTCGCGGCATGCCGGTGGATATCCACCCGGAAGAGGGCGTACCGGGCGTTGAGCTGATCCTCACCAAACTGCATGCCGGCGGCAAGTTCAGTAACAAGAACTATCAGTTCTCCGGCGGCCTGCATGGCGTGGGGATCAGTGTGGTCAACGCGCTGTCGACCCGTGTGATCGTCACGGTCAAGCGGGATGGCAACGAATACCAGATGAGTTTTGCCGACGGTTTCAAAGCCAGCGACCTGGCCGTGGTCGGCACGGTGGGCAAGCGCAACACCGGCACCAGCGTGCATTTCTGGCCGGACGCCAAGTATTTCGACTCTTTCAAGTTCTCCGTCAGCCGGCTCAAGCATGTGCTCAAGGCCAAGGCCGTATTGTGTCCGGGGCTGGCCGTCAGTTTTGAAGACAAATCCAGTGGCGAGAAAGTCGAGTGGCTGTACGAAGACGGTCTGCGCTCTTACCTGGTGGATGCAGTCACGGAATTTCAGCGCCTGCCCGACGAGCCATTCTGCGGCGCGCTGGCCGGTAATAAAGAAGCGGTGGACTGGGCGCTGCTGTGGCTGCCGGAAGGCGGCGACGCGGTGCAGGAGAGTTACGTCAACCTGATTCCCACCGCGCAAGGGGGCACCCACGTGAATGGCCTGCGTCAGGGCTTGCTGGATGCCATGCGCGAGTTTTGCGAGTTCCGCAGCCTGCTGCCGCGTGGCGTTAAGCTTGCCCCGGAGGACATCTGGGAGCGCATTGCCTTCGTCCTGTCGATGAAGATGCAGGACGCGCAGTTCTCCGGGCAGACCAAGGAGCGCCTGTCGTCGCGTGAGGCGGCCGCGTTCGTCTCCGGCGTGGTCAAAGATGCCTTCAGCCTGTGGCTCAACGCGCATCCCGAGGTGGGTCAGCAGCTCGCCGAACTGGCGATCAGCAACGCCAACCGTCGCCTAAAAGCCGGCAAAAAGGTTGAGCGCAAACGCATCACCCAAGGGCCGGCACTGCCCGGTAAATTGGCGGATTGCGCCGGGCAAGACCCGATGCGCTCTGAGCTGTTTCTGGTCGAAGGTGACTCGGCCGGCGGCTCGGCCAAGCAGGCGCGGGATAAGGAATTCCAGGCGATCATGCCGCTGCGCGGGAAGATCCTGAATACCTGGGAAGTGGATGGCAGCGAAGTGCTGGCCAGTCAGGAGGTGCACGACATCGCCGTGGCCATCGGCATCGATCCCGGCTCCAACGATCTGACCCAGCTGCGCTACGGCAAGATCTGTATTCTTGCCGACGCCGACTCCGACGGCCTGCACATCGCCACCTTGCTGTGCGCCTTGTTTGTCCGCCACTTCCGCCCGCTGGTGGATGCTGGGCACGTCTACGTGGCCATGCCGCCGCTGTACCGCATCGATCTCGGCAAGGAAATTTTCTATGCCCTTGATGACGGTGAGCGCGATGGCATCCTCGATCGTCTGGTGGCCGAAAAACGCCGTGGCAAGCCGCAGGTCACGCGCTTTAAAGGCCTGGGTGAAATGAACCCGCCACAGCTGCGCGAAACCACCATGGACCCGAACACCCGGCGTCTGGTGCAACTGACCCTGGAAGATTACCCCGGCACTCAGGAAATGATGGACATGCTGCTGGCCAAGAAGCGCGCCGGCGACCGCAAGTCCTGGCTGGAGTCCAAGGGCAACCTGGCCGAGGTGCTGCTCTGATGCAGCGCCTGCTGGCTGCATGCCTGCTGCTGTGTGCGCCATTGCTGAGTGCTGCTGCGGCGTTGGAAGAGCTGCAGCTGCTCAACGAGCGGCCGGTGCAGGGCGTCAGTGGCGGAAACCTCTCGGGGCTGGCCTGGTGCGACGGCGTCCTGTGGGCGGTGTCCGACCGTGATGACCGGCAGATATACCGTCTCGCGGAGCACGCTACGCAGTGGCAAGCCACCGCTGACCCCTTTGTCGCACCGCCACCTCCGGAGTCCCAGTTGCCTTGGGGGTTGCGCATGCGTAGCTGGCTGGCCGCTCGGGTGCGCGGTGGCGAGCTGGATTTCGAAGGCCTGAGTTGCGACGCTGCGGGCAATCGCTACCTGGTCAGTGAAACCCATGCTGCCGTTTTGCAATTACCGGTGGTGGGTGAGCCGAACTGGCTCAAGCTGCCCCAGGGGCTGGTGCGCCAGGCGCGGGCCAGCGGCATGTTGCTGCATCACAATTCGCTGTTTGAAGGGCTTGCCGTTGATCCGCCAGGTGAGCGCCTGTACCTGGCTGCTGAGCGCATGCGCCGCGGCCTTTTGGTGGTGCACAAGCAGCGGGCTACCTGGCGCTGCACCGGCGGTTGTGTGTTGTTCAACGAGACCGGCAGTGAGGCGGGGCCTGAGCAGCTGGGTGGCAAGGAACAGCCGCGGGATTTTTCCGGGCTGGCCTTCCATAACGAAAAACTCTTCACCCTTGAGCGTCAGGCGCACCGTATCTGTCGGCGTAGCCTGAGCAATGGCCAGGCTGAGAAGTGCTGGTCGTTTGCCGCCGAGGCGCTGACTCCAGAGCGGCGCTACTCGCCGTCCTATGGTTTGGCCGAAGCGCTGTGGGTGGATCAGGACAGTGCCTGGATAGGTGTCGACAACGGCCGCTTCAGCCGTGCCGACGGTGAGTCGCGGCCGATCATCTGGCAGTTTGCCGCGCCGAAAGGCGGCTGGGGCAGCAAACCGTGAGTGAACGGCCTGCGGGCAAGCGCGCCGGCCGAGTGATGCTAGTGCTGGCCTGGGGGGCTGCCTTGCTGTTGGCCACCCAGTTCTTTGCCGACTGGGAAGAGGCTCGCCGCAACCCGAACCGTACCCCTGAGTCGCTGCATGGCAATGGTTATGTCGAAGTGAACCTGGCCAGCGGCCGGCAGGGGCATTACATGGCTGGCGGCAAGATCAACGGTGAGGCCGTGACCTTTCTCCTCGACACCGGTGCCTCTCAGGTAGCGGTGCCCACTGCAGTGGCGAAGCGTCTAGGTCTGCAAGCCGGAGCGGCGATCACCATCAGCACCGCCAATGGCCGTGCTACGGCGCACCGTACCCGTCTGGCCCGGCTGGAACTGGGCGATATCGTGCTGACTGACGTAGAGGCTTTGATTGCCCCCGGCATGGGCGGCGATGACGTATTACTGGGCATGAGTGCCCTTAAACAACTCGAATTTACCCAGCGCGGCGGCACCTTGATGCTGCGCCAATCCACTTTGCAATGAGGCACGCATGAGCGAACCCCTCGATTTGAGCCTGGACGGCGTTGAACGCCGTTCTCTTGCCGACTTTACCGAGCAGGCTTACCTCAATTACTCCATGTACGTGATCATGGACCGCGCCCTGCCACATATTGGTGATGGCCTCAAACCCGTGCAGCGACGCATCATCTACGCGATGAGCGAGCTGGGTCTGGATGCCGACTCCAAGCACAAGAAATCGGCGCGTACTGTCGGTGATGTGCTCGGCAAGTTCCACCCGCATGGCGACAGCGCTTGCTACGAGGCCATGGTGCTGATGGCGCAGCCGTTCAGCTACCGCTACACCCTGGTCGATGGCCAGGGCAACTGGGGCGCGCCGGATGATCCGAAATCCTTTGCTGCGATGCGCTACACCGAGGCGCGGTTGTCGCGTTACTCGGAGGTGCTGCTCACCGAATTGGGCCAGGGCACCGTGGACTGGGTGCCGAACTTCGACGGCACCCTGAATGAACCGGCGACGCTGCCGGCGCGCCTGCCCAACCTGCTGCTCAACGGCACCACTGGCATCGCCGTGGGCATGGCCACTGATGTGCCGCCGCATAACCTGCGCGAAGTGGCGGCGGCGTGTGTGCGCTTGCTGGATCAACCCGATGCCACGGTCGAGCAGCTCTGCGAGCACGTGCTTGGTCCGGATTTCCCCACCGAGGCGGAAGTCATCACCCCGCGCAGCGACCTGCTGAAAATTTACGAAACCGGTCGTGGCTCGGTGCGCATGCGCGCCGTGTACCGCATCGAGGACGGTGACATCGTGGTCACCGCGCTGCCGCATCAGGTGTCCGGGGCCAAGGTGCTGGAGCAGATTGCCGCGCAGATGCAGGCCAAGAAACTGCCGATGGTCGCCGACCTGCGCGATGAGTCGGACCACGAGCACCCGTGCCGTATCGTCATCATCCCGCGCTCCAACCGCGTGGATGCCGATGAGCTGATGACCCACCTGTTTGCCACCACCGAGCTGGAGTCCAGCTACCGGGTCAACACCAACGTGATTGGTCTGGATGGCAAGCCGCAGGTGAAGAACCTGCGCCAGCTGCTGCGCGAATGGCTGGAGTATCGCGTCAACACCGTACGCCGACGCCTGCAGTTCCGCCTGGACAAGGTGGAGAAACGCTTGCACCTGTTGGAAGGTTTGTTGGTGGCCTTCCTCAATCTGGATGAAGTGATTCATATCATCCGCACCGAAGATCAGCCCAAGCCTGTGCTGATGGCGCGGTTTGGCCTGACCGATGTGCAGGCCGACTACATTCTCGATACCCGCCTGCGCCAGCTGGCGCGTTTGGAAGAGATGAAAATCCGTGGCGAGCAGGACGAGCTGGCCAAGGAGCGCGCCAAGCTGCTGGCCCTGCTTGGCAGTGAAACCAAGCTGAAAAAGCTGGTGCGTGACGAAATCATCAAGGACGCTGAAACCTACGGCGATGACCGCCGCTCGCCGATTGTGGCCCGCGCCGAAGCCCGCGCCCTGTCGGAAACCGAACTGTTGCCGACTGAGCCTGTCACCGTGGTGGTGTCCGAGAAAGGCTGGGTGCGCTGTGCCAAGGGCCATGACATTGATGCCACCGGCTTGTCGTATAAAGCGGGTGACGGCTTCAAAGTCGCTGCTCCTGGCCGGTCGAACCAATACGCCGTGTTTATCGACTCCACAGGGCGCAGTTACTCACTGGCGGCGCATACCTTGCCGTCCGCTCGTGGCCAGGGTGAGCCGCTGACGGGCCGCCTGACGCCACCGCCGGGGGCGACCTTCGAATGTGTGCTGTTGCCGGATGACAGCGCGCTTTACGTGATCGCTTCTGACGCCGGCTACGGTTTTGTGGTCAAGGGCGAAGACCTGCAGGCTAAGAACAAGGCCGGCAAGGCCTTGCTCAGCCTGCCGGCCGGCGCCCAAGTGGTACCGCCGAAACCGCTGGGTAATCGTGAAGAGGACTGGTTGGCGGCGGTTACCACCGAAGGTCGTCTGCTGTTGTTCCCGGTGCGCGACCTGCCGCAACTGGGCAAGGGTAAAGGCAACAAGATCATCGGCATTCCCGGTGAGCGCGTGGCCAGCCGCGAGGAGTACCTCACCGACCTGGCCGTGCTGCCCAGCGGTGCCACGTTGGTGTTGCAAGCCGGCAAGCGCACCTTGTCGCTCAAGGCTGACGACCTCGAGCATTACAAGGGTGAGCGCGGTCGACGTGGCAACAAGCTGCCGCGTGGTTTCCAGCGCGTCGACAGCCTGCTGGTCGAGGTTTAGGGCTAGCGGATGCATGCCGCTACAGTGCCGCGCTGGAGTCGCGAGCGGCTTTCAAGGATGATACGCAGCCGCAAGGCGGATCGTGGTAAGCGACCCGCCGGCACTTAATAGGTATGCACGCCGGTGGTCTTGCCGGCTGGATGAGTGAGATGACTGCACTGCGTTTCCCCGCAATTCTGTTGCTGGCGGGGGTGCTCGGCCTGGCCGGTTGTACCCGTCATCAGCAAACGCCGCTGTACCAGTTGGACAGTGGCAATATCCGCGTGCCGGCGGCTGAGCAGGGCATTGCTGTGCTGATCGGGCCGGTGGTGATTGCCGACTATCTGCAGCGTGAGGCGCTGTTGCAGCGTCAGATGGATGGCAGTTTGACTGCATCCGAAGACGCGCGTTGGGCGGGTAGCCTGGCGGCTGAAATTGATCAACAAGTGCTGCGTCAGTTAGCCTCGCGCCTTGACAGCCAGCGTCTGGTGCTGGCACCGGCCACCGCCGGGTTTGTCCCGCAGGTGCGTCTGGGCTTGTCGATTACCCGTCTGGATTCTGGCCCGCAACGCCCGGCTGTGCTGGAGGCGCAGTGGCGACTGGCGGGCGCTGACGGCAAGCTGCTTGATGGCCGCTTGGTGCGTCTGGAGGAGGCGCACAGTGGCAGCATCGTGGATCAGGTGCGAGCGCAGAGTCGAGTGCTGCAACAACTGGTCGAGCAGTTGGCTGTGGCGGTGAATACTCACAATAGGCCCGTTGTGCCGGCGACACCCGCTCCGGCGCGCAAGCCGGCACCGGCCAAGCCGGTGGTGCCCTCGGATGTGCCGCGGATTCCAGTGGCTGAACCGATTCGTGGTGAAGGCGAAGTATTCCGTTTCTAGAGCCTACCCATAAAAAAGCCCGCCGATCGGCGGGTTTTTTATGGGGGATCAGCGGCTTTCGTGCATGCGCGCCAACTGGCGCTCCAGCAGCGAGGGGTAAGGCTCCAGCAGGCGCTCGACGCAGCAGGCGCCCTGGGGGCTGGCGATGGCGCGGATGCGGGCGCGCTGGCTGACAAGGGCATCATCGGCGACGCTGCGCTCGACCAGCAGCAGATTACGGCTGTGCTGCGACAGGGCCAAGGCGTTTTGCACGGTTTCACTCAAGAGCAAGTCGCCCTGGCTGAGTCCGGTAAGATTGTCCCCGAGGGTCAGGCCGAGCTGCAGTTGCAGGGTGATGCCGCTGTCTGCCACTTCGATCTGCAAGGCATGACCCAGGGCACGCATCAACTCGCCGCAGCAGATGGCATGGGTCAGGTAGTCCTCGTCGCAGTCCAGTTGATGGAACAACATCAGGCTGCTGCCGTCGCTCAAGGTGTGCAATTGGCCCTGATACAGGCTGGCCGCTTGATCCAGGCAGTCGCGATAGCGTTGCAGCAGTTCCATCAGGCGAGTACGTGGCAGGCGCCGCAGTTGTTCCTGAGCGCCCAACTGAATAGCCAGCACGGCACTGGGCAGGGCCTGTTGGGCCGCCGGCGGTGGTAACGAGGCAGGCTCGCTGTGATCGCGTAGGTCAGCAAAGGGGTCATCCAGCGCGCTGCCGTATTCATCGTTGGCGCTTGCGTGGGGGGCTAACGGCTGATCCGGGCTGTCGAAATGATCGTCATGCAGATCCGGGACGCTGAAATCCGGTTCGCTGTCGAACGACTCGTCAAGGTAGTCGTCTTCTTCACCGGCATCAGGCGCCGCGGCGTAGGGGGCTTCTTCGATCACAGCTGGTTGTTCAGGCACCAGGCGTGCTTGCAGCTGGCGCGCCAGATCGCCAATTTCATCCTGACGGCCTGCGCCAGGCGCGGGATCATCCGGGTCACGCAGCCAGACACGCAGTTGCAGCAGTGGCGTGGAGATATGCCGGCCCAGGCGCATGCTCAGGGAAAGGGTCAGGGCCAGCAGAATCAGGCTGAGGATGCCCATGCTCTGCAGGCTGATGGTCATCGGTTGTTCGAACTGTTGCATATCAAGGCTGATGCGCAGTTGCCCGGCAATCACTTCCTGAAAAGTGATCGGCGTTGAATACAAGCCTTCGGTTTCCCCCAGCATGCTCTGGCTGGGGCGCGAACCAGCCTCGGCGAGGATGCGATTGTCCACGCTGTAGATGGCGGCGTGGGCCACCAGCGGATTTTGCACCAGGTTGTTGAGCAGCACGTTGAGGCTGAGGATGTCGTTGGACACCAGCAGTTCTGTGGCCGAGGCGGCCGTCTGGGTAATCAGGCTGGTGCCCAGGGCTTCAGCCTGCTGCTGCATGGCATGCTTGAACTGCATGCCAATCACCCAGCCATAGATCACCAAGGCCAGGGCCACCAGCAACAGGCTATGACTGACAATGCGCAGGGCCAGCGGAATGCGTCGTTGGCGCAGCGCCTGGAACAACAGCAGAAAGAAATTATCGGGTTTTACGGGGGCGGGCCGGTTCACAGAGCTCGGCTCTTGTCGACTGTAGATGGCGCGCAGTATAGCGGCGCCCCTGCAGTGGGCAAAGCGCCGTGCGTGGCTGTTTGCCGGTGAAAATGGGTAGAATGGGCGCCTTTTCCACGGCTTGTGACCTGTTCTACACGCCGTAGTCCTTGACGCTGTCCCGGAGACCGAGCCTTGCGCGAAATCGTCCTGATCAATATCACCGGCGAAGATCGCCCCGGTTTGACTGCCGCCATCACCGGCGTGCTGGCCCAGGGCGGGGTGAATATCCTCGACATTGGCCAGGCGGTGATCCATGACACGCTGTCGTTTGGCATTCTGGTTGAGATTCCCGATACCGAACGGGCCTCGTCGGTGCTCAAGGACATCCTCTTTACCGCCTACAAGCTCGATCAGCAGGTGCGCTTCACGCCGGTCTCCGAAGCCGATTATCAGCAGTGGGTCAGCGGTCAGGGCAAGGCTCGGCATATTGTCACCCTGCTAACGCGCAAGGTCACCGCCGAGCAACTGCAGCGGGTCAGTGCCATTACCGCACGGTATGACTTGAACATCGACCACATCGACCGTCTGTCCGGGCGCATGCCGCTGGATATGCCGGCCGAGCAGGGCAAGGGTTGCATCGAGTTTTCCGTACGTGGTGAGCCGGTCGATCCGGCTGCTTTGCGTGCCGAGTTCCTCAGTGTGGCGCAGGAGCTCAACGTCGACATCGCCTTCCAGCGCGATTCACTGTTCCGGCGTAATCGCCGCCTGGCAGTGTTCGACATGGACTCGACGCTGATTGAGGCCGAGGTGATCGACGAGCTGGCCAAGGCCGCCGGTGTGGGCGAACAGGTGTCCGAGATTACCGAGCGTGCGATGCGCGGGGAACTGGATTTCGCCGCGAGCTTCCGCGAACGTCTGGCGCTGCTCAAGGGGTTGCCGGAAACCGTGCTGGCCGATATCGGTGCCTCGCTGCGCCTGACCGAGGGCGCCGAGACGCTGTTCAGTGAGCTGCGTCGTCTGGGCTACAAGACTGCAATCCTGTCCGGTGGCTTTACCTACTTTGCCAAGCAACTGCAGGCCAAACTGGGCATCGACTATGTGTTCGCCAACGAGTTGCAGATTGTCGATGGTCTGGTTACGGGGGTGGCGGTTGAGCCGATCGTCGATGCTCAGCGTAAAGCCGATTTGCTGCGCGAATTAGCCGCCAAGGAAGGGCTGCGCCTGGAGCAGACAATTGCCGTGGGCGACGGCGCCAATGATCTGCCCATGCTGGCGATTGCCGGGCTGGGCGTGGCGTTCCGCGCCAAGCCATTGGTTAAACAATCAGCCAAACAGGCGATCTCTACCCTGGGGCTGGATGGCATTCTTTACCTGCTGGGGTTCCGTGATCGCGATGGTCAGGCGTAATCCCCATGCCATGAAAAAAGCCGCCTGAGGGCGGCTTTTTTCATGGCATGGGTTTGAATTATTCATCGTCTGCTGCGAAGTCATAATCCATCGACTGGCTCGGCCCTTGCAGATAATGCCCCTGAATATAGTTGACCCCGGCTTGCCAGAGCGTGGCCAGGACGCTGGCGCTCTCGACGAACGGCACGATGGTCAGCTTGGCTTGGGAGTGCAGGCTGGCCAGCAGGGTTTTCAGCGCTTCCTGGTTTTCTGCTTTGCTCAGGTCCTGGGAGAAGGAGCTATCGACTTTGATGAAGTCGACGTGCAGGTACTTGAGCGTGTTGAACGGATTGAGCGAGCAGCCAAATTGGGTCATGGCTGTTTTGCAGTGCAACTCATTGAGTCCCTGGGTGATGACTTTTGCCTGTTTGAGGTAGGCAATCGCATCCGGTTCACTGAACTGGAAAACCAGAGAGTCCGACGGTAGGCGTGCAGCCTTCAGGGCCACACTGAGCCACGGCAGCAGAGTCTGGTCCTGCAGGCTGGCGCTCGAGAGATGGACGAAGAGGCGGGTGTTGTGGCCTTTGCTGCGGTGGTCTGCGAGCAGTTTGATTGAGTTGAGGATGACCCAGCGATCAATCTTCTCGGCGAGGCCCGCGTCTTTGGCGGCGCTGAACAACTCTACCGGCGGAATTTGCTCGCCTTGCGGACTGATCAGGCGCAGCAGGGCTTCGTAATGTTCGAAGCTGTCGCCGCGTAGGCTGATAATCGGCTGGAACAGCAGGCGGAAACTGTTGGTCTCCAGTGCTTGTTGAATCATGGCGACGATGTTGCCGCGGTTGGCGGCGGCAGCCAGTTCGTCAGCCGGGTTGAACAGTTTCAGTGCGTTACCGTCACTCAGCTCATCAGCGCAGCGGTGCGCACGATCAACCACTTCCTGGGCTTTGGGCGTTTTTTCATTGAGTCCCGCTACGCCGATTGACAGCGTGCTCTGCACGGTGCGGCCGCTGACATCGAACAAGTGACCCTCGACCTTCTTAAGCAAGTTGGCCAATTGCTCGCGAGTGCTCTCTGGGCTGACGCCAGGTTGTAGGACGGTAAATACGTCATCGCCGAAACGTGCCAGTTGCGCATCGCCCGTAAAGTGCGCACGCAGCAGGTTGGCCAGATCTGTGAGCAGAATGTCGATACCGGCCAGGCCGATTTCGGCCAGTAGGCTGGCATACCGGTCAACCTGTATGTAGGCCAGGCTGGACGGCTGGCCGGCGTTGACCGCACGCTCGGCGGCGTTGTCCATCAGTTCGAGGAAATACGTGCGGTTGAACAAGCCGGTGACCAGATCCTGACTGCTGATTTCGCGCAGTTTTTCTTCCAGTTCAGCGTTGCCGGTTTCTGCACGAATCACCACCTGGATGCAAGGCTCGCTGTCGTAAGTGGCCGGGGAAAAGCTCATCTGCGCCTGGAAGCTCTGGCCGTTGGCCTTGATGCCGGTGCAGTTGAGCTCGGCATTGCCCTCGGCACTCTGATAGTTCTTCAGGAAGTCCTTGAAACTGGACTGGTCGCTGCCACCGATCAGGTCGATCATCGGCATGCCTTCCAGTTCGTCGGCGTCTTCGTAGGCGAACAGTTCAAGGTAGGCGCGGTTGGCATAAATATGCATGCCGTCGTGCACATAGGTGATCGCATCGACGGAGCTGTCGAGTAGCAACTGGCAGCGTTTCTCCGCTTCACGCAGGGCGACTTCAGAGGCCCGGCGGGCGCGGCGCTCTTCCAGGTTGGCCAGCTCGCGTTTGGCGACCAGCACCAGGCGCTCATCTTCACCTTGCGGCAGGGCGTCCTGGGCACCGAGCATCAGGGCTTCGGTGATGCTGTCGGAGTCGTTATCGCTGAGCAGTTGTATGACCGGGATGTCTTTGGCCTGACGGCGGATTGCGCCAATCGCTTCGCTCGGGGGGAGTTGCTCGCTGCTGGGAGCGCAGATCAGCAAGTCCCAGCTGTGCTGCAGGGCTTCACTAAGGTCATCGCTGGAGGTCAGACGATGCACGCGAGTTGCCCGGCCCGCATTGCGAAACAGGCTGACCAGCCGCTCGGCCTCGTTCTGCGAGTCTTCGAGAATCAGTAGCCGTATGGTTTTTTTTTCAATGGCCATGGTGTGGTATCAGGTCTGCGCCGAACGGGCACAAAAAGGCGACAAAAGGAGGTGCGACGGCAATCTACAGCGACTTCCAGAGTGAGTCAAAGTCTTCCTCCCCGCCTGGCGCGCGGCTTTTCGGCGCTGTGACAGGCTTCCCGTCATCGTTGGTTGGCTGCCCGATACTACGGTACTCGAACTGGTTGAAACTGCCGGTGCTGGTTTGTCGGCGGCTGAGTACAGCGCGGTGCTCGCTGCCATTGAGGTTGATGCTGACTTTATTACCCTCCTGAAAGGGTAGGCGCGCCGTGATCAGGCTAGCCGGGCGTGAAATGGCACTGATTTCCGGCAGTAGCAAGGCGCGCAGGTATTGGCTGCTCTGTTCGGCTTTGCGTACCAGTTGTAGCCCGCAGGCCTGTGCATGCGGCGCAATCAGTTCGATGCCCATCTGTGTGCCACCGCCCCGTACCTGACGAATCCAGCGCACCACCGCAATGCTCCAGCCCTGTTTGGGCGTGCTTTGCACGCCGAGTAGTTCACCTGCCTGCAGTTGGCTGGGAACCTCTTTCGGCCATGACAGGCAGTAGCCGCCAGGGCTGATGTTGACAATCGCTACTGCGTAGGTCGGGTAGCTTTCATTGCTACCTGCTTCCACAGATTCACCTTTTTTCGGTGACTGGTATTGAATTTCTTCAAAGGGCAGGCCGTTTTCCCACTGGTTGCTTTTCTGGGCATCGAAGGCGTTTGACCAGATATCCGGTGTGCCGGTATCAGGTCGGAAGACGGCGGCATTGGTGGTTACCGGTAGTTTCAGCACTTCGTTGAACGGGCGTTTGCCGGCGAGGTGGTAGTGCAGCGAACTCATGCCTATGCATAGGGTCAGTGCGCCCTGGCCCTGGCTGCGCTGGAAGGTGCGCTCGGCAATATCGCCCCAGGCCGCGGCCAGGTGCTGCAGCATGTCTTGGCTAAAACCTTCTGGCACCAGCAGGCGAGGTTGAGTCGGGCTGTCGGCGGTGAGCTGCAAGTGCTCTTTTATTGCGTTCACCAGCAAGCTGGGGTCGATACCGACTGCATTGTGCAGTTCGCTGCGCTGGAATAAGGAAATGTAACGTGGTGGTCCATCCAGTTGCGGGGCCACGGCAAACAAGCTGGAGGGATCATCACCGGCCTGTAATGTCGCCAGTAAGCTCCAAGGCTCAAGCACTTCCGCCAGGCGGGCAATGGCGTTCTGGCGCATCTGGTTGCACCGTGCACAGCCGAGCAGCAGGGCGACCAGGTAACTTTGTTCGGTGCTGAGTCCTTGGGTGTGGCGTGCCTGATTATCGCGTACCAATATTTTTTGTACGTCACTTGAGCAGGCGATCCGGTAAAGCTGGTGAAGCTCCAGCCAAAGTCCCTCGGGAACCGGGCAGTAAAGCTGGCTGGCGCGAATCAGTGGCCCGCACAGGCTATGCGTGGCGCGCTGCAGAGCTACCGCCAGGAGCTGGTTGCGCTCTTTGCCTGGTTGAGGCGCCAGGCGCGCGACAATCAGTTTGTAGCCAATCGCCAGATGGTTCTGCAAGGCTTGGCATAGGTTGGCAACTTTGCGCGGACGCTCGTCCAGCACAATGGCCTGGTTGAGGAAGTGTTTTTCCAGTTGCTTGCAGACGAAGTAGATTTCCGGACGGACTATTTCCAGCAGTTGCAGGCGATTTTCCGAGGGTGTCAGCAACTGATTGAGTTCGACCAGTGCCTGGTAAAGCTGGCGTGCGGTTTCACCAATGTTGGCTTTGGGTAGGCCATCCACCCATTTGTTTAGATCGCGTGGGCTGGCGTCGCAGAATGACAGGCTTTGCTTATCTGGCGTAGTGACGCGCAGTAGCAAGTGAGAATTCTGTTTATCCATCTAAATCAGGGACTCCAGCACACAGGCAAGGCGGGTCATACGTAGGAGTTGTACTTCGACTCTAGCAGCATCTCGCAGGCCTCGCAGCCATGACCATGGCCCAAGTGCCGGTGCACTCGGCATACAAGGTATCTGGGTGTGACTGGTGAGTGCGTGCCAAGGTTCCGCAGCATGCGTTGGTGCGGCACGCTTCAGCGTTGCTGAGCGTGCCGTGAGGTGTTACTCGGCGAACGGTTGGCCAAGTCCCTGGCCCATTCTTACGGCGCTGTTGGCGGTTAACTCCGCCACCCACTGCACCTGCTCGGGGCCAAACAACACAATGGCAGTTGAGCCCAGTTTGAACCGTCCGAGTTCTGCGCCTTTTTCCAGGTGGATCGGGGCGCGAGCAGTTTCATCGTACTTAACGGTTTTCAGCGTGCGTTTGGGGGGCGTGACCAGTCCGGCCCAGACGGTTTCAATTGACGCTACGATCATCGCGCCCACCAGTACGACTGCCATTGGCCCGCGCTCGGTATCGAACAGGCAAACCACGCGCTCGTTGCGGGCGAACAGCTCGGGGACATTTTCTGCGGTGGTCTGGTTGACCGAGAACAAGCGGCCAGGAACGTAGACCATTTCTTTCAGGGTGCCGGCCAGCGGCATGTGCACGCGGTGGTAGTCCTTCGGTGACAGGTAGATGGTGGCGAAGTCGCCACCCATAAATGCCGCGGCACGCTCAGTGTCACCACCTAGCAACTCAATCACGCTGAAGCTGTGGCCCTTGGCCTGGAATACCCGGCCCTGTTCGATCTTGCCGAGCTGGCTGACTGCACCATCAGCTGGGCAGAGTACCGCGCCTGGGGTGTTGTCGAGCGTGCGCGCGCCGTCTTTCAGGGCGCGGGTGAAGAAGTCGTTGAAGTGAGCGAAGGCGGTCAGGTCTTCGACCTGAGCTTCGCTCATGTTGACTTGGTACTGCTTGGCAAACCAGCTAATCAGGCGGTTCTTGAACCAGCCAGCCCTGCATTCGGCAGCACAGCCGATCAGGCGTGACAACAAATGGTGCGGCAGCAGGTACTGGCTGAGGATAAACAAACGATCTTTCATGGGAATTCCTTACGTGGATGCGGGCATTTAGCGCTCGACGGGGGTGTCGGGGTGGTTGCCCCATTCTCCCCAGGAGCCGGCATAAGCTTTTACGCGTGGGTAGCCCAGGGCCTTGGCGGCCAGGTAGGTGAACCCGGAGCGATGATGAGTTTGGCAGTGGGTGATGATTTCTTTGTCAGCGGTGATGCCCAGGTTGTCGAGCATTGCCTGCAGGTTCTGGTGTATGCGCAGGGCGCGCGTTCTGTCCATGCCGGCCGTCCACTCAAAATTGATGGCGCCGGGGATGTGCCCGGCTTTTTGTGCCAGGACTTTCACGCCGCTGTATTCCTCAGGGGAGCGGGCATCCCAGATCGCCAGGTCGGTGGCACCGAGACGGCTTTGCAGGTATTCGCGGCTCGCGGTGTGCACATCGTTTAGGGTCAGCGCCACCTGGGTGTTACAGGCCGGTGGGGTCTCGTCGCTGAGGGGGCGTTCTTCGGCGAGCCAGGCGTGGAGGCCGCCATCTAGGTAGTGGTAACGCGAGTGGCCAATGACATCCAGTAGCCAGATAAAGCGTCCTGCCCAGCCGCCACCCTCATCGTCGTAGACCACATAGACCGCGTCCGCAGTGTGCCCCAGTTCGCTGAACAGGTGTTCCAGTTGTGCGCAATCAGGTTGCAGGCCCGGCGCTGGTGGCTGTCCAAATTGGGTGCGCTTGGGGTCGACAAAGCGCGCGCCGGGGATATGGCCGGTGGCATAACGCGTAGGACTGGTCAGGTCGACCAAGATCATCCCGGGGGTGTTCAGGCGGCTGGCCAGTTGGGCCGGCTCGATCAACAGGGGCAACTCAGCGAAGGCATTCATGCCGGGCCTCTTTGCAGGTATCAAAGGGGCTGATTGTAACGGAAGCTTATCGCCCGCGGCTGGCAAAGGTGTTCAGTGCCCGCTCAATGCATTGCACGGTTTTACTGAAACCCTGCACGCTGGTATCGCTGAAGGCGTTGCCACCCTGGTCGGCGAAGATCAGCATGACCACCCGGTTGTTATTGGCCAGCGAGCGAATCAGCAGATGCTCACTGGGGAACAGGCTCTTGAGCGTGCCAGGCAGCGTGGCTGAGAACTGGGCAATGTTGCCCGGGCCTAGGCGCAGTTGCGCCGGCGTGCTGAGCAGGCGGCGCAGCAGTTGGCTTTGCTGCGGGTCAAGGCTGAGGCTGTCGGCCGATTTGTCCAGGCCGGTGTGCTGCTGGGTCATCAGGCGGGTGTGATTACGGTCTGCGAGGAGAATCAATACGCGCTGCATGCCACAGGCTTGCAGTGCTTGGTTGGCGCAGGCCGTTAGTTGCAGGACGTTGCTGAAGGCGCTGGGCTGCGCGAGAAGCTGGCCACATTGCTGGCGCCACGCACTGAGCTCGACAGGTTTGGGCGGTTCGGCGGGGGGCTGCAGGTGGCGCGCTTGCCATGGCCACAGCAGTGATTCGGCCGGGTGCCAGAGGTCATTGTCATAAAGCTGCTGAGCGCTACTGGCAGCATGCTGGTGAATTTGCTGCTGCACGCTGTCCAGCGGCAGCTGCAGGAATAGGCCAGTGAGCCGCTGCCAGCGCAGGGTATGCAGGCTGTTCCAGGCGAAGTGCGCGGAGATGGCTAGGCAATTGGCCAGCAAAATACTGTTGGCCGGTTGGGTCAACCAGCGGCGCAGATTGCTGTCTTCATCCAGGCATTGCTGTTGTTGCAGTGGGTGCTCATTGTGGTGTGCGATGTGCAGTGCCTTGACCAGCAGGCGCCGATCATTGACGAGCAGCCGATAGCCTAGGGTTACCCACTCGGGCAGGCGCCAGTGTTCGCTGAGCGCTAGGCACAGCGTTAGCAACGGTACGCCGAGCAACTCCTGTTCCACTTTGCATGCCGCTTCTCCCTTGAGTAACACGCGCTGTTCCCAGGCATCGAATAACTCCGGATGAGCGCACAGCAGGGCCCAGACCGGGGCAAGAAATAGTTGGCTGCCCCAGTTTACCTCCTGCCAAAGACGCGCCAGGCGTCCGGCGAACAAACCGTTGGCCTGTTGGCTGGCATGTTGGCTGATGAGCAATATCTGCCTGTACGGCTTGCTCAACTCCTGTTCCGGCAGGCTCGGTATGCGCTTGAGCAATGCTTCCGTACGGCTCAGGCCGAGTCGGCTGATGGCAGCTTCAAGGCTGTCTGTTTGCTCATTGAGTCCACCGTTCTTGCTGTTGGCCTCGCGCAGCACGCTGAGCGCCAGTGCCGGGCAGCTTTGCATCAGCTCGGCCAGTTCGCGTCGTGACCGATTGCTGTCAGCCAGTGCCTGGCGCAGCAACTGCAAGCTTGTGCTGGACGCAGGTAATAGTTGCTCGTCCAGCTGCTTGAGCCAGTCTTTCAATGTACGCGGGTAGTGAGCTGGTTTGGGCATGGGTTGAGACAAACTGGCTTTTGACCTTAACTGGCTATAGTCTCGCGCAAAACTTCCGATAAATAGAAGGGTTGTTTTGCTCCGTCCCTTTCTGACCTCTGTGGCTAGTCTCTTTTTATGGCAAAAATCATCGGCATCATTGTTGTATTCGCCTGCGTATTGGGCGGCTTCATCCTGTCGGGTGGCCAGTTTATGGCGTTGGTTCACCCCTATGAAATCCTGATTATTGGTGGTGCCGCGTTGGGGGCGTTTTTGCAGGCCAACCCCGGTAGTGCCTTTATGCATGTGTTCAAGAAGTCGTTGAGCATGTTCAGCTCGCGCTTCACGCATGCCTATTACCTTGACGTGCTCAAGTTGCTTTATGAGATTCTCAATAAAAGTCGTCGTGAAGGCATGATGGCCATCGAGGCTGACGTCGAAGACCCTGCCGCAAGCCCGATTTTCAGTAAGTACCCCGGCATCCTCAAAGACCAGCAGATGACCTCGTTCATCTGTGATTACCTGCGCATCATGTCCTCCGGCAACATGGCCCCGCACGAGCTAGAAGGCTTGTTCGATATGGAAATTGCCAGCCTTAAGGAAGAAGTTGAACACCCTGCGCATGCTGTCGCAAAAGTAGCTGACGGTATGCCAGCCATGGGTATCGTGGCGGCGGTGCTGGGTATCGTAATTACCATGTCGATTCTTGCGGAGGCGGATAACGCAGAAATTGGCCAGAAGGTGGGTACTGCACTGGTGGGTACCTTTTTCGGAATCTTGGCGTCCTATGGCTTTTTCGGCCCCTTAGCGGCGGCCTTGGAGCATGACGCCAAGGAAGAGCTGAATGTGTATGAGGCGATCAAGGCCGGTTTGGTGGCTTCGGCGTCCGGTATGCCGCCATCGCTGGCTGTCGAGTTTTCCCGTAAGGTGCTATTCCCGGCACATCGTCCAAGCTTCAGTGAGCTTGAGCAGGCTATGCGTGGGGGCTAAGGCATAGCATGGAAAACAATCAACCGATTATCGTCAAAAGGGTCAAAAAGACTGCCGGTGGTCACCATGGCGGTGCCTGGAAGATTGCCTTTGCCGACTTTGCCACGGCCATGATGGCGTTCTTTTTGGTGATGTGGTTGATGACGGTGGCTACACCCGAGCAGAAGAAGCTGATTTCCGGGTACTTTCAGGACCCCGTGGGGTTTTCCGAGAGTGCCAGTCCATATGTGATTGATCTGGGTGGCTCTCCGACGCCGGCGCCTGATCGTACCCTCAACCCCGAACCCAAGGAAGAGGCCACACCCAGCGAGGAAAGTGATCAGGCCGATATCAGCAAGGAGCAGGCGGAATCTGTCGCTGAAGAGGTTGAGCGGGAGCGTCTTGAATTGTTGCTGCAGGAGTTGCAGAACAAGGTTGAGGAAAACCCCCAGTTGCAGAACTTCAAGGATCAAATTCTTTTCGAGATTACTCAGGACGGTCTGCGTATCCAGATCATGGATGCCGAGAACAGGCCAATGTTTGCCTCTGGCAGTGCGCGCCTGCAGCCATATTTTGAAGACATTCTGCTGGCCATGACTGACACCATTGCGGCAGTGCCGAACAAGATCAGTGTCAGTGGCCATACCGATGCGGCGCCTTTTGTCGGCCGCGGTGGCTATGGCAATTGGGAGCTGTCAGCTGATCGGGCCAATGCCGCACGGCGCGTGCTGGTCGCTGGCGGCTATGATGATGAACAGGTGGCGAGGGTGGTGGGTTATTCGTCATCGGCGTTGTTTGACCGGGAGAATTCGTTGAATCCGGTTAATCGTCGTATCGACATTGTGGTTTTGACCAAAAAAGCTCAGCGGGCTATCGAGGGTGAGCAGGGTGATACGGCTGCTGATAAGCCTGCGGGTGCCGAGGCGCCTGCTGCCGCACCCGCGGCAACGTCGGCAACGCCTGGTGCAGCAGAGGTTCCTTTGCCTGATGCGGCGCTACGCGAACGGCTGAATATCTTCGAAGACGGCGTATTGCAGTTTGATCAGCCCGCTGAATAACCGATGTGTGTACGCGCAAAGGCCGCGACAGTTCGCGGCCTTTTTTGTTGATGGCCTGCGGGCCGTTGCGGCGCGACGATTTAAAATCGCTCCCGGCGATTCTTTTCAGTACTCGGCTTCCGGCAGGCTGGCCAGGATATGCCGGTAGCTGGCCATGCGCTGCGGGTGCAAGCGGCCCTCTTCGAGGGCTTTTAGCAGGGCGCAGCCCGGTTCACGGTCGTGTTTGCAGTCGCGGAAGCGGCATTGGCCGATCAGGTCATGAAACTCGATAAAGCCCGCTTCGACGTCATTACGGCTGACGTGCACCAGGCCAAATTCGCGAATCCCAGGGGAGTCGATCAGTTCGCCGCCGCCGGGGAAGTGGAACAACCGCGCGGTGGTGGTGGTGTGGGTGCCTTTGCCGGTCAGTTCGGAGAGCGGGCCTACGCGGGTATCGACTTCCGGCAACAGGCTGTTGACCAGCGACGACTTGCCCACCCCGGACTGCCCGACGAAGACGCTGACATGGCCATCGAGTTGCTGTTGCAGCTGTTGCATGCCGTCGCCGCCGTGGGCGGACACTTCCAGCAGCGGATAACCGAGCTCGCGGTACACGCCAAGCATGCGGTTGAGTGCCACGGCATTCTGCTCATCCAGCAGGTCGGTCTTGTTCAGCAGCAGCAGCGGGCGAATGCCGGCGTGCTCGGCCGCGACTAGATAGCGGTCGATCAGGTTGGCGTGGGGCTCGGGCAGCGGGGCGAAGACGATCACGATCAGGTCGACGTTGGCGGCCACCGGCTTGAGCTGGCCACGGGTGTCCGGGCGACAGAGTTCGGTGCTGCGCGGCAATTGCGCGACAATCACGCCAATGCCCTGGTTGCCGGCGCGCCACACCACCTGATCACCGGTGACCATGGTTGGCAAGTTGGCGCGCAGGTGGCAACGGAATACCTGGCCGGCCAGTTCGCCATCCAGGGCTTCTACTTCGACCTGTACGCCGAAGTGCGCGATGACCAGGCCGGTCTGTTCCGGGCCGAGGTCGCCGCCTTCAAGAATCTGTACAGCCTGCGACTCGCGCTTGGCGGCGCGGGCGGCACGCTCGCCCTGGATTTTTTCGATACGCCAGTTTTGCCGGCGGTTGAGTTGGCGTTTGGCCATGGGGCTTCCGAGAGTTGAATTGCGCAATAAACGGTCGCGAGTCTAGCACGGGCTGCCTATTGAGCTGCTGGCGCAGCTAAACTGCGGCGCATCATCGCTCGGACGCTTGAGGAGTCTGCATGCTGCGTGTTGTCCGCCACTATCCGGCACTGCTGGCGTTATCTGCTCAGGTGGGCGCCACACTGTTGGTGGGCCTGGCGCTTTACCTGGCGGTGCAGCTGGTGCCCTGGCGGCCAACCTGGCTGGCCGTCGGCCTGAGCCAGGGGCTGATTGCCGCCGTGCTGGCACGTTACCTGGGGTTGTCGCGCTGGTGGTGTGGGCTGAATCTGCTGTTTGTGCCAGCGTTGCTGCTGGCCAATGGTGCGCCACTGCCATCTTGGGTGTTTCTCGGGGCGTTCGTGCTGGTGCTGCTGTTTAACTGGAACAGCTTTGGCGAGCGGGTGCCGTTGTACCTGACTGGTTCCGGCACGTGCCGCCAGTTGGGGGCGTTGCTAAGTGAGCAGCTGCCGTCGTTTCGCTTTGTCGACCTGGGTTGCGGGCCGGGGGGCATGCTGTTGAGCCTGGCTCGGCAGTTCCCGCAGGCACAGTTTGTCGGGGTCGAGACCGCGCCGCTGTCCTTTGTCATTGCCTGGATGCGCGCCTTGCCGCTGCGCAATTGCCAGATTCGCTATGAAAACCTCTGGCGTACTGATCTTGCGCTATTTGATGTGGTGTATTGCTTCCTCTCACCTGCGCCAATGCCCGAGCTGTGGGCCAAGGCCTGCGCGCAGATGCCGCCCGGCAGCCTGCTGATCAGCAATACCTTCGAGGTGCCGGGGCAGCCGGCGAACCAGCAGATTGAGTTGTATGACTGGCGGCAGTCCCGCCTGCTGTTGTGGCGTATGCGTGGCGCGGTTTGAGCGCAATGCTGTCAGTCGGGCGCAGTAGTTTTTCGGCGGCCTGTTAGACTGTCGGCCTTAGTTGAGGAGCCGTGCATGCAGAACGCCAATAACCTGATCTGGATCGACCTGGAAATGACCGGTCTGGAGCCTGAAACAGACGTCATCATCGAGATGGCCACCATCGTGACCGACAGTGATCTGAACATCCTGGCCGAGGGGCCGGTGATTGCTGTGCACCAGCATGATGAGCTGCTTGCCGGTATGGACGAATGGAACACCCGCACTCATGGGCAGAGCGGCCTGACCCAGCGTGTGCGCGAAAGCATGATCGGTCCGGCTGAAGCAGAGGCCATGACTATCGCCTTCCTTGAGCAGTGGGTGCCGAAGGGTAAGTCACCGATCTGTGGCAACAGCATTGGCCAGGACCGGCGCTTCCTCTACAAATACATGCAGAACCTGGAAGCCTACTTTCACTACCGCTATCTGGATGTCTCGACCCTGAAGATTCTTGCTGGCCTGTGGGCGCCGCAGGTCAAGGAGTCGTTCCAGAAGCAGGGCACGCACCAGGCGCTGGACGATATCCGCGAGTCTATCGCCGAGCTGAAGCATTACCGCCAGCACTTCCTCAAAGTGTGACGCATTAAAAAGCCCGCCGCTGCGGGTTTTTTATACCTGCCCGGTTACAGGCCGTGGCGGGCCAGCGCCCATTCGACATGCTCACGTACTAACTCGGAAGGGTGCTCGCGGCGCGCTTTGAGTGCTTCCAGCACCGGGATGCTGGACGGCGCATTGCCCAGGCCAACGGCCAGGTTGCGCAGCCAGCGCTCGTAGCCGGCACGGCGCAGCGGCGAGCCTTCAGTGCGGCTGAGAAACTCCTCTTCGCTCCAGCCGAACAGTTCGGCCAGCTCGGCATTGTCCAGGCTGTGGCGCGGCTGGAAGTCGTTCTGCTCGGTGGGTTTGGCAAAGCGGTTCCACGGGCAGACCATCTGGCAGTCGTCACAGCCGAATACCCGGTTGCCGATAGGTGCGCGCAGTTCCTCTGGTATAGACCCCTTGAGTTCGATGGTTAGGTAGGAAATGCAGCGCCGCGCGTCCAGCACATAGGGGCCGACAAAGGCGGCGGTTGGGCAGATATCCATGCAGGCGGTGCAGCGCCCGCAGTGTTCCGTGGCATGGGGCTCATCCACCGGCAGTGGCAGGTCGACAAACAGCTCGCCGAGGAAGAAGTAGCTGCCGGCCTTGCGGTTGAGTACCAGGGTGTTCTTGCCGATCCAGCCAAGCCCGGCCTGTTCGGCGATGGCCTTTTCCAGTACTGGCGCGCTGTCGACAAAGGCGCGGTAGCCGAACGGGCCGATCTGCTGCTGGATGCGTTCGGCCAGTTGTTGCAGGCGTTTGCGGATCAGCTTGTGATAATCGCGGCCCAGGGCGTAGCGCGACACGTAGGCCTTCTCCGGCTGGGCGAGGCGCTGAGCCATCTGCGTGTCGCCGGGCAGGTAGTCCATGCGCAGCGACACCACGCGCAGGGTGCCGGGCACCAGTTCATCCGGGTGGGAGCGTTTGCTGCCGTGGGCGGCCATATAGTCCATCTCACCCTGGTAGCCCGCATCCAGCCAGCGCTGCAGGTGCGCTTCGTGCTCGCCCAGTTGCACATCGGCAATACCGACCTGCTGAAAGCCCAGCTCGCGGCCCCAGTCTTTGATCGACTGGGCGAGGGCGGCGAGGTCAAGGGTGTCAGTATTCATATGAAGGCAGGTAACCGGGGCGCAGGTGGGTATAATTCTGCCAGACATCGGAGCCGACGCATGCTGCATTCGCCTGACAATCTTCCTCTGCCGCTGTACAGCGCCGCCCAAGTGCGCGAGCTGGATGCGCGATTGATCGCTGCCGGCACGCCGGGTTTCGAACTGATGGGCCGCGCCGCGCATGCCATCTGGCGTGCCCTGCGTAGGCGCTGGCCGGATGCGGGCGTGCTGACGGTGCTGGCTGGGTGCGGTAATAACGCCGGTGACGGCTACCTGGTAGCCGCGTTGGCCCTGCGTGCGGGTTGGCGAGTGCGGGTGCTGGCGGTCGGTGATGCCGCGCAGCTGCAGGGCGATGCCGCGTTGGCCCGCGATCAGGCGCTGACCGCCGGGGTGGTGGTGCAGCCCTGGAGCGAATGCGCCGAGCTGCAGGGCGTGGTGCTCGATGCCCTGCTCGGCACGGGCTTGCAAGGCGCAGTGCGTGAACCCTATGCCCAGGCCATCCGGTTGTTGAATGCCTGTGGCCTGCCGGTGCTGGCGGTGGACATTCCGTCCGGGCTCTGCGCCGATACTGGTCAGGTGTTGGGCGTCGCCGTGTGCGCACAGCTGACGGTTACCCTGATCGGTCTGAAGCTGGGCCTGTTTGCCGGGCAGTCGGCAGATTATCTAGGCGAGTTGCGGTTTGATGATCTGCAGGCCGACGCGGCCCTGGTCGCTGTTCAGGCCTTTACCGCACACCGCCTGACACCGGCCAGTTTGCCGCAATTGCCGGCGCGTTCGCGCAATGTGCACAAGGGGCAGCTGGGCCATGTGCTAGTAGTGGGGGGCGATCATGGCTTTGCCGGTGCGGGCTTGCTGGCGGCGCAAAGCGCGCTGCGCGCCGGGGCCGGGATGGTCAGCCTGGCGACGCGTGGTGAGCATTTGTCTGCGGCGCAGGCGCGCTTGCCCGAAGTGATGGCGGCTGGCGTGGTCTCAGCCAATCAGCTGCTGGCGCTGGGCGCGAACGTCAGTGTTTGGGTAGTCGGGCCGGGGCTAGGGCAGGGCGCTTGGGGGCGCAGTCTGCTGTCGGCTGCAGCGGTCAGTTCGGGGGCACAGGTCTGGGATGCCGATGCGCTGAATCTGTTGGCTCAGGGGCTGGTTCAATTACCGGCGGGCGTCGTGCTGACGCCACACCCTGGCGAGGCCGCACGCTTGCTGGGTATCAGCACGGCCGAGGTGCAGGCTGATCGTCCGGCGGCCGTGCGCGCACTGTCGCGGCGCTATCAAACGGTATGCGTGCTGAAAGGCGCGGGCAGCCTGATTGCTGCGCCGGATGGTGGTTTGTGGTTGTGTGATCGCGGCCATCCCGCCATGGCCGGTGCTGGCTTGGGTGATGTGTTGGCCGGTTTGGTCGGTGCGCTGCTGGCTCAGGGTCTGCCTGCGCTGGAGGCGGCTCAGTTGGCGGTCTATCTGCATGCCTGCGCGGGTGAGCAGTTGGCGCAGCAGGGGCGAGGTCTGGCTGCCAGTGATTTGTGTGCGGTTATTCGTGAATTGTTGCAGGAGCAGTCTGCATGTCTGAATTAGAACTGTTTGTCGCCGATGAGGACGCGATGCTGGCGCTGGGCGCGCGCATCGCCGAGGCGACCGGCGGCGTTGGGGTGATCTACCTGCATGGCGATCTCGGTGCCGGTAAAACCACCTTGTCGCGCGGCATCATCCGTGGGCTGGGGCATGTGGGGGCGGTAAAAAGCCCGACCTTTACCCTGGTCGAACCCTATGAGTTAGGTGCAGTACGGGCCTATCACTTCGATCTGTACCGTTTGGTTGATCCCGAGGAACTGGAGTTTCTCGGCATTCGTGACTATTTCGACGGCGATGCACTGTGTCTGGTCGAGTGGCCGCAACGCGGCGCAGGCGTTTTGCCAAAGGCGGACATGGACATTACCATTAGCCCGCATGGAGCCGGCCGGGCGCTGCATTTGCAGGCGCAAGGCGAACGCGGCAACGCCTGGTGCGCCACTTTGGCCGTCGGGGCATGAATTTGATATGGGGTTGGCTATGCGCATAGGCGCGCGTTTCATCGCAATTGGAGTGGCATTGGCCGCCTTGGCCGCCGATGTAATGGCCGCTTCGGATGTGCGCAGCGTTCGGCTATGGCGTGCGCCGGACAACACCCGCCTGGTGTTTGACCTGTCCGGTCCGGTGCAGCACAGCGTTTTCCTACTGTCCGCGCCCAATCGCATTGTCATTGACGTCAGCGGCGCCAAGCTGGCCACCAGTTTTGATCAGCTGACCCTGAGCAACACTCCGATCACCGGCGTGCGCTCGGCGCAGCGCACGCCAGATGACCTGCGCGTGGTGATTGACCTGTCAGCAGCGGTCACGCCAAAAAGCTTTACCCTGGCCCCCAATCAGCAGTACGGACATCGTCTGGTGGTTGACTTGTTCGATCAGGACAGCGGCGCGGCACCCAGTCTGCCCGCCACAACCGTGGCGACCGCGCCTCAGGTGCCGGTAACGCCGACCCAGGCTCCGCCGAAGCTGACGCCCGTGCCCAACGGCAAGCGCGATATCGTGATTGCCATCGACGCCGGCCACGGCGGTGAAGACCCGGGTGCGTTGTCGCCGGTCAAAGGTCAGTATGAAAAACATGTGACACTGGCGATCTCCAAGGAACTGCAGCGGCAGATCAACGCCGAGAAGGGCTTCCGTGCCGAACTGGTGCGTACGGGTGATTACTTTATCCCGCTGCGCAAACGCACCGAGATTGCCCGCAAGAAGGGCGCTGACCTGTTTGTTTCCATCCATGCCGACGCTGCACCCCGAGCGGCTGCATTTGGTGCGTCGGTGTATGCCCTGTCAGATCGTGGCGCCACGTCGGAGACCGCGCGCTGGCTGGCCGATGCGGAGAACCAGTCGGACCTGATCGGCGGTGCCGGCAACGTCAGCCTGGACGACAAGGACAAGATGCTCGCCGGGGTACTGCTCGACCTGTCGATGACGGCGTCGTTGTCATCCAGCCTGAACGTCGGCAACAAGGTGCTGGGCAATATGGGCCGGGTGACGCCGCTGCATAAACGGCGGGTGGAGCAGGCCGGCTTTATGGTGCTGAAGTCGCCGGATATTCCATCGATCCTGGTGGAGACCGGGTTTATCTCCAATCCCAATGAAGCCCGCAAACTGTCCAGCGCCAGCCATCAGCAAGCGCTGGCGCGTTCAATCGTCACGGGCGTGCGGCAGTTCTTCCATGAAAACCCACCGCCAGGCACTCACGTGGCTTGGCTGCGTGACAACGGCAAGATTGCCCTCGGCCCGCGCGAGCATGTGGTCAGCTCTGGCGAAAGCCTGGCGCTGATTGCGCAGCGCTATCAGGTCAGCCTGGGGGCATTACGCAATGCCAATGCACTGAAAAATGATGTGATCAAGGTTGGTCAGCGTCTGCAGATTCCCGCCACTGCTCTGGCTGCGCAGCCATGAGTGAGGCCGCACGTATCCAGCTGCTCAGCCCGCGGCTGGCGAACCAGATTGCTGCCGGTGAGGTGGTTGAGCGCCCGGCCTCGGTAATCAAGGAACTGTTAGAAAATAGCCTGGACTCCGGCGCCCGGCGCATCGAAGTGGATGTCGAGCAGGGCGGCGTCAAGCTGCTCAAGGTGCGCGACAACGGCAGCGGCATCTCCCCGGATGACTTGCCCCTGGCGCTGGCCCGCCACGCCACCAGCAAGATCCGCGAGCTGGAAGATCTCGAGCAGGTGATGAGTCTAGGCTTTCGCGGTGAGGCACTGGCGTCGATCAGCTCCGTCGCACGCCTGACCCTGACTTCACGCACCGAGGGTGCCGAGCAGGCCTGGCAGGTGGAAACCGAAGGCCGCGATATGCAGCCGCGGGTGCAGCCTGCGGCGCATCCGGTCGGGACCTCGGTGGAAGTGCGCGACCTGTTCTTCAACACCCCGGCGCGGCGCAAGTTTCTCAAGACTGAAAAGACCGAATTCGATCACCTGCAGGAAGTGATCAAGCGCCTGGCCCTGGCGCGCTTCGATGTGGCCTTCCATCTGCGTCACAACGGCAAGACGGTGCTCGGCCTGCATGAGGCACCGGATGAACAGAGCCGCGCGCGGCGGGTGGCTTCGGTTTGTGGTCCGGCTTTTTTAGAGCAGGCGCTGCCCATCGATATTGAGCGCAATGGTCTGCATCTGTGGGGCTGGGTGGGCTTGCCGACGTTTTCCCGTAGTCAGGCGGATCTGCAGTATTTCTATGTGAATGGCCGCATGGTGCGTGATAAGTTGGTCGCCCATGCTGTGCGCCAGGCTTATCGCGACGTGCTGTTCAACGGTCGTCATCCGACCTTTGTGCTGTTTCTGGAAATCGACCCGTCGGTGGTAGACGTCAACGTGCACCCGACCAAGCACGAAGTGCGCTTCCGTGATGGGCGTATGGTGCATGACTTCCTCTACGGTACGCTGCACCGAGCCCTGGGTGAGGTGCGTCCGGAGGATCAGCTCGCTGCTCCAGCAGCTGTGAGCGAGATGGTGCGCCCCACGGGGCAGGCAGCTGGCGAGTTTGGCCCGCAAGGTGAAATCGGCTTGGCCGCCAGTCTGCTGCAGCCTGCGCCCAGCACCTCAGTATGGCGCTCGCCGGGTGCCGGCTATCAAGGCGCCCGTCCGGAAGCAGCCTTGCCGGCCGCCGAAGCACAGGGCGCCTATCGCGAGTTTTTCTCGCCGATGACCACTGCGCCGGCTCCTGCTGGCTTACCGGATGCGCAAGGTGATATTCCACCCTTGGGCTATGCCATTGCCCAGCTCAAGGGCATCTATATACTTGCCGAGAACGTTCAGGGCCTGGTTGTGGTGGATATGCATGCCGCCCATGAGCGCATCACCTACGAGCGCTTAAAAGTTGCCATGGCCAGTGAAGGCCTGCGTGGTCAGCCGCTGCTGGTGCCTGAGTCGATTGCCGTGAGTCAGCGCGAGGCAGATTGCGCCGAAGAGCATGCCGAGTTGTTCCAGAAACTCGGCTTTGAACTGCAGCGTCTGGGGCCTGAAACCTTGGCAATCCGCCAGACTCCTGCACTGCTCAAACAGGCCGAAGCGACGCGTCTGGTTCAGGATGTACTGGGGGATCTGCTCGAATACGGCACCACCGACCGCATTCAGGCACACCTCAATGAGCTGCTCGGCACCATGGCTTGCCACGGCGCCGTGCGCGCCAACCGGCGCCTGACCCTGCCGGAAATGAATGCCTTGCTGCGCGATATGGAACACACCGAGCGCAGCGGCCAGTGCAACCATGGGCGTCCGACCTGGGCGCAGATGGGCATGGATGACTTGGATAAACTGTTCCTGCGCGGCCGCTAGCCGTCCGTTGAAAGCTAGCAGCGTTGCCGATACGGCGTTAAAAACAGGCTCAAAATGCTCATTTACAGTAATAAGCTCAGTTTTTTGCCTGTTTTTTGCCTTATCTCGGCTGCCTCGCCTGCATGTTTAACGGCCTGCTAAGCGCCGCGCCATTTAGAGAGTTATAAGCATGTCCGAGCGCCTGCCTCCGGCGATTTTTCTCATGGGGCCGACTGCAGCCGGCAAGACCGACCTGGCCATCGAGTTGGCACGCGTGCTGCCATGTGAGTTGATTAGCGTGGATTCGGCGCTGATCTACCGTGATATGGATATCGGTACTGCCAAGCCGAATAAGGCCACGCTGGCCGAGTTTCCCCATCGCCTAATCGATATTCGTGACCCGGCCGAGAGCTATTCGGCGGCCGAATTTCGTGCTGATGCCCTGGCGGCCATGGCCGAAATCACTGCGCGCGGACGTATTCCGCTGCTGGTGGGCGGCACCATGTTGTATTTCAAGGCATTGCTTGACGGTCTGGCCGACATGCCCAGCGCCGATGCAGCGTTGCGCGCCGAGCTGGAGGTGCGCGCCCAGGCCGAAGGTTGGGAGGTGCTGCATGCCGAGTTGCGTGCGGTCGATCCGGAGTCGGCTGCGCGTATCCACCCCAATGACCCGCAGCGCTTGATTCGCGCCCTTGAGGTCTATCGTGTCAGCGGGCAAAGCATGACCGTTCATCGCCAGCGTCAGGCGGCAGAAAATACTGCGGCTGGCGCATCGGCGGCGCGCCAATTCCCCTATACTGTGGCGCAATTAGCCATTGCGCCGGCACAGAGGCAGTTGTTGCACGAGCGAATTGCTCTGCGATTTAAGTCGATGCTGGAGCAGGGGCTGGTGGCCGAGGTCGAACGCCTGCGTCAACGAAGTGACTTGCACGTCGGCCTGCCGTCTATACGAGCGGTGGGATATCGTCAGGTTTGGGATTATCTAGACGGCAACCTCAGTGCCGAACAGATGCAGGAACGTGGCATTATCGCCACGCGCCAGCTGGCCAAACGGCAATTCACCTGGTTACGGGGTTGGCAGCCTGGCATACATTGGTTTGATAGTGCAGCTTGCGACAATCTGCCGCGCGCCTTGAAATGCCTGGCTGCGGTCTCCATATTGACCTGAGACCTTGCCATTGGCCGTCTACTCTTGGGGGTATGACGGCCCTAAGCCGTTCGTTGGTTTACTAAAAAATATTGAAAATTGATCCTTAAAGGAGTGCGGCACATGTCAAAAGGGCATTCGCTACAAGACCCTTACCTGAATACCTTGCGTAAGGAACGCGTCCCGGTTTCCATCTATCTGGTCAACGGCATCAAGCTGCAAGGCCAGATTGAATCCTTCGACCAGTTCGTGATTTTGCTGAAAAACACTGTCAGCCAGATGGTCTACAAACACGCTATTTCCACTGTGGTGCCTAGCCGTCCGGTGCGTCTGCCGAGCGCAAGCGAAACCGAGCAAGCTGACGCTGAACCGGGTAACGCCTGATTTAGGAGGCTGCATTGTTCTTCGAGCGCCATAAAGGTGGAGAGCGGGCCATTCTGGTTCATCTGGACGGCCAAAATTCCGAGGTGCGCGAAGACCCGCAGGAGTTTCAGGAGCTGGCACTTTCGGCCGGCGCTGAGACTGTCGCGTTTTTCAGCATTCCGAGTAATCGGCTGACCGCCAAGTACCTGATCGGCAGCGGCAAAGTTGAAGAGCTGCGTGATCAGGTAAAGGCCGCTGAGGCTGACCTGGTTATCTTCAACCATGTGCTTACTCCCAGTCAGGAACGCAACCTTGAGCGCGCTTTTGAGTGTCGGGTGCTGGATCGCACGGGTCTGATTCTCGATATTTTTGCTCAGCGTGCGCGTACCCATGAAGGCAAGTTGCAGGTCGAACTGGCTCAGCTCGATCACATGAGTACGCGGCTTGTGCGCGGCTGGACACACCTTGAACGGCAGAAAGGTGGTATCGGTCTGCGCGGTCCGGGTGAAACCCAGCTGGAAACCGACCGTCGCCTGTTGCGCGTCCGGATTCGCCAGATCAAGCAGAAACTGGAAAAGGTGCGCAGCCAGCGTGAGCAGGCGCGGCGTGGTCGTCAGCGTGCGGATATTCCTTCGGTGTCATTGGTGGGCTACACCAACGCCGGCAAGTCGACGCTGTTCAATACCCTGACCACTTCGGCCGTTTACGCGGCCGATCAGTTGTTTGCCACCCTCGATCCCACTCTGCGTCGTCTTGAACTGGATGATCTGGGGCCGATTGTGCTGGCTGATACCGTGGGCTTTATTCGTCATCTGCCGCACAAGCTGGTCGAGGCCTTTCGCGCGACCCTTGAAGAATCGAGCAACTCTGACCTGCTGTTGCACGTGATCGACTCTCACGAGCCCGAGCGCGATCAGCAGATCGAGCAGGTGCTGGCTGTTCTGGGCGAGATCGGCGCCCAGGAATTGCCGATGCTTGAGGTATATAACAAGCTCGACTTGCTCGAGGGTGTGGAACCGCAGATTCAGCGTGATGCCGATGGCAAACCACAGCGGGTCTGGCTCTCGGCGCGTGATGGGCGCGGTTTGCCTCTGTTGCGGCAGGCGATTGCAGAACTGTTGGGTGACGACCTGTTTGTCGGTACATTGCAGTTGCCGCAGCGTCTGGGGCGCATGCGGGCGCAGTTCTTTGCTCTGGGTGTGGTGCAGAGTGAGTCTTTCACTGAAGATGGCTGTAGTTTGTTGGCAGTGCGTCTGCCGCGTATCGAGCTGAACCGGTTGGTGAGCCGCGAAGGTCTTGTACCGCAGGAATTTATCGAGCAACACACTTTGCAATAAAGCCTGCGTCAGCGACTTTGCCGCTGATTGCATGCATTCTGTAGCATTGGCGGGCGTGCCGTGGGCACGTCTTTGCTTTATCAGATGGAGAGCGCTATGGCTTGGAATGAGCCGGGTGGCAACTCGAATAATCAGGACCCGTGGGGCGGCCGGAAAAACGGTGATCGCAAGGGCCCGCCGGATATCGATGAGGCCTTCCGCAAGCTGCAGGAGAGCCTGAATGGGCTGTTCGGTGGCGGCAAAAAACGAGGCGGCGAAGCTAGCTCCTCGGGCAACGGTGGCGGTTTCGGCCTGCTGTTTGTGGGGCTGGGGCTGTTGGCCGCAGTCTGGCTGTACAGCGCTATCTATGTGGTTGATGAGCAGGAGCAGGCCGTGGTGCTGCGCTTCGGCAAATACTACGAGACGGTAGGGCCAGGCCTGAACATCTATTTCCCGCCCATTGATCGTAAATATCAGGAAAACGTCACCCGCGAGCGTGCTTACAGCAAGCAAGGGCAGATGTTGACTGAAGACGAAAATATCATCGAGGTTCCGCTGACTGTGCAATATCGGATCAGCAACCTGCAGGACTTCGTGCTGAACGTCGATCAGCCAGAGGTCAGTTTGCAGCATGCCACTGACAGTGCCGTACGCCATGTTGTCGGCTCCACCGAGATGGATCAGGTGCTGACCGAGGGTCGTGAACTGATGGCCAGTGAGGTCAAGGATCGCTTGCAGCGTTTCCTCGACAACTACCGCACAGGCATCGCGGTTACTCAGGTCAACCTGCAGAGTGCGGCGGCGCCGCGTGAAGTGCAGGAGGCCTTCGATGACGTGATCCGCGCTCGTGAAGACGAGCAGCGTGAGAAGAACCAGGCGGAAACCTACGCCAATGGCGTGGTGCCGGAAGCCCGCGGGCAGGCGCAGCGCCTGATTGAAGACGCCAACGGTTACCGTGATGAAGTGGTTTCCCGTGCCCAGGGTGAAGCTGATCGTTTTACTGCGCTGGTTGCGGAGTACCGCAAGGCGCCGGAAGTGACGCGTGAGCGCCTCTATCTGGACACCATGCAGGAGCTTATGACGAATACCAGTAAGGTGTTGGTGACTGGTGATAAGGGGCAGAACAACCTGCTCTATCTGCCGCTGGATAAGATGATTGATGGCCGTGCTTCGTCTGCGCCAAGCTCGATTTCTGGTTCAGCCAGTGCTGCTGATGCCAGCAGCGCGCGCGTGACCATCGATCCGCGACAGGTTGAGCTGCGTACAAGGGAGAGCCGCTGATGAGCAATAAATCGCTGATCGCTCTTATTGTTGGTGTGGTCTTGGCCTTGGTCGCCTGGAACAGCTTTTATATCGTGGCGCAGACTGAGCGTGCGGTTCTGTTGCAGTTCGGCCGTATCGTGCAGCCGGACGTGCAGCCGGGGCTGCATGTGAAGATTCCGTACGTCAATCAGGTGCGCAAGTTTGATGCCCGCCTGCTGACACTGGATTCCACCAGCTCGCGTTTTCTGACGCTGGAAAAGAAAGCGCTGATGGTGGATGCCTTTGCGAAATGGCGCGTACTGGATGCTGAGCGTTATTACACCGCGACCTCCGGTATGAAGCAGATTGCCGACGAGCGTCTGGCGCGTCGTCTGGAGGCATCGCTGCGCGACCAGTTCGGTAAGCGTACTTTGCACGAGTCAGTGTCGGGTGAGCGTGATGCACTGATGGCGGATGTGACAGCTTCTCTGAATCGTGCGGCGCAGAAAGAGCTGGGTATCGAGGTGGTGGATGTGCGCGTCAAGGCCATCGACCTGCCGAAGGAAGTGAACCGTAGCGTATTCGATCGTATGAGCTCCGAGCGTGAGCGTGAAGCACGCGAACACCGCGCTAAGGGTAAGGAGTTGGCCGAGGGTATTCGCGCCGACGCCGATCGTCAGCGTCGCGTGTTGCTGGCCGATGCCTATCGCCAGGCGGAAGAGTTGCGCGGTGAGGGGGATGCCCAGGCTGCTGCGATTTATTCCAAGGCGTATGGCATGGATCAGGAGTTCTATTCGTTCTATCGCAGCCTGAGGGCTTATCGCGAAAGCTTCGCGGATAAGCGCGATGTGCTGGTGCTGGATCCGAAGAGTGACTTCTTCCGTTATCTGGAAACCTCAAAACCCTAAGTCGTTACCCCGGCGGGCAGCCGTCGGGGTGACCCTTGTGCAAAACGTGGTATGATGCGGCAGCCGGGAAAATCCCGGCTTTTTTGCGTCTGTGGGAAGCATGTGGCAGGAATTAGGCATCGCGTTGTGTCTTGTGCTGGTGCTGGAAGGCATCCTGCCCTTCCTGTATCCGCGCCGTTGGCGTGACACGCTTTTACAACTGATGCAGTTGTCTGACAGGCAGCTGCGTCTGCTGGGGTTGGCCAGCATGCTGCTGGGAACAACCGTTCTTTATTGGCTTCACTGAAGGCTTGTGCCGCCCGGTTCAAGAGGGGAATGGCGAAATGGCAACGGTAGACCGCTGGCTGCTGCCAGATGGCATCGAAGAAGTACTGCCACCGTACGCAGGGCGTATTGAAGTGGCGCGCCGCCAGGTGCTGGATCTGTTCCAGCGCTGGGGCTATGAATTTGTGGTCACTCCGCATATCGAGTACCTGGAATCGCTGCTGACTGGCGCGGGGCAGGACTTGGATCTGCGCACTTTCAAAGTAACCGATCCGCTGTCCGGCCGGCAGATGGGCTTTCGTGCCGATATCACGCCGCAGGTGGCGCGCATTGATGCGCATACCCTGCGCCGCGAAGGTCCGAGCCGCCTGTGCTATGCCGGTAGTGTGGTGCATGCCCAGCCGCGTGCGCTGACTACGTCGCGCAGTCCGATTCAGCTGGGTGCCGAACTGTATGGCGATGCTAGTCCGGCCAGCGATGTGGAAGTGATCAGTCTGCTGGTCAACACCCTTGAGCTGGCGGCGGTACCGGATGTGCACATGGATCTTGGCCATGTCGGTATCTATCGCGGCCTGGCTCGCGCCGCAGAGCTGTCTGGCGAGGTCGAGCAGCAGCTGTTCGATGCGCTGCAGCGTAAGGCGATGGATGAGGTCGTTGAACTGACCGAAACCCTGCCGGATGACCTGCGCAAGATGTTGCGCGCGCTCAGTGAGCTGTGCGGTGGTCGTGAGGTGCTGGACCTGGCTCAGGCTTGCCTGATCGATGCGCCGGACGACGTGCATGCTGCGCTGGATGACCTGATGGCGATTGCCGATGCGCTTAGCTTGCGCTACCCGGAATTACCGCTGTACTTCGATCTGGGCGAGCTGCGCGGCTATCACTACCACACTGGTGTGGTGTTCGCGGCCTTTGTCCCGGGCGTGGGGTATGCCATCGCCCAAGGTGGCCGTTATGACGACATCGGTGCCGATTTTGGCCGGGCGCGTCCGGCGACAGGCTTCTCCACCGACCTGAAAACCCTGGTAAGCCTGGGGCATATGCAGTTGGGGGAAGAGCCTGCTGGTATCTGGGCTCCGGATAGCCACGATGTGTTTTTGTGGCAGGCGATTGTGCGCTTGCGTCGGGACGGTCAGCGCGTGGTTCAGGCATTGCCTGGTCAGATCGCGGCTGACGCCGAGGCTGCGGGCTGTGATCGTCAGCTGCTGTTGCGTGATGGTCGCTGGCAGTTGGCTGCGCTGACAGCCTGAGCGGTCGTGCGAAAAGTTTCCGTCGGCTCTGGCCGGCATCAAGTTTGCGAAGAGGGTTAGTGTTATGGGTAAGAATGTCGTAGTCCTGGGTACCCAGTGGGGCGATGAAGGCAAGGGCAAGATCGTCGACCTGCTGACCGAACAGGCTGCAGCTGTTGTGCGTTATCAGGGGGGCACAATGCTGGCCACACCCTGGTGATCGACGGCGAGAAAACCGTTCTGCACCTCATCCCCTCCGGCATCCTGCGCGAAAACGTGCAGTGTCTGATCGGCAACGGCGTGGTGGTTGCACCCGATGCGCTGATGCGTGAAATCATCAAGCTGGAAGAGAAGGGTGTGCCGGTGCGCGAGCGTTTGCGTATCAGTCCGTCCTGTCCGCTGATCCTGCCGTACCACGTGGCCCTCGATCAGGCGCGTGAGAAAGCCCGTGGCGATGCCAAGATCGGCACCACTGGCCGTGGCATCGGCCCGGCATACGAAGACAAGGTGGCGCGCCGCGGTCTGCGCATTGGTGATCTGTTCCATCGTGAGCGTTTCGCTGCCAAGCTTGGCGAGCTGCTGGATTATCACAACTTCGTACTGGTCAATTACTACAAAGAGCCTGCCATCGACTTCCAGAAGACGCTCGACGAGTGCATGGAATACGCCGAGCTGCTCAAGCCGATGATGGCCGACGTGACCGCTGTGCTGCACGACATGCGTCGTGAGGGCAAGGACATCATGTTCGAAGGCGCCCAGGGCTCGCTGCTGGACATTGACCACGGTACCTACCCCTACGTCACCAGCTCCAACACCACGGCGGGCGGTATCGCTACGGGTTCCGGTTTTGGTCCGATGTACCTGGATTACATCCTCGGTATCACCAAGGCTTACACCACTCGTGTAGGCTCCGGTCCGTTCCCGACTGAGCTGTTCGACGAAACCGGCGCGTTCCTCGCCAAGCGTGGTCACGAATTCGGCTCCACCACCGGTCGCGCACGTCGTTGCGGTTGGTTTGATGCCGTGATCCTGCGTCGCGCCATTGAGATCAACAGCATCTCCGGTCTGTGTCTGACCAAGCTCGACGTCCTCGATGGTCTGGAAACCATCCGCATCTGTGTGGGCTATAAAGACCAGAATGGCGACGTGCTGGTTGATGCGCCGACTGATGCTGACAGCTATCTGGGCCTGCAGCCGGTTTACGAGGAAATGTCGGGTTGGAGTGAATCCACGCTGGGTGCCAAAACCCTTGATGAGTTGCCAGCCGCTGCTCGTGCTTATATTAGTCGTGTGGAAGAGTTGGTCGGTGCGCCGATCGATATCATCTCCACGGGGCCGGACCGAAACGAGACTATTGTGCTGCGCCATCCATTTGCCTAGCCGTTACATCAAGTGCTCAAAGGGTCGCCAATTGGCGACCCTTTGTCGTTTAAGGCTCACGTAAAAAAAATCGAGCTAGCCTTTATAAATGAGCGTTCCCGCCGTTATAGGCATTACCGTTGCCAGGAGTGTCTGCCGTGTTTGCCATTATTTCAGTGCTGCGCAGTCGTTTGTTGTTGCCGGTGTTCTTGGCTCTTGGCGTGGCTTTATTGATGCAGGTTGTCGTGGCAGTGGCGTTGACCCGTGCCACGGTGGCGACGCTTGAGGCGGATTTGGCCAAAGGCATGCAGGCCGATACGGCGCGTCTGGTGGATGAGCTGGCCAAGGCTGGTGATGAAGTGCGCGGCGGGCTGGACAGTCTATCTGCCAGTACTCAGGCGCAGCTGGCCAAAGGCCTTTCCGTGCGGTTGGCTGAAGAGCAGGCGCAGATTCACGGTGTACTGGACAGCAACCTTAAGCGGTCCGCTGATGAGTTGGCACTGCTGCTCTCGGCGGTTGCACCAAAGGCAATCTGGGACGCCGATGTGCCTGCGCTGACCGAGTTAGTGCGTGGCGCGCATCGCAATCCGGCGGTGCTGTTTGCGGTGTACCTTGATGCGCAGGGTGAGCGCCTGACGCGTCACCTCAATCGACAGGATTCCCGCGTCCGTGTGCTGATGGCCAAGGGGGAGGGCGGTGGCGCGCTGGATAAGGTGTTGCAAGCCGCCGCCAATGATTCGGGCGTGTATATCGCCGAGGCAACTATCAGTCCTATGGGGTCGGATATCGGCAAGGTTCTGCTGGGGGTATCGACTGCGTCGGTGGATGAGGAACTGGCGAGGCTGGATCAGCGTTTCGTCAGCCTGATCGACAGCAGTGGGCAGCTGGTTTCCGATAGTTTGAGTGGTGCGGCCACTAGCAGTGCGGACGCCCTGGCGGCGCGGCTGAATGTGGCGCGTGAGGCGGCTGGTGACATGGAACAGAGCAGTCGCCAGGTGGTTCAGCAAGCGGCGTCTGGTTTACGCTGGAACATCAGCATTGGTCTGGTGGTCGTGGCGCTGCTGATTCTGTTGGTGTTGGCGCTGGTGCTGGGGCGGCGAGTGGTCAGCAGGCTGCATACCTTAATTGCTGTTTTGAATGACTGGGCGGCGGGTGAAGGAGATCTGACTCGTCGTGTCGAACTCAAGAGTCGTGACGAGATTGGCGATATGGCGGCAGCGGTCAATCGCTTCGTCGCCAAGTTGCAGCCGATTGTGCGTGAGGCGGGTGAGGTGGCATCACTCACTGGGCAGGAGATCGGCAATCTGGCCGCGCGCAGTGCGGCGGCGGAGGCGGCGGCCGAGCGTCAGCGCGATGAAGTGGCCGGTAGCCTGCAGGCGCTGGCAGAAATGGCTGGTGAGGCTCAGGCCGAAAGTCAGGCTATGCGCGAAGCCCTGCAGCGGGTTGGGGCGATCCGTCAGGCGGCGGACGATAATGCGGCGATTGCTCTGCGCGTGGGTGGCTCGATTGAGGAGTTGGTGCAGCGAGTGGAAACCGGCGCGGCAGTGATTGAGCGGCTGGCCAAGCAGAGTGAGCAGATCGAGGTGGTGTTGACGGTAATCCGCTCGATTGCCGAGCAGACCAACCTGCTGGCGCTGAATGCGGCCATCGAAGCGGCGCGGGCTGGCGAGAGTGGGCGCGGCTTTGCTGTGGTGGCGGATGAAGTGCGCGCACTGGCGAGCAAGACACAGCAGTCCACTGGTGATATCCAGACCCATATCGGCGCCTTGCAGCAAGGGGCGCGTGAGGCGGTTGATGCGATCAGTCAGGCTGGTAAGCAGGCTGATCAGGGGTTGGCCGCACTGCGCGAAAGCGCGCGGGTTCAGCAATCGGTGCGGGCGGCGGTTGAGGAGGTGCATGGAGCGATCAACGCTGCAACCGAAGCGGCGGCCCATCAAGCCGAGGGCGCGGATGCGGTGCGTGGCCGGGTTGAGGTGATTCATGTCGAGGCGCAGCGTGCGGCCGAGGCGGTGGCCGCAACGGCCAGCAGTGGGCGCGTGCTGGACGGCCTGGCGAAGAAGCTCAAGGCCAGTCTGGGCCAGTTCAGCGTTTAGCGGCGCAGGGTGCTGTTCTCTGCCAGCGGACACCTGAGCAAATCGCAGGCAATAAAAAACCGAGTACTTGACTCGGCTTTTTGAAATTTGGTGCCCAGGAGAAGACTCGAACTTCCACGACCTTGCGATCACTGATACCTGAAACCAGCGCGTCTACCAATTCCGCCACCTGGGCACTGCAGCAATGTTCACCGTTACCGGTACGGAGCGTTGCATCCGTTTATTGCAGGAATCAAGTTATGGACTCAATTCTTGAATTTGGTGCCCAGGAGAAGACTCGAACTTCCACGATCTTGCGATCACTGATACCTGAAACCAGCGCGTCTACCAATTCCGCCACCTGGGCACTGAAATCGATGATTGCTCATCTTTTCCGTGTTACAACGTCTGCTCGACGCTGTGGGCGCGAACTATACGGTCGCCCTTTTACCTTGTAAAGCCCTGAGCGCGAAAAATTATTGTTGCGGAAAGCTGACCCCGAGGGCTTTTTCGCGCTTCAATAGGCACATGGCAAACCGACTCTATATAGAAAAGGCGAACACTCTCTAATGGCCGATTGGCAATCCCTCGATCCTGAGGCCGCTCGCGAAGCGGAAAAATACGAAAACCCCATTCCAAGTCGTGAACTGATCCTCCAGCACCTGGACGAGCGTGGCTCTGCTGCTGCCCGTGAAGAGCTGGCCGAAGAATTCGGCCTGGTCAGTGATGAGCAGCTTGAAGCGCTGCGTCGCCGTTTGCGTGCTATGGAGCGCGACGGCCAGTTGATCTACACCCGGCGCGGCACTTATGCCCCAGTCGACAAGCTTGACCTGATTCTCGGGCGCGTCAGCGGTCACCGTGACGGCTTCGGCTTTCTGGTGCCGGATGACGGCAGCGATGACCTGTTTCTCAGTCCAGCGCAAATGCGCCTGGTGTTCGATGGCGACCGTGCTCTGGCGCGGGTTTCCGGTCTGGACCGGCGTGGGCGGCGCGAAGGTGCGATTGTTGAAGTGATCGCCCGTGCCCATGAAAGCATCGTGGGGCGCTACTACGAAGAAAGCGGCGTGGGCTTTGTGGTTGCCGACAATCCCAAGATCCAGCAGGAAGTGCTGGTTACCCCAGGTCGTAATGCCGGTGCCAAACAGGGTCAGTTTGTTGAGGTGAAAATCACACATTGGCCGACGCCGCGTTTCCAGCCGCAGGGTGATGTGGTGGAGGTCGTCGGTAACTACATGGCGCCGGGCATGGAAATCGATGTTGCCCTGCGCAGTTATGACATCCCGCATGTCTGGCCTGAAGCTGTGGTGAAAGAAGCGCGCAAGCTCAAGCCGGAAGTGGAAGAGAAGGACAAGGAGAAACGCATTGATCTGCGCCATCTGCCGTTCGTCACCATCGACGGTGAAGATGCTCGCGACTTTGATGACGCGGTGTACTGCGAAAAGAACGGCAGTAACTGGCGACTGTTTTCCGGAGGCTGGAAGCTCTACGTCGCCATTGCCGACGTTTCTCACTACGTGAAGATCGATTCGGCGCTGGATGCTGAGGCGCAAGTGCGTGGCAACTCGGTGTACTTCCCCGAGCGGGTCATCCCGATGCTGCCGGAAGAGCTTTCCAATGGCCTGTGTTCGTTGAACCCGCATGTCGACCGTTTGGCCATGGTTTGCGAGATCAGTATCTCGAAAACCGGCAAGATGACCGATTATCAGTTTTATGAAGCGGTGATCCACTCCCATGCGCGGCTGACTTATAACAAGGTCAGCGCCATGCTTGAGCAGCCGAAAAGCAACGAAGGCAAGGCCCTGCGTGGCGAATATAAGGAGGTGCTGCCGCACCTCAAACAGCTGTATTCGCTGTATCAGGTATTGCTGGCGGCGCGCCATGAGCGTGGTGCTATCGACTTTGAGACTCAGGAGACCCGCATCATCTTCGGCTCTGGGCGCAAGATCGCCGAGATTCGCCCGACCCAGCGCAACGATGCGCATAAGTTGATCGAGGAATGCATGCTGGCTGCCAACGTCGCCACGGCGGCCTTTATGCAGAAGCATGAGACTCCGGCGCTTTATCGGGTGCATGACGGTCCGCCACCGGAACGCGTGGAAAAACTCAAGGCATTCCTCACTGAACTGGGCTTGTCGCTGCATCGTGGCAAGTCCAAGGATGGTCCGACGCCCAAGGATTACCAGTTGCTGCTTGAAAGCATTCGCGAGCGTCCGGATTACCACCTGATCCAGACCGTGATGCTGCGCTCGCTCAGTCAGGCGGTGTACAGCGCCGACAACCAGGGCCACTTCGGCCTGAATTACGACGCCTATGCGCATTTCACCTCGCCGATTCGTCGCTACCCTGATCTGCTGATTCACCGTGCGATTCGCAGTGTGATTCGTTCCAAACTCGATACGCCGCACGTCAAGCGTGCCGGCGCAGCGATAATGCCGCGGGCGCGTATCTATCCTTATGATGATGCGATTCTTGAGCAGCTGGGCGAGCAGTGTTCGATGTCCGAGCGACGCGCTGACGAGGCGACCCGTGATGTGGTGAACTGGCTCAAGTGCGAGTTCATGAAGGATCGCGTTGGCGAGACGTTCCCGGGTGTGATCACGGCTGTGACGGGGTTTGGCCTGTTTGTCGAGTTGCAGGACATCTATGTCGAAGGCCTGGTGCATGTCACTGCCTTGCCGGGCGACTACTACCATTTCGATCCGGTGCATCATCGTCTGGCGGGTGAGCGCAGTGGCCGTAGTTTCCGTCTAGGCGATAGCGTTGAAGTCAAGGTCATGCGTGTTGACCTTGACGAGCGCAAGATCGATTTCGAACTGGCCGAAGGCAAAACAGCCATGCCGGCGGGGCAGCGTCGTGGTGGTTTCGAGTCTGCGGCAGGCAAAACCGGGCGCCGCAGCGAGCGTGCAACGCCGGGAAACACCGATGTGGAAAAGAGCCGGGCGCTGAAGAAGTCCTTGCTCAATGAGTCGAAAGGCAAACCGGCCAAAGGTGGTGCGGCTGGCAAGGGTGACAGTGCCCGGCCGGCTGCCAAGGCGGGTAAACCGAGCGCCCATCGCAAGGGGGCCACGGGTGGTGCGCCGAGTAGTGGTGGGCCGCGCAAGCGTAAGGCGAAGTCATGAGTCAGTTGGAAAAGATCTACGGCGTGCACGCGGTAGAGGCGTTGTTGCGTCACCATCCGAAGCGGGTCAAGCAGATCTGGCTGGCTGAAGGGCGTAATGACCCGCGGGTGCAGGCCCTGCTTGGGTTGGCAGCGGATGCGCGGGTGACCATTGGTCAGTGTGAGCGTCGCGAGATGGATGCCTGGGTCGAGGGCGTGCACCAGGGCGTTGTGGCTGATGTGAGTCCCAGTCAGGTGTGGGGTGAAGCCATGCTGGACGAGTTGCTGGATCGCGCCGAGGGCGCGCCGCTGCTGCTGGTGCTCGACGGTGTGACCGATCCGCATAATCTCGGGGCGTGCCTGCGCACTGCCGATGCCGCGGGTGCGCTGGCGGTGATTGTGCCAAAGGATAAGTCCGCCACCTTGAATGCCACCGTGCGCAAGGTGGCCTGCGGTGCGGCGGAAGTGATTCCGTTGGTGGCCGTGACCAACCTGGCGCGCAGTTTGGAGAAGTTGCAGCAGCGCGGTCTGTGGGTGGTTGGCACGGCCGGCGAGGCTGAACAGGAACTCTATGAACATGACCTGACCGGGCCGACAGTGCTGGTCATGGGGGCCGAAGGTAAAGGCATGCGACGGCTGACTCGCGAGCACTGTGATTACCTGGTCAAGCTGCCCATGGCGGGCAGTGTCAGCAGTCTCAACGTCTCGGTGGCTACCGGCGTCTGTCTGTTTGAAGCGCTGCGTCAGCGCAAGGCTGGCAGCAAGCCTTAGTGACTATCGGGCGCTCACTGCGTCCATGGGCCTATTGCAGTGCGCAGCCCTTCCAGGCTGCGCCGGTTTCAGGTTGTTCAAATAATCACCAGTTTGCCTTGCGTGTGGCAGGGTGCTTCTCTAGAATGTTGCCCCTTGCCGCAACGGCAGGTGCTTTTGCGCCTTTTTGTTGTGGCAAGACAAACAAGTGAACTTCACTCCTTGCCTGACCGCGTTTGGCGGCAGGCTACAACCCGTAAGGAGCATTTATGCGTCATTACGAAATCATCTTTCTGGTTCACCCGGACCAGAGCGAGCAAGTCGGCGGCATGGTTGAGCGTTACACCAAGCTGATCGAAGAAGACGGCGGCAAAATTCACCGCCTGGAAGATTGGGGCCGTCGTCAGCTGGCTTACGCCATCAACAACGTCCACAAAGCTCACTACGTGATGCTCAACGTTGAGTGCACCGGCAAAGCCCTGGCTGAGCTGGAAGACAACTTCCGTTACAACGATGCCGTGATCCGTAATCTGGTCATCCGTCGCGACGAAGCCGTTACCGAACAGTCCGAAATGCTGAAAGCTGAGGAAAATCGTAGCGAGCGCCGCGAGCGTCGTGATCGTTCTGAAAGCGCTGACTCTGCCGATGGCGATGACAGCGACAACAGCGACAGCGATAACGCTGACGAGTAATCCACGGATCTATTGAGGAGCCACTCTCATGGCACGTTTCTTCCGTCGTCGTAAGTTCTGCCGTTTCACTGCTGAAGACGTGAAAGAGATCGATTTCAAAGATCTCAACACCCTGAAAGCCTACATCTCGGAAACCGGCAAAATCGTTCCAAGCCGTATCACCGGTACCAAGGCTCGTTATCAGCGTCAGCTGGCTACCGCTATCAAGCGCGCCCGCTTCCTGGCCCTGCTGCCTTACACCGACAGCCACGGCCGCTGAGACCGGATGTTCGACAAGAAGTAAGGGATAAATTGCATGCGCGCCTTAGCTGAATTCATTATGCGCGGCCGTATGCAGGCCACTCTTGTAGTGGTGGTTTCTGCGGCGTTGCCGCTGCTGTTCTGGTTGAGTGCTGCCGCTGGAAGCCTGGTGCTTCTGCGGCGCGGTTGGAGTGATGCCGCTGGCATCCTCGCCTGGGCCCTGCTGCCTGCCATTGGCTGGTGGTATTTCGGTGAGCCGCGCACCCTGTTGGTGTTGCTCGGTGCGCTGGGATTGGCGTTGTTGTTACGCGCCAACCTGTCCTGGAATCGTGTACTGCTGTGCAGTGTGGCATTGGGCCTGGTGTATGGGCTGGTCCTGGATGCGGTGTTCCGCGAACCCATTGATGCAATGGCGCTTGAGCTGCAAAAGCTGATGCCGCAAATGCTCGATGGGGTTCACCAACAGATGTCGGTGGATGAGCGAGCGCGCCTGGATAGCCTGATTGCACCGGTACTGACCGGATTGATCGCGGCGTTGTTGCAGACAGTCAGCCTGTTGAGCCTGATCCTTGGGCGCTTCTGGCAGGCGCAGTTGTATAACCCGGGTGGTTTTGGCCGCGAGTTTCGCGCGCTGCGCCTCCCGCCTCCGCTGGCGATGCTGTTGCTGGTCGGTATGCTGTTGGGGCCCAATCTGGGGCCGCAGATGGCCATGCTGACACCGCTGTGCAGTGTACCGCTGGCGTTTGCAGGCATCGCCCTGTTGCATGGGCTGGTGGCGCAAGGGCGGTTGGCGAAGTTCTGGCTGGTGGGGTTGTACATCACGCTGTTGCTGTTTATGCAGCTGACTTATCCGTTACTGGTGGTTTTGGCCATTGTCGACAGTCTGTTTGATTTTCGTGGTCGCTTTGAGCGCAAGCATGGCTCGGGCCCCGCGAACGGTGAAGGTTAAAAGTTAAGAGGTTATTACCAAATGGAACTGATCCTGCTGGAAAAAATCGCCAACCTGGGCAACCTGGGCGATAAAGTGAATGTTAAGGCCGGTTACGGTCGTAACTTCCTGCTGCCGCAAGGCAAAGCCACTGCCGCTACTCCTGCAAACGTTGCTGCGTTTGAAGCGCGTCGCGCCGAGCTGGAAAAACTGGCTGCCGAGAAGAAAGCGTATGCTGAATCCCGCGCTGCTCAGTTGGCTGAACTGGAAGTCACCATCACCGCTACCGCGGGCGATGAAGGCAAACTGTTCGGCTCCATCGGCACTCACGACATCGCTGAAGCCCTGACCGCCTCTGGCGTTGAAGTGGCCAAAGCTGAAGTGCGTCTGCCGAACGGCACCATTCGTCAACTCGGCGAATACGACGTAGCCGTGCACCTGCACAGCGACGTTGAAGCAACCGTCAAGGTTGTCGTCGTAGCAGCCTAATCAGCTCGCGACTAAGTGGGCTTGCACTCAGGTGCCGGGCCGCTAACAATCAGGCACGACATTACGCAAGTGATGTCGTGCCTTTTGTTTTGTGAACACAGAATTTTGCCCAGAGCCCTATGAACGACATCAGCCTGCCCGAACAGTACGACCTGCAAACCTCTGCCCTGAAGGTGCCACCGCACTCGATCGAGGCCGAGCAAGCCGTACTCGGTGGCCTGATGCTCGACAACAACGCCTGGGAGCGCGTGCTGGATCAGGTCTCCGATGGTGACTTCTATCGGCACGACCATCGCCTGATTTTTCGCGCGGTGCACAAGCTTGCCGAGCGCAACCACCCCTTTGACGTGGTGACCCTGTCCGAGCAGCTGGACAAGGAAGGGCAGCTGTCCCAGGTGGGCGGTCTGGCCTACTTGGGGGAATTGGCCAAGAACACCCCGTCGGTGGCCAACATCAAGGCCTACGCGCAGATCATTCGTGAGCGCGCCACCTTGCGCAAACTGATCGGCATCAGCAATGAGATCGCCGACAGCGCCTACGCCCCGGAAGGTCGTACTGGTGAAGAAATCCTCGATGAAGCCGAGCGGCTGATTTTCCAGATCGCCGAAGCGCGGCCGAAGACCGGCGGCCCGGTCGGCATTAACGACATTCTGGTCAAGGCTATCGACCGCATTGATGAACTGTTCAATAACGGTGATGCGATCACTGGCTTGTCCACCGGCTTTTCCGACTTGGATGATTTAACCAGCGGCCTGCAGCCGGCTGACTTGATTATCGTGGCGGGTCGTCCATCCATGGGTAAGACCACCTTCGCGATGAACCTGGTGGAAAACGCGTTGATGCGCAGCGATAAATCGATCCTGGTGTACTCCCTGGAGATGCCGTCGGAATCCATCGTGATTCGTATGCTGGCCTCGCTGGGGCGCATCGATCAGACCAAGGTGCGCGCCGGTCGTCTGGATGACGATGACTGGCCGCGGCTCACTTCAGCCGTCAATCTGCTGAACGACCGCAAACTGTTTATCGACGATACTGCCGGCATCTCGCCGTCGGAAATGCGTGCGCGCTCTCGACGCCTCGCTCGCGAACACGGCGAGATCGGCCTGATCATGGTCGACTACCTGCAACTGATGCAGATTCCCGGCTCCAGCGGTGACAGTCGCGTCAACGAGATCTCCGAAATTTCGCGCTCGCTTAAGGCCCTGGCCAAGGAGTTCAACTGCCCGGTGATTGCCCTGTCGCAGCTCAACCGGGGCCTGGAACAGCGCCCGAACAAGCGCCCGATCAACTCCGACCTGCGTGAGTCCGGGGCAATCGAGCAGGACGCCGACATCATCCTGTTCGTCTACCGTGACGAGGTGTATCACCCCGAGACCGAGTACAAGGGCGTCGCCGAAATCATCATCGGCAAGCAGCGGAACGGTCCGCTGGGTACGGCGCGGCTGGCCTTCCTCGGCAAGTATTCACGCTTTGAAAACCTGGCGCCGGGCAGCTATCAATTCGACGACGAGTAGCTGGCTTGCGGGCAACACGCTTTGTTGCCGCGCCAGATCAATAAAAACGGGCGGCCAGTGGTTAAACTGGCCGCCCGTTTGGCTTTAAGGACCTTGCCCCATGCGCCCGCTTGTCGCCACTGTTGATTTATCCGCGATAGCCTATAACTACGCGGTGGCCAAACGCTGTGCGCCGGGACGGCAGGCATTTGCGGTGGTCAAGGCGAATGCCTATGGGCATGGCGTGCGCGAGGTGGTGACGGCTTTGCACGAGGTTACCGACGGTTTTGCCGTGGCCAGCCTGGAGGAGGCCGCCGAGGTGCGTGCGTTGCATGGTGAAGCGCGGATTCTGTTGCTCGAAGGCTGCTTTGAGGCGGACGAGTACGCGTTCGCTGCGCAGTTGGGCCTGGATGTGGTGCTGCACGGTGAACGGCAGGCGCAGCAACTGCTCGCGGCCAATCTGGCGCGGCCGCTGAACCTGTGGCTGAAGCTGGACAGCGGCATGCATCGCCTGGGCTTCAGCGCCGCTGCCGTGCGTGACTGGTATGGGCGTTTGCAGGGTGCTGCGCAGGTGGCCGAGTTGAATCTGCTCAGCCACTTTGCCTGTGCTGATGAGCGCGGCAGCGAGACCACCGAATTGCAGCTGGAGCAGTTTCTCGATCTGCTGGATCTGGATTTCTCCCAGCGCTCATTGGCCAATTCGGCGGCGATCCTGACCCTCCCGGCTGCGCATATGGATTGGCTGCGCCCCGGCATCATGTTGTATGGCGCGACGCCTTTTGCTGACCTGAGTGCGGCGGAACTAGGTCTACGTCCGGCGATGAGCCTGACTGCGCGGCTGATTGCCTGTCGTGAGATTGCCGCCGGTGAAGCGGTGGGCTACGGCGACACCTGGCGCACCGAGCGGGCATCACGTATCGGTACCGTAAGCTGCGGTTATGCCGACGGCTATCCGCGTCACGCCCCGGCCGGGACGCCTGTGGTAATTCTGGGGCAGCGGGTGCCGGTGGTGGGGCGAGTGTCAATGGACATGCTGACAGTCGACCTCACCGACTTGCCGCAAGCGGCTGAAGGCGACGCCGTGGAACTGTGGGGGGCGCAATTACCGGTGGATGAGGTGGCGCAGGCTGCGGGCACTATCGGTTACGAACTGCTCAGCAAGGTCACTGCAAGGGTGCCGCGTCGTTACCGGCACGGCTGAGTCAGAGTAAGCCGCTGGGTACGCTGAGTACGTCCAGATGCAGGCGCGTGCTGTCACTCAGTTCGCCATCCTCACCGCACACCGCCGAGCCTGAACGGCCGCGAGCCTTGACCCGATAGAGCATTTCATCTGCTGCCTTGTAAAGCGCGGTAAAGGTGTTCGCGTGTTGCGGGTAGAGCGCCACGCCAATGCTGATGGTCACGGTCAGGCGTTCGGCGCCGTAGTGCACGGGTTTGGCCAGCTCCGCCAGGAGCCGCTTGGCAATGTCCCGCGTGTGCTCTTCTGCGTCCGCTCCGCATACCAGTACGGCAAATTCATCGCCCCCCAGGCGTGCCACGGTATCGCCGGCGCGCACGTGCTCGCGCAAGCGCTGGGCAATACTCTGTAGCATCAGGTCGCCGGCATCGTGACCATGTTTGTCATTGATCGGTTTGAAATGGTCGAGGTCGATCAGGAGGAGGGCAATTGCTTCACTGTGTCGGCGCGCATTGGCCAGCGCAGTTTCACAGCGCTCGACCAAGTAGCGGCGGTTCGGCAGATCGGTCAGTGGGTCGTGGAACGCGGCATGCTGCAATTCACGCTCGCGTTGCCGCAGTCGTTCATTGGTCGCCGCCAACTCGGCAGTACGCAGGTCGACCGAGTGCTGCAATTCAGCGGCATTGGCCTGGGCCTGGGCCAGACGTGCCGTTTTTTCGCGGTCGGCCTGGAGCACGGCATCGGCTTTTTCCTGCTTGAGAATCTGGATGCGGTAGGCCAGGGCGAAGGAGAACAGGATCGCTTCGGCCGCAACCGCAAGCGGGAACAGGTAAGCGGTTGACTCGCCTGGCTGAACCACGCCGGCGGCGCGCAGCACCAGAATCACAAAGCTCAGCAGTACGCTGCCATAGCCCAGCAGGTAGAACAGTGCCGGGGTAAAGCCCTGTCTCCAACGGATGACGGCACTGAGCAGCAGGGTGGGTACGGTAATAATCGGGATTAGCCCGATCAGCATGCCCGTTTCACTGCGATAACCTGCCAGATTGACCGCCAGGGCCAGCAGATAGATCGCGATACAGCCGTTGAGGATGGTGTGGGCAATGCGCAGGGTGGTGCGTGTGGACAGCAGCGCCTGGGCAAAACGAAGGATGCCGAGGCTGACCAGAATGGGCAAGGTGATGCGATCCAGCCAGGCGGGCACCGGACCATTGGGCCAGAGGTACTGGAAGCCATGGCCGCTCATACTGGCGATAAACACCAGCGAAGCGGCCATGGTCAGCACGTACCAGAGGTACGCCGGGTCGCGCAGGGCCAGCAGGATAAACAGGTTGTACAGTAGCAGGGCGAGGATCACCCCGTAGATCAGGCCGAGTAGCAGGTGCTCGCGCTTGGCCAGCTGTTCGAGGTCATGCAGCTGCCAGACGCGCAGTGGGAAGGAGTTGCCGGCCGGATCATAAGTGCGCAGGTAAATGGTTTGCGGCTGTTCACTCAGCGGCGGCAGGCTGAATACCGCGCGGCGGTAATCGTGGTCGCGGCCTTCGGCAAAGCCGGTGCGCTCACCGGCCTGGCGCAGCTGCCATTGGCCCGCAGCGTTGGGCAGGAAGATCTGCAGGTCGAGCAGGGTGACCGCGCCGACTTCCAGCCACCACTGTTGGGGTGCGTCACTGGCGCGTTGCAGGCTGAGTTTTATCCACCAGGGGTTGCTGCTCTGACCAACGCTGGTACGCCCTGCGGCCGGCTGAAAACGGCTTTGCACGGCAGGGTCGGCCATGTCGGCAATGCTCAGCTGGCCGCCAACATCTTCCAGCAGTTCGATCCGATCATTGAGCACGCTGCCGCTGCTGGGGGCGCTCAAGGTGATCGGGGTGGCGTTGAGCGCGCTGCTGAAGAGAAAAAGAAGAAGGAGTAGGCGCTGCACGGCGAACTTCCTGTGTCGGGTGACGTTTGCCGCGAGTATAGGCGCTCGTGCACGGACGATCACAGAAGATGGCGACTAGTCGTTGGTTGGGTGATGGCTGGCGACCTGTTTCAGATCAGGCCGCTGGGAACATTCAGCACATCCAGTTGCAGGCGCGTTTCGCTGCTCAGTTCGCCACCTTCGCCACAGACCGCCCAGCCAGAGCGGCCGCGGCTCTTGACCTTGTAGAGCATCTCGTCGGCGGCTTTGTACAGGGTGGTGAAATTGCTGGCATGTCGGGGGTACAGCGCCACGCCAATGCTGATGGTGACAGTCAGGCGTTCGGCTCCGTAGATCACTGGTTTAGCCAGTTCGGCAAGCAGGCGGCGGGCAATTTCGCGGGCATGCTGTTCGGCATCGTCTCCGCCGATCAGTACCGCAAACTCATCGCCCCCCAGGCGCGCCACCGCGTCACCGGCGCGCACATGTTCGCGCAGGCGCTGAGCGATGCTTTGCAGCATCAGGTCGCCGGCGTCGTGGCCATATCTGTCGTTGATCGGTTTGAAGTGGTCGAGGTCGATCAGCAGTAAGGCGGTGGCTTCGCTATGCCGGCGGGCTTTGGCCAGTGCGGTCTCGCAGCGCTCGACCAGAAACCGGCGATTTGGCAATTCGGTCAGCGGGTCATGGAAGGCCGCATGTTGCAGTTCGCGTTCGCGCTGCAGCAAGCGCTCATTGGTGGCCGCGAGTTCAGCTGTGCGCTGCTCTACCGAGTGCTTCAGTTCGGCAGCGTTGGCTTGCGCCTGAGCCAGGCGCGCGGTTTTTTCGCGGTCGGCCTGTTGCAAGGCTTCGGCTTTTTCCTGTTTGAGCGTCTGAATGCGGTAAGCCAGCGCAAACGAAAACAGAATGGACTCGGCGGCCACCGACAGCGGGAATACGTAAGCATTCCAGGCGGCCGGTTGTACCAGCCCGGTGGCGCGCATCAGCGCCAGGCTGATGCTGCCCAGAATCAGGCCGTAGCCGCACAGGTAAAGAAAGGCCGGGAAATAACCCTGGCGCCAGCGGATCAACGCCGAACCGAGGGCTGCCGGAATGCTGGTAAGTGACAGCAGGGCAATGATCCAGGCCGCTGTGTGACGCTGGCCAAGGCCTTCGAGCAGCACGGCGATGACATAGCAGACACAGGCGAAACTCAGCAGGTGATGGGCCCAGCGCACGTGAAGGCGGGTTTGCATCAGGCATTGGGTAAAGCGACACGCGCACAGCCCCCACAGCGAGGGCAGCGTCACGCGATCCAGCCAGAACGGCACCGGATGATTCGGCCATAGGTACTGGAAGCCATGACCGCTCATGCTGAGGATCATCACCAACGCCGCCGCCGTGGTCAGTACGTACCAGAAATAGGCCGAGTCGCGCAGGCTCAGGAAGATGAACAGGTTGTACAACAGCAGCGCGGTGATGATGCCGTAGACCACGCCGAGGGCGAGGTTCTCTTCGCTGGCTTGCTGGATCATGTCGTCCAGTTGCCAGACTTTCATGGGGAAGGAGTTGCCGGCCGGGTCGTAGGTGCGCAGATAAAAGGTCAGTGGCTGCGGCTCCAGTGGCGGCAGTTTAAAGACCATGTAGCGCGAGGGGCGGTCGCGACCTTCGCGGTGGCTGACCTGTTCGCCCGACTGGCGTGCGTGCCAACCACCGTTTTCATCCGGCAGGTACACACGCAGGTCCAGTTGGGTGACAGAGCTGACCTCCAGCCACCAGTCGCGCGGGGCATCGGCCGTGCGTTGCAGGGTGACTTTAATCCACCAGGGATTTTTACTCTGGCCGACACTGGCCCGGCCGTTGCCGGGCTGAAAGCGGCTCTGCACCGCGGGGTCGGCCATGTCGGCAATGGTCAATTGCGCGCTGCTGTCTTCGAGTAATTCGATCGCCGGATTCAGCGCCAGACCGCTGCTGTCGGCGGTCAATTGCACGGCAGACAGCGCCAGACTGCTGGTCAGCAGCAGGCTTAGCAGCAACAGCAATGAGAGGGCTAAGCGCGGAACCACAGGAACTCCCTTTCTCGGCTCTTGGGTGCCGATGTTGTGGCCCGAGTATAGCCGTAAGCCACTACTGTATTGCTAGCGCTGGATGTGCAATTTATCCGACTGTTGAAGTCGGGTTTGGTTAAATTTTGTGCTATATTCCGCGCCCGCGATTTTCCATCCCTGTTCGCCAACGCCGGTCACTTCCATGTCCATGCAAACCGCCAAGCCGTTATTCGATTATCCAAAGTACTGGGCCGAGTGTTTCGGGCCTGCGCCCTTCCTGCCGATGAGCCGGGAAGAGATGGATCAGCTTGGCTGGGACAGCTGCGACATCATCATTGTGACCGGTGATGCCTACGTGGATCACCCTTCGTTCGGCATGGCGATCATCGGCCGTCTGCTTGAAGCGCAAGGGTTCCGGGTGGGCATCATTGCCCAGCCCAACTGGCAGTCGAAAGACGACTTCATGAAACTCGGCGAGCCGAACCTGTTCTTTGGCGTCGCGGCCGGCAACATGGACTCGATGATCAACCGCTACACCGCCGACAAGAAAATCCGCTCCGACGACGCCTACACACCCGGTGGCCTGGCCGGTAAGCGCCCGGATCGCGCCAGTCTGGTGTACAGCCAGCGCTGCAAGGAAGCCTACAAGCATGTGCCGATCGTGCTCGGCGGCATCGAAGCCTCGCTGCGCCGTATCGCCCATTACGATTATTGGCAAGACAAAGTACGTAACTCGATCCTGATCGACGCCAGCGCCGATATCCTGCTGTACGGCAACGCCGAACGCGCCATCGTTGAGGTGGCGCAGCGCCTGTCCTACGGGCAGAAGATCGAAGACATCACCGACGTGCGCGGTACCGCCTTTATTCGCCGTGACACGCCGCAGGGGTGGTACGAAGTGGATTCCACGCGTATCGACCGGCCGGGCAAGGTCGACAAGATCATCAACCCGTACGTGAACACCCAGGACACCGAAGCCTGCGCCATTGAGCAGAGCAAAGCGCCGCTGGAAGACCCGAACGAGCCGAAGGTCGTGCAGATTCTCGCCAGCCCGCGCATGACCCGCGACAAGACGGTGATCCGCCTGCCGTCGATGGAGAAAGTACGTAACGACCCGGTGCTGTACGCCCACGCCAACCGCGTGCTGCACCTGGAAACCAACCCAGGTAACGCCCGCGCGCTGGTGCAGAAGCACGGCGAGGTGGACGTGTGGTTCAACCCGCCACCCATCCCGATGACCACCGAAGAAATGGACTATGTGTTCGGCATGCCCTATGCGCGCGTGCCGCATCCGGCCTATGGCAAGGAGAAGATCCCGGCCTACGACATGATCCGTTTCTCGGTGAACATCATGCGCGGCTGCTTTGGCGGCTGTACCTTCTGCTCGATCACCGAGCACGAAGGGCGGATCATCCAGAACCGTTCGGAAGAGTCGATCATCCGCGAGATCGAAGAGATCCGCGACAAGGTGCCGGGCTTCACCGGAGTGATCTCCGACCTCGGCGGGCCGACTGCGAACATGTACCGCATTGCCTGCAAAAGCCCGGAAATCGAGTCCGCGTGCCGCAAGCCGTCGTGCGTGTTCCCAGGTATCTGCCCGAACCTGAACACCGACCATTCGGCCCTGATTCAGCTCTATCGCAGCGCCCGCGCGCTACCGGGGGTGAAGAAGATTCTGATTGCTTCAGGCCTGCGCTACGACCTCGCCGTTGAGTCGCCGGAGTATGTGAAGGAGCTGGTCACCCACCACGTCGGTGGCTACCTGAAGATTGCCCCGGAGCACACCGAGGAAGGCCCGCTCAACCAGATGATGAAGCCGGGCATTGGCAGCTACGACAAGTTCAAGCGCATGTTCGAGAAGTACTCGAAAGAGGCGGGCAAAGAGCAGTACCTGATCCCGTACTTTATCGCCGCGCACCCCGGCACCACCGACGAGGAT